>JAVBNL010000045.1:0-43952 GCA_031551515.1 Desulfovibrionaceae bacterium
GGTGATCTGCTTGCCCATCAGTTTCAGGGCGTCGCAGAAAACCTGCAGCACGCCGTGGGGGCCCACTTCATAGGGGCCGGGGCGGCGCTGCACAAAGCCCGCGATTTTGCGCTCGGCATAGACCAGCACGATGGCGTTGGCAGCCACAAAGGCGATGATGCCGACCAGCGCGACCACCAGGCGCAGAATGTCGAGGAACAGCGGGGGAAGGTTGGCGATAAAAGAAGGCATGTGCGCTCCTACCTGTCTACTTCGGGGATAACCAGGTCAAGGCTGCCGAGAATGGCCACGGCGTCCGCCAAGAGAGTCCCTTTGGCGGCTTCGGCGAACAGGCTGAGGTTTGAAAAGCCCGGCGCGCGCAGCTTCACCCGGTACGGGTTTTTGCCGCCGTCGGAAGCCACCCAGACCCCGATCTTGCCCCGGCCGCCTTCCACGGCGAAATACGCGTTGCCTTCGGGCAGGCGGGTGTTGAACTTGATGCCTTTGGGCGGCAAGGGGGAACCGTCGGGAATGGAGGCGACGGCCTGTTCCAGAATGTTCAGGCTCTCGGCCATTTCATCCACGCGCACGTTGTAGCGGGCCATGCAGTCCCCTTCCTCGTAGACCGGCACCTTGAAATCAAAGCGGTCGTAGATGGAATAGGGCTCAGACGTTCGCGTGTCGTGGCCGATGCCGCTGCCGCGCGACATGGGGCCTGTGGCGCCGTAGCGGTTGCACATGTCACGGTCAATGACCCCGATGCCTTCCAACCGGCCGCGCAGGATCATGTTTTCTGTGACCAGGGCGCGGTACATGGGCAGGCGTTTACGCATGTAGGGAATGAATTCGCGGATCAGGCTGAAGAAGCGCTCGTTGCCGTCGGCGCAGACCCCGCCCAGGCGGAAATAGCTGTACGTCAGGCGAGAGCCGGAAACTTCCTGCAAAATGTCGAGGATCTTTTCCCGGTCGTCAAAGGCGTACAGAATGGGGGTGAACGCGCCCAGGTCCAGCAGATAGGCCCCCCACCAGACCTGGTGGGAAGCGATGCGGTTCAGTTCGGTGACGATGACCCGCATGTATTCGGCCCGCTCAGAGACCTCATAGCCGCCGATGCGTTCGCACGCGCCGGCGAAAGCCCAGTTCCAGGCCATGGCGTGCAGATAGTCCACCCGGCCCATGTTGTTCATGTACTGGGCGGGGCTTTTGATCTCCGCCATCTTTTCGTGCATGCGATGCAGATAGCCCAGAACCGGCTCCGCCCGCAGAATGTATTCGCCGTCCAGCTCCAGCAGAATGCGCAAAACGCCGTGCGTGGAGGGGTGCTGGGGGCCCATGTTGAGAATCATGGTCCCTTCGGAGGAACCTTTCTCAAAATTGGTGGTGTAAAAATCCCCCCGGGTGTCGTCGTACAGGGATCTAGTCATTGCCGCCTCCCTTCTTGGCGGGGGTTTTTACGGGAGTTTTCTTTGCCGGAGCGGGCGCGGCCTTTGCGGGAGCCTTTTCAGCAGATTTGGGAGCTTCCGCCGCCTTTGCCGGAGCAGCCTTTTCAACGGGCTTCGCGGCGGCAGGTTCAACCTTTTGGGGAGCAGGAGCGGGCGCGGCCTTTTCAGCAGGAGCGGCCGGTTTGGCTTCTTCAGTTTTGGGTGCAGGGGCCGCGGGCTTTTCAGCTGGCGCTTCAACTTTCGCTTCCGCCGGTTTCGCGGCCGGAGCAGGCGCGGCAGGCGCTTCAGCGGGCTTCACCGCAGGAGTTGCCTGTGCCGCAGCCGCAGGAGCCGCCGCCGGCTCTTCTTTGACCGGCGCGTTCATGGCGGTAAAACCGTCGGCGCAGCGCGCGATTTTACGCGTGCCTTCCGGCGCGGCCAGAATCTTGCCCAGCGGCGCGCGGGCCCATTCTTCTTTAATCAGGGGGTGCACGTCGGCCATGTCGTCGGGCAGCAGCAGGGGAATGTGGTTGGGGTTGCCGTCAAAGGTAAAGCCGAAAAAGTCGCGAGTTTCGCGCTCGTGCCATTCCGCGCCGTGAAAAATGGGGGCGATGGAAGGAAACGCGGCGGAACCTTTGGCGTTATAGGGCTCGATAACCAGCACCGTGATCCGGCCCGGCGTATCGAAATGGTCGAAGTGATAGGCCGCCACCGCGCCCTCGCTTGCCGTCAGGCCGCTGACGTCTTCCAGGTGGTACCCGGCGGCCAAAAAGCTTTCAGCCGCGCCGCGCAGGTCTTTGGCCTCAATAACGGCCAGGCAGGCGTTGCCCGTGCGCTTGATGTCTTCTTCCGCCAGATAGCGGCAGTTCATTTGCTGTAGAAACGCGGGAATCATGCGCCACCTCCGGCATCGCCGGAACCGGCTTTTTTGACGGCCTGCCTGTCTATAGCGTCGTCCAGGAAGCCGAAATCAAGCTGTTCCGGCACTTTCCAGAAGCGCTTGCCGGTCAGCTTCTTTTGCAGCGTGAACAGCCCTTCCAGCAGCGCTTCGGGGCGGGGCGGACAGCCGGGCACATACACGTCAACGGGAATGATCTTGTCCACGCCTTCCACGATGCCGTACTGGTCCTTGAATTTGAAGGGGCCGCCGGAAATGGCGCAGTTGCCCAGGGCCATGACGAAGCGGGGCGCGGGCATCTGTTCGTACAGACGCACCACGGCGGGGGCCAGTTTGCGCGAAACCGTGCCGGCCACGATCATCAGATCCGCCTGGCGCGGGGAAGGACGAAAGACTTCCGCCCCGAACCGCGCGATATCGAAACGCGCCATGCCCACGCCCATCATTTCGATGGCGCAGCAAGCCAGGCCGAAGGTCATGGGCCACAGCGACATGGCCCGGCAGATGTCCATAACCGTGTTCACCGGCCCCGGCAGGGGCAGGACAGGCTTGTCGATATGCCCCGTGGTCGGGGGGATCGGGGAAATCAGGGAACTCTCTTGCGCTGCCATGTAAACACTCCCTTGGCGCGGAAATAGACAAGAGCGAGAAGCAAAAAGAACAAAAAGACACAGAGCTTGACGAAAGGAGACCAGCCCTCGGTCAGGCGGTACTGAGCCGCCACCGGAAAGAGGTAGAGCACGTCCACGTCAAAGGCGATGAAAATCAGGCCGTACATGTAGTAGCTCATGCCGAAGTGGGTCCAGGCCGAACCCTGCGGCCGCATGCCGCATTCATAGGGCATGCCCAGATCGCCGCCCTTGGCCCTGGGGGCGATCAAAAGGCCGACAATCAGCGGGCCCAGGGCGAAAGCCGCCCCGCCGACAAGAAAGAGAATGATGGCCAGGTGCAGAAGGTCAAAAACCATGGCGAACCTCTGTTTCGAAAAACCTGCCCGCCGTCCCGGTCAGGGGGTGGGGCGGGCCCGATCCGGCAAAAAACGCCGAGAATGGCGCAAAGCAGATCCCCCCTATACCTTAAGTTTCAGTTTTGTCAAACCCGGAAAGAGGCGGATTTGTGTGTGATGCCGCGTTAGGCGTCGTCGGCGCTTCGGGTCATGAACCGAAAAAGTCCACTCCCGTCGGCGCCCCCTCACCTGTCTTGCAGTTCGGCGGCTGAATCTGTATGCTGCTGGTTTGCAATGGAACGGGCATGCCTGGGAGGTCGCCCATGCAAGAGTTTTTTTCCGCGCCGCAAGAATCTGTGCTCTGCATAGACGTGGGCAGCCGTACGCAGGACGTTCTCATGTACCGCCAGGGGGATGACCCGCAAAACCTGCCCCGCTGCGTGCTGCCCTCTCCGGCGCAGACGCTGGCCCGCCGCATCATGGCCTATACCGCCGTGCGGCGCGATATTTACCTTAGCGGCCCGCCTATGGGCACGGGCTATGTGCGCGCTCTTTCCGCCCACCTGAAAGAAGGCTGCCGCGTCGCGGTATCTGAAGAAATAGCCCTGGCCCTGTATGAAAACGCGGCCGCCGCCGAAGAGGCGGGTTTGCAGATCGCCGACGTTTGCCCCGACGGGTACCCGGCCCTGCGCACAGGCGACGTGAACCTTGCCGTGTGGCGGGAATTTTGCAGCATGACCGGGCTGGATATGCCCTCAATGATCGCCGTGGCGGCGCAAGACCACAGCTTTCACCCGCAGGACGCCCACCAACAGGGCCGCATGCGGATGTGGCGGAATTTTCTGTATACCGCCTCCACTGAAGGAGGCGACCCCAAGGATTTGATTTTCAAGGCTGTTCCGCCGGACTTGACCCGGCTGGCCGCCATTCAGGCCGTGACCGGCGGGCCGGTGGCCGATTCAGGCGCGGCGGCGCTTTTGGGGTTGCTTTCCGTGCCGGAGATCGCAGAACGGAGCTTTCGCCAGGGCGTGCTTTTGATCAACGCGGGCAACAGCCATGTGGCGGCTTTTCTGGTTTACCGGCAGAAGATTTTTGGCGTTTACGAGCAGCATACCTTCGGCATCTCCGTGGACCAGCTGGTCAAGGATTTGTCGGAGTTCAGGCTGGGCTGGCTGCCTTCCGAGCAGGTGCAGAACGAGGGCGGCCACGGCACGGTGATCATCGACCTGCCGCCGGAAGCGGAAGGCTTTCGCCCCGCCTATATTTCCGGGGCGCAGCGGCGGCTTTTGACCGGGCACGGCCAGATGGCCGCCCCGCACGACGAACCGACGATGACCGGCTGTTTCGGCCTTTTGCGCGGGCTTGGATATCTGTAAGTGAGGATAGTCATGGAATTGTTTCATCCGGCCGAAGGCTGGGACCGCGAACAAATAGAACAGGCCCAGCTGGTGCGCCTGAAAAATACGGTGGAGCAGGCGCTCAAATCGCCTTTTTACGGCAAGCGCCTGGGGGGGCTGGGCATCACGGCGGCAGACATCACGTCGCTTGATTCCTTGCGCAAGATCCCTTTCACCACCAAGGCCGATCTGCGCAGCGCCTACCCTTACGGGCTGCACACGGTGCCCTTGTCCGAAATGGTGCGGCTGCATGCATCCAGCGGCACCACGGGCTCTTCCGTGGCCATCTGCCACACGCAAGACGACCTCAACACCTGGGCGGACCTCATGGCCCGCTGCATGCATATGGTCGGGGTGCGCAAGAGCGACGTGTTCCAGAACATCGCGGGCTACGGCTTGTTTACCGGCGGGCTGGGCATTCATGCCGGGGCGGAACGGCTGGGCTGCCTGACCATACCGGCGGGCGCGGGCAACACGCGCCGCCAGATTCAGCTTATCCGCGACATGGGCGTGTCTGTGCTGCACATCATCCCTTCCTATGCCCTGTACCTGGGGTCCACCCTCAAGGCCGAGGGCATCGACCCGAGGGAACTGCCGCCGCGCATCGCGCTGATCGGCGCGGAGCCGCATACGGAAGAAGCCCGCCAGCGCATCGAATACTTGCTGGGCCTCAAAGCCTACAACTCGTACGGCCTGTCTGAAATGAACGGACCCGGCGTGGCTTTCGAGTGCCTGGCCCAGAACGGCATGCACGTTTGGGAAGACGCTTACATTATGGAAGTGCTGAACCCCAAAACCCTGGAGCCTGTGGCCGTGGGCGAGATAGGTGAACTGGTGCTGACCACCATCTGCCGCCGGGGCATGCCGATTTTGCGCTACCGCACGGCCGACCTGACCCGCCTTTTGCCCGGCGACTGCCCCTGCGGCCGCGTTCATAAGCGCATCGACCGCATTCTGGGCCGGGCGGACGACATGATGATCATCAAAGGCTGCAACATCTACCCCATGCAGATAGAGCAGGTTCTGCTCTCGTTCGCCGAGGTGGGACAGAACTATCTGATCGTGCTGGAGCATGAAGACGGGATGGACCAGCTGAAAGTGCAGGTCGAAATCCGCGAAGAATATTTTGTTGAAGACGTGCGCGTGCTGACCCGTTTGCAGCGCGGCATAGCCCACCGCTTGCGCGACGAAATACTGATGACCCCCAAGGTGGAGCTGGTGCAGCCCAACACGTTGCCCAAAAGCGAAGGCAAGGCCGTGCGGGTCATTGACAAGCGGGGTTCTTGATGGCAACAGGCAAAGCCCGTTCCGGACGATAGCAACCACAAGGTCCGCTTCATGCCCGAAACCGCCCGCATATACTCCCGGCTGTACCGCGCGCTTCTTTCCGCAGGGATTTTGCTGCTGCTTTCCTGGCACCATGCTTTCGCGCTGCCGCCGCAGCATTTCGTCATTCAACCCCCGGCCATAGAAACCCGCACGGGTTCCATCGTGGTCAGGCTGGGCATCAGCGTGGACAACGTGGACGGGCTGTACGAGATGCTCAAAGACGGGGCCTCGTTCCAACTGGTGGTGGATGCGAAGCTTGAGCGGGTGCGCACGTTCTGGACCAACGTGCTGCTGAGCGAAAAGCAGCAGGTCTCCATTTTGAGACACAACCCGCTGACCCGCGAATTCATGCTCTACATGCCCGGCGAAGAAAAGCCCCTGCTGGATAAAAACCTGGAGCGCCTGCTGGCCGCCACCTGGCACAAATATCAGGTGAACGTCGGCCCGGTCGGCCTGCTGCGCCAGGCGGAAGCGGGATCGGCCTATCAGATACTGCTCAACATCGCCCTGCGTCACGCCGAAGTGCCGCCCTGGCTGGCGAAAAACTATGTGCTCTGGTCCTGGAATGTGGTAGATCCCGTCAATATAACCCTGCCCTTTCATTTCATGGACACAGGACGTTAGGACTCATCACAGTTTTCCATTATGGGGGGGGCAGGGGCATGATGCCCCTGCCGGGATAGTCTGAAAGGGCGCCGCCCTTTCAGCGGTTCAAGCCGGAACAGCCATGCGCCAGTTGCTGAAAGCCGTCATATTTCCGCCGTCGGCGGAACTGCCCCTGCGCGAACGCGAGCGCCTGCGCCGCCGCCGCGAGCTGGTGCTGGCCGGCATGGCTTTTGTGCTGGCGCTCATTCTGACCCGCATCCTCTTCTATCTGTACGACACAGGCTCCGCCATGTTCATCACGGTGTTCAGCCTGAACTTTTTGCTCCTTTTGGTCATTGCCGGGGTGGTCATACGCAACGGCCTCAAACTGGTGCTGGAGCGGCGGCGCGGGGTTATCGGCGCGCGGCTGCGCACCCGCCTGACGCTGGCTTTTATGGGGCTGACCCTTGCGCCCTGCTTGCTGATGTTTCTGTTGACCACAAAATTCGTGCAGCTTTCCGTGGATTTCTGGTTCAAAGATCAGGTGACCACGTCCATGGAAACGGCTCTGGAAGTGGGCCGTGCAGACCTTGAAAAGACAGGCCAGCGCCTTTTGGCCACGGCGCGCGCGCTGCAAAGCGACGTTGCCGAACGGCGGCTGATTTGGGGCGGGGCGGGCATGGACTCGCTTCTTGTGCGCAAACAGCGGGAAATGGGGATAGAACTGCTCGGCATGCTGGGGTCTGACCGCGAAAAACGCCTGTGGCACGCGTCGAAAGATGCCGAGGCGGCCTGGCATGCAGCCAAAGAGCAGCTCAACTGGGATGCGGCGGCCAAAGGCGGCCAAACCCTGCTGAGTTCCGGCCAGGATAACGACTACGTGCTGGCGGTGCATGTGGTGCCCGGCGCGGGCGACGCCCCCGCGGGCTATCTGGTGCTTGGAGAGAGCATGGGCCCGACCTTCAAGGCCAAGATGGACCGCATCGCGAGCGGCGCATCCGAATACAAGCAGCTGTGGCGCATGCGGCGCGAACTCAAGGGGATGTTGTACGTGGGCCTGGGCGTTCTGACCATGCTCATCATGCTGGGGGCCATCTGGTTCGGCTTCCGGGTGGCAAAGGAGATTTCCGCGCCGGTGCTGGCGCTGGCGGATGCGGCCCAGCGCATCGCCAGGGGCGATTTGGCCGTGCGCCTGGATGATTACGCCGGCGACGAAATGGGCATGATGATCCGGGCGTTCAACCGCATGACGAGCGACCTTTCGGCCAGCCGGGAGCATCTGACCGGGGCCAACAAGCTTCTGGCCGAGCAGAACCGCGAGATTGTGCAGCACAGCCAATATATCGAGACGGTGCTCAACAACATCGCCTCCGGGGTTATCTCCGCCGACCAGGACGGCCGCATCGGCATGGTGAACAAGGCCGCCTGCACCATTTTGGGCAACTCTTCGGAAAATTTGCTGGGCAAAACCCTGGCGGACCTTCTGCCCGCCGACATGAGCCGCATGATTCAGGCCATGCTTGAGCAGTTCCGGCGGCGGCCGCTTTCGCACTGGCAGCGCCAGCTCAGCTTCCCTCTCTCCGGGCAGGAGCGGCGGCTTCTTGTCAACGCCGCGGGCCTGGTCACCCCGGAAGGGGAGAACCGGGGCTTTGTGGCGGTTTTCGACGATGTTTCGGAACTGGAAAAGATGCAGCGCATGGCGGCCTGGCGCGAAGTGGCCCGGCGCATCGCCCATGAGATCAAAAACCCGCTCACGCCCATCAAGTTGTCCGCCCAGCGCTTGCAGCGCAAGTTCGGCACCCAGGTGGGCGACCCCGTGTTCAGCCAAAGCACCAATTTGATCGTGCAGCAGGTGGAATCGCTGCAAGAGATGGTGCAAGAGTTTTCAGCCTTTGCCAAACTGCCCGAGGTGGACCCCCGGCCCGGCGATTTGCGGCCTTTGCTGCTTGAGCTGGTGAACCTGTACCGCAACAGCCATTCGCGCATTGGCTGGGACCTGGAAGTGCAAGACGATCTGCCTCTTTTGCCCATGGACAAAAAAGCCCTGCACGGGGCTTTCATGAACCTTATCGCCAACGCCGTGGACGCCCTGGAAAACACGGAAAACCCCCGCGTCACCGTGCGCGCCTTCGCCCAATATGACCGGGGCCTGGTGCGGGTGGACGTGGAAGACAACGGGCCGGGCCTGAGCGAAGAAGACCGCTCCCGCCTGTTCGAGCCGTATTTCTCGCGGAAAAAGGGCGGCACGGGCTTGGGGCTGACCATCGTCAAATCGGTCATCACCGATCACAAAGGGTATGTGCGGGCGGGCCGTTCGCCTTTCGGCGGGGCGGTGATGACGGTGGAACTGCCGCTGGGCTGACCGTTGCATACTGCACAAAATTGAGTATACTTTCGCCTATGACCGCGCATTGGTTCACATCGCTTCGCGGCCGCATCCGCCGCCGCCTGCTTAAAGAAAACGGCCGCCCCACCCGACTGACCTTGTGGGTATCGGGCGTTTTCGCCGCGTATTTGATTCTTGCGGGCCTTGTGCTGCCCCACGTTTTGCGCCCGGTGCTCGAAAAGCAGATGTCGCAGGCCCTGAACAGCCCCTGCCGGGTAGAATCCGTTTCGTTCAACCCCTTCACCCTGAAAGTCACGGTCACGAGCATCGCCATTCCTTACCCCGGCGATAACGCGGGCACTTTTTTGCGCCTGGGCAGGCTGGAGGTAACCCCTTCGGTTCTGTCGCTGTTCCGGCTGGCGCCGGGCATCAAGGCGCTGCGGCTGGACGACCCGGTGGTGGACCTGACCCTGTTCAAAAGCGGGGAACTCTCTCCGCACTTATTCCTTGTCGGGCAAGACGCCGCCAAGGCGGAACCGGAAAAGGCGGCGGGTGAAGACGAGCGCGTTTTTCCTTTCATCATTCACGATTTTTCCATCAATAACGGCACGGTGACCTTCCGCGACCAGATCAGAAACGCAACCTACGTTGCGGAAAACGTCAATTTGGCCGTGCCGTTCGCATCGACGCTGGCGGCGGATAAAGACGTGGCCGTGCAGCCGCAGCTCAACGCCACCATGAACGGGCGGCCGCTGGTGTTTGCCGGCGAAACGCGGCCTTTTTCCAACAGCTTGCGCACGGAATTCACCTTGAAGACCGATGAGCTGGACCTGCCGCAGTTCGGCGAATACATAGCGCCCTACACCAGTTTGAACCTGAAGAACGGCACGCTGTTCACCTCGCTCAAACTCCGCCTTTCGCGCGAAGCGGACAAACCCGTAGAATTCGCTTTGGCGGGCCGGGCGGAAATCGTCGGCCTTGAAATGACGGGTCCGCAGGGCACGGTCTTTAAAACGGCCCGCGCGGGCATCGACATGGAAAACGTGTTGATCGGGCCGCGCCGCGTGGTCATTAACGAGGTGTTTCTTGAATCGCCCGCCGTCACGGCGCGCAGGGCGGCTGACGGCACCGTTGACTGGCAGAAGTTTTTTACCCCGCCCAAAGACGAGCCGGTTACCAAACGCGAAGTGACGCTGACGGCCGCTTCCGGCGCCGCAGTGCGCAAGGGCAACGCCACGAAAACGGCCAATGCCGCACAGGCGACTGCCGCAACCAACGGAACCAAGGCGGCCAATGCCACAGCCGCGGCGAACGGCGGAAAAAGCGCCAACGCAACCGCCGCAAAGGCCGTCAACGGCACGCAGGCCGCACCCCCCGCAGGGGCCGCATCTTCCGGAGGGGCCGTCGAGCCCGAAGGACCGCCGCCACCGCTGGCGCTGATCCTGTCCAAGGCCAGAATAGCCGACGGTTCCGTGACCTGGCATGACGCCAGCGTGCCGGGCTTTGCCGCGTACACCGTGCCCGGCATCAACGTGCTTTTTTCCGACGTGAGTTCCGTGGGCGAGGGCAAGGCGGACTTCAGCGTGGAGTTTGGCGAAGGCCCGGCAAAATTTGAGGCCAAGGGCAAGGCTTCGGTCAACCCCATGCGCATCGAGGGTGCGGTGAACATGGACCGCATGCCGCTGACGCCGTTTTCCCGCTACCTGACGCAGGCGGCGGGCTTGTCGCTGGACAGCGCCGCCCTGGGCATAAAAGGCGATTTTCTTGCGGAATACGGGGCCAAGGCGCAGGTGCGCTTCAGCCCGGCCGAGATCAGCCTGAACGACGCATCCGTCAGCCCGGCGGGCGGCAAAACGTCTCTGGTGACGGCTAAAAAGCTGGCTGTGGGCGACATCACGGCGGACCTGGCCGCGAAAAGCGTGGTCGTGGGTAAAATTTCCGGTTCCGGCATCAATGCCAAACCGGTGCGCGGCAAAGACGGCGAATTGATTTTGCGCGGCGACGCGCCCGCTCCCGCCAAGGCGGAAAGCGTTGCCCCCGCGCCTGCCGCGAAAGCCGCGCCCGTCGCACAGGCCGTGCCTGCGGCAAAAGCCCCCGCCGCAAAGGTTCAGCCGGCGGCAAAGGGCAAAACAGCGGCCCGCGCGCCTGCGAAAGGCCCGGCAAAAGCTCCCGCCAAAACCGTGGCCAAGGCGGCTCCGGCCAAAACTGCGCCGGCTCCCGCGCCAGGCGCGCGGGCCGCCGCGCCCGCCCCGCAAACGGCTGGTTCCTCAGGGTCCGCCTGGCAGGTGACGCTCGCCAGCGTGCAGATCGACAGCACAAACATTTCTTTGACCGACCAGAGCTTGCGCACCACAGCGGTGCTGCCGCTTTCAGACATCAAGCTGACGGCCGCCAATATTTCCACCCAGCCGGGCAAGCAGTGGACGGCGAATTTTGCCGCCCGGCCCGGCAAGCACGGCAGTCTTGCCTTGAACGCCAAAGGCACGCTGGAGCCTCTGGCCGTGTCGTTCCAGTTCAAGGCGGACAAGGCCGATCTGACCTTCTTGTCGCCCTATGTGGGCGAAACCACTGACATAGCTCTGGCCGAAGCTTCTTTGGCCGTGGATATCGCCGGCGAGGTGAAAGCGGGCCACGGCGGCGGAATGGATATCAACGTCAGCGGTGACGCGGGCCTGCAGGGCGTCAGCCTGACCGAAAACCGCAAGGAGTTCGGCGGCTGGGGCCGCTTGCGGGCGGAAAAATTCCATTACCGCAGCGCGCCGAAAAGCACGGGCACCTTGAGCGTCGGAGCCTTGACTCTGAACGGGCCGCGCCTTTCCGTGGCCATCGACAAAGACGGGGTCAACAGCATTCAGCGCGCGTTGCGCCAGGTTCCGGCCAAAGCGCCGGAAGGTAAAGAGACCAAACCTGCGCAGGCTCAGCCTGCGGCCGCGCCTGCCGCACAGGCCGCGCCTGGGGCCATTCCCCGCGCGGAGAATGCGCCCGGCGGCAAAGACGTCCCGGCGGAGCCTGTGGGCGGGTTCACCTCGCTGACCATCGGCGAGATCAGCGTCACGGGCGGCGAAGTCAATCTGCGCGACGAACGTTTGCAGCCGCCCTACGCCCTGAAGGTGGACAGCATCAAAACCTCGCTGACAAAGCTTTCATCCGACCCGGCGTCGCGGGGTGAACTTACCGGGGGCTTACGGCTGAACGGGTCCCCGGTCACGCTCAGCGGCGACATGAACCCGCTGATCACCGCGCCCGCGGGCAAGTTCAAAGTGGAGATCAAATCGCTTGATCTCGCCATGTTCAGCCAGTATTCGGCGAAGTTCACCGGCTATCCCATCCGCAAGGGCGAGTTCTCGGCGGAGATTACCGCCGCGCTGACCGGGCAGAAGCTGGACGTGCAAAACGACCTTTCCATCAGCAAGCTGGATTTCGGCGATAAAGACACCACGCCCGGCGCGCCCGACATGCCGGTCAAAATGGCGGTCAGTCTGCTCAGCGACCTGAACGGCGACATTTCGCTTTCGCTTCCCATCTCCGGCCGGCTGGATGACCCGCAGTTCCGCATCGGCGGCATTGTGGCCAAGGTTATCGCCAACATCATGCTGAAAACGGTGACTTCGCCCTTCAGCCTTCTGGGCGGCATCGTGGGCGGCACCTTCAACCTGCTTACCGGCGGGGGCGGGCCGGACCTGGAACATATCGGCTTCGCCCCCGGCGAAGACCGGCTGGACGACCGGGCGCTGGCTTCCTTGCGCACCCTGGCCAAGGCGCTGGCCAAGCGGCCTTCCATCAAGCTGGAACTGACGGGCGTGGCGGATCTGGCCGAAAAGAACGACATGGCCCAGGCGGACGCCCTGAAGAAGATGCGCGAGCTGAAATACGACGCCCTGCCCAAGGGAGAACGCGGCGCGACCACGCCGGACAAGATGCGGGTCGGGCCGGATGCGGATGCGGATGAATACGCGGCGTTGCTCTTCAAGGTCTACGCGCCCGCGCGGTTTGAAAAGCCGATGAGCGGGGGCCAACCCCTGCAGCAGTCCACAAGCGAAATGATGCGCCAGATACGCAAGAACGCCTCGTATTCCGACGGGGACGTCAAAGACCTGGCGGAAGCGCGGGCCAAGGCCGTGTACGACGAGCTGGTCAGAACCGACGCGTCGCTGGCCAAGCGCATCACCGTCAGCCCGCCCAAGGTCACGCCCGCGGACGACAAGGACCGCAAGATTGATTCCTACGTGCTGACAAAGATGAAGTAGAAATAGAAGTGGCGGCGCAGTTTGTCGTGATACTGCGTCAGGCGGCGCTTTTCGCAACGGTCGAATACCAAAAGAGTATACTTCCCATCGCGAAAAACGCCGCCTTCCTTGTCTGACGACAAACTGCGCCGCTACTTGCTTCTACCGAAACCCGGTATGGCAAAGCGGTTTTCAAGCCAGTGCAGCAGAGCGGTGGCCAGGGTGGTCATGGCCAGGTAATAGCAGCCCACGGCCAGATAGACTTCGATATAACGGAACGAGCGGCCCGCCAGCACGTTGGCCTCTCCTGTCAGCTCGATGCAGGAGATGACATAGGCCAGGGACGAGTATTTGATCAGATAGATGACTTCGTTGCCGCAGCCGGGCAGCGCCCGGCGCAGCGCCTGGGGTATGACCACCGAAAACAGCAGCTGCCGGGTTGAAAAACCCAGGGCCTGGGCCGCCTTGATCTGCCCCTGGCGGATGGAGAGCAGCGCCCCGCGCACGTATTCCGACTGATAGGCCCCGCTGCAGATGGTGAAACCCACCATGGCCACGCCAAAGGCTTCGAACAGAAAAGCCTGGTGAAACAGCTCCCCTTCATACAGCCAGCTTGCGGGCAGAAAACTTGTGACGGCGGCGGCCAGGCGGTCAAGCTCCATGCCGAGCTTGGGCAGCAGGTTGTAGAGCAGAAAAAGCTGCACCACCAGCGGCACGCCGCGCACCAGGGTGGTGAAAATATCCCCGGCTTTGCGCAGAGGGCGGGGGGCGTAAACCCTGACCGTGCCCAAAACGACTCCACCCGCGAAACCCATCAGAGAAGACGGCACGATCAGCATCAGACTGACCCACAGGCCCTTGTTCAGAGCGGGTATGACCCGGTCCAGGTAAAAGGCCGTGTCGATGGTCAGCATGCCGCGCCTCTCGCAGGGGCCGGGCCCACGGCGTTTTTGCCGCCTTGGCCGCCGTTTGTTTCATCGTCCGAAGCGGCGTCGCCCGGCCGCAATTCCCCCAGTTTGGCGCAGAAATCGCGGGTGCGGGTGTTGCCTTCCAAGAGGTCCAGCGGCCTGCCGCGCTCGATGATGCGGCCCTTTTCCATGAACACGATTTCCGTGGCCAGGGCGCGGGCGAAATCCATCTGGTGCGTGGCCATGATCATGGTCATGCCCCCGGCGGCCAGGTCACGAATGACCGAGAGCACCTCGCCCACCAGTTCCGGGTCCAGGGCGGATGTGGGCTCATCCAGCAAAATGGCGATGGGGTCCATGGCCAGAGCGCGGGCGATGGCCACCCGTTGCTTTTGCCCGCCCGAGAGTTCCGCCGGGTACAGGTCCGCCCGCCGGGCCAGGCCCACCCGATCCAGTTCCGCCAGGCCCCGTTCGCGCGCGGCCGCTTTGGGCATGCCTTTGACCTTGCGCAAAGCGATCGATACGTTATCGACCGCCGTCAGGTGGTCAAAGAGGTTAAAATCCTGAAAGATCATGCCCACTTGCTGGCGAAAGGCCGAAAGGCTGCGCTTGTCTCTCGCGTCCACGAGCGCGCCGTTCAGATAGATGGAACCGGCGTCCGGGGCGATAAGCTGGTTGATGCATTGCAAAAAGGTGCTTTTGCCCGCGCCGGAAGGGCCGATCAGCACGGTCAGGCCGCCGCGCGGCACATCGAGAGTGACGTCGTCCAATATCAGCCTGCCGCCCAGGCTTTTGCGAATGCCTTCCATGCGCAGGGCCGGCGCATCGCCGGCAACGGGCGAAGAAAAGACCGCGCTTTCGTTCATGAGCTCATTCCTGTGGCATAGCCGGGGATGTGGACTTTCTTTTCAAGGCGCCGCAGCGCCTTCAACCCGGCCAGGGTGATAAGAAGGTAAATGACCCCGGCCAGCGAGTAAAAGATCAGGGGTTCATAGGTGCGAGAGGCCGCGAAATGCGTGCGGGCCATGATGTCTTGCGCTCCGCCCAGGGTGAAGACCAGGGCGGAATCTTTGAGCAGAATGGAAAATTCATTGGTCCAGCCGGGTATGGAAAGGCGCAGGGCCTGCGGCAGAATGATCTGGGTGATGGCGGTCGCATCGTTCATGCCCAGCGCCCGGGCCGCTTTGAGCTGGCCTTGCGGCAGCGAGAGGATGGAACCCCGGAATATCTGCGATTGGTACGCGGCGCTGGTCAGCCCCAGCACCAGGCAGGAGGCGTTGAAGGCCGAGATGTCGAAACCCAGGATGACCGGCAGCCCGTAATAGAACAAAAAGAGCAGCACCAGAATGGGCGTGCCCCGGAAAAACCAGACGTAGAGCGCCACCAGCCAGCGCACGGGCGCAGCCGCGTAAACTTGGAGCACGGACAGCGGCGTGCCCAGAATAAAGCCGAGCGTCAGCGCCGCAAGCACGATGGATACGGTGACGATGCAGCCCCCCAGAATGTTGGGCAGCGCGACGGCGATCATGGACAGGGTTTCGAACATAGAAGGCGACCCGGGGAGGCCGAAGCCTCCCCAGTTAGATTGCTATTTTCCGGCGGAAAGGTGTTTTTTCTTCAGCTCTTCCCAATAGGGGTCTTTCTTCAGCAGGCGGTAGCCGTCGTTGATCAGCTTTTGCAGGGTCTTGTCTTCATTGCGCATGGCCACGCCGAAATTGTCGGACGGAGCGAATTCGCCGATGATCTTCACGGGTTTCTTGGCTTTGCCGATGGCGTCCTGAGCCGGGGCGGAGTCAATGCCCACCGCGTCCACACGGCCGTTGACCAGATCTTCGATGGCCACGGGGGCGGAGTCGTAATAGCGCAGCTCGTAGTTCCATTTGTTCTTGTCGCGGTTTTGGGCCAGCCATTCGGCTTCGTTGGTGCCGCGCTGGGTGCCCAGTTTCTTGTTGCCGGTCAGAATCTGTTCTTTGGTCAGCTTGCTGTTACTCCGCACCACCAGCACTTTCTGGATGGTGAAATAGGGCTCTGAAAAGGTGACTCTGGCCGCGCGTTCGGGCGATATGCTCATGCCGGAACAGACCATGTCGATTTTCTTGGCCAGAAGGTCGGGGATGATGCCGTTCCAGTCCATGGGTTTGTGGGTTACGGTGAAGCCCATTTTTTTGGCGATCCAGTCCATGGAATCGACGTCGAACCCGGCGGGCTTGCCGCTGGCGTCAACATAGGCGAAGGGCGGATAGTTGGCGTCAATGCCGTTGACATAGGCCGCTGCCGAAGCGGTTCCGGCGAGCGTCAGGGTTATCAGCGCGGCTGCGGCCATAACCAGAAACTGTTTACGCATGGTGCGGCTCCTTCATGTGTTGGGTGGGCGATTTTCTCGCTATCAGAAAGGGCGACTACGCGCAAGGCGCGCGGCTGTTCAGTTTGCCGTGATACGGCGTCAAACTTCGCTTTTTGCGCCGGTCATGTACCAAAAGAGTACACTTCCCGTCGCAAAAAGCCCGTCTTTCTTGTCTGACGGCAAACTGAACAGCCGTGTAAGTATGGGTCACCTGATTGTATTCCTCAGCGTGCCCAACCCTTCGATACTCAGCTCCATCACATCGCCTTTCTGTAAATACTTCGGCGGGTTGAACCCCATGCCCACGCCGGAGCAGGTGCCCGTGGCGATGATGTCGCCCGCCAGCAGCGTCGTGCCGCATGATGCCGCGGCGATGATCGCGGGTATGTCGAAAATCATCAGTTTGGTGTTTGAATCCTGCCGCACCTCGCCGTTGATCTTGCCCAGCAGTTTCAGATTCTGCGGGTTTGGCAGGCTCTCTTTGGTCGCGATATAGGGGCCGAAGGGAGCCGACTCGTCCAGGCATTTGCCGCTGAACCACTGCGTGGTCGCCATCTGCAGGTCGCGGGCCGACATGTCGTTGAGGATGGAATAACCGAACACGTGCTCATAGGCCTTTTCGCGCGGAATGTTCTTGCCGCTTTTGCCTATGATGACGGCCAGTTCCGTTTCGTAATCATAGGCGTTTGTTTCCGCCGCGTGGCCGTCCACGGCGGCGTTCGGGTCGGCTATGGTGGTAAAGGGCTTGGTGAACAGGATGGGAGAACTCGGTTTTTTGTTGTCGGCCTGTTTCACTTCCTGAAGGTGGTCGGACTAGTTCAGGCCCACGCAGATGATGTTGCGGGGCGGGTTTTTATAAGGCGCGCGCAGGGCAAGACCCGCCAGGGGGAGAAAGAAGGGCGCGCCCGCCGCGCCCGCTTCCGCGCTTTGCAGGAGCGATTTGACGGCGGGCAGGGCGGTTTCGGCGTGCGTTACCGCCTCAAGCATGGTTTCGGGAATGCCGCTCACGCCGAAACGCTTTGCCGCGCGGGAAAGGCAAAGCACGGTGTCATTCGCGGTCAAGACGCCGAGGCGGTCTTTTCCGTCCGTATGAAAGGTCAGTAAACGCATGGAACCTCCTTTCGGTTGTTGGCACAATACGACGATTTTTCGAGAGATGCCAGAGCCGCGATTAGATAGCTTACCCTTTATTCCGGTTCGCGCTTGCGGTATGTTCACCTATCCAAAGGAGACGACCATGAAGAAAAAATCCATCGGCGCGAAAACCCTGGTATATCCCATGCCCGCGTTTCTCGTCGGCACCTATGACGAAGCGGGCAAACCCAACATCATGACCGCCGCCTGGGGCGGCATTTGTAATTCGGAACCACCTATGGTGGCAGTGTCTGTGCGGAAAGCCCGCTGGACCTATGCGGCCATTCTGGCGCGCAAGGCGTTCACCATCTGCATTCCCTCGGCCAAGCTGGCGGCGCAGACCGATTTCGCGGGCATCGCCTCCGGCAGAAAAACGGACAAGTTCGCACAGTTGGGCCTGACCGCCGTGCGCGGCGAATTTGTTGACGCCCCTTATGTGGAAGAATGTCCGGTGGTGGTTGAGCTTGCACTGCACACGACCGTGGAGCTGGGTTCGCACAACCAGTTCATCGGCGAGATCAAAGACGTGAAGATTGACAGCGATTGCCTGGACGACAAAAACAACCCCAACATCAGCCTGATCGATCCCTTGATTTATGACGGCGGGTGCAGCCAGTACCACCGCGTGGGCGCGCCAGCGGGCAAGGCCTTCGCGGGCGGCAAGATTTTCTGGAAGAAGGGTGAAGAGTAGCGGTTATTCTTCCGCGCTCTCTTCAAGCTCAAAGGGAAAGAATTCTTCCGTCTGGTGCTTGATGCCGAGAACAATCACCGTGTCGGCCTCCGTTTCATACACGTAGGCGACGCTGTACCCGCGTTTGCCGAAAGGCACTGTCATAATGCGGATTTCTCCGCCAATGACGGGAACGGATTCCGGAAAGCGCTCAAGCCGGCTTATGCTTGCCTCAAGGGCCGTACCGGCTCTGGCGGCGGCATCCGGGGCGGCAGCCGCCAGAAATTCGAAAAGCCGGTCCGCATCGCTCAGCGCGGCTTCGGTCATAAAAATTACGGCCATGCGCTATTTTCGCACGTCTTTGAGCACGGGCCGGTTCTCTTTGCCGCCGCCGTTGCGCAGCCAGCCGGAAGCTTCCTGCCAGGGAACGGCCCGGCCGGTGGCTTTATAGGCGGCATAGCTTGCTCTGGCCTCACTCAACACGGCATCAATGTGTTTTTGCCTGGCGATGAAATGCTTCACGGCCTTTTTGACCAGTTGGGTGCGTGATATTTCAAGGGCTTCGGACATTCTGGTAACCTCTTGGTCAAGGTCGGGCCCGAGGCGGAAAGAAGACGGATTGTCTTGGGGTTTCGACATGGCATATCACCTTTGTATTACAAAGTAGTACAAAGGTTGTTTCTCGTCAATGCGGGCGCGTTCGATTGGGCGGCGCTAGCGCTCCAGCATTTCGCGCACAAGGGCGGCGGCCATGCGGGCGCCGCCCTTGTGCGGGGCAAGGTAGGCGGCCGTTTTGGCCGCTTTTTCTTCGCGGGTCGCGTGGCCGCGCAGTTCCGCCAGCAAGGCGGGGGCCAGGGCTGCCGCATCGGCAACGCGTTTGGCCAGGCCCTGGTCGAAAAATTCTTCACCCACCCAGGTGAAGTTTTTCAAATGCGGCCCAACCACGGGCACGTGGCCGAGAACGGCCGCTTCCAAAAAATTTTGCCCGCCCAGGGGGGCCAGGCTGCCGCCCACGAACACGGCATTCGCCCTGGCGTACAGGCGGCGCAGCTCGCCGAAGCTGTCCCAGATGACGATACTGCCCGGCCCGGCGGGCTGCTGGGCGGAACGGAGCAACACGGAACCGTCCAGCAGCTGCCGCCAGGAATCCACCCGCTCCATATGCCGGGGCGCGACCACGATGGCCGCATCCGGTGCGTCTTTGCGCAGGGCTGCGATAACGGGCGCAAGCAGCTCTTCTTCCTCTTTGCGCACGGAGGCCAGCAGCAGCACGGGCAAGCCGTCCGGCAACACGTTGGGGAAGGGGTTGCCGTCAGAGGCCGCATCACCGTCCGCATCCACCCCGTCAAACTTCATATTCGGCATGACGCCGACGTTGCCCGGCCCGAAAAGCGCGGCGAAACGGGCCGCGTCGGCTTCCGCTATGGCCAGTGTGCGGCCGGGCGCGGCGATGCGCCACAGCGGGCTCAGCGCGCGATAGCCCCGCAGGCTTTTCCCCGTGATTCTGCCGTTGATGAGCGCCACGGGGGTCTTGGTTTCCGCGCAGGCCAGCAGCAGGCCGGGCCAGAGTTCCGTCTCAAGCAGGGCAAGCAGTTTGGGCGCGGCCAGAGCAATGGCCCGGCGCATGAGGGCCGGTTCGTCGAACGGAAAGACCCGCACCGTCACGTGCAGGCGAGGGGCCTCGTTTTGCGCCCACTGCCGGGCGGCCTCAAGGATATCAAGCCCCTGGCGGGTGCAGCTGGTGCACAGAACGCGCAGCGGAGCCGGAAGAGAAGACAGAGAGGCCGGGGAATCAATCGGGGAAGCCGGAGGTGCGGCCAGTTCCGCCAGCAACTGGCGGGCCAAAAAGGCCTCGCCGCCGGAAGCGGCCTGAATCCACAGGTCAACCGGCGCCTCCGGGGCCCAGTCTTTTGAGACCAGGCGCTCTTCAAAGCCGTCAGCCAACCGTTTATGGCGACGCAACAAGGGCCGGGCGGCGCGCCAGACAAAGCCGTACAGGCCGGATACGGCGGCGAGGGCGGCCGGCGGCTTCACCGGGCCGCGCCTTTGCGGCCCCGCTCGGCCAGGCCCAGGTCGATCAGCCGCTGCACAAGCTGGTCGAACGACATGCCCACGGCTGCCGCCGCCTTGGGCAACAGGCTGTTGGGGGTCATGCCGGGGAGCGTATTGACTTCAAGCAAGATGACCTGCCTGTCGGGCTGTAAGATGAAATCCGCCCGGCTGTAGCCGGTAAGGCCCAGCGCCCGGTGCGCGGCCAGGGCGGCGCGCTGCACGGCGGCGGTGACATCGGCGGCCAGGGGCGCGGGGCAGATCTCTTCGGCCCCGCCGGTGGCATATTTGCTGGTGTAGTCAAAAATGCCGCTGGCCGCTTTGGGTTTGATCAGAATGGGGGGCAGGGCTTCTTCTTCGCCTTTGGGGCCCAGCACGGCGCAGGTCACTTCCACGCCGGTCACCGCGGGTTCCACGATGAATTCGCCGCCGTGCTGAAACAGGCGGTCAAGCGCGGCATCCATGTCGCCGGGCGCGTTCACGCGTTCCATGCCCAGGCTGGAGCCGCCCGTATTGCTTTTGACGAAAACCGGGAAAGCGAAGAGCGGCTGCCAGCCCGCTTCCGGCCGTTTGCCCAGCAGCACCCAGTCGGGCGTGGCAAGGCCCTTTTCACGAAAGATTTCTTTGGCCGCGGCCTTGTTCAGGGCCAGAAAGGACCCGGCCGGGCCCGCGCCCTGGTAAGGGCAGTTCACGGTATCGAGCATGGCCTGAACCAGGCCGTCTTCACCCGGCGCGCCGTGCAGGGTGATAAAGGCGAAATCGGCTTTGGCCGCTTTGGCGAGCAGCCCTTCCAGCGAAGTGACCGGGTCGAAACGGGTGACGTTGTGCCCCAGGCGGATAAGGGCCTGCTCTATGCCCTTGCCGCCGGAAAGAGAAACCTCACGCTCGCTTGACCAGCCGCCCGTTATCATAAGTATGTTCATGCAGATTCACCCCTATGCGGCGTGAGAGCGCCGCTTCTATGTCCAGGCCCTGCCGGTGCGACAGGGTTATGCGTTCTCTGGCGGATTCCGTATGGCCGTAGCGTTCAAGCAGGTCGGCGTAGCGCTCTTCGCAGTTGACCACGCTGCTGTGCATCACGCGTTTGTCCGCATAGATGATGCAGAACGAGGGCAGCCAGGCGTCGACGCTCGCATCCACCTCCCAAATCCAGCGCACATGCTGAATGACGCCCTGGGCCAGATACGGGTTGCGGGTTTCGTTGCGCACCCAGGCGCCGCCCAGTTGCGCGTGGCTGCCGCCGTGGCTGATGGAGTACATCTTGCCGAGGTCATGCAGCAGGCCGGTGGCCAGCACCGAAGGCAGGTGGATTTTGGCGCCGGCTTGTTCCGCCAGGGCGGCAATGGCCTGCGCGAACCCGGCCACCACGCGCGAATGCTCGCGAATACGCTCTGGCATGGCGTACTTGTCCCACAGGGCGCGGCACTCTTCCTGATCGGGCACGGCCAGGGCGGGGTCTTGCTCAATGACCACGGGGGGCAGCGGAGGCGGAAAGGGGACTCTGCGGGCGGTTTGCTCCGGCAGGCGGACTGGTTGCTGATACCCGGCGAACGAAGTGGCGTGACTCATCGGGGCTATGTAGCACCGGGACGCGAAAAAGCAAAGGGCCGCCGCTCTTGCAAGAGCGGCGGCCCGGCGTTTGCACCGCGCGGCAAGGCTACTGGCTTACGGCCAGCACCTTGATGCCGTCGGCCAGCTCTTTGACCCAAACGTTATAGTTGGGGTGGATCTTCGTGCCGTCAAAATCCATGTTGACGCTGTCGCGATAGGTGATCTTGAAGTTGTTCGCCGTATAGAAAATGTCGACCACGATGGTATGGCTGCGCACGGTAAGCGCGCCCTGCATCTGGCCGGGGGCCGTGTCTTTCATCTTCCAGTCGCGGCGCATGCCGGCTTCTTCGATGGCCGATTTCATGCCCGCCTGCGTCAGCGTGGGGTTGTTTACCGGCTCGTCAAAGGTCTGGGGCGGCGTCAGCCCGCCGCAGCCCAGAACGGCCGTCAGTAAGAGAGCCAGCAGACACAGGGGAAGCAGTTTGCAAAAGCGAGCGGTCATACGTCACCTCTTAGATGCTTATGGCCCGGATTCTGATTTCTTCGGCCAAATTTTTTATCCAGCTGTTGTATTGCGAGTGAATGGTGCCGGCGGCGGCGTCATAGTCCATGTTGATGCTGTCGCGGTAAGCGATGGTAAAGGTCGTGGCGGTATAGAAAATATCCACGATAACCGTGTGCGTGCGGATGTTCAGCGTGGCCTGGGCCTGGCCCTTGGTGCGCGAGGGAGCGGCGGGTCTGGCTTTCGCGCCTTTGCCTTTGGCGGGCGCGGGGGCGGCGGCTTCCGTCACGTCCATGTCTTTGATGGCCCAGCCGCGGCGCAGCCCGGCTTCTTTGATGCACGATTTCATTTTATCCAGGGTCAGGCGGTTGTTGTCTACCGACTGTTCAACGGGCGTCAGGATGGGGTCGCCCTTCTTGCAGCCGATGGAAAAGACCAACAAAAGGGAGAGCAGGCATAGCGGAATCAGCGAAAAAGCGCGGCGGGTCATAACGGTCTCCTTATATTTGAGTTTGCATCATTTGACGCATAGCAGCCTGTACATGTTTGCGCAAGGCCGAGGCCGCCCGTTCGCCATGTTCGCGAAACGCGGCGGGGTACACGGGCGGCAGCACGCGCACGCGAATGGCGCCGGGGCGTATCCACGGGGTTCCCGGCGGCAGCACCGTGCCCGTGCCCTGAATGCAGACCGGCACCACGGGCAGGTCAAGAGCCAATGCGGCGGCAAAGGCCCCGGCGTGAAAGCGGTTGGGGGTTTCGTCGCGGTTTGGCGCGGGGTTTCTGTGCGCCTCGGGAAAAAAGACGATGACGGATTTGTCGGCCGCATCCGCTTTCAGGCGTTCAAGCACCGTCTCGTGGGGCAGCGACTGCACGTCCGTATAGCGGCCAAGGCGCATGAAGGCGCCGTAAAACGGCAACTTGAAGGGCCAGGAGCGCACGGTGAAGGTCACGTTGCCGTGCGGGGTCTGCCCTATGCAGTGAATATCAAAAAAAGATTGATGGTTGACGGCCAGAATGCAGGGTGCGGGAAAGGCCTCTTTGGCGGGGCCGCTGTAGTCGAGCGACGCCCAGGGCCGGATGCACCAGCGCCAACCCGTGCCGTAAAGGTGGTTGGTGCGGCGGGCGGCTATGTGAAACTTTTCGCCGCGCAGCACAAAATACAGCAGGACGAAAGGCATGGCGGCCGTCCACACGGCCAGTATGGAATAGAAGAGGAAGTTGCGGAGTATCACACCGTTTCTTTTTCCAGCTCCGCCGGGGCGTTGGCCAGACGGAGCAGATAGGCGTGCAGATCGCTCACGGTGCGTATGCCGCGCAGGGCTTCGTTATCACGCAGCTTACGGCCGAAAGCCTGTTCCAGCGCCACGATCATGTCCACGGCGTCCAGGCTGTCCAGCTCAAGGTCTTCAAAAAAGCGGGTTTCCGGCTTCAGCGCGGCGGGGTCCAGCTCAAATTCTTCCGCCAGAGTCTTGTCGCATAGTTCGATAATGTCACGGTCAGTCATGGTATTTCCTTACGATAAGCGAGGCGTTGAAGCCCCCAAGTGCAAAACTGTTTTTCATGGCGGTGTGGTACGAGCCGCTTCTGGGCGCGGTCACAAGGTCGATATCGCCGCAGGCCGGGTCCGGCGCGGCGAGATTGCGGGTGGGTATAAGGCGCCCGCCGCGCAGCATCTGGATGGATGCGATCAGCTCGATCGCGCCGCTGGCGGCCATGGTGTGCCCCAGATGCCCTTTCAGGCTGCTGACCGGGGTGCGGTTGCCGAAAAGTTCGGCTATGGCGAGGCCCTCGGCAATGTCGCCTTCAAGGGTGCCTGTGGCGTGGGCGCTGATATAGTCGATATCGGCCGCGCGCAGGCCCGCGTCATCCAGCGCGCCCTGCATGCAGGCCATCAGGTCTTCTTTGGCCGGGTGGGCGATGTTGCTGGTGGTGACGGAAGGGGCGTAACCCAAAACTTCCGCGATAACAGGCGCGCCGCGCTTTTGCGCGTGCTCCAGATTCTCAAGCACCAGCATGCCGGCCCCTTCAGCGCAGGCGATGCCCGTGCGGCTCACATCAAAGGGGCGGGGGGCCTCTTCCGGCGGCAGGCTTTGGTCCGCGCCCGCGCCCAGAAGGTCGAAAACGGAAGAGACCAGCAGGTGGTATTCGTCCGCCGCGCCGCACAGCATGCAATCTTGCCTGCCCGCCGCGATCAGCTCATAGCCCAGGCCCACGGCCTGGCAGCCCGTGGCGCAGGCCGCGGAAAGCCCTTCCGCCCGGCCCTTGATGCCAAGGGACTGGGCCAGGTTGGCGGCCACGGAATGGCTCATGATCTTGAAAAAGGTGTGGGTGCGAACGCCGGCCAGCGCGTGGTCCGAAAGGTAGGCCGTAAAAAATTCCTGCAAGGCGTCGGGGCTGCCCAGGGTGGACCCGGCAATGAGGCCCATGCGCCGCCCGGCCGGCATATCCGGCGTGACTTTGGCGGCGGCAAGCGCTTCATCCGCCGCGGCATAGGCGAAAAGAGACATGCGCGACATGCTGCGCCGCAACTGGCGGGGTATGTCCGACCCGTCAAAATTCGGCACCAGGCCCGCGCAGTTGGTTGCAAGGCTGTGTCCGGGCCGGGCGGCGGTCAGGGAAACCACGCCGCTTTTGCCGGCGTTCAGCCCTTCCGCCAGGGCTTCGATACCGCAGCCCATAGGAGAGACGGCCCCCATGCCGGTGATGACTACTCGTGTACGTGCCATTGGCGCAATTCCTTTTGCAGCGCTGCCCAGTCGGTAGAGAGGCCGCAGGCCACCAGCGCTGAAACCATGCTGCCCAAAACGCCGGGCAGCAAGACCGATTGCCCGGCCAGAAACAGTCCGGCCAGGCGGGTTCGCGGCAACAGGGGCAGGTTGTCTACAGTCTGCCGCACGCCATAGGTGCCGCCGCGAGGGTTGTGCGTATACTCCGCCAGAGTGAGGGGGGTGGCCCCGTCCACCACCCGCAGGCGGACTTTCAACGAAGGAAGCGCCACGAGAATACGCTGTTTCATTATCTCGATCAAGGCGGATTTCGCCTGGTGGTATGCGGCGGGGCGGGGGTTGTTCGGGCAGCCTGGGGCTGCGCCCGCGAAGGGCGCGAAGCGCTCGAAAGAGCATGGCGCGATGGCGGTCAGCGCTTGTTTGCCGCCCTTTCCCGGCGCAAGGGAGACGAAGATCAGGTTGCGCTCGGGGTCGTCGCCGTTGAAGAGCACATCCGGGTCGGTGGAAGAGCAGAGGTAGAAGGTGGTATCGTCTTCACAAACGGGACCCTCGGGGCCTTCGGGCCCGCCGGAAAAAGCGCGCCCCTTTTCGCCGCTTTCGCCTCCGTCTCTGGCCGCCGGGTCCACCACGGCGAACAGCATGCAGCAGGACATGGTCTCCGGCAGGTTCAAAAGCCGCTTTTTATACACGGCGCGGAAAGCGTCCTGCGGCACAAGGCCGGGCAGCAGGGCCGGGTGGCCGGTATAGATGCAGCGCGTGGTTTCAAACAGCCCTTCCGGCGTGCGCACCCCGCGCAGTTCCCCGTTTTCGCACACAATTTCCTGCGCCGGGCAGTTCATGCGCAAGGCGCCGCCGTTGGCCTTGATCTTGCGGACCAGCGCCTTGATCAGGGCGTAGCCGCCACCTTTGAAGGTGCCGAGAGTCTCGCGCAAACTGCCGTCAACCAGCGCGTGATTGTGAAACAGCGCCTCTTCCGGCCGCGCGCCGTGCAAGGAGCAGCGCAGAAAAAAGACCATGCGGAGCAGCGGGTCGGCTGTCAGGCCGTCAAGAACGGCGTTCAACGAGGTGTCGCTGAAGGCCACGTCGCCGTGCATGAAATCGGGCGCGTCCTGATGCGGGTTCAAAAAGGCGGAGGCGTCAAGCGCCTGGCGCAGGGCCGCGATATAGCCGTCAACCGCGCCGGTTTGCTGCGAGAAGCGCTCGCGCAGGGCCGCGCCGAACGCGGCGAATCCTGTGGGCAAAGAGAGCGGGGGTATGTGCGCGGCATCGTGGCTGAACAAAATCTGTTCCGCCGCGTCCTGCCGCAGGAAGACGGGCTCCAGGTCTTTATCAACACCCAGCATTTTGAGGTAGCTGCGCAAGATTTCGCCGTGACCCAGACCGCCGGTCAGGTGCAGGCCGGTGTCAAAGCGCAGCCCTTCGCGCACAAAACCGGCCAGGGTGGGGCCGGGGCGGGGGCCTTTTTCAAGCACGGCAACGGAAAAGCCTTTGCCTGAAAGGTAGGCTGCGGCGGTCAGCCCGGCCACGCCGGACCCGATTATCACATAGTCGAAACGCATGGGGCATAATTACAGGAAGCGGATTCTTGTCAAGATGGATAATTTTAGGAAAACCGCGCCGGGGTTATGCATGTCATTGCGAAAAGCATGGAAACGCGGCGGTCCATGCTTTTTCATCCCAGTAGCTAAATTACAATAAATATTCTCTTGTTATTATATAAAGACAGCGCTATAGCAAAACGAACAGGTAGCAAAGATATTTGTTGATATGCTGATTGATATAATAGATATTTAATGGAATATTATGATGTATAACTTTTGCAGCAAGCATTTTTTTATTATCTAAGTAATAGATAGGATAATAATTTTTCAAAAATTTTTGTATAAATTAAGAAAAATGATTTATTATATCTTATATTTTCATTTTTTTAAAATTTATATTTGATATAATTATTTTTTTATAAGTGTATTATAATTTTATGCTTTATCAATATGGCAAAATAGCTATAAATTGTGCATCACTAATACATAGGAGAATTTATGGTCAGCAGAGGTAAAGACATCGGCAAAGGGTTATCGATAGTTTTGCATTGCGCGTTGTGCGTGATGGTGCTTATGCTGTGTCTACCTGCGGCCGTAACGGCCCAGACCATCAATTATCCGGATGATGGACCGCTGCTGCGCAACGAAAAAACTGTTGTGCCCGCTTGGGACAACCCTGATTCCCTTTTTCCTGACAGCCCCTCGGGCAACACGGTGACCGTCACCGGCGGCACTGTGCCCGGCAATGCCGAGGGTGGCCTTTCCAATGCGGGTGATGTCAAGAATAACCGGATAATGGCCATCGGCGGCACGGTGGGCGGGAATGTCTACGGCGGGTCCAGCATCTCGGGCACGGCCACGGGCAACAGCGCCACAATCGCCGGCGGCGCGGTGGACGGATATGTCTACGGCGGGTCCAGCTTCTTGGGCACGGCCACGGACAACAGCGCTACAATCAACGGCGGCACGGTGACCGGGCGCGTTTACGGCGGGGTGAGCGCTACAGGCGTGGCCGCGGGCAACAGCGTCACAATCACCGGCGGCACGGTGACCGGGAACGTCTACGGCGGGGCGAGCAACGGCTCCGGCGCGGCGAGCGGCAACAGCGTTACAATCACCGGCGGCACGGTGAATGGGGCGGTCTACGGCGGGTATAGCACCTCCGGCACGGCCACGGGGAACAGCGTCACGATCTCCGGCAGCCCGGTCTTCGGCACCGGCACCCGTATCCACGGCGGCTTCAGCGGCAGCGCGGGGAACGCCTTCAGCGGCAACACCCTGAACCTCTACAACTGGACCGGCACGGTGGCGGGCATCCAACGTTTTGAAACCGTCAATTTCACGCTGCCCGCCTCGATGCGCAACGGCGGCACGGCGCTGGCGGCAACCGGCGTGTCCGACCTCACGAATCCCGCCCGGCAAACCACGGTGAACGTGAATATTCTCAGCGGCGGCACGGCTCTGGCCGTGGGTGACAGCGTGCGCCTGATAGACGCCTCCGGCGGCAGCCTCGCCGGCACCCCGGCAAACACCACGGCCCAGGGGGTGAAGGGCATCTTTTTGCTCTATGATTTCGACCTGACCGCGCAGACGGGCGCGAACGGCTTCGTGGACGCCACAGTCGCGGGCGTGCGGGCTACACCCCGCGCCAAGGCCTTGTCCGAGGGCCGTGTGGCGGGCCACGCCTTTTTGAACCAGGGCTCTGACCTGATTATCGGCCCCGGCCTGTACAGCATTCTGCAATCCACCCGCGCCACGGCCCAGGGTGCTTTGGTGCCCTTCGCCGTGGGGCAGGGCGGCCGGAGCCGTTATGACACCGGCTCCCACGCGGACGTATCCGGCGCGTCCATCATGACCGGTCTCGCCTGGCGGCGACCCTTGAACGACAAAGGTTCCAACATCCTGGCCGGGTTTTTTTTTGAAGCGGGCTGGGGCGGATACGATTCGCACAACTCGTTCAGCAACTACGCATCCGTGAAAGGCGACGGTGATATTTCGTATCACGGCGGCGGCGTGCTGGCCCGCTACGCAGCGGCTTGCGGCGGCTATTTTGACGCTTCTTTCAGGGCAGGGCAGGTCAAGACGGACTTCAACACCTCCGACTTGCGCGACGGGTTCACGGGCGAGACGGCGGATTATGACAGCTCTTCCGCCTATTACGGCGCGCACGCCGGGATCGGGTATGTGTGGAGCCTTACGGAAAAAGCCTCCCTCGACCTTTCCACCAGATACATCTGGACCCATCAAGACAGCGACAGTGTGAAGGTGGCGAACGATCCCATCCGTTTCAAAGCCGCCGATTCGCACCGCTGGCGCACGGGCGCGCGCTTCGCCTATGCGGTCAACGAATACGTTGCCCCTTACGCGGGCGCGTACTTTGACTACGAATTCGACGGCAAGGCCAGGGCCAGCGCGCACGGTTACGGCATCGATGCGCCGGACCTGAATGGCGGCACCGGCGTTGGCGAGTTGGGCCTCTCCATAAAGCCGGTGAAAAATTCCGGCCTGTCCCTTGACCTTGGCGCGCAGGGCTATGCGGGCGTGCGCGAAGGCGTGACGGGCAGTCTGCAGTTGAAATACGAGTTTTAATTGACGAGTGGCGCTCCCGCGTGCTTGCGGGAGCGGTTCCGGTAGAGGGAAAAGGGATTTGTCTTTGCAGGTGGTCCGCCTTCCCGGCGGGGTCCAGGGAGGGGGCGGCGGCGCCTCTCCCGGGCCACACCCGCATCACAAGATGTCGAGGCGCGTCACGTTGCGGGTGAGCATTTCAGGATTCCGCCCGGCAGCAATCGATAAACCGCTGGAGGATGGAAGCGGCCTCCGGCGTTTCCTCGGCCGGCAAACCGAGGGTGACGGGCCTTTCGCGGCCGCCGCGGGTGTCCGCCCCGGCGAACAGGTCGATATAGCGTTGGGTGGCGGCCTGGTCGAATTCCGGATGGAACTGTACGCTTATGGCATTGGGCCCGTATGCGACAATCTGGTGCGGGTCTTCTGCGCTGTACGCAAGAGCCGTTGCGCCGGGGGGGAGCGCCGTAACCGTCTGGCTGTGGACGAGGTTGGCTTTGAACCGCGCGGGCAGGGGCGGCAGCAGCGGGTGGGCGGAGGCGGCGGGAAGGAGATTCACCGGGAATGTCCCCACCTCCGTTCCTTTGGGGTGGTAGTCCGCAGCGCCGCCAAAGGCTTGGGCCATAAGCTGGTGCCCGTAGCAAACCCCGAGAATCCTGCATCCCGAGGCGGCGGCGCGGTAAAGCCATGCGCCGCTTTTTTCACTCCAGGGTTCGCGGTCCGTGACCATGGCCGGCGAGCCTGTGACGATGGCGCCGCAATACTCTTCCGGCTCGCCCGGCATTTCGTCTTTGAATACGGCCTTTACCGAGATTTCAAGGCTTGCGTAATCGGCCATGCGCAGAAACATCCGGTCAAAATTGCCTGTCCGGTCCATAATTTTCGCGGGCGCGTCGCCGGCAAGCATGATGAGCAAAGGGCGGGGCATGGCTACCTCTGTAGGAATAGGTGGGAGAAAGAGAGTATACGCTTTCGCCGGGAAGGATCAAGAATGCAAATCCGCCGGAATGAAAAATCCGCAACGGAAAAGCCTTTGTCTGAAAGGTAGGTCGCGGCGGTCAGCCCGGCCACGCCGGGCCGGTTATCACATAGTCGAAACGCATGCGGCATAATTACAGGAAGCGGCTTCTTGTCAAGATAAAGCAAGCGGGCGGAGGCAACAGGACTGTTTCATGGCGCTGAGGTTGCTGATACCAAATGCGGGGCCTGCCTTCCGCCGTCCGGAAGGCAGGCCCCTCGTTTCAAATTATGGCTGGCGTCAGCCGGTGATCCCGGTCACCAGCATCTGCTGCTGGACATAAATGGTGTCTTCGCCGTTGGTATAGGTGTCAAAGCCCGCATGGACGTCCGCGCCCTTGCTCCAGACGCCGCCGGAAAGGTCCACCGTATTCTGGTGGCCTGCCGCCGTATCGCCGGTGACGAACACCTCGGCCTTGGTCACGCCCTGGTCCGAATTATGGGCCACGCCCTGCAACTGGCCGAGGGTCTCCATATCCGGGGTAAAGGTGTTCTGCCCGCCGCCGGCGAGATTCACAAAGACTTTTTCAAAGCTCGATACGCCGGAAAGGTCGAACAGATCGCCCAGGCTGAGGTCGGCCAGGCTGTCGGCATGCAGGTGCAGCGTATCCATGCCCTCGCCGCCGCTGATGGCCGCGCCGCTGCCTATGCCGCCCGCATGCAGCACGTCGTCACCGGCGCCCATGTTGATGACGGCATCGTTGACGCAGCCGTCGATGATCAGGGTGTCATGCCCGTCGCCCATATTGACGGTTGTGTGGGCGACATCCCGGGTCACGTGCAGATGGTCGTCGCCGCCGCCGAAATCAGCGGTTGCGTGAAGGGAATCGGCGCTGCCGTCAATGCTGCCGTGGTGGTCGACATAGTTGCTGACATCATGCCCCGCGCCGTAAATGCCGTCCAGATCGGTGAAGGCCGCCTGGCTGAGGTCCAGTGGGGGCGCGTCCGGGTGGTTGGCGTTGTACTGGCCGACCAGATCCGTCAGCCATTGGGGCATGGAACCGGCCGCGCCGCCGTCATCCAGCGCCCACTGCAGCGATTCGATGTGCATGCTCCACAGCACGTCGCTGCCGCCTTCATAGTTTCTGAGCCAGTCGCCGTACTTGAAGCTGAAGTCATCCCAGTTTTCCGCCCGCAGCACCAGAATGTCGTAGTCCGCCACATGGCTGCCGCCCTGTGCGTCCCCGGCCTCTATGTGCAGGCTGCCGGCCTTCACCATGCCGTCAAGAATGACGCGGTCGTCGCCCTGGCCGGTTTTGATGGAGTTGCCCGTGGCGGCTGTGGACGCCGCAAGGGAGTAAATGTCGCCGTGCAGTTCCACATAGTCGCCCGCGCCGCCCTGGAAGCTCTTGCCGATGATCTGGTTGGAGCCGCCCATGCCCGCGTACATGGCGTACTCACGGGCCAGGTCGCTGCCGGTGTGGGCCGTGATGATCACGGAAAGGGGACCGGAACCCACGGTAATGATGTTTGAGGCCGTGCTGTTGGTGATGGACGCGTTCTGGTTGGCGCTGTTGCCCGCGTACATGCCGTGGGCATCGCCGGAATCGGAATGGGCCGTGATCTCCACGCGGCTGGAGGTGATCTGGTTGGAGGCGCTGCTGTCGGCTATCGCGGCCTTCGCGCCGCCGCCGGCCGTGTTGGCGGCGTGCATGCCGTAAGCCGCGCCGGTTCCGGCCGTGGCCGCGACAGAGACGCCGGCCGCCGCCACCTGGTTGAGCAGGGTGCTGTGGTTGATAACGGCATTGACCCCGCCGTTGAGGTTCGCGGTGTTTTCAGCCGTGAGGCCGTAAGCCTTCCCGTCGCTGACGGCCCTGATGACGGCCTCGCCCCCGGCCGTGACCGTGTTGGTGGATCTGTCGTTGCTCATGCTGACGGAGGCTTTGGCGCCGGTGGCGCTGCTCACGGCCCGCATGCCCGCGGCCGAAGAGGAAGCCGCGGCCATAATGCCCACGTCGCCGCCCGCGTTCAGGCTATTGAGGTTGCTGCAGTTGTCAAAGGTCCGGGGCACACTCACGGTGGTCAGGGTGTGCTCGGCCAGCATGCCGCTCGCCGTCGTGCCCTGGGCCTTGACCGGGCCGCCCTTCGCGTCGCGGGCGTACCCGGCCGCCACGGTGACGTCTTCCTGCGTGATGATGCTGTTGCTGCCGCCGTTGCCACTGTATATTCCGGTGTTGGCGGCCGCGCCGGAAGCGAAAACAGCTGCCGTGCGGGTCTCAATGCCGTTGCCCACCAGTTGCCCGGTGTTGCCGGATGCGGATACGCCTGTGGCCTGCGCGCCGCCGGATGCCTGCACCAGCACGCTGTCCACGTCATGGATGCTGTTTTGCGCGTCCGGGGCAAAGGCGCCCATGCCCGTGTTTATGGAGGCGCCGCTGCCCTTGGCCGTGATGGTGACCGTATCCACAGTAAGGATTTCGTTTCTGCCGCCGCAGTTCAGTATGCCGGTGTTCTTATCACGGCCGTCTTTGGCGGTTACAGTCAGGCTTTCAGCCGTATCGATGACGTTCACGCCCTTGCCTGTAACCGCCATGCCGGCGGTGACGGAACCGTTTTGGGCCGTGACGTGCACGCCGTGCGCCACATTGGAGATAGTGTTGACCGCGACGTTGGCGGTGGTGCCGGAAGCGCCGCTAAACATGCCGTAGTTCAGGCCCGTGGGGTTTCCCTGGAAGGTTGCTCTGCTGCTGTCGGCAAGAAGAGAAACGCCCGCCTCTCCGGTGATGTTGGTGATGGTGTTGGCACCGCCCGTCACATGCATGGCCGCGTTGGCCGGATAGTTCACCGGGCCGTTGACGCCGCCGGCGGAGCCGTTTCTGGCTTCGATGCGCACGCCCTCGGCCGTGTCGATGAAGTTGCCGCCTTTGGCCGCGTTTGAGGTCATGGCGTAGGAGGTGCTGTTGTATTGTTTCGCCCCGGCTTCAACAATAAGGGTGACCTGGCCGTTCACCTTCTCAATGCTGTTGGTGCCGACTTGTCCGGTTGCCTCCATGCCGGTGGGCATGCCGCTCTCGCCGCTGACCCTAATCGTGACGTCCGAGCCGATATTGCGGATCACGTTTCTGCCGGTGGAGGCGAATATGCCGTCGCTCTGGGTTTCCAGCAGCACCTTGCCGCCGATGTTTTCAATGGTGTTTTGGGTGGTCTCGCTGCCCGTCGCGCTCATGCCCCGGCCGGAAACGCCTTCGGAATTGTTGACTGAAAGGCGCACGCTCACGCCGTCCGCATCTACGCCCTTGATGTTGCTGATGGTGTTGGAACCCTTGGCGCTGCTGGCATCCATAATAATGCCCCGCCCGTTGACCGCGATATTTACGGCGCCCGCAACATCATTGATGATGTTGGTGCCGGACGTAGTGCGCATGCCGTTGTTCACGTCATATTCGCCCTGGCTGCTGACGTCTATGCGCACGCCGTCCGCGCCGATATGTTCGATGCGGTTGGTCCCGCCGGTGAAAGCCAGCATGCCCGCGTTGGTGGGGTCGGAAGAGGTGGAGGAATAGGCCGTGCCGCCGTGAGCGGTCATTGTCACGCCGCCCGCATAGCTGATGGTGTTCGTGCCGGAGATGGTGCCGTAGCCGCCCATCGTGCCCGCGTTCATGCCCGCGGCGTGGTACACGGGGTAGGTGTTGCTCGCGCTCGGCAAGTCAGGCGGCGTGATGCCCACGTCAAGCGAAACCGTGCCCGTGACATTGGTGATGGTGTTTTTGCCCCCGGCTTCCGCGTTCATGCCCCTGGCGTGAAACTGGGGATAGCTGTATGAACTGCCCGCTTGCTGATTCGGCGGTGCGACAACGGTCTTGAGGGAAACCGACTCCGCCTTGTCAATGGTGTTGGTGCCGGAGTAGTAGGCGTTCATGCTCGCGGAATCGGCCACGGCGCTGGTTTCAAGCGTCACTGTGCCGTGCTCCGCGCTCACGAAGTTGTCGCCCCTGAGGTAGGCGCTCATGGCCGCGGCTTCTTTCGCGGTGGCCGTGGCGCTGATGTGCGCGTCGCCGTTGGCGGACGTGATGCAGTTCTTGGCAGAGCCGGTGTAGTTCGTCCCGTCCGTGCGCATGCCGAAAGCGCTGGCGCCTGCGGCCGTGACGGTGACGTCTCCTTGGGCCTCGACGCTGTTCGCCGAGTATGATCCGGTGGCGACAAGGCCTTTGGCCTGGCCGTCGTAAGCGGCGGCGGAAATGTCGACCGTGCCGCCCTTTATGGTAACGGCGCCCATGGATCTTGCCGCCCCTGCCCCGGCCTGCACGCCGGAAGCGTTGCCGCTCTCCGCGCCCGCGCCGATGCTCACCGCGGCGTCGCCGGCGTCAATGGTGACGGTGCCCGTGCCGCTGCCGGTTTCGGTGCCGGCGGACACGCCGAGCCGGCCGCCTTTTGCGTCGGCGTTGATGTTGACCGCGCCGTGGGCCATGGTCACGGTAGAAGCACCCTGCGTGCCGTACAGGGTGTTGTCGATATCCAGCCTGCCCGTGCCCGTGCCGAAATCCATGGCGCTGTTGGTCACGTTGCCGCGCACGGTGACGGAGTCGTCGCCCCAGGCGCGGCTGCGGCTGTTGTCGTATCCGGTATTGATTGCCGCGCTCTTTAGATCGCCGGTAAAGGTCATGACGTCGTCCAGGTTCGAGGACGTGGACTTGTAGCCCGCGGTTTGCGAATCCGCGCCCGCGTGCCATTCGCCGTGGATAATGCCGCCGTTGTCCAAGAGGTCGGCGTCTTTCAGGTCCTGGGCCCGGGAGTCGAACGACGAGGTATCGCTCAGCACCACCTGGATAATATACGATTGCCCGGTTTCAGCGTTGTAGACCCGGCAGAAGATTCTGTCGCTGCTCAGCGCCGCGTCGGAATCAAGGATAAACCAGATCTCGCCGCTGTCGGCCTTGTATTCGGCGTGCACCTGGCCGGTTACGTCCATGGGGATGCCGTTTTCATCGACAAATTCGCAGCGTACATTGTCCGCCGAGGGGAAAGACGAAGCGTTCCGCGCGCTCTGTTTGTCGGCCGCCACATCCAGCAGCGAGGTTTTGACCAGGTGTTCCTGGGTGGTGTTGGCCGCATCCTGGGTGTAGAGCACGGCCCGCGCCTGGTAAAAGCCCCCGGATTCGACCGGCGCGGGGCCGTCGCCTTCCGGGGTGCCGGTTTCGGCGGCGGCGGTGGGGGCGGGTAGCGGAGCTTGGCGGTATTCAGGCGTCTCGGTGCTTCTATTCCACTGCATGGTGCCGAGAGAACCCAGGCGGTCGACGCCGTCAATCAGGCGACCCGCGTCGTCGGCATATTCGCCCGAGCCGCTGGAAGGGGCGGCGGAGGCGGCGGCAGGGCCGGCTGCGGTGGACATATCCATGCTGCTGTCCGCGAAAAAGTCCGCGCTGGCCACCTGAGCGCCGCTGGGCAGCTCCAATGTGGGCAGGGCCTCGTCGCCCACGGCGAAGAAGTTATGCAGGGTGACTTTGCCACCCTGGTTCAGCGTGAAGACCAGATCATTGCCCGAACGCTCCGTCGTGGCCTGGGCCGGGTCAAACGTGAACTTCAGAACGCTTGCCGGGGCGGATTCAACGATAATGGAAGCGTTGGCTGCCGGAACGGGGACCGGAATTGAAGATCCGCCGTTCATGGCGGCGTTGATGGTGTTTACAGACGATGTCGATTGGCTGGCACGAGTCATGCCCCCCCCTTTTTTGTAGCATGTTACGAAACCTCGTTTCTCGTATCCCCCCGGATACGCGATGGCATCGGCAGTGTCCTTTGCGGGCGCAAATTCCCACTTAGTTTCTCGGATATTCGGATATCATTCCGATCAAGTCAATAGGAATTCATATTTTTTGTTGGAATTTTTCAAAAAAAATGATTAAATGGCATGCATTATTGAAAAAATAATAATTTTTCTGTATCGAAATAACAAAAACTGATGTATAACTTTGAATTATGTTTTTTTATATATTGTAAATATAAGGATTGCCGAATCATTTACAAAAAATAATCATACAATAAAAAAAAGATGTATTTATTTTTTTTACTTAAATTGTATTATTATATGAATGTATTTTTTATATGTATTGATATTTTGTATTTTATTTTTTTTCCACGGCAGAAAATTTGTTTTATAGCGCGGGTGGCGTGCTGAGAGACAGAAAGCCCGCATAAACAAAACCCCGGCCATAAAAACCGGGGTTTTCGCGTTGTGGAGAAACCGGCGCCGTTTTAAATGAACAAACCGCCATTGACGGACAGCACCTGCCCGGTGATGTACGCGGCACCCGGCGAGCAGAGAAAGGCCGCCACCGCCGCAACGTCATCCACAGAGCCGAAGCGTTGCAAGGGGATCAGGGGCAGCACCTTGTCTTTGGGCACACCCGCCGTCATGTCCGTTTCAATGAAGCCGGGCGCGATGGCGTTGACCCGCACGCCCCGGCGGCCCACTTCAACGGCCAGCGAGCGCGTGGCCCCGATCAGCCCGGCTTTGGCGGCGGAATAGTTGACCTGCCCGCCAACCCCTGTCTGGCCGGAGATGGAGACGATATTCAGCACCAGCCCGCTGCGGCGGCGCAGCATGGGGTGCATGACGCGGCTGGTCAGGTGAAAAAAGCCGTCCAGGTGCACCGCAAGCACGCCGCGCCAATCTTCATAGGGCATCATGGCGAACACGCCGTCTTTGGCGAAACCCGCGTTGTTGACCAGAACGTCGGGAACCGCATCGGCCAGGCGCGGCGCAAGGGCTTCTTCCACGGCCGCGCCGTCCGCCACGTCAAAAGGCAACAGCGCGCACTGGCGGCCCAGCGCCGTTATCCCTTCCGCAACCGCGGTTGCGGAAGCGTGGTCCGAACGGTAATTCAGCCAGATGTCGTAACCGTTTTGAGCCAGGCGCAACGCAACCGCCGCGCCGATGCCCTTGCTGCCGCCGGTGACAAGAGCAAGGGGGTTACTGCTGGGCATCGGACGATTCTTTGGGCTGTTCTTTGGGCGCGCTCTTGCCCTTTTCTTCTTTATAGCCCTGGTCATAACCCTGTTCCACGGCGTCGATCTTGCGTTCAACCTTGGCCTGGGCCTTGCCCGCCGTGCGGCCCATCCAGCTGCACCCGGAGGTGAAGGCAAGCGCCAGCGCGGCGGTCAAAGCCAGGGCGGCAAAGCGCGGCAACAGTTTCGTGTATGTGATCATAAGCGTTCTCCTGTGCGTACCTACTGACAATATACATAAATTTTCCGCGAAAATGAAGCATTACGGCAAACAGGACGCTGCCGACTCTCGACTTTCATGTTATGCTGGCGTAGAAAGATATATTGTAGCGAAGCGCCCCGTTTTTTTCGAGGATGTTATGGCTGAAACTCTTTGTAAAACATACCGTTTTTCTTCCGTGGCTGATTTCGCGCCCCTGCGCGAGCAGCTATCCCGCCGCGCCGCCGCTGACGGGGCGGACGCCGCCAAAACCGACGAGGCCGTGCGCGCCATTTTGCAGGCTGTGCGTGAAAAGGGTCTGTCGGCCGTTCTGGACTATACCCGGCGTTTTGACTGCCCCGAGTTTACGGAAAGCATGTTCGCAGTGCCGCGAAAAGACCTGGCCAAAGCGGCGGCGGCGATCCCCGAGGACGACCGCGAGATACTCCGCAAGGCTATCAGGCGCATCCGCCGTTTTCACGAGGCGCAGAAAGAAAAGGCCTGGTTCATTACCGAAGAGGACGGCACCGTGCTGGGCCAGACCGTCACCCCTCTTGACCGGGCGGGCCTGTATGTGCCCGGCGGCCAGGGCGGCGAAACGCCGCTGATATCAAGCCTTTTGATGAACGCCATACCCGCGCAGGTTGCCGGGGTGCCCGCCATTGCCGTGGTTTCGCCGCCGCGCGAAGACGGCAGTTTGAACCCCTATATTCTGGCCGCAGCCCACGAGCTGAAACTGACGGAAGTTTACGCCTGCGGCAGCGCCTGGGCCGTGGCCGCGCTGGCTTTCGGGGCCGGGCCGCTGAAACCGGTGGACCTTATCGCCGGGCCGGGCAACATCTGGGTGACCACGGCCAAGCGCCTCCTCTTGGGCCAGGTGGGCATCGACATGCTGGCGGGTCCTTCCGAAATTTGCGTGGTGGCGGAAAGAGGCGCCAAAGCCGCCTGGGTGGCCGCGGATATGCTCTCGCAGGCGGAGCACGACCCGCTTGCTTCCGCTCTGTGCATCACGCCTGATGAAGCGCTTGCAGCCGGCGTGCAGGCGGAACTGGCCGTGCAGGCGGCCCGGCTGCCCAGGGCCGAGGTCGCCCGGCAATCGCTGGAACATTGGGGCGGGGTCATCGTGACCCCCGATATGGGCACGGCGCTGGCCATCGCCAACGCGCTTGCGCCGGAGCATCTTGAACTGCTTGTGGATGAACCCTGGAAGCTGCTGCCCGCCGTGCGCCACGCGGGCGCGGTCTTTATGGGGCATTATGCCGCCGAAAGCGCGGGCGACTATTTCGCCGGGCCCAACCACGTGCTGCCCACCATGGGCACGGCGCGGTTTTCTTCCGCCCTTTCCGTACAGACTTTTTGCAAAAAGAGCAGCATTCTTGCGGTCAGCCCGGCCTTTGCCGGGCAAAACGCCGCAGCGATAGCGCGCCTGGCCCGGCTGGAGGGGCTGGAAGCGCATGCCCGCTCCATTGAGGAGCGCATCTCCGGCTAAAGGACCAGACCATGAAAATCGTTACCCAAACCGCCATCAAAGAGTACCCTCTGCTGGCGCGCGGCAAGGTCCGCGACATTTATGAAATCGACCCGCAGACCCTGCTGCTGGTCACAACAGACCGCATGTCCGCTTTCGACGTGATCATGGGCCGCCCCATTCCGTACAAAGGCGTGGTGCTGAACCAGATCACCCTGTTCTGGATGAATAAATTCAAAGACCTGACCCCCAACCACCTGATCACGGCCGACGTCGCGGACTTTCCCGCGCCGCTTAAAGCCTATGCGGATGAGCTGGAAGGCCGCTCCGTACTAGTCAAAAAAGCGCAGCCGCTGCTGCTTGAATGCGTGGTTCGCGGACACCTTGCCGGATCCGGCTGGAAAGACTATACAGCCACGGGCATGGTTTGCGGGCACGCGCTGCCCCCCGGCCTTGCGGAATCGGCACAGCTTGAAAAGCCCATTTTCACCCCGGCCACCAAGGCCGAATTCGGCGCGCACGATGAAAACATCAGCGAAGAAGAAGGGGCGAAACTGGTGGGCAAAGCCATGTTCACGGCTGCGCGCGACCTGTCGGTTGCGATTTACAGCCGGGCCCGCGAGTATGCGGCCACGCGCGGCATCATCATCGCGGACACCAAGTTCGAGTTCGGTTTGCTGGATGGCAAACTGGTATGGATAGACGAAGCGCTGACTCCCGATTCTTCACGGTTCTGGCCCGCTGCCGGGTATGCGCCGGGAAAATCGCAGCCCAGCTTCGACAAACAGTATTTGCGTGACTGGCTGGAAAAACAGCCCTGGAACAAAACCCCGCCCGCGCCGGATCTGCCCGACGAGGTCGTGCGGGAAACGGCGTCAAAGTATTTGGAAGCGTATTCGATTCTGACAGGGAAAAAACTGGACGTATCCCTGTAATTTTTTACGGAGGCTGCATGTTGCTGCAAGGGAAAAAGGCCCTGATATTCGGTCTGGCCAACAACAAAAGTATTGCTTACGGCATTGCCAAAGCGTTTCGCGACAACGGGGCAGAGCTTGCCCTGACCTGGCCCGGCGAGGCCATACGCAAACGGGTGGACCCGCTGGCTGAAGAGCTGGGCGCGGCCTTTACCCTGCCTTGCGACGTGACCAGCGACGAGCAGATCGACCAGGCAGCCGCCCTGGTCAAAGAAAAATGGGGCGAAATCGATATCCTGGTGCACGCCGTGGCTTTCGCCAACCGCGAAGATCTGCAGGGCAAGTTCATCGACACTTCCCGCGCCGGTTTTGCCCTGGCCCTGGATATCTCGGCCTATTCCCTGACCGCCATGTGCCGCGCTTTTGCGCCCATGATCCGGCCGGAAGGTTCCGTCATGGCCCTGACCTATTACGGCGCGGAAAAGGTCATAACCAACTACAACGTCATGGGCGTGGCCAAAGCCGCGCTGGAAGCTTCCGTGCGCTATCTGGCCTATGACCTTGGGGAGCGGAACGTGCGGGTCAACGCCATCAGCGCGGGGCCCATCAAGACGCTGGCCGCTTCCGGCATCGGCGGCTTCAACCGCATTCTCAGCCACATGGAACAACACAGCCCGCTGCGCCGCAACGTGACCATCGAAGATGTGGGCGGCTGTGCTTTGTATCTGGCTTCGCCGCTGTCCAGCGGTGTTAGCGGCCAGACCATCTACGTGGATTCCGGCTTCTCCATCTCGGGAATCCAGATTCATGGCGGTGAAGAATAGCAGCGGCTTGAATTTGGCTTGATACTTTGTCAGGCGAACCCCGTCCGTAGCTCGTGTATGTCGCAATACACGTCGCTCCGCCCGGGGTTCGCCTTCCTCGTCTCAAGCGCAAATTGAAGCCGCTGCCAAGAAAAGGCATTGGTGAAACGTGGGCGTCGAAAAGCGCCCGCGTTTTTGCGTCATGGCTTTCTGGTCATGGGGATGAAGCGGATGCCGCTTACGGTCTGTTCCGGGCCGTCGGCGCTAAATCCGAGATGTTCGTAAACCTTCAGGGCATACGGGGATGAGTTGACGGTCATGGGCCGCCCGGCCGGGCAGCGGGCAAGAGCCTGTTCGAACAGGGCGCGGGCTATGCCCCGCTTCTGATGGCTCGCATCAACGAAGAGCAGGCAGATATGGCAGGGCTGCGCCAGGCCGATTACGCCGGCCGGATCGTCGCCGTCATACCAGCCCCAAAGAAGGACTTCGCCGTTGGTAGTCTTTTTCGCCATCCGCGTGTGATCAATGAAGTTCAGAAAGGCCTGAACGCCATCCGCACTGTAATCCGGCGCCACAAGCCGCATGAATACGGTGCGGACGAGGTCCAGCGCCTCTTTCAATCCCTCAGGGCCAATGGGTGCGATATGCGGTTGCCGCTTCATGGGGCGAGCATTCGTTTTTTGCGGGCTCTTGTCAAATGGCCGAGCATTGACAGGCCGGGCAAAGAAGGCGAGAGTCTTTCCATGTTCTCAGGGCGGGGTGAAAGTCCCCACCGGCGGTGATCCGGCAACGGAAAGTCCGCGAGCGCCTTTCAGCGGTGAAAGGGTCAGCAGACCCGGTGAAAATCCGGGACCGACGGTAACAGTCCGGATGGAAGAGAACGCGGCAGACAACTACCCGGGGCGTGCGCTTGCCCCGGCGGTTTGGCGGCAACGCCGATCTGCCCTGCGCCCTGATTCTGGCAGATCCATAAGGAGAAACGTATGGGCCGGAATCTTTTGTCTTTTTTCGGCAACGGTCAAGAACGCGTGGCAAAAGCCCTTGATTCTCTGCGGCGCGGATGCGGCATCCTGGTTGTGGATGACGAAGACAGGGAAAACGAAGGCGACCTCATCTTTTCCGCGACATCGCTTACCGAACCGCAAATGGCCCTGCTCATCCGCGAATGCAGCGGCATCGTCTGCCTGTGTCTTACCCCGCAAAAAGCGACGTCCCTGGCCCTGCGGCCCATGGTTGAAAACAACAACAGCCGTTACGGTACGGCCTTCACCGTTTCCATCGAAGCGGCGGCGGGCGTAAGCACGGGCGTTTCAGCCGCAGACAGGGTGACGACCGTCAAAGCCGCCGTTGCCGAAAGCGCAAAGCCGGAAGACTTGCGGCGGCCCGGCCATGTTTTTCCTTTGGTGGCCAAAGAGGGCGGCGTGCTCGAGCGACACGGCCACACGGAAGCCACTGTGGACATGATGAGCCTGGCAGGGCTTGCGCCTTGCGGCGTGCTGTGCGAGCTGACCAACCCAAACGGCAGCATGGCCCGCCTGCCGGAAATAAAAACCTTTGCACTGCGCCACGCCATGCCGGTGGTTGCGGTGAAAGACATCATCGCCTGGCGACAGGAAAATCGGGTGTAACTCAAGATGCCGGGCCGGTCGGGCCCCGCATGCCCTAATGGCGATAGCGGTTCGTTGTGAGGAAAAGCGCCGTTTATCCCGCGGAAGCCCATGCGGCCGAAGCCGCGGCGGCTGTCGCGGGCGCCGTGAAGCCGGATGCGGCAACCCCGGAACCGCCGGCAGGGGCGGAAAGCCCTGAAACGGAAGTGGCGGAGGGCGTTTTCAGCGATACGGACGCGGTCTGGGTCGACGCCTTCATGGGCGAATCAGCCTGAGGCATCAGGTCGGCCAACAGATCGGCGTAACTGTTCATGCGCGACTGGGGCAGGCGGCCCTCTTCACGCAGCAGTTGCGTCTTGGCTTGAATATCCTGCTCTTTTTGCGCCATGGCGGCGTTATATTTGGGGTGGGCTTTCACCGCCTCTTTCGAGGCCAGCAGGCGGGCCGGAGCTGTCTTTTTGGATTTAGCCGCGGTCGCCGTTTGCGCGGGCATGAATTCGGCAAGCGCGTCTGAATAACTGCGCAGGCTGACTTTGCGGGTGGGTTTGTGTTTGCTGGCCTGCTCCATTTTGGCGGCGGGCTCGTCCATGGCGCCGGCTTTGGCGTCAGACGCCCCCGCGTCGACGATCAAAGCGCTTGCCAGCAAGAAGAAGCAGAACAGAAAAGAAAAACGAATAGGCTGTATAGTGCGGAACATTGCGAATCCCCCCTGGAACGCGTTGTTTTTGCAGTCGAAAAGTATTCGGCGCTGCATATGCGCAAATGCATGGCGGCAGATACTATGGCAACTTTATAAAAGCAAGTCTTTAACTTTAACTTTTTATTAAATAATTCCTTTAATATTTTCAGCGGCCATTGGCGCGGGCAAAAACGCATCGGCGCACGATTGCGGTGCACAGCCCGCGCAGTCGCTAAGTGTTTTTCCCGGAGTTCCGCCTTGCGGGGGGGGGCGTATCGAAAAACGAGACGGTGTTGTCGTTGCGGCCGCTCGGCACAGGCAAAGGCAGCCGCGTGCCGCTGGCGGGCCGCTATCTGCCTCTGGCTTGCAAGACGGGCATGGCATACCGCTCCACCGGCGCATAGTCGTCGGTCAAGGGCGGAATGTCGTCGGGCAGGGGGGCTTTCCATTCTTTGGCCAGCATGGCGCGCATGCCGTCGTCCCAAGTCAGCGGGATGGGGCCGGGTTTTTTGCGGGCTACCAGCATGACGTTTTGCAGCAGATTGCCCTGGCTTGGATAGGTTATCGGAAAGATGTCGATTTGCGGAAACACCTGCGCGAAGCTCGCCCGTATGCTGCGCAGTATTTGGCCCTGCTCGCCGGTCACCGCGGAGATGATGTTGCAGGCGAACACCCCGTCGTCGTGCAAAAGGGCCTTGATGCGCTCGGCGCATTCCACGGTGCCCATGTGAAAGGGGATATTGTAGCTTGAGGTGAAGGTGTCGCCCATGATCACGTCATAGCGCTGCGGCTGGGGCTGCGCCGCGTTGCGGTTCAAGAAGACGCGGGCGTCTTCGTGAAAGACGCGCAGGCGGGGGTTTTCTTGCAGCGTGAAATAGTCTTGCGCCGTTTTGGTTATGCCGGGATCTATTTCCACCACATCAATGCGCGCGTCGGGCTTTGCCGCCAGCAGATACTTCGGCACCGAGTACCCGCCGCCGCCCAGCATCAAAAAGCGCTTGGCGTCCGGGCGCATATGCCAGGCGATGGCATAATGCTTCGTGTAGTCGAGAGCTAACTCAGTAGGCTTATCGATAAGCATGCCTGATTGCACGGAACCGGGGTCGGTGATCAGAAAGCGCATGGGGCTTGGGTATGCGGCCAGCATGCCTTCCTGCACCCTGATATGGTTATAGCGGCTGTCAAAAGCGATGCCGGAGGCCAGGCTGGATGAGGCGGTCAGCATG
>JAVBNL010000050.1:0-13093 GCA_031551515.1 Desulfovibrionaceae bacterium
AGTCGAGGCTCTATCAACTCCCAGACCCTATCAGATATATCGTGGCGTCGATGTACTGCTTTCATCCAAGCTCCTCGCGATTACAAGCAGCTTATATGAACGGACTCAATTATGCAAATCTATTGACGACACTACCTAGACTTCCGTTTTATTTCCGTGTATGCGTATGCCGCAAATCACGACCAGGATAAACTATGCCCCGTCAGGAACATATTCGTAATTTCAGCATCATCGCTCACATCGACCACGGCAAATCCACGCTTGCGGACCGCATTCTGGAAGTGACGGGCCTGGTCGGCGAACGGGAAAAACGCGACCAGTACCTGGACCGCATGGACCTGGAGCGCGAACGCGGCATTACCATCAAGGCCCAGAGCGTGCGCATACCCTATCGCACATCTGACGGGCGCGAATATATCCTGAACCTTATCGACACCCCCGGCCACGTGGACTTCAACTATGAGGTTTCGCGTTCGCTGGCCGCCTGCGAGGGCGCCCTGCTGGTTGTCGACGCATCCCAGGGGGTTGAGGCCCAGACCTTGGCCAACGTGTACCTTGCGCTGGACAACAACCTTGAGATCATTCCGGTCCTGAACAAGGTGGATCTGCCTTCCGCCGACGTGGACCGGGTCAAAAAAGAGATAGAAGAAGGCATCGGCCTTGATTGCGCCGAAGCCATGCCCGTTTCCGCCAAGACCGGCCTCGGGGTGCCCGAGCTGCTTGAATCGCTGGTCAAACGCCTGCCCCCGCCCGTGGGCGACCCGGTCGCCCCGCTAAAGGCCCTGATTTTCGATTCCTGGTACGATTCCTACCAGGGCGTTGTGGTGCTTTTCCGCATGGTTGACGGTACGATCAAAAAGCACGACCGCATTCGCCTCTTCTCCACCGGGGTGGAATATGAAGTGCTGCGCCTGGGCGTCTTTTCGCCGGAGCCGCTCGACATCGCCAGCCTGGGACCCGGCGAAGTGGGCTTTTTGTGCGCGGGCATCAAACAGCTGGGCGACGCGAAAGTGGGCGACACCATTACCCTGGCCAGCAACCCGGCCAAAGAGCCCGTGCCCGGCTTTAAAGAAGTGAAGCCCATGGTCTTTTGCGGGCTGGACCCCACCGATTCCGCCGATTACGAAGCGCCGACAGTCGCCCTGGAAAAGCTGCAACTGAACGACGCGGCCTTGTCCTACGAGCCGGAAACATCGCAGGCGCTGGGCTTCGGCTATCGCTGCGGCTTTCTTGGCCTGTTGCACATGGAAATCATTCAGGAACGGCTTGAGCGCGAGTTCCAGATGGAACTCATCGCCACCGCCCCTTCGGTCATTTACCGGGTGGATACCACCGACGGCAAAACCGACTGGATAGACAACCCGGCGAAACTGCCCGAGCCCGGCAAGACCGCCGCCATGTTTGAGCCCTATGTGCGCATGGAGATACACACCCCCAACGAATATGTGGGCAACGTGTTCAAGCTGTGCGAAGAAAAGCGCGGACATCAGAAAGATTTGCGCTATCTTGCTGCCAACCGGGTCATCATCACCTATGAGCTGCCTTTCGCGGAAATCGTCTACGACTTTTTCGACCGCCTGAAATCCATGACCCGGGGCTACGCCTCGATGGATTACGAGTTCATCGACTACCGCGAATCCGACCTGGTGAAGCTGGACATGCTGATCAACGGCGACCCCGTGGATGCGCTGGCCATCATCGTGCACCGCGACAAAGCCTATCAGCGGGGCCGCGCGGTGGCCCTGAAACTCAAGCGCACCATACCCCGCCAGCTTTTTGAGGTCATCATCCAGGCGGCTATCGGCAACAAGGTCATCGCCCGCGAACGCAACGCGCCCATGGGCAAGAACGTGATCGCCAAATGTTACGGCGGGGACATCACCCGCAAACGCAAGCTGCTGGAAAAACAAAAAGAAGGCAAAAAGCGCATGAAGCGCATGGGCAACGTGGAGCTGCCCCAGGAAGCGTTTCTGGCGGCCCTTCAGGTTGACGACGAATAGGGAAAAGAGTACGGACGACGCTCACCGAATCGTGCGCGCCGCCTCCCTCCGTGGATAGCGGCATCGCGGAGTGCATAATGAAACAGAGAAATGTCATTTGGGAATATACAGAAGCCTTGTTGGTGGCCATTGTCCTGGCCCTCGTCATCCGGGCTTTCGTGGTGCAGGCCTATAAGATTCCTTCCGGTTCCATGCTGGAAACGCTGCAAATCGGCGACTACCTGCTGGTGACCCGCTTCAACTACGACATCAAGATTCCGTTCACCGACAAAAGCGTCATCCGCACCGGCGACCCGAAGCGCGGCGACATCATCGTGTTCAAATATCCCCGCAACCCCTCCGAAGACTATATCAAGCGCGTGGAGGGCATACCCGGCGACATCATCGAGATGCGCAACAAGCAGCTCTATCGCAACGGCGAAAAGGTCGTGGAGCCGTATATTCAGAACACCAAGCCCGATCAGCGCATTCCGGGCATGGACGACATGCGGCCCATTGTCGTGCCCACGGACCACTATTTCGTCATGGGCGACAACCGCGACGGCTCCGCCGACTCGCGCGAGTGGGGTTTTGTGCCGCGCGAGAACATTCAGGGCAAAGCCTGGGTTATCTATTGGTCCTGGGCCAGCTTCACCGATATTCGCTGGGGCCGCATAGGTACACTTATCCGCTAGGAAAAGACCAAATTCGCGGGTGCAGGGGGCCGCTCCCCCTGACAGGGGGATTGGGGGACAGCGTCCCCCAAATCGGCAACCAGGGGGCTCCTATGATCGTACAGGTGGCCTGCGCGGCGCTGGCGGGCATACACGCTTTCCGGGTGGATCTGGAAGTGGACCTGCATAAAGCGGGTCTGCCTTCGTTCAACATGGTGGGTCTGGTGGAAGGGGCCGTTCGCGAGGCGCGCGAACGCGTGTTCGCGGCCCTGCGCAACAGCAATTTCCGCCTGCCTCCCGCCCGCATCACCGTTAATTTGGCCCCTGCCGACCGCCGCAAAGACGGCAGCGCCTATGATTTGCCCCTGGCCGTGGGCCTTTTGGCCGCGGCCGGGGTCATCCCTTCCGAACGCTTGCAGGGTTTTTTGCTGGCAGGGGAATTGTCGCTGACCGGCGAAGTGGCCCCGGTGCCAGGCATTTTGCCCACCGCCATCCTGGCGCGCGAGCTGGGCATGAAAGGCCTGCTCGTGCCCGCGGCCAACGCGGGTGAAGCCGCCGTGGTCGAAGGGCTCAACGTATACCCGGTGGCCTCTCTGGGCCAGGCCGTGGCGCATCTGGCCGGAGAGAAACTCATCGAAGCCGCCCCCCTGCGCCTGCCGCAGCCGGAAGAGTTCGCCTTCCCCCTGGATTTCGCGGAAGTGAAAGGGCAGGAACACGCCAAACGCGCCATCGAGATCGCGGCCGCCGGCGGCCACAACCTGCTTTTTCTGGGCCCGCCCGGCAGCGGCAAGACCATGCTGGCCCAGCGCATTCCCACCATTTTGCCGGAACTGAGCTTTGACGAAGCGCTTGAAGTTTCCACCATTTACAGCGTGGCGGGCCTTTTGAACGGCGGGACAAACGGAAACACGGGCGGAAACACGGGCGGGAACGGCGGGCTCATGACCCGGCGGCCGTTCCGTTCGCCGCACCACACCAGCTCGCACATCGGCCTGGTGGGCGGCGGCGCATACCCCAGGCCCGGCGAGGTTTCGCTGGCCCACCGGGGGGTGCTTTTTCTGGACGAGCTGCCCGAATTCAAGAAACAGGCGCTGGAAACCCTGCGCCAGCCGCTGGAAGACGGCCAGGTGACCATATCGCGGGCCGCGGCCGCTCTTTCGTACCCCGCCGACTTCATGCTGGTGGCTTCCATGAACCCCTGTCCCTGCGGCTATTTGACCGACCAGCGTAAAAAATGCACCTGCCGCGACGACGACGTGCGCCGCTACCGGGCCAAGCTTTCCGGCCCGCTGCTGGACCGCATCGACCTGCACGTGGAAGTGCCCGCCGTGGATTATGACGACCTCGCATCCACGCAAAAAGGCGAAAGTTCCGCCGCCATGCTGGCCCGCATCAACGCCGCCAGAGCCGTACAGACGGGGCGCTATGCCGCGTCAAAGGGCGGCGTGCGCGTCAACGCGGACCTTTCCGGCGGCGCGCTGGAAGAATACTGCCGCCTTGACGCCGAAGGCACGGCCTTTCTGGGCGAGGCCGTGCGCAGTCTGGCCCTTTCCGCCCGCGCCTACACGCGCATTTTGCGCATCGCCAGAACCATAGCGGATATGGAAGGGGAAGCGGCCATCCGCACGCCCCACCTGGCGGAAGCCATCAACTGCCGCGCCCTTGACAGGCCGGTGTAATGCCGTCATTCAAATTTCAACTATTTATTGCCAACTAGCTGAAACCTGAAGGCGTCGCCCCGTGCGGCCCTTGCGAACGGCGGGCACATGAGCGCGCTGCGCATCACCTACTACGAAGAAAATCGCCGGATCGGAAATTTTGCCGCGCTCAAACGTGAACGGCCGGATCTTTTTCAGACCGCCCTGGCCCGCTTCGAAGACGTTGCCGCGGCGCTGCGCCGACTCGGCGACGATCTTGCGGCGGCGGACCCCGACCTGATCCTGTTCAGCGATTCCACCTCCATCCGCTGCGCGCAAGGGGAAAACCCCTGCGTCAGCCTGGATGAACATCTCGCGCGCGCGCTCTCTCGCAGGGTCGTCAGCGTGCAGAACAACGCCTATTCCTTCCTGCTTTACAACGAGCTGTTCACGCTGCTGCCCCCGGCCCGGCGGCCCGTGCCCGCGCTGATGACCGTGAACATGCGGGTCTTTTCCGAAGAATGGTTTTTGCGGCCCTCATACCTTTTTCCCGACATCCGGGCCGTGATCCGGTATCTGGCGGGCGAGCTTTCTTTCAGTGCCGCTCTGGAGCAATATTTTCTCTGCACGGCCACGGATTTCATGCGCGAAGAGACCAGGACGTTCAAAAGCCGCGCATCGGCCATGTACCCCAATGAAAACAAGACGATCGGCTATATTCTTGAGGGGCGGCACAGGGATGTGAGACTTTCTCTGGAGTTTTTCTACTGCTACCCCCCGGCCTGGGCCGAAAGCAACGTGGCGGCCCTTTTGCGGCCTTTGCAGACCCTTTCCGGCAAGGGCTATCTGCCCTGCGCCTATCTGACCCCGGTCAACTATGAGGCCATTCTGGAATTTTGCGGGCACGAGGCCCGGGCCGAATACGCCGCCACCGTCCGCCTGCTGGCGCGGGCGCTGCAAAAGGAATGCGCCGCCTTTGCCGACTGCTCCAGTCTTCTGGGGGTCGGAGCCTTCATGGACTTGGCGGAGCACCTCTACGCCCCGGCCAAAAAGGCGCTGGCGAACAAGCTGGCCGAAAGCCTCAGCCCACTGCTGCCGCCCCCTGCGCCCGGCAAAACGCCGGAAGCCGCGCCCCTTGACGTCTCTCTCTTGAAGGTCATTCTGCCCGCGGAGATGGAAGCGGCCGCGCAATGCATTCAAGCCAAACGAGAGTAGCCACAACGCACTTGCCAGTTACCTCTTTTTCCAGCAAAATACCGGATTCCGACAAGTACCCTCTTTCGCCAACCGGAGGTTTTTTTCATGAAATATATCAGCACCCTGCTTTGCGCCGCCGCACTGGCCCTCTGCCTGGCCGGAACGGCCTTTGCCGCTGAAATCCGCATCGGCCTGATGGGTCCCCTGACCGGGTCCAGCGCCAGCGAAGGCCAGGACATGCGCAAAGTGGTCGAGCTTTTGGCGGAAGAAGTCAATAAAGCCGGCGGGATAAACGGCAACACCATAAAAATTCTGAGCGAAGACGACGCCGGCGACCCGCGCAGCGCGGCGCTTGCGGCCCAGCGCCTTTCCGGCGAGAAAATCGTGGCTGTCATCGGCACGTACGGTTCCGCCATTACCGAAGCTTCGCAGGGTATTTACGACGAAGCGGGCGTGGTGCAGATCGCCAACGGCTCTACCTCCGTGCGCCTGACGGCCAAGGGCCTGAAGCTCTTTTTCCGCACCAGCCCGCGCGACGACGACCAGGGCATCTTCATGGCCCGTTCCGCGCTGAAGATGAACGCCAAGAAAATCGCCATTCTGCACGACAACAGCTCGTACGCCAAAGGCCTGGCCGACGAGGTCAGAAAAGCCCTGGTCAAAGAGGGCAAAGACGCCAAGGTGGTCTTCTTTGACGCCATCAAACCCAAAGAACAGGATTACACGGCGGCCCTGACCAAAATCAAAGGCCTGACCCCCGACCTGATCGTCTTCACCGGCTATTACACCGAAGCGGGCATGCTGCTGCGCCAGATGCGCGAAATGAAGTGGTCCGCGCCCATGCTGGGCGGCGACGCCACCAACAACACGGGCCTGGTGGATATCGCGGGCCGCGATGCCGCCGCGGGCTTCTTTTTCGCCAGCCCGCCCCTGCCCGGCGATTTGACCTCAAGCGAAGCCAAGAGCTTTCTTGAAGCCTACAAAGCCAAGTACAGCGCCCTGCCCAGCTCCATCTGGCCGGTGGCCGCGGGCGACGCCTTCCGGGTGATCGTGGCCGCCGTCAAGGCCAAGGGCACGGATCCCAAAGCCATTGCGGCCTATCTGCACAACGATCTGAAAGATTTTTCCGGCTTTACCGGGCCTATTTCGTTTGACGCCAAGGGCGACCGCGTGGGCGACATTTACAGCTTGTATGTGGTGAAACCTGACGGATCTTTCGTCCGCCAGTAGAAATTGACAACAGCGGGGCGCTGCCCTCGCAGAGGTCGCACCCCCGCACCCCGCAAGGGGACTGAGTCCCCTTGACCCTGCATCAGGAATTTGATTTTCCGCGAAGCGGGAAAACAAATTCCCTGTTCGCGGGTGCAGGGGGCCGTGCCCCCTGCCGGGTCCAGGGCGGAGCCCTGGCCGCCGGAGGCTAATTCGAGCAATGGAAGAATTCGTTTTACAGCTCAGCAACGGCCTGGCCGTGGGCGGCATCTACGCCCTGATCGCGCTCGGGTACACCATGGTCTACGGCGTGCTGCGGCTGATCAACTTCGCCCACGGCGAGCTGTTTACTCTGGGTTCGTACCTGGGGTTGACGGCGCTCGCGCCTCTGGCCCTGTATATGGGGCCGGGCGCGGGGCCGCTGGTTCTGGCCGCCATAACGGCCATCGGCCTGGTGGCGATAACCGGCTATTTGCTTGAGCGCGTGGCCTACCGGCCGTTGCGCGGGGCCAGCCGCCTTTCCGCCGTGGTTTCCGCCCTGGGCGCTTCCATCTTTTTTCAGAACGCCATGATGCTGTGTTACGGCGCGAGCCCCCTGGTATATCCCAGCTCTCTCTTGCCCGCGCGGGTGCTGACCGTGACCGGGGTGGAGCTGCCCGCCTTGCGCATCGGGGTGTGCACGGTTTCCTTTTTGCTGATGTGCGCCCTGTACTGGTTCATTCACAAAACGCGCACGGGCACGGCCATACGGGCTGCGGCCATCGACCCGGACGTGGCCCGGCTGATGGGCGTCAACGTCAACACCGTGGTCAGTCTGGTCTTTATGATCGGCGCGGGCCTGGGTGCGGCCGCCGGCATCATGGTGGGCCTGTATTACAGCAAAATTCAGTACGACATGGGCGTGGTTTACGGGCTTAAAGCTTTCACCGCCGCCATTCTGGGCGGCATAGGCAACATACCCGGCGCCATGCTGGGCGGCATTTTGCTGGGGGTTATCGAAGCGCTGGCCGCCGCCTACCTTTCCACCGCCTGGAACGGGGCCATCGCCTTTCTGGTCTTGATCGCCATTTTGATTTTCCGGCCTACCGGCATTTTGGGCGAACGCACGGCGGATAGGCAATGAACGTGAAGCACCTTGCCGCCTGCGCCGCCATCGTGATCGCGGCCTCTTTCCTGCCCCAACTGCTCAGCCCCTATTATTTGCGCCTGGTCAACGACATCGGCCTGTACGCCATACTGGGCCTGTCGCTGAATCTGATTCTGGGCCAGGCCGGGCTTTTTCACATGGGCCACACCGCGTTTTACGCCGTGGGGGCCTACACCACGGCCATTTTGAACACGGTCTGGGGCGTTCCCATTTTCGCCACCATGCCCGTGGCGGGCTTACTCGCCGCGCTTTTCGCCCTGCTGGTGGCCTGGCCCATCATCCACCTGCGCGGCGACTATCTGCTGGTGGTGACCATCGGCATTGTGGAAATCGTGCGCATCGCCCTGGCCAACGACGTTTTTGAGCTGACCGGCGGCGAAAACGGCCTGTTCGGCATCGGCCGGCCGGAACTTTTCGGCCTGACCATCAGCAAAGAATACCAGTTCTTTTACCTGATCTGGGGTCTGGCCGCACTGGCGCTGCTCTTTTTTCACTGCCTGGAGCACTCGCGCTTCGGCCGCGCCCTCAACTACATCAAAGACGACGAGGTGGCGGCTTCCGGCAGCGGGGTGAACACGACCCGCTACAAGCTGGCGGCCTTCAGCCTGGGCGCGTTCTGGGCGGGCATCTGCGGCACGGTCTTCGCCAGCCGCATGACCACCATTTCGCCGAACTCCTTCACCTTTTCCGAGTCGGTTCTGCTTTTCGCCATCGTCATTCTGGGCGGAGCGGGCAACATCTGGGGCGTGCTCTTGGGCGCGGGCCTGATCGTGGGCCTGCCCGAGCTGTCACGCGACTTGCAAAGCGCGCGCATGCTTTTTTTCGGGGCGGCCATGATAGCCATGATGCTGCTTCGGCCGCAGGGCATTTTGCCTCCGCGCCGCAGCCCCTATGACGCGGCCCGCTATGTGGGCAGGTTTCCCGAAGGCGGGGCGGCGGCGGACAAGGCGCGAAGCATGAAAGAGGGCATGCGCCAGGAGGCGGACCGATGAGCCTCTTGGAACTGTGCGGCCTGAACAAAAATTTCGGCGGCCTCTCCGCCGTATCGCAAGTCTCGATGCACGCGGACGAAGGAGAAATCGTGGGGCTGATCGGGCCCAACGGCGCGGGCAAGACCACGGTCTTCAACTTGATCACCGGCAACATCAAGCCTGATTCCGGCGCCGTGCTTTTCGGCGGCAACGATATCACCGGCAAACCGCCCTTTCGCGTGGTCAAGGCGGGCATTGCGCGCACCTTTCAGAACATTCGGCTGTTCCAGAACATGACGGTGCTGGAAAACGTGCTGGCCGGCTGCCACTGCCGCATGCGCGCCCGGCTGTTCTCTTCGGTTTTCCGCACCCCTGCCCAGCGGCGGGAAGAAAAGGAAGCGCTCGCCGCGGCCATGCGCTGCCTGGCTTTCGTCGGCATGGACGCCGATTTCGCCCTGATGGCCGACAGCCTTTCTTACGGCAAACAGCGGCTGCTTGAAATCGCCCGGGCGCTGGCCACGCGGCCCAAGTTCCTGATTTTGGACGAACCGGCCGGGGGCATGAACGACCAGGAAACATTCGAACTTTCCGGCCTGATCCGGGCCTTGCGCGACTCCGGCATCAGCGTTTTGCTGATCGAGCACGACATGGGCCTGGTCATGCGCATCTGCGACCGCCTGGTCGTGCTGGATGAAGGGCGCATCATCGCGCAAGGCACGCCGCACGAAGTGAAGAACAATCCTGTAGTCATCGAAGCCTACCTGGGGCCGGAGGAATAGCCTGTGTTTCTTGAGCTCAAGAACCTGCGCGTGTCCTACGGCAAGGTGGAAGCCTTGCACGGCATATCCCTGCGGGTGGAGGAAGGGGAAATCGTCACCCTGCTGGGGGCCAACGGCGCAGGCAAAACCACGACCCTGCACGCGGTGAGCGGGCTCATCCGCCCCAGCGGCGGCGGGATTCTTTTCCGGGGTGAGGCCTTGCACGCGCTGGCCCCGCACGAGGTGGTGCTGCGCGGCATAACCCAGTCGCCGGAAGGGCGGCGCGTCTTCGCCCCGCTGACCGTACAGGAAAACCTGGACCTGGGCGCTTTCAGCCGCAAAGACGCCGCCGGAACCGCCAAAACCCTGGACTGGATTTTCGAGCTTTTTCCCCGCCTGTTCGAGCGCAAAAACCAACTGGCAGGCACCCTTTCCGGCGGAGAACAGCAAATGCTGGCCATCGGCCGGGCGCTGATGGGCGAGCCCCGGCTGCTTTTGCTGGACGAGCCCTCTCTGGGCCTTGCGCCCATTCTGGTGCGCTCCATTTTCGACACCATCCGCGCGGTCAACGCGCGCGGGGTCACGGTGCTGCTGGTGGAGCAAAACGCCAGAGCCGCCCTGAAACTGGCCCACCGGGGCTATGTGATGGAACTGGGCAAGGTGATAATGGAAGGTCCCGCCGCGAACCTTCTGGCCGACCCGCAAGTGCAGAACGCGTATCTGGGCGGTTAGGCAGTTTTCTAGAAACTATCTAGAAAAGGCGTTCACTATGATTCCCAGCACCAATGTCACCGTCGTGACCTACAACCGGCCGGAGCTGACCTTTCGCTGCCTCACGGCCCTGCGCGAAGTCACTGCCCGCCCCATCAGCCTGACCGTGGTGGACAACGGCAGCGAAAAACCCCTGCGCGACGAGTTGATGCGCTTGCGCGAAACGGGCGTCATCGACAAATTGTACCTGAACCGGCGGAACATGGGCGTTTCGGTGGCGGCCAATCTGGGCTGGGCCCAGACGGATGCCGACCATTACGTCAAGCTGGACAACGACATCATCGTGCAGGACCCGGCCTGGCTGGATGAGCTGGCCGCCCTTGCCGAAGAAGGCGGCTTCGCCATGAGTGGCTACCGCCTGTGCGCCTGGCACCAAACAAGCCCGGCCCTGCTGCCCTCCGGCCGTAAATTTCAGGCAACCAAGGCGGTGGGCGGCGGCTGCGTGCTCATTCCCCGCGCCGCCCATGCCAAGCTGGGTTTCTGGAACGAAGACTACCTGTACGGCTGGGAAGACCTGGAATACGGCAACCGCGCCGCGCAGGCCGGCTTCAATCTGGCCTATGCAGCTAACGACGCGCTGGTGCTGCACGCGGGGCCGCCGGTGGACGAAACGCTGCCGGAGTACCGGCAGACCAAGCAGGAACGCACGGAAACAACCTTCGGCCCTCAGGGCCTGTTCCATCTGAACATGGCCATGTTCGAGCTGGGCCTGCGGCCGCTGTGCGTCACCCGCAAGTTCGTGCCGGAAGTTACGGGTGAGGGCGGCCTTTTTGAGGTCAAATACCGGCTTGATCCGGCCTATGCCCCCATAACGGCCCGCCAGAATCTGCTGCGCGAACACCTCAGCGTGAGCGAAAACAGCACGGATGTATATCTGAACCTATTGAAAAACGGTGGAAAAGCCGAATAGGCATTGCGCTCTTTATGCCGCGACGATACGTTGCGCTTAAGAGCAGATCCGCGGAGGGGGAACCATGTCCCAGAACAACATCGTGCTTGACGCCGCTTCCAACGAGTTGGAAGTCATCATCTTCTACATTGAGGAAGAACTGCCCGGCGGCGAAATATACACCAGCTATTACGGCATGAACGTGGCCAAGGTGCTCAGCATCATCCGCCGCCCCACGGTAACGGGCATGCCTACCAAGCACCACCCCGCGGCGCTGGGCACCTTCAATTTGCGGGGAAGCGTGCTGCCGCTGGTGGACCTGGCGCTGTGGCTGGGCAAAAAAATCAAATCCCCCGAAACCGCCAAAGTCATTGTGTCCGAATTCAGCAGCCAGGTTACAGCCTTTTTGGTCTCCGGAGTCATGCGCATCCACCGCATGAACTGGAACGCGGTCGAACCGCCGGGCAAATACTTGCAGGATTTCAGCCGCGACTGCGTGACGGGCGTGGTGCATTTTGACAAACACATCGTGTTTTTGCTGGATATGGAACAGGTAATCGCCAGCATGAACCCCAAACTCAGCCTGGGCGCGCGTGAGCATGAGGTGGAAGAAACCGCCGACGGACGCGGCTATACCGTGCTGATCGCGGACGATTCCGCCGCCATTCGCGCCACTATCGCCAAAGCCCTGGAAAAGTCCGGGTTCACGGTCATCCGCACCAATTGCGGCCGCGAAGCGTGGGAAGAGATGGTGGCGCTGAAAGCCAAAGCGGACGCCGAGTCAAAATCCATCTGTGATTTCGTGCAATTGATCGTTTCCGACATTGAAATGCCGGAAATGGACGGGCACGCCCTGACCCGGCGCATCAAAGAAGCGCCGGAATTCAAGCACCTCCCTGTCATTCTCTTTTCATCCCTCATTTCAGAGGTGGTGCGCCAAAAGGGCGTCAAGGCCGGGGCCGACGACCAGATTTCCAAACCCGACCTGCCCATACTGGCCAAACGCGCGCTTGACCTCATCCGCAAACAGGGGAAGCAATAGCGGAACGAAATGGTACTGTAACAACAGGAGGTCTCGGGACATGATCGTCATCTTGACCGGCGCGGGCATCAGCAGAGAAAGCGGCATCGCCACCTTTCGCGATTCCGACGGGCTGTGGATGCAAGAACGCGTGGAAGACGTGGCCACCCCCGGCGCTTTCGCCAGAGACCCGGCCCGGGTTTACAACTTTTACAACAAACGCCGGCGCGAGCTGCTTCAGGTCGCGCCCAACGCCGCGCACGAGGCCCTTGTCCGCCTGGAACGGGAATACAAAGCGCCGGTTCTTGTGGTCACGCAGAATGTCGACAATCTGCACGAGCGCGCGGGCAGCAAAGCCCTGTTGCACATGCACGGCGAACTGCTCAAAGCCCGCTGCACCGCCTGCGGCGCGATCATGGACTGGAACGAAGACCTGGACGGCGCAAGCGCCTGCGAAGAGTGCGGCCGCAGGGGGCACATGCGCCCCCACATCGTCTGGTTCGAAGAAATGCCCCTGTATATGGATGAAATCGACCAGGCCCTGCACGGTTGCGAAACCTTCGTTTCCATCGGCACCTCGGGCAACGTCTACCCGGCCGCCGGGTTCGCCCGCGCGGCGCGCAGCGCCGGGGCCAAGGTCGTTGAGCTGAACATGGAACCTTCGCTGAACGCTTCCGTGTTTCACGAAGGGCATTACGGCCCTGCGACCCAGGTGGTTCCCGCCTGGGTTGAAACGGTGCTGCGCGGCAAGCCGCCCGCGTGATCGGGGGACTCTGTCCCCCGCGCCCCCTGCAAGGGGGCTCAGCCCCCTTGACCCCGCGATATGGCGAAGGCGCGTTT
>JAVBNL010000028.1:0-71076 GCA_031551515.1 Desulfovibrionaceae bacterium
TTTTTGCCCCTCCCATGGGCGGGGCAATGGGACCGCTCTGGCCCCCACAGGAGTTATCGGCTATACGGGCGGCTGAGACACAGGCTCATGAGGCGTGCCACTAACTTTTAACCTGGTATAAAAAATCGGGGCTGGTCAGGCAAGTGAGCCATCATAGGCGTTTCGCTTTCAATAGTCCGTTCAACTGGCTCGGTAGTCCGTTTTCCAACGATATGGATTTATGCCTTTGGTCCTCACCGCCTAAAAGGCTTGGCGGGAGGTTTTCGCATACAAAAAGCCCTCCAGCATACGCCGGAGGGCTGATCTTTGCCAATGGCCAGTGGGCCATCGGGGTTTGCAAAGCCGGGCGCCGCGGCGCCTACTTCTCTCCAAATTCCCTGTCATCCGACGGGGCATCCGGCTGTTCCGTATCCAAAAGGCGGCGATAGGTAACGCAACCCTGCATGCATTTGGGCCAGGGCGGCACGGCCACTTCCGGGGCAATTTTTTCGGGCAGCAGCCCCCAAAGCTGTGGATGATGCCAGCACAAATCATGGCCCGAGCTGTCACGATGGGCACGAATGCCCGCGCGCAACATTTTCACTTCCGCGATCAATTCTCCGCGGGTCAAATGATTAAGGTCAGAATCCATGGCTTTCCCTCCAGCTATACCTAAAAAAATAGGCACTGCGCGAAAGATGTCCATGCCGTTCAGGCTATACGTATTTACCGTAAGTTTTTTGGTATTGACATATTTCTAAAAGAAAATGTATTTTCGGATACGGTATCCAAAAAGGAGAACTCGACATGAAAAACCCATTTACTGTGGCGGAGTACATACCCGAGGTGAACCGGATCGAAGATCCGTTCATTCGTGAGAAAACCCTGGAGATATGGCGCTCCCTGTATGAGTTTTCGAACTGGGACACCCCGGCGAGCCTGCCGGTTTCGTCCCACAAAAAGGATTACCCGCACCTCACGCACAATCGTGCGGTGGTTCTGATGGCGATCAGGGTCGCCGACGTCCTGGAGGAGGTGCACGGCGTCCGTGTAAACCGGGATTACCTGATCTGCGCGGCGCTGCTTCAAGATGCCAGCAAACTCGTGGAGTACGATCCGGATCCGGAAAATATCGTCCGCAAGACCGATATCGGCTCACGCTTTCCGCACTCGTTCTATGCCGCGCACATGGCTGTCTCGGCCGGGCTGCCCAATGAAATCACGGAATGCATTCTGACGCATTCGCCGGGCAGTTCCGAGTTTCCCAAGACGCTGATCGGCAAAATCCTCTTCTACGTCGACCAAATCGACATGGCGGCGATCGGGGGCGATCGCTGGAAAAAAAGCATTTCAATCTACCGCTGATCCAAGACGGCATGCATATCCGGGAGTGACAGAGATGAAGAATTTGCAAAACGTGACCGTCAGAGAAAAAGCCTATGAAATACTGCGCGATGCAATCATCAAAGGGAAAATGCCGCCCCGCCGGCGCCTGATCGAGGACGATCTGGTCAAGGAGTTCGGCGTCAGCCGCACGCCCCTGCGCGAGGCGATTCACAAACTGGAGCAGGATGGCCTGGTCGTCCGCTGCTCGACGCGCGGCGTTATGGTCGCCGAGGCATCGGCCAAAGAAGTGATCGAGCTTTATGACGTGCGCCGCTACCTGGAATCACTGGCTGCGCGCCGGGTTGCCGAACAACTGACCGACGAGCAGGCGGAGGTCTTTACACAATTCAAACGCGACGCCGACACGTATCGGGCGCGCGGCGACATCGAGGCGGCTCGCGTCTCTTTGCACAACGCCCATGAGTATCTGTACGACATCTGCGATCACGAACTCTGCATGGACCTGCTTCTCAAATTGAAGGCAAAAATCGCCAAGTACGGCCGCATCAGCGCCGACCGGGCGGACCGGCCGCTACAGGCGATGCAGGAGCACGTCAACATCATCGACTGCATCCTCTCCCGCGACGGAGAGGCCGCCGAAGCCGCAATGCGGCAGCATATCCACAACGCGCTTGAGGCCTGCATTGATTCCATCAAAAAAGAGCTTGCAACGCAGGGAAACCAGGACGAGAAGGGGCGCGTTTCGGCGAAGGAGGCGGATAACGGTTCATCGTAGGGAGCGAACCAGAACGGGCCGCGACGGCCCTGATAAAGGAGCAAGAGAATGACCAAGGGAAACGGAGTCAACGTAGGGTTCTATAACGGCACGATACCGGGTTTTGATCCAGACCGTTTTATGATCAACGACGTCACCCTGAGGGAGGGAGAGCAGGCGTCGAACGGCGGGCTCAGTTTCGAAGAAAAGATGGAGATCACCCGCATGCTGGCCGAGGTCGGCATTGATCAAGTTCAGGGCGGCTATCCCGGCCGTTCGGAAATCGACAAGCGCTACCTGCAGCAGGTAAAGGCCGAGCGGCTGCCTATCAAGACGGAAGCGCTCATCCAGATATTCACGCCGGACTGGAAGCAGCAGATCGATATTGCCGTGGAGACGGGCGCGGATGTCATCGGCATGATGTATCCCTCTTCCGACATGCGGCTGGAGTATCAAAAAATAACGCGCGAGCAGATGATCGAGCATTGCGTCAATGCCGTCGCCTACGCAAAGGACAAGTTGGAGGTGACGCGGTTTTCCACCACCGATTCCTCGCGAACCGAGATGCCCTTTCTCAAACAGGTCTACAAGGCCGTCATCGAGGCCGGGGCAAACCGCATCCTCGTCAACGACACGGTCGGCGGAGCAAGCCCCGAAGGCGTCTATACAGTAGTAAAAGAGATCGTTAACACCTTTCCCGGCACCCCGGTGGTCGTGCACTGCCACAACGATTTCGGCCTGGCTGTGGCCAACGCGCTGGCGGGAATCCGCGCCGGGGCCTCGATAGTGGATGCTTCAGTTAACGGAATCGGCGAACGCGCGGGCAACCCCGCGATGGCGGAGCTGATCGCCAGCCTGAAATTTCTTTACGGACTCGATGTCCGCTACAAGGTGGAAAAGCTGTACGAGCTGGCGCGCGTTGTCTCGCGAGTCTCAGGCATTCCCATTCCCATGGAAAAGCCCATCGTCGGGGACGGCGTTTTTGCGCACAAACTCGATGCGCACGTCGCGGGACATTATTTCAACCGCGCCCTCTACGAACCGTTTTATCCGGAATTTGTCGGCAATCGCGCCCGCATCGAACTGGGCAAGTACACCGGCCCCTTCGCGATCCGTAAGAAGATGGAGGAGCTGGGTCTTCCCGAAATAGCCGACGACCTGCGGATCAAACGCATCATCGACCGGGTGGAGTCACTTTCGATCGAGCTGCACCGCTCGCTTGCGGATGAAGAGTTCATTGGGATTATCGCGAACGCCTGAGTTGACGAATGAAACACGACAGGAGGACCCCGGTCATGAAAAAGACAAAAATAATCGTCGCGTCCCTCTTTCTGTTACTCTTTGCCGCGGTCTGCAACGCCGCGCCGATGACGGTCAAATTTATCCGCATTGGCTCCGCCAGCATGGGCGGCAACGTCTACATCCAGGGCAACGCCCTGGCCCAGCTGATCAACGAAAAGATGGACGGAGTCAAGGCAAGCAACCAGGAAACCAACGGATCGGTCGAGAACATCATATTCCTTGACGAGAAAGAGGTGGAATTCGCCCTTGTCATGGGCGCCACGCTGCAGCAGGCGGTGGACGGCACCGGCTCTTTCAAGGGGCATAAAGTAAATACCCTGAACCTGATGGGCCTGGTGAAGTTCGACACCTACCATGTCTATGTCTACAAGGGAGCCGGCATCACATCCATTCCCGGGCTCAAGGGCAAGAAGATCGGCGTCGGTCCGATGGGCGGCGGCGTACAGGTCAACGCCAACGCACTGCTCTCCGGCTATGGCATCACGACGAAGGATTACACGCCCATGTACGGCACCGTGAGCGACATGTACGAGCAGCTCAAGACCGGACAGATCGACGCGCTCATCCACTGCGCAACCGCCGGAACCAGTCAGCCCAGCGATGCCCTGGCCAGCGGCAAGGTCGCTCTGCTGCCTATCCCGAAGGCCGACGCGGAGCGGATTATTCGCCAGAACCGTTCCTTCAGCCCCTATGTTTTGAAGGCCAATCTCTATGCCGACCAGCCGGAGGCCATCAACACCATCGCCTCGACCAACGTCATGATCTGCCGCAAAGACCTTGACGCGGAGTTCGTGTACCGGTTCATGAAGCTTTTCTACGAGAACAACGCGTACCTGCAAACCTTCCATGCGACCTTCGCGCAGTCTAAACCGGAGGATGCCACCACAGCGCAGCTCATTCCGCTGCACCCGGGCGCGGCACGCTATCTGAAAGAAATAGGAGCGCTCAAATAGGGCTTACCCAGCCCCGCGCCGGTTTCGCGCACGTTCTGCCGGCGAAGCATTTCCAATTCAAGGGGGTAATGCATTGCAGAACATTACGGTAGAAGACGCCAACAAAATGGACGATCAAGAGCTGGAAAACGCCGGACGGAAGAAAAAACGCGCCAAACGGCGCAAGTTCAGTGGATCGCTCAAGATCTTGATCTCCGTTCTGACTATCGCCATGTCGCTTTACCACCTCTACACGGCGATCTACACAATCAACCCGCATACGCACCGGGCGATCCACCTGCTCTTTGTGCTCACGCTGGTCTATCTGCTTTACCCGGCAGGAAAAAACTCGCCGGAGAGCCGCCCCAGCGTTGTGGATTTCGGTTTGGTGTTCCTATCCTTCATTTCGATCGGCAGCCTGCTGATGCGTTTCGAGGCTTTGGCGATGACTGCCGGCCGGGCCACCACGCAGGATATCGTTACCGGCGTGTTCACCATCCTGCTGGTGATGGAGGCAACGCGGCGGGTGGTGGGCAACGCGCTGCCGATCCTGGCGATCATCCTGATCGCCTATGGGTTCCTTGGCCAGTATGTGCCCGGCCCGTTGATGCACAGCGGTTTTTCGCTGAAGCGGATCGTCTCTCACCTGACACTGACCACAGGCGGAATTTACGGGCAGATCTTGGGCGTCTCATCCACCTACATCTATTTGTTTATCCTTTTCGGCGCGTTTCTCGCGGTTACGGGCATGTCGCAAGTCTTCAACGACATCGCGATGGCGCTGGCCGGCGGGCTGCGCGGCGGCCCCGCAAAGGTGTCCGTATTGGCAAGCGGCCTGATGGGATCGATCAGCGGATCGACCACGGCAAACGTGGTGACAACGGGCGCGTTCACCATCCCGCTGATGAAGAAGACCGGATACAAGGATTATTTTGCCGGAGCGGTGGAATCAGCGGCCTCCGCGGGCGGGCAGATCATGCCGCCGGTCATGGGAGCCGCCGCCTTCATCATCGCCGATTCATTGGGCGTCGCCTACGTCAAGGTGCTGATCGCAGCAGCAGCCCCGGCGCTGCTTTACTACTTCAGCCTCTGGATCATAGTGGACCTGCGCGCCCGCAAAGAGAACATCCGCAGCTTGAGCCGGGACGAACTGCCCAAGCTCGGCGCCGTCATTCGCGAACGCGGGCACCTTCTGCTGCCGCTGATCGGCATCATTTATATGCTAGTTGCCGGATACAACGCGACCTGGGCAGCGATTGTCGGCATAGCCGTCTCCATCGCGGCGAGCGTTCTGCGCCGCTCCACCTGGATCAAACCGGTCGAACTGCTGCACGCGCTGGAAAACGGCGCGCTGGGCGCGCTGTCGGTCGCCATCGCCTGCGGCATCATCGGGATCATCATCGGCATCGTCTCGCTGTCCGGCGCCATCCTGGCGGTCGGCAATGCCGTGTTGCAGTTGAGCGGCGGCTTCCTGGCGCCGACGCTGGCCTTGACAATGATCGTATCGCTGATTCTGGGCATGGGGCTGCCTACGACGGCCTGCTACGTCCTTACCAGCACGGTCGCGGCGCCGGCCCTGATCAAGCTTTCGATCTCCCCAATGCATGCCCATATGTTCGTCTTTTACTTCGGAATTCTCTCAACCATCACGCCGCCGGTAGCCGCCGGTTCGTATGCGGCGGCCGGAATATCCGGCGCAGATCCGAACAAGACGGGTTGGGCCGGAATCCGCATTGCCGTGGCGGGATTTATTATTCCCTTCATGTTCATCTACAGCCCGGACTTGTTGCTGCCCGACGGAATCAACCCGCTGCGCGTAGCCCAAGTGATCGCCACGTCCCTGATCGGAATCGTCTGTTTGGGCTGGGCGGTCGAAGGGTATTGCCGGAAAAAGCTTACACCCCTGGAGCGGGTCGTAAGTCTGGTAGGGGCGCTTGCGCTGATCGACAGCGGACTGATCACCGACATCGTGGGAATCTCCTGCTTTGGTTTCATCCTGGGAACCAACCTGCTGTATTCGAGAAAGAACCAGGCGGTGACCGGATGAATCTTAGGGAGCGCCTTCGGGCAATGGAACTTGGCGGACAATAAATATCCCCCGGCATAGTGATATGCCCCCCATCAGGTAGACAATGAAAGAAAGCCGCTTTAGGCTGAATCATTGAAAACCTGATGGGGGCATATCATAGGCGCGGGGTTTTCTGCATACAACAAAAGGGACCTATTACGGCCCCCTTTTTCTTGTGCGCCAAAACCGCGCGCTCTTGCGTCGACGTCTATGAATTCCGCTTCCCGCACACAATCCGGCGGCAGTGTTCCAGGGCCGCGCCGATCAGGTTGTCGCGGGCTTCCGGCGTTCGAAAGGCCGAATGCGCGGACAGGGTCACGTTGGGCAGGGTCGTCAGGATATGCCCGGCGGGCATGGGTTCCACCGTGAACACGTCCAGCCCCGCGTGCGCCAGATGTCCGCTTTGCAGCGCCTCCACCAGCGCATCTTCGTCGATCAGCCCGCCCCGGGCGGTATTGACCACAATGGCGCCGGGCCGCATTTTCGCGATGCGCTCGCGGTTCAAAAACCCTTTGGTTTCGTCGCAAAACATAAGATGCAACGAAAGCACGTGGCTCTCGGCCAGAAGCTCATCAAGCGAAACGAATGACACGCCCGCGCAAACCTTGGGGCTGCGGTTCCAAGCCAGCACTTTCATGCCGCAGCCCTGGCACAGCCGGGCCATTTCCGCCGCGATGCCGCCGAAACCGAGCAGCCCCACGGTTTTGCCGGTCAATTGCACGCCTTCGGTACGCCGCCACACGCCGGCGCGCATCTCGCGGTCCATACGGGCGAAGCCTTTGGCCGAAGCCCACATCAGGCCGAAAGCGCATTCCGCAACCGCCGTATCGCCGTAATTGCGGATGAGGTGCACCATTACGCCCATATCCGCCAGGGCCTCGATGTCCATATAGCTGCGCGCGCCGGTGCCAGAAAGACCACATCCGTCAGACCCGGGCACCGCTGCGCCATTGCAAGGGGAAAACCGGTGTGGTCCACGATCATGATTTCCGCGTCGCCCACCAGCGCGGGCAGATCGTCCAGCCGCCCCGCCGAAGTCTTCGGCATCAAGAACCAGGGCCTTCTGAAAGCCGGCTACGCCGCCGACGTGGTGGTTTTCGACCCCGAGACCATCATCGACAAGGGCACCTATGACGAGCCGCGCCAGCATCCGGACGGCATCATCCACGTGCTGGTCAACGGCCAGCCGGTGGTCAAAGACGGCAAGCACGACCCTGGCGTTCTGGCAGGCCAGGTGTTGCGTAAAGGCAAATAGTACGAAAGCAGGGCGCTGCCCCACGCCCCGGCAGGGGCTTGGCCCCTGCACCCGCTAAATAAATATCCCCCGGCATAGTGATATGCCGGGGGGTTTTCATCGCTATTGTCAGTAAAATTGCGCAGATGCGCGCACAGTACGCTTTTTGGGGCCGCCATATCGACAGCGCCCAAGGGCATGCCGCCTTTTACCCCGTGTGCAGAAAATGGAAGAGCACGCCTTTCAGCTCCGCCACGTCCATGGGTTTGGCGATATGCCCGTCCATGCCCGCGTCGGCGCAAGCATCGCGGTCTTCCTGCATGGCGTTGGCCGTCATGGCGATGACGGGCACCGAGGCCGCGTCGCGTTTGGCGCTGGCTCTGATGCGCCGGGTGGCCTCCAGGCCGTCCATGACCGGCATGCGCACATCCATCAAGATAATATCGTAATCTTTTTGCAAAAAGGCGGTCAGGCCTTCCTCGCCATTGGCGGCGACATCCACGGCAGCGCCCAGATCTTCAAGGATGGCCAAAGCGATTTCCTGGTTGATGGCATTGTCTTCCACCAGCAGGAATGAGCGGCCCTCATAACGCGCGTCCGCCCACAGCCGCTCGTCTTCGCCCTCGGTTTCCGGAGGGCCGTCGAGCGGATCAAGGTCCACATAAAAATAAAAGACGCTGCCCCTGCCCAGCTCGCTTTTCACCCCGATAGCGCCGCCCATGAGTTCCACCAGCGCCTTGCTGATGGAAAGCCCCAGGCCCGTGCCCCCGAACTTGCGCGAGGTGGAGCTGTCCGCCTGCGCAAACGGCTTGAACAGCCCGTGCAGCTCTTCTCCGCTCAGCCCGATGCCGCTGTCTTCCACCTCGCAGAAAAGCCGCAGATCGCCCTGCGGCAATGTTTCGCAACGCATGCGCAGCGCAATGTGCCCCTCAAGGGTAAATTTTGAAGCGTTGCCCAAAAGGTTCAGCAGCACCTGTGAAAGGCGCAGCTCGTCGCCCACCGCGTGCGCGGGCACGCTCTCGTCCAGGTCGACGGTGAAGCGCAGGTTTTTCTCCGCAATGCGGGGCAGCAGCAGCTCGCGAATGTTTTCCACCATATCGCGCGGCTTGAAGCTGTGGCGCTCGATGCCCAGTTTGCCTGCCTCAATGCGCGAAAAATCCAGAATATCGTTGATGATGCCAAGCAGAAGCGATGCGGAAGACTGTATCTTTTTCAGATATTCCAGCTGCGCGGGCGGCGGGTCGGCCTGCATGGCCAGGTGCGTCATGCCCAGCACGCCGTTCATGGGCGTGCGCAGCTCGTGGCTCATGCGGGCCAAAAAATCCTTTTGCGCTTTGTTGGACGCTTCCGCCAGGGCCAGGGCTTTGCGCTCCGTCACGTCGGTGGCCACTTCCATGTGCAGCAGCCTGCCGTCGTGCCAGGTGACCAGGCGGTCGGTAACCAAAAAATCGCGGTTCAGCACGGGGTTGTGCGTCTCCCACCGCAGGGGGGTGAACACGGGATTGCCCTCGCCGTCGTAAAGACGCGGCTGCGGGCAGTCTTCGCAAGGTTCGGAACGGCTCCGCAGAACTTCGTGGCAAACGTTCCCCACGGGGTCGCCCTCGCGCCCCAGCAATTTGCACAAATATTCGTTGCAGTAGACCAGGGTCTTCGTCCGCGGGTCGCAAACGTAAACCGCCGCGTCCACGTTGCTGAGCACGCTTTGCAGCATCGACATGGCGCGGCTTGTCTCTTCATTGGCTTTCGCGATATCGGCGGCCATGGCGTTGATGCTTTTGGCCACCTCGCCCAGCTCTCCTTCAGAATCTTCAATGCGCCGCGAAAGGTCCGAACGCATGGCGCGCACCCCGGTAATGATGCGGTCGGCGTCGCGCACGGTGCGCCGCGAAAGCAAAAAGAGCAGGCCCACGGTCAGGATGAGGCAGAACAGCACGGCGAAAAACAGCGTCTGCGCCATGTCGCGCAGTTGCGCCGTGATGTCCGTGGTCAGCTCGTTGGCCCAGATGTAGCCGATAACAGCGCCGCCGCGCTCAATGGGGATCATGGCGTTCAAAATGTCGCCGCGCACCATGGAGCCGGACCGGGCCAGCGCCCTGTTTTCGCGCATTACGATGTGGCCGGGATGCTCCGGCGGGATGGAAAGGCCCACCGCATTCGCATAGGAAGCGGAAGGCCCGTAGGTGAGGATGGCGTCCAGCGCGCGCGAATAATAGCCCGCCCCCAGGCCCGGCGACGACGCGCTGACGGTATCGGTGATGCCCCGCAACGCCTCGTTCAACACGCGTATTCGCTCTTCGCGGGGGGCGTTTTCCGCCCCGGCCCGCCGCAAAATGGCGTCAAACCCGCCGGGTTCGAGAGAAGAATCCAGAATACGGGCGAACGCCAGCAGATTTCCCTCTTTCTCGCGCAGCATCATGCCTTCGATCAGGCTTTTGGCCATATAGCCCGTCAGCAGAAACGGCACGTTCATGAGCAGCACCAGCACAAGGAACACCTTGTGCCGGTAAGAAAGAGAAAAAAGTTTCTTCATGTGGATTCCGCCGGCCGGACGTACTCTTCCCGAATTTTCTTCGCAAGAGGATGTCCGGTAATGACTGCCCTGTCAATGCGTCATTATTGCAAGGCGGAAGCGCCTTGGGCGCCCGGCGCGTCGGGCAGCGCGAAGGGGCAAAACAGGCTGATGCTGGTGCCTACTCCCGCTTTGCTTTCAAGGCGTATCTCACCGCCCATGGCCCGCGCCAGCTTTTCGCTGAGGGCAAGCCCCAGCCCGGCGCCCCCGTATGCGCGGGTGCTGCTTCCACCGGCCTGAGAAAAGCGCTGAAACAACTTTTCCCGCACTTGTTCCTCAATGCCTATGCCGGTATCGCTCACCGTGACGCACAGGCGCGCCTTTTTTTCCGTCCGCCCGGCCAGACGGCAAGAAATGCGGATGCCGCCCTCGCGCGTGAACTTGACCGCATTGCTCATGAAATTGCCGAGAATGCGGGTGAAAGCGTTGGAGTCGCCGCGAAGATTCGGCGGAACGCCGGGGCCCATATCCAGGCTGAGGCTGAGGCCCTTGACCGCGGCGGCGGCGGCGAATTCCCGTCGGACCCCCTCCAGCGCCTCCGCCGGGCTGAACGGCCTGTCTTCGACGACCACAAAACCTGATTCAAGCGCGGTAAAATCCAGAATGTTATCCACAAGCCCGAGCAAAGAGCGGCTGGCGGCGTTCATCTTTTCAAGATAATCCGCCTGCCGCGCATCATGGGGCGTGCGCTTGAGCAGTTGGAGAAAGCCCGTGATCGCATTCATGGGCGTGCGTATCTCATGGCTCATGTTTGAAAGAAAAACGCTTTTGGCCCTGTCCGCGGCCTCCGCTTTTTCACGCAGAACTTCTGATTCCTTCAGCGACGCGGCCAGGTGGGCCGTCAGCTCTTCCCGGGCGCGCCTGACGGCAAGAAGCTCCGTCTCGTCACGGATAAAATAGAGACGGCGCCCTCCCTCAAGCGGCCGCACGACGCACACGGCGGCCAGGCTCCCGCCGTCTTTGCGGCGGCCTTGCATTTCTATGCCGGCGCAACTCAAAATGGCTCCGGCGAGGGCCGCGCCGGGAAAAAGGTCTGCAATGCGCAAGTGCAGCAGTTCATTTTTTGTATACCCGAAAATGGCGCAAGCGGCGGGGTTCACGTTCACAATGCGCCCGTGGGGCCCGGCTGTCAGCATGCCCGCGGGGGCGCTGTCCACATAAAGTTGCCTGCGTCTTGCTCTCTCAACGACCAGTTTGCGCGAAGCGACGGAACGCACCGCAAAAGCCAGAAAAATGCTGAGCCCGGCCCCGCCGGCGCAGAACAGCGCGAACATGTTGCGTGAAAAAGCCAGTTCCTGATGCAGCTCACTGCCGGCGCGCCGAAACAGCACCCACCACGTGCTCGCGGCGGCGTGGGGCAAAGGCACGGGCGTCGCGGCATAGTCGAACCGCTTGCCGTCAAAATCCGTCTGAAACGTGACTCCGTCTTTTTTGCTCAGGTGCGGCAAAAGCGCCCTGCCCTTTTGCGCAGAATCGGGGTTACGAGTCTGGCGCTCGTGCAAGCTGCCCAAAAACTGCCCTCGGTCGTCCAGAATCTCCAACTGCCCGGTCTTGCCCAGCATGAAGTCGGAAACGAACATCCGGGTGAAATATTCCAGCTTTACCGCAAACCCCAGGCCGGCCACGGTTTCTTCCCGTTCGTTCTTCACCGGCACCATGACCATAAACAAATGTGGGAAACCGGGAACCGAACTGGCTTTGGCCTCGCTGACAAACGCGCTTTTGCCTTCAGCCATGGCCCGTGAATAACTCAAGGAAGCGCCACCGAATCCAATGCCCCGGCCGCCGACGGAATCAAGCATGAACTCGCCCGGGTAAACGTGGGTAAATTCGCCGTTAACGCCGGGCAACGTGAGGCTGCGCCCATCCGGCCGCATATTCAGGATAGCTATGAACGCGAGATAGTGCTGCAACCCGTGCGTCTGCCGCAAGATTTTTTCGGCTTCCGCCCGTAGCGCCGCGTCGGAGGGCCTTTCGCAATACCGCCTGACCGTCATATCGTTCGCGAGGATTTTGGCCTGAATGACCTGTTCCCCAACCCACAAATGCATGGCGGAAGCGACCTGGGCGCTCAGGCTTATGTTCAGCGCGCTGTCCATGGCCTGGCGCTGTTTATACAACTGCGAATAAGCAAGCATGCCTATCGAGGCGAATACCGTTATAAAAAAAAGAGCGGCACCAATGAGGTACCGCTTTCTGACAAACCAATGATAGTGGAAAAAACGCATAGTTTTCCTCAGCGAAACATAATAATACACACTCAAAATACAAAAATACTCCTATGCGCATTCAATATATAAATAACGTATAATTTATATATAGGTATAAATATAAAAAATAAAATATCTCATAATAAAAACTAATACATCCATTTTATTTTTTATGTTATATTATATATATACTATACAGTTTTAAGTCAATTGCTAAATAATAAACGAAATAAAAGATAAATACGCTTAACTTATATATGGTATTGTGAAAAAAGGAAGATGTTATCGTATATATTCTTACCAAAATGGCTAATACTGTTTTTCTGTAACCAGTTTTCCCATTTCTTTCAGCTTTTCCGCTATCAAACGTACTGTTTTCTTTCTGGGCATGACGCCGATCTGCTTGAATAAGATGCCTGAATGCGCGGTGTTCGTGCCGCCGCCCATGAAAAAGTGCACCACGTCGGCGCGGGTCAGCATGGCGGCCAGGCGTTCCACCACGCCGCCTTCGAATTCTTCCGCCGGTTCCCCAAGGATATTATAGGTCTGGTTCAGCATAATGGCCCCTTCGGCGGTCAGGTCTATGCCTTCCATAAAATACTCGGGGGGTGAGCCGAACAAGGCGCCGACTTTGAGCATTTTTACTTCGCGCTTCAGCTCGCGCCCCACGATTTCCGCAGTGGTGGAGCCGCAAATGACCTTTTCGCCCGGCATGGCCATAAAATCGCGCACATAGGCGGCGTCTTTGGCGGCCTGCGAAGGCGGCCCCGTCAGCACCGTCAGTTGCGCTGCCTCGCGGCAATGCAGGGCCGCAAAGGTGGCGTCGTCTTCATAACGCCCGCCGGAAACTGCGGCAACCATGGCCAGTACATTTTCCGGCAGTGTGTAAACGGATGTTTCAGTCACCCCGCGCTTGCCCACAAAGTCCGCCACGCCTTGCGAGCCGATGCCCATGCCCATGCCGTGCCCCATGCCCGCCTGAGTCACCCCGTCAGACGAAAGCAAGAGACTGTCGCCAAGCTCCAGCACGCCGGAAACTTCGCCCACCACCTCGCGGCCCGCCGTATAGAACACGGGGTTGAGCACCGCGGCCGAGCCGTTCAGAACGGCGACGGGTTCGGGTGATTCATAAGTATAGACCGAAAAATGGCCGTCGCGCGTGATGACCGTCAAAGAAAAGGCGGAAAAAGGTATTTTCTCTTCCCTCGCCTTGTGCATTGAGGCCGCGGTCATTTCCGCCGCCGTGCGAGGCGGCACTCCTGTCTTGAGCAGCTCATGCAGACGGCTGGCGCAGCTGATGGCCGCTATGTTGGCATACGCGCCGGAACCGATGCCGTCGCACAAAATGAACAGCGTGCCTTCCATGCTTCTGTCACAAATGCAGGCGTCGCCGCAGACCACCTGGCCGCGCTTACGTTCTTGCCCGACGATATCTTCAAAAAACTTCACGGCTGCCGCCCTTTGCCGTCCGCCTCGTCAGGCGGGGTCTCGTCTTCAAAAAGCGCCATCAGCCGGCGCACGAACTCCTCGTTGCGGGCCGTGCTTTTACCCAGGTAGTGCGCCATTTCTTGCGAAAAAGCTATCTGGCGGTCCAACAGGTCTTTGGCCTGCTGCAGGGTCTGCCGTTTGATCAGATCCATCTGCCCCGCGTCGAATTTCAATTGCGAGATATCGGTGTACGTACCGACGTACTGGTTCTCTTCACGCAGGGCGTAAAGCAACTCGTGGTACTTGATGCCGTATTTGGTGCGGATGGATTCATACGAATCAACCGCGCCGGTCAGCATCTTTTCGTACCCTTCCGCGTTGACCAAATAGGATATCCGGCGGCCCAGAATATCGTCGTTACACATGAACATGCGCTGAAAGGCGGGGTTCATGCTGCAAATGTTCAACTCGCGGTCCAGCACCACAACACCGCTGGGGCTGGTCTCTATGACCCGGTCCGAACGCTGCTGGGCCAGGCGCCGCATGTAGGGCATGCACATTGCCGCTTCCGCCAGGCCCCGCGCCACGGCAATGGCGTTATCCAGGCAGCTTTTATAACCGCAGGCTCCGCAATTGAGTTGAAAAGCCGGATCCAGTTTGCCCGTGGCCTTGAAAACCTCGTTGATCTGGCTTTCGCTCACGTCTTCGGGCAGGGCCGCGCCGCTGCCGGTAAAGGCGGCCGCCAGGGGCACCGCCTGCCCCCCGCCCACGGCCGCGGTATCTCCGGCGTGCCTGGCGTAGTCGATAACCCCCCTGCGCCGCTCGTACACGTTCTTTTCACGGGGAAAACCGGGGCCGCCCACACAGCCGCCGCTGCAAAAAAGGGGCTCGACCACATGATACCGCCACTGGGCGGCCGGGACGGCCAAAAGCCCCATGACATCTTCCGCGCCGGAAAGGTGCAGCACGTCATCTTCCGTACCGTCGCAGGCGATATCGCCTGTTTTGAGCATGCCGCCCTGCAAGGGAAAAAGCCGCGCGCGCAGGTCGTATTCGCCGGATTCAAAGGCGCTTTCGCTGCATTGGCCCAGATCCACAGCTTCCTCTTCCATCCACTGCAAAAGCTCGGTAAAGGTCAACGCCGCGTCAACGGCGTCGCGATTTTCCGGCCGTAACGCCTCGGATTTTTTGGCCGCGCAGGGTCCGATAAAAACCACGGCGCACTCCGCGCCGTAGCGCTCTTTCAGCATGCGGCCGTGCGCCACCATGGGGGAAACCACGCGGATCAAAAGATCCGTATACTCCGGCCGATACATCTCCACATAGTTGACCACCGCCGGACAGGCCGTGCAAATGCCCCCCCGGTGCGCGTCTTTGAACGATTCTGCAGTGATTTTCGCCGCGCCTTCGGCTGTTTCGCTGACATGGGCGAAACCCAGCCGCCGCAAACCCGCGGGCAGCCGCGCCGCCCGTTCCCCGCCGAACAGGGCGGGAAAAGAAGGGGCCACGCTGGCGGCAACGGCCTTTCGCGTGCGCAGCAGCTCTTTGACGTCCGCCAGATTGGAATGGATGGTTTTTGCCTGCTGCGGGCACTCGCGCACGCAGGTGCCGCATTTGATGCACAGGCTGTCTTCCACAAAGGCCTGCCCGCCTGTGACCCTGATGGCCTTTACCGGACAGGCCCGCACGCAGCGGTAGCAATCCTGGCAGTTCGCCGTTACCGTGTAGATGGTGCTGCGCCCGTCGCCGCCCTCAAAGGCTCTGCCGCCCGCCATATATCTTCTCCTTGCTCCAATGTGTAATTATATAATATTACACACTTTTTATCATAAAACTTGTGTATGAAAAATATTTCTCGGAGTTTGTGAAGTCAAGCACTTTCTCCCCCACATCCGCATACGCCTCGAAATACGCGAGGCCGGAATCCGATTTTTCGAAGAGCCAGGTAGTGGCTCAATTTGCGCTTCAGACGAGGAAGGCGGGTTCCGGGCGAAGCGAAGTGTATTAAACATACACGAGCTTCGGACCGGAACCCGCCTGACGAAGTATCAAGCGTAAATTCAGCCACTACTACTGCAAGCGGAATTCTATGGGGACGAGCGCCTGCCCCGCAACGGCCATGCCCGCCAGCCGCGCGGGCTTGAACCGCCAGCGCCGCACCGCCTTCACCGCCGCGTCATCCAGCATGTCATAGCCGCTGCTGCGCCGCACGGTAACCTGTTGGGCCGTGCCTTCGGCGGTCACATCGACCAGCAGAACGACCGCCCCTTCCTGCCCGCGCTGGCGGGCTATTTCCGGATACGCGGGCTTGGGGTTGGCGACGGAGCCGAGCGGTTCCGCCTTGCCCGTGCCGCCGCCGGGCCCCGCGCCTGTGGGGGAACCATCAAGAGCGCCGGAGGGGGACCCCGTAGGCACGCCTTCGGCAGGGCCGGGCCGCTCGCCGGGCGCCGCGCCGGCGGATTCACCCGTGGCGGGGCCGCTGCCGAGCGCGGTCTCAGTGCGCGGGGGGGCCGGTTTTTGCGGTTTTGCGCTTGCGCGCGCGCGTTCCGGCCGGGTGGTCTCGGCCGTCTGCTTGGGCGTCTTGTTTTTTTCCGGTTTGCGTTCTTCCGTCAGGGTGGCGATTTTCACGGCCCGATCCGGATCAAGCTTGTCCGGCTCCGCCGCCGCGCGCGCAGCCGCTTGTGGTTTGACCTGTTCAGGCCCCGGCTTCGCCGTTTCAACCGGCGCGGGCTTTCCCGCCGGACCGGCGCCCGTTCCGGCAGCGCCTGGCGGGGCGTTCTTGACGCCCAAAAGCGGCCCGGCCAGGGTGATTTCCACGCCCAGCCCGCCGGGGCCGCCGTCAAGCGGAACAGGAGGGCTGTAAGCGAAAAGGCCCGCCAGCAGGCCGGCGTGCGCGGTGGCGGAAAGGATCACCGCCAGGATGAGCCCCCCCGCATGCCGCGCCCGTAAGCGCAATGCCGGCAAAACCTTCACGCCTTTACCTCCTATATCGCCGTCAAACGCTGTTGCACCGTGTATACTACTACTTAATAGTCGTACCGCAAGCCAAGCCAGTACGAAGCCCCCGGCAGCGGATAGCCCATGTACGCTTCGTAGTTGACGTTGAACATGTTGCGCACTTCGCCCTTCAGGCTCAGCGTGCCGGCCCCGTCCCACTTGTGCAGGGTCTGGGTGACGAACAGGTCCACCACGGTCTCGCCGCCCCTGTTCACGGTTTCGCCGTAAGTGGGGCTGCCCATGATATAGTCCTGCTCCTTGCGGTGGCCGTAATAGGTGGCGCGCAGATCCACATCCAGGCCGATGCCGGGGTGGTTGAACTGCAAACCGTAAGTCAGGTCCATGTTGTTGACGTTGGGCACCCTGTTCCCTTGCTTGTCTTCATATTTCAGCAGGTAAGTCATGTTGACGTAAGGCCGCAGCATGAAAGACCAGCCGAAAAATTCGCCCACGTCGTAACTGGCCTGCGCTTCCAGACCCCGGTATTTCACCGTGCCGGAAACGTTGTAGTATTCATAGTCATAGCTGGGAGTCGACCGGGTCAGGATCTTGTCTTTGTAGTTGGTCCAGAAATAGGTCAGGCCCAGCTTCAACGACTTGTGGTGGATGTCGAAACCCGCGTCCCAGCCCTGGCCCGTTTCCGGTTCAAGATCGGAATTGCCTATATAGCGGCCGTACATGCCGCCGTTAAAGCCCAGCAGAGCCTGCGCATCGGGCACGCGGTACGATTCGCCGTAGTTGCCGCGAAAGGTCAGCCATTGCAGCGGGTTCACGGCAACACCCACGGAAGGGGTGGTATGGCCAAAATCCGTCTCTTCGCCGTTGGTCTTCACATAATACTTGTCATAGCGCAGCCCGCCGCTGAGAATGAGCAGGTCGTCCCAAAAAGCCAGTTTGGCCAGAATGAAGCCCGCGCCCACGTCATAGGTGCTGGCCTGGGTTTCCAGGTTGTAGTCGGCCAGGATGCGGGTGCCGTATTTTTGCCAGTCGCCGCCGCCGGTCAGGGTCAGAAAACTCTTGCTGAAGCTCACCTGGCCCTGCGCGCCCTGGTATTCCGTCTGCGTTTTGCTGTTGGACTTGCCCCACATGGGGTTATAGCCCGGGTCGGTGAAGCGGTAATACATGTCGCCGTGATAATAGCGCGCTTTCCAGTCCAGGCCCGCGTCTTTGTAGCCGCCATCATACGTGACGTCCACGGAACGGTTGTAGCGGTTGGTGTAGGCTTCGCGGGTAAGATTTTGAAAGTCGCCGGAGCTGCCCATGTCGTTGCCGTCCACGCCGTGAAGGCTGAACCCGATGCGGTGCTCGTCCAGAAAGCTGAGGCCCGTGTTGAAGCTGTAGCCCACGATGCGGTCAAAGCCGGTATTGGGGTAGCGCCTGTTGTCGCCGGTTTTGTAATCGTTGGCCGAGGAGTACGTCACCCCGCCGGAAAAATCGACCGGACCGTAAGCCCAGGCGCCTTCGCCCAGCGCGCGCACGGTATCCCACGAGCCGTAGCCCGCTTCCGCCGTGGCGGAAGGGTCTTTGGTCCCCCGCCGGGTGATGATGTTGATTACCCCGCCCACGGCGGAAGAGCCGTACTGCACCGAAGCCGGGCCGCGAATGATCTCGATGCGCTCCACGTTGACCAGGGGGATCATGCCCACGTTGCTGGTGCCCGTGCGGCGGCCGTCCACCAGCACCAGCACCCCGCCCTGCAAATCGTCGCCGAAAACCGAGCTGCGCATGCCGCGCATGGTCACGCCCGCGGCCGCGTCGTTGGGGCTGTAAGCGTCGACCTGTATGCCATAGTTGCGCAAGAGGCCGCCCAGGTTCTGATACTGGTTCTTTTTGATCTCTTCCTGCGGGATCACGGTCATGGCCTGGGTCACGCTGGTGGGCTTTTCAGCCACGCGCCCGGCGGTAACCACCACGGGTTCAAGTTTGGCCGGTTCCTGTTTGGCCGCGCTTTCCGCCGCGAAGGCGGCAGGGGCGAAGGTGAGGCAGAAAAGCAGAAGAAACATGCCGGTGATGCGAAAAATCATGATGCCCGCCTGAAAGGGTATTGAGGGTTCCATACGAAAACCGGTCCGAAATCAAAACATGTCGCCGCCCCGGCTGGAGCGAAACAGGGTCCACAAGAAAAAAGGCCCGCCGATGAGCGAGGTGATAATGCCCACGGGCATTTCCGCCGGGGCCAGAATCAGGCGGGAAACAAGATCCGCCAAGGTCACGAAGCAGCCGCCCGTGACGAACACGGCGGGCAGCAGACGGCGGTGGTCCCAGCCCAAAAACATGCGGCAGACGTGAGGCACCATCATGCCCACAAAACCTATGGGCCCGGCCAACGATACCGCCGTGCCCACCATGACCGACGAGGCCGCGAAGATCATAATTTTCGTGCGTTTGACCGGCACGCCGCGGCTGGCGGCCAGCTCTTCGCCGGCGCAGAGCAGGTCTATTTCCGGCGCCATGCGCAAAAGGATCAGCGCCCCGGCCAAAACCACAAAGGCCAGGTCCGCCAGGCGCGCCGCCTCCAGGCCCGAGAGCGAACCCATCAGCCAGTGCATGATGCGCAAGGAGTCTTGCGCCCCGGCAAGGTATTGGATGAGCGCCACCAGGCTGGAAAAGAAAAAGCTGATAACCACCCCGGCCAGCAGCATGACCGTGGTGGAAAAGCCGCCCTTGGCCTTTGTTATGCCGTAAACCAACGACATGGAAAGCAGCCCCCCGGCCAACGCCGCCATAAGGCTGCCGGAGCTGCCCAAAAAAGAAAGCCCCGCACCCAGGCCGAAATAGACGGATGCGCCCAGCGCCGCCCCGCTGGAAACCCCCAGGGTGAACGGCGTGGCCAAGGGGTTGCGGAACAGGGCCTGAAAAGCCATGCCGCTCATGGAAAGGCCGGCCCCGACGAAAAAGGCCGCCACGGTGCGGGGCAGGCGCAGCCGCCAGAATACCTCGGCATCCGGGCTGCCCGTCTGCCAGATGGCGAACGGCGAGATGGCGCTGATGCCCCAGAAGGCGCTGCACAGCGTCAGGACGAGGCAGAAAATCGCAAGGGCCCAAGGGTTCGCCGCAACTCGGCGCGCTGTGGTTTTGATGCTCATGCGCCCGCCCTCAATCCGTCAGCACGGCCGTGCGGCCGGTTTTGGGGTGCCGCACGTAAGTGAATTCGTGGTTATAGGCTGTTTCCAGCACGCCGTTTTCCAACAGGTTCGCGACCTCGCCGAAAAAAAGCTGCCGCCCTTCGCGCAGCACCAGGGCCGCGCCACCGGCCGCAAGGGGATGATTCAGATCATGGGTCACGACGATCATGGACAGGCCCTGCTCCTGATTCAGGCTGCGCAAGAGGCCGTGCAAATCCGAGGCGTGCCGGGGGTCCAGAAACGAGGCCGGCTCGTCCAGCAGCATCAGGTCCGCTTCCTGCGCAAGCGCGGCGGCCAGGTAAATCTTTTGGCGTTCCCCGCCGGAAAGGGTTTTCAGGCCGCGTCCGGCCAGGCTTTCCGTGCCGGTCAGGGTCAGGGCTTTTGTCACCGCCGCGCGGTCCGCCTCTTTGGTGGCCGGGCTCGGCGCGCCGTAGGGGTAACGGGAAAGACGCAGAAACTCTTCCGCCGTGAAGGGGGGTATCCAGCCGCCCGCCTGGGGCACATAGGAAATAATCTTGGCCAGGTCCCGCTGGCCGTACTCGTCAAGATTCTTGCCGTTCACGCGGATCTCGCCGGAAGAATGCCCGCCTTCGTGCAGGCGCAGCAGACACTTGAGCAGCGTGGATTTGCCCGCGCCGTTGGGCCCGATGACAGAGAGATAGCCCCCCCGCGCCAGACCGAAATCAAGGCCTTGCAGCACCGGTTTGCCGTTGAAGGCGAAGGAAAGGTTGCGTACGTGCAGCATGAAGTCCTCAAACTACAGCGAAGGGTGAAAAGCCTTCGATAATAACGCTAACGTATTCACAAAACGCGGGCCCGGCACGGTGTGCGCCTGGTCCGTCAGCACAAAGACGCGGCCCGTCTTCACCGCGCTGACCGAAGACAGGCTTTGCCAGTCGCGGCGGGCTCCTTCCGGGTTCGACCCGCCGGGAATGACCTCGACGATAACCTCAGGGTCAAGAAACAGTATGGCCTCACGCGACAGGCGGGGAAAAGGCAGATTGCCCGTGTACGCATTTTGCCCGCCCGCTGCCTTGATCAACTCGCTGTAAAAGCCGTCATGGCCCACCACGTTGATTTCGGTGATGCCGCCGGATTCAAGATCCGCGCGCATGACCGCAAAGAGCACTCGGGGCCGCGTTTTTCCTTCCGCTGCGGCTTTCGCTTTCGCCAGCGCCCGCTCCAGCCCGGCGCGCAGCGCCTGCGCCTGCGCCTCGTGCCCCGTGTCTTTGCCCAGCAGGGTTATGGTGCGCAAAAGGCCGGGAAGGGAAAGCGTATCAAGCATCAGCACGGGCAGGCCCATGCGTTCCAGATACATTCTGTCGCGCACGCGGTCTTCGGGCAGCACCACCAGGTCCGGCCGCGCGCGCAGCACGCCCTCGAAATTGACCTCGCCGAATCCCGCCACATGCGGCAGGCGCGCCGCTTCCGGCGGGTAGGCGCAATAGCGCGTGACCCCGACCACGGAAGGGCCCAGGCCCAGGGCGAACAGCGTTTCGGTGATGCCCGGCGCCAAGGATACGATGCGCTGCGGCGCGGCGGGCGGCGCGGGCGGACGGCTGATGCTGTCCAGAGCGCGGTGCGAAACCGCCGCCAGGACGAACAACATGCCCAAAATACAAAAAAACCGCCGCCTCGACATACCTTCTTGCCTGTCCTTGCCGTTTCGGCACAAAAAAAAGCGGACCGCCTCGCCGAGGGGGTCCGCAATACCGTTTTCATTGCAGAGCGATTCCCGGCCGTGCCACGAGCCGGTAATCCGTAAGGGTGAAAGGCAGGTCTTCTGGCTTCCGGATCAAGCGACTCTCCCGCGCCTTCCCATTACGTTGAACAGTGGCGTTATGCGGGCAATCTTTCCGGTTACAGCGGCGGGTCCGCGACGGATTCGCACCGTCTTCCCTTTCCGCGAAAGCGTCATGCGCTTCGCGTACCTTCCGGGCTGAACATAGTGGAAGCGGCGCGGGGCGTCAACATCATGATGTTTCTTGACATTTCATGATGAAGGATTACGCTGTATGCGAAGAGGTCAGCCATGCGAACCCTATCCAGTCAAAAAAAAGTCAAATTCGCTACCCAGGCCGACCCGGAAGTGCTCGCCGCGCTGCGGGACATGGCCGGACAGGAAGGCAGGCAATTGCAGGCGCTGGTGGACGAGGCTCTGCGGCAGTACATCGAGCAGAAGCGCGGCAATGCCCCGCGTCGGCTGGTCGTGCGGGCGCTGCAAAACAGCATGGCCCAGTATGACGCCCTGTATCGCGAGCTTTCCAAGTGAGAGAGTATGTAAGCTCGACGGAAATCCTGTTTCTGCACCACGCGCTGCTTGAGCGGTACGGCGGCGCGCCGGGCGTTCGCGATATGGGCGCGGTGGAAGCGGCCGTGTTCCGCCCGCAGTGCGGCTATTACGATAGCATTGCGGAAGAGGCCGCCGCTTTGCTTGAAAGCTTGCTCATGGGCCACCCTTTTGTGGACGGCAACAAGCGCGTGGCCTTTGCCGCCTGCGACGTGTTTTTGCGCATCAACGGCCAACGGCTGCAAGCGGAGCCAATGTGGCTTTTTCAGCGCATGATGGCCTGGATCGACTGCCGCGAAGAGCGTTTCGAGACTATTCTGCGGGATATTGAAACTTGCATTGCCGAAAACGAAGAATGACAAGCCATCTGTAAAAACGCGGAGGCAAATATGGATTTTTTCGGCCCCCTGGTCGCCACGTTCATCACCCTTGTGCCCGTTCTGCTTGTTTTTCTCCTTATACGGGCGCTTGTTCTCTGGTATTGGAAAGTTAACGATGCGCTGCATATGCTGGAATGGCAGAAGAATCTTCTGGAACGGAACAGAGAGCAGAATATCGAGATTATCCGGTTGTTACGAAAAATCGCAGGCGAAGAAAGCCCACAAGGAGAGCAAAAGGAAACGCCCAGCGAACCCTGAAACACAGCGCATCGATATTCCCTGTGTCGGAGCCTTTCAGGGCGAAAACCGTTCTGCCTAAGCCCGTCCCGTTGCCAGGGCAACGGCCCAGTCCGGCCTGCCGTTCCGTTCGGCCAGTTGCGCGGCCGCCTGCCAGTCATAGGGCACGCGGATATGTTCCACCCGCCAGGAAGCGCCGCTTTTTGCAACTATGGCGAAGACCGCGTGCGGCGCGCCCGACTCCATGACATGCGGCACGGGCGATTCGGCCCGGTACGCGGGCAGGCCCACGCTGCCGGGGTTCACGACCAGAGCGCCGCCGGGCAGATATGCCGCGCGCGGCATATGGCTGTGCCCGCAGAGCACAAGTTTCTGTTTTATGCCTTCGACCGCCTTGGCGATGGCGGCCGTGTGCCGTAAAGCGCCGCCTCCCCGGCTCGCATCTTCCAGCAGGTATTCGGTGTCGGATGCGGGCGAGCCGTGGCAGGCAAAAACATCCGCATCGACAAAGGTTGCGGGCAGGTTCTTGATCCAATCCAGCGCCTTTTGCGGCAGGCATTGCAGCGTATAGGCCACAGTGGGATTTCCCCGCGCATCCTCAAGCAAGATCCTGTCGCCGTTACCCGCGATATGCCTGATGCTGCCGGAAGAGCGCCGCAAACGATCATACGCGCCGCAAGGGTCAAGCGGACCGTACAACGTATCGCCTAAATTGATGATTTCCGTCACGCCCCGGCGGGCGATTTCCGCCAGCACGGCCTCAAGGGCAAGACTATTTCCGTGGATATCCGAAACAAGAGCCAGGGTTCTTTCATGCATGGCAGTTTCCTCCAACGAAAACATACGGGTACAGAAGCGGGAGGAAAAGTCCAGATATTCTATATCGCTCGTTACGTCGACAAACGGACGAAGCATGCCTATTGTATCGGAAAAGGAGTTCCCCCATGCTTGCAGCGCACTCCCCTTTCCCGGCCTTTGCCCTGTCCGACCAAGACGGAAGCGTCCGCTCGGCCAAAAACTACGCGGGCAAATGGCTGGTCATCTATTTTTACCCCAAAGACAACACCAGCGGCTGCTCTAACGAAGCCACCGACTTCGCCGCCCTGAACGACGATTTCGCCGCGAAAAAAGCGGCCGTCATCGGAGTCAGCGCGGATTCGGTCAAAAGCCACAAGAACTTCGCCACCAAGCTGAACCTGCCTTTCCGCCTGCTCAGCGACCCGGAACACGCCCTGCTTGAAGCCTGCGGCGTGTGGCAAAAAAAGAAAATGGCCGGGCGCGAATACATGGGCATCGTGCGCAGCACCTTCCTGATCGACCCGGAAGGGGCCGTGCGCGCCGTGTGGCCCAAGGTTTCCGTTGCCGGGCACGCCCGCGACGTGCTTTCCACCCTGACGGACCTGCAACGGGCCTGAAATAAGGCGGCCGCGCTGTGGAACACGACAAGCTCGCCCTGACCCTGCCCTGGGAAGCCATCGATCTTTCGGCGCAGCAGCAGATCATCAAGACCCTGCACATGCCGGAGCTGATTCGACTTGCCGTCATGCCCGACGTGCACGCGGGCTACGATCTGTGCATCGGCGGGGTGGCGCTGCTGCGCGATGCGGTCTCTCCTTCTTTCGTGGGCTATGACATCGGCTGCGGCATGTGCCATGTGAATACGGGCAAAAGCCCCGGTGAGCTGAACCTGGACAGCGCCAAGGCCAAAGAAGCCCTGTTCGCCGATCTGCAACGCCGCATCCCGGCCGGGGTGGGCAAGGGCCACAAACTGGATACGGATATCGATTTTGACAGCGCCGGTGGCGACAAAAACCTGAACGCCAAGGTCAGGCAGAACATACCCCGCCAGCTCGCCACCCTGGGCAGCGGCAACCATTTTCTGGAAATCGGCGTCAATGCGCAAAATGAAGTGGGCGTAACCATCCATTCCGGTTCGCGCCGCTGCGGCTATGACATCGCATCACACTACATGAAAAAACGGCGGCTCATGCCGCTCGCATCCGATCTGGGCCGGGCCTATCTGGAGGATATGGACTGGGGCCTCGCCTTTGCCCTGGAAAACCGCCGCCTGATGCTGGAGCAGGCTCTGGCCGCCCTGGGCTTTTCCGCCCAGGCCGCGCGGAAATTTTTCGCTTCCCCCGCCTTCATCAACGAGACCCACAACCACGCGCTGGTCACGGCCAAAGGCGTGCTGCACCGCAAAGGGGCTACCGCCGCGGAACAAAGGCAGATGGGCGTCATACCCGCCAACCAGCGAGACGGGGTCTATATCACCAAGGGCCTCGGCAACAAAGCGTTCCTTTCTTCCGCCTCGCACGGCGCGGGCCGCGCGCTGGCCCGCAAGCAGGCGGCCGCCGCCGGCGATGTGGCGCAACTGAAAAAAGCCATGACCGGCATCGTCTGTCGCACGGATGCCGCCATTTTGGATGAAGCGCCCTGGGCCTATAAAGACATCGGCCCGGTGCTGGCCGCCCAGAACGGCATTCTCGTCGACGTGCTGGACCATTTCAAACCGCTGGTGGTGCTGAAAGGCTGAAAGGCGTTCGTAACACCGGCGCTTTCAAAGCGTTATCAAGTGCGCGCCGTTCTTGATCAGCCGGGTCACGTGCTCGCCCACATAAAAAACGTCGATATCGCCGAAGGCTTCGAGTTTCTCCACTATTCCCAGCTCTTCCGCGCAACGGCGGCAGGCTGAAAGGTCGCCCCCGGCCTGTTGAAACGCGCGCGCTTTGTCCTGGATTTCAGCGTCCTCGGCCAACAGCTTGGCCGCCCCGCCCCAGGCCAGCACATGCACGTGCTTCCACCAGCCTTTGCACAACCCATTGGTGGCGTACATGAAAACCATCAGCTTCACTGTCACGGGATCGCTGTTGATCCAAACGATATGCAGGGTGTCGTTGTCTTCAGCCATGCAGCCCTCCTTTGCGCGGTCAAAGCGCATGGGAAAGGCGTAGCGCAAGAATCGGCAAAAAGATAGTTGCCCTCCTTTTTTCGCTTTGCTATCTTTATACTAGCAAAGATCTCCGGCCATCGCTTCATCTGTTCTCTTTCTCTGCGCTCGCGGCCCGGCCGGGCATGAAAAAAGGCGGACGCTATGAACAAAAACCTTCTTGAACTCGCGTTTTCACGCATTACGCGGCAAAACTTCACCGTGCATTACTGGGATGGAACCGTCAGTTCATACGGCGCGGGCATGCCCGATTTTCATATCATTTTCCACCGGGAACTCGCCCCTACGAGCGAACGCGACATCTCCATCGTTCTGGGTGAAGCGTATATGCGCGGCGACCTCGACTTTGACGGCAGCTTCGACGCCATGGCCAAAGCCATGACGGAAAGCGAAGAAGGCGACTACGGCGTCAGACGCTTCGCCTGGAACCTGCTGAATAGGGCGAGCAACCTCATGCCTTCACAAAACGGGTCGCAGCAGCAAAAAAACGTGCAGGCCCACTATGACCTGGGCAACGACTTCTTTTCGCTGTGGCTGGACAAAGATATGAGCTATTCCTGCGCGTATTTCAAAGAACCGGAAGACAGCCTGGAAGCCGCCCAAGAGCAGAAGCTCGACCTGGTGCTGAAAAAACTGGACCTGCGGCCGGGCATGCACCTTCTGGATATCGGCTGCGGCTGGGGCGCGCTGGCCTTGAAAGCCGTCCGCGAGTATGGTGTGAAAGTGACGGCCATAACCCTCAGCCGTGAACAGTTCAGCGCGGCAACCCGCAAAGTGCGCCAGGCCGGACTTGAAGAATCCATAGCCGTGCGGCTGCAAAACTATCTGGATCTGGAAGAGAAGGAGTATTTTGAGCGTATCGTCAGCGTGGGCATGTTCGAACACGTGGGGCAAGAGCACATACCCCGCTATTTTGCAGCCATGCGCGACCTGTTGGTGCCCGGGGGCGTTTCCTTGCTGCACTGCCTGACCAAACAAGTGGAAGTGGCCACCAACGCCTGGATTCGCAAACACATCTTCCCCGGCGGCTACATACCCGCCCTGCGCGAGATCATGAACGCCCTGCCTGAAACGGACATGCACGCCCTGCACATCGAGAGCCTGCGCCGCCATTACGCCAAAACGCTGGAGATCTGGCATGAGCGCTTTTCAAAGCCGGAAGTGCGGGAAAAGGTGCGCGCCATGTTCGACGAGCCCTTCGAACGCATGTGGTCGTTATACCTGCGCATGTCGGCGGCCTTTTTGCGCACCGGCGGCCTGGACGTGCACCAGATCGTTTTTTCAAAGGGCGTGAACAACGGCATGCCCATGACCTTGCGCGGGGTATACTGCGAATAATGTGCATGGATAACGCATTGATTTATCTGGGCGGCAGCATGCCGTTCCGTAAAGATCTCAACTGTCGCTAGATAAACTCTAGACTTGACTTCCCAGCCTGCGAGCCGGATAACAGCGCATAAGGTGCCGCGTCAAACGCGCCGGAAAAAGCGCGTTTCACAGGCTTAATAGGGAATCCCGTGTGATTCGGGAGCGGACCCGCCGCCGTAAACCCCGCCAAAGCTTCTTCTCTTGTGCGCCACTAGGACATTCGTCCCGGGAAGGCCAGAGGAAGCTGGGGGAGCCGGAAGACCTGCCTTTTTGTGCTTGGTCTTTTTATTTCCAGCCGCGTCAGGCATCGTTTTTTCCGCCGGTCATGTACCGAAGAGTACATTCCCGGCCTAAAAAACTCGCCTTTCTTGCCGGAAAATAAAAATACCCGCGCACAAACACAGTGTCGCAGAGGACAAACCACGGCAACGGGCCTTTGCCGCATGGTTATTTCGAGGGATAAAAACGTACTCCTTCCGCCAAACGCGGGAGGAGTTTTTTTATTCCCGGTTCACGGCCGTCCATATCAGGGAGCGATCCATGTATTTCACCAGCATAACCAAACGCGACGGCCGCGTGGCCGAATTTGACGCCGCCAAGATAACCGCCGCCCTGCACAAAGCCGGCAAAGCCACCGGCGAATTCGAAGGGCGCGAAGCGCACCGCCTGACCCTGCACGTGCTCTCTCTTGCCCGCGCCATGCGCCTGCAAGGCTCGCCCAGCGTGGAAATGGTGCAAGACATGGTGGAGCAGGTGCTGCTCGATTCTCCGTTCCGCGCCACGGCCAAGGCCTATATTCTGTACCGCGAACAGCGCGCGCAGATGCGCCGCCTGCACGCCAAAGCCAACATCGAGCTGATGGAAGGCTATCTGAACAAAATGGACTGGCGCGTACGCGAGAACAGCAACATGGGCTTCTCCCTGCAAGGGCTGAACAACCATATCGCTTCCGACGTGACCAGCGAATACTGGCTGAGCCGCATCTACACCCCGCAGATACGCGAGGCCCATACCGAGGGCGATTTGCACCTGCACGACCTCAATTTGCTCTCGGTCTATTGCGTGGGCTGGGACCTGGCGGACCTCTTACGCGAAGGCTTCAAAGGCATCGCGGGCAACGTGGAATCCGCCCCGCCCAAGCATTTCCGTTCCGCTCTCGGCCAGCTGGTCAACTTCTTTTACACCTTGCAGGGCGAAGCGGCCGGCGCGCAGGCGGTTTCCAGCTTCGACACCTATCTTGCGCCCTTTATCCGCTACGACAAACTTTCGTTCAAAGAAGTGAAGCAGGCTCTGCAAGAGTTCGTCTTCAACATCAACATTCCCACCAGAGTGGGCTTTCAAACCCCCTTCACCAACATCACCCTGGATATGGACGTGCCGGCCACCCTCAAAAACGTGCCGGCCATCATCGGCGGCAAAGACCAGGAGCTTACCTACGGCGATTTTCAGGCGGAAATGGACGTGCTGAACCAGGCCTTTGCCGAGGTGATGATGGAAGGGGACAACAAGGGCCGGGTTTTCACCTTTCCCATTCCCACCTACAACATCGGCAAGGATTTTGACTGGGACAGCCCCCGCTTCGAAGCGGTCTGGAAAATGACCGGGCGCTACGGCATCCCCTATTTTTCCAATTTCGTGAACTCCGACATGAGCCCGGAAGACGCCCGCTCCATGTGCTGCCACCTGCGTCTGGACAACCGAGAGCTGCAAAAACGCGGCGGCGGCCTGTTTGGGGCCAACCCCTTGACCGGTTCCGTGGGCGTGGTCACCCTGAACCTGCCGCGCCTGGGCTACCTGGCCGACGATGAGGAGGATTTCTTCTGGCGGTTGGACAAGCTCATCGACCTGGCCAAAGAAAGCCTGGGCATCAAGCGCAAAGAGCTTGAGCGCTTTACCGAAGGCGGGCTGTACCCCTACACCACCTTCTATCTGCGCGACGTGAAAGTCCGCACCGGTAGGTACTGGACCAACCATTTTTCAACCATCGGCATCACGGGCATGAATGAAGCCTGCCTGAACCTGATGCGCCGCACCATAGCGGAACCGGAAGGGCGCGCCTTTGCCCTGCGCGTGCTCACCCATATGCGCGGCCGCCTGGCGGCGATACAGGAAGAAACCGGCGACGTCTTCAACCTGGAAGCCACCCCGGCGGAAGGCACCTCGTACCGCCTGGCGCTGCTGGACCGCAAGAAATACCCGGATATCATCGTTGCGGGCGGCGAAGGCGCATCAGCCCCCTATTACACCAACTCCACGCACCTGCCGGTGGATTATTCGCGCGACATCTTCGAAGTTCTTGATTTGCAGGACGATCTGCAGGCCGGTTACACCGGCGGCACCGTGCTGCACGGCTTTCTGGGCGAAGAGGTCAGCGACACCCGCACGGTGCGGGGCATGGTGCGCGCCATAACCGCCAACTACAAGCTGCCCTATTTCACCCTGACCCCGACCTTCAGCGTCTGCGCGGAACACGGCTATTTGAAAGGCGAGCAGCTTCGCTGCCCCCTGTGCGAGGCGGAGACGGAGGTCTATTCCCGCGTGGTGGGCTATTTGCGGCCCGTGAACCGCTGGAACGACGGCAAACAGGCGGAATACGCGGCCCGCAAGACCTATGCCCCGCCCCGGCAGGAAGAAGAAACGGAACGCGCGGCCAGAGCGGCCGCCGCGGATTAGCCATGCGTATCGGGGGGCTGCAACAGACGTCGATGCTCGATTATCCCGGCCTGGTCAGCGCCGTGGTCTTTACCAAAGGCTGCGATTTTCGCTGCCCCTATTGCCACAACCCGGGCCTGGTCCAGGGGTCTTCCGAGACCCTGGACCAGACCCGGGTGCTGGATTTTCTGATCCGGCGCAGGCATCTTTTGAGCGGGGTCGTGATCAGCGGCGGCGAACCCTGCCTGCAACCCGATCTGGCGCCCTTTTGCACCGCCCTGAAAAGCATGGGCTATGCCGTGAAACTGGACACCAACGGCAACAGCCCGAAGGTGCTTCGCCGCCTTCTGGCCGAGAGGCTGGTGGATTATGTGGCGATGGATTTGAAGGGCGACCCGAGATGCTATGCGCCGGAGATCTGCCCTGACCCGCCTGACCCGGCAGACGGAGCGGTGCTGGAAAGCCTTGCCCTGCTGCGCGAAAGCGGCGTGCCGCACGAGTTTCGGGTCACGGCGGTGGCCCCTTTCGTGAATATGGCCAGTTTCGCGGCCATACTGGGCGCCACCAGGGGGCAGGCTCCGGTATTTTTACAGAAAGCGCGATTGCAGGCGGTGCTGGACCCCGGTTTTTTCGAGGGAAAAGGCCGCGCGCTGGATGATGCGGAGTTGCGGGCCTTGCAGGTGATGGCCGTGGGGCGGGGGCACGAGTGCGGGGTACGGTACAAATAAGATCGACGCTCTCGCTTCGTTGATGGGGCTGCTCCCGGTGAAGAGATACCGTATCTTTTTTTCTTAATTGGTCCGCCTTCCCGGCGGGGGGTAGAGAGGAGGGACGTGCCGTCCCCCTCTCTACGCTCTCCCCCTGCTTTTTGGAGTGCGGGCTGTCACGCTGCCGTCCCATTCCCCAAACATACACAAACAGTGTTGCCTGACTGAAAGGCTCCGGCGGCTTGCCGTTGTCGCCGCCTACGCACAGCGCCGCCCGTTGCTTACCCCCCTCGAAGCGTAAGGCTTGCCCGTATCTGTAAGCGACAACGGATGTTCGAACCTCATCCCCCGCTATCTGAATCTTTAAATTACCGGGTTGGTAGCTCATATGTGCAGGTAAAAACACCGATCCAGAAGGCGTTCAGTTAGGCAGCCGCTACGCTGACGCATCGTGCCTGGAGGCTGTTGAGTTCGGCAACCGCTACGTTGACGCATCGTGCCGGAGGGCGCTTGCTATGCCCATTTGCGAAACGCGGGGGTGCAGGGGGTGGCGCTCAGCCACCCCTTGCCGCAGGGGTGGATCCCCAAGGAGGGGGCTGCGAAGCCTCCCTCCTTGGGCCCCCGCCGGGGAGGCGGACCAACTAGATTAAAAAACCAATAAAACTTTTCACCGGAATGACCTTCGTCAAACAACAGGGAGTGGGGTTCTTATGTATTGGCGGACCAACTACAAAAACAAATCCCTTTCCCCTTCACCGGGACCACGTTCGCCAAAAAATCGGAAGCAAGATTCTTAATGAAAAAGTCCCGGCTTGCGCCGGGACCCGTCCATCTATTTGCAGCCCGCCAAAGCCCTGGGCATGCCCAGCGGCGGCATCTCTTCAAACACGGCATGCGCCGTTTGCAGCAGCTTCTTTTCCGCAAACGCCGGGGCGAACAGTTGCAACCCCACCGGCAGGTCCGATTCCGCCCCCAGCCCCGCCGGGATGCAAATGCCCGGCAAGCCCGCCAGGTTGAGCGACAAGGTCAGCGCGTCGCGCATATATACGGTCACGGGGTCTTCATCGTGGCGTCCCAGTTCCCACGCGGTCATGGGAGATGCGGGCGCGGCCAGAAAATCGCACTTTTCAAAGGCCGCCAGATAATCCTGCTGAATCAGGCGGCGCACCTGGGCCGCTTTTTTGTAATAGGCGTCGTAATATCCGGCGGAAAGCACGAAAGTGCCCAGCAGAATGCGGCGCTTGACCTCTTTGCCCAACCCCTTGGAACGCGAACCCACGTACATGTCCACCAGCTCTTTGGCGTCGGTGTCGCGCAGGCCGTAGCGTATGCCGTCGAAACGGGCCAGGTTGGTGCTGGCTTCCGCCGGGCTGAGAATATAATAGGCGGCCACGCCGTAACGGGTGTGGGGGAGCGACACCTCCACCAATTCCGCGCCCATGCTTTTGGCCGCATTCAGGGCGGCGCGGCAGGCGGCATCCACTTCCTGGCTGTTGCCTTCCCAAAACTCGCGCGGCAGCCCGATGCGCACCCCTTTCAAATCGCCCGCCTGTTGCAGCGCGGCCAGGTAATTTTCCGCGGGCAAGGGGGCGGATGTGGCGTCACGCGGGTCATGCCCGGCAATGACTTGCAGCAAAAGGGCCGCATCCGCCACGGAACGGGCCAGCGTGCCCACCTGGTCCATGGACGAGGCGTAGGCCACGACCCCATAGCGCGAAACCCTGCCGTAGGTGGGCTTGACGCCCACGCAGCCGCAAAAGGAGGCGGGCTGGCGTATGGAACCGCCGGTGTCGGAACCCAGCGCCCCGAAAACCTGGCAGGCGGAAACGGCTGCGGCGGAACCGCCGCTGGACCCCCCGGGCACGCGCGAAGCATCCCAGGGGTTGGATGTGGTCAAAAGCGCGGAGCTCTCGGTGGTAGACCCCATGGCGAATTCGTCCATGTTGGTCTTGCCCACGATGATGGCCCCGGCGTCTTGCAGCAGGCGCGCCACATGGGCGTCGTAAAAGGGCGTAAAATTTTCCAGCATGCGCGAAGCGCAGGTGGTGGGGTGATTTTTCAGGCAAATGCAGTCTTTCAGGGCGACGGGCACACCCCACAGCGGTTTGGCGGGGTCCGGCCCCTGCTTGTCCATGCGCTCCGCCGTTTCAAGGGCGGCTTCCGAGCATAGCGGGGGAATCATGGCCTTGACGATTCCGTCCGTGGCGGCGATGCGGTCAAGGCAGGCTGTGACGGCTTCGACGGCCCGCACTTCCTTTTTGGCCAGGGCGCCCGCCACATCGAGCAGTGATTGCGAATACAGGGTAGACATGCGGATATATCCTTTAGAGCGTTTTCGCTTTGAGATTGTCGTTTAACGGCGGGCAAAGCCCGCCTACGCCGATCTCGCGAGCGCTGCTACGCTTCGCTTTGCATCGCCAGAGCATCTCGATGAAATGCTCTAGCCCACGATTTTGGGCACAACGAAAAAGCGGCCGTCCTGTTCGGGCGCGCCGGCCAGCAGCTCGCTTCTGGTATTGTGCTTGGCCGCCACATCTTCGCGCGGCGCGGCCGGGGGAGCGGCAAGAGGCCAGTACAGCGGCTCCACCCCTTCGGTATTCACCTCGGCCAGGGTATCCATAAGGGCCACGATATCTTTGAATTCGCGGGCATAGCGTTCCAGCGCGTCTTTTTTTTCCGCCGGGGCCAGGCCCTCGCTCAGGTCAAGGCGGGCCAGACTCGCCACAGCCATCACCCGTTCCAGGCTTTTTTCCATATTCACTCCGTCATGCTCAGCGTTTCCACGCCTTGTTGAACCGCGCCTTGATCTTCTCCGTGTCGGCCGGGACAAAGCCCTCGTTGACCGGGGTGAAGAGAAAGAGCTGCTGGCTGGCTTTGCCTTCCGGCGACCAGGCTATGGGGGCCATGCTCCAGGGCATGGCCTTGTGCCCGGAAAGAGCGGCGTTCACCGTGCCCGCCGTCCAGCCCTGAGGGATATCCAGGGTCGCGGCGAAACGCACGAAGTCATAGCCGAGACCGGCCCAAAAATCCGGCTCGCCGTAGCCCGCTTTGGCAAAGGCGGCTTGCAGGTATTCCGCCGCCTGAGTGGGCGCCTCCATGTTCCAGGCGCCGGGGAAGACCCCCATGCCGTAATAGTGGGCGTCGATATGGTCGTTGCCCGTCAGCCCCTGTTCCCACAGCGACGTGCCCAGCAGCACCTGCCGGGTTTCGCGGAAATAGAAGAGGTTGGGGACGATCAGCTCCATGTTCTTCCAGGTGTCGGGCAGAAAAATCGCCTGATAGGAAACGCCGGGAGCGTGGTTGGCGTTTTTGCTGGTACCCAGGAAAGAGCCCACGAACTTGTTCCAGGTTTCCGGCGACTTGCCCGGATATTTGGAACGAACGGCAACGCTCGCGCCCCGCGCCCGCGCCTGCTGCTCAAAGAGGTCGGCCATGCGCTCCGCATAGGGTTGATTGTCCGGCATCAAAATGGCGTAACTGGTCACGCCCAGTTCCTGCGTCAGGCGAAAAAGCGCGTTCATCTGGTCTTCGGGACCGGGGAAGAAGCGCCACGCGCCGCGCCCTTCTTCAGCCGCCGCGCCAAGCGTGGGCATGAAGGTCAAAAAGGCGCGGCTACCGGTCAGGCCCCTGGCCTGCGCCGCCGCGAATTCCTGCGCACGCAGGGGGCCGCCCACCACGGTCACGTTAGGCGGCAAGGACGCGAGCTTGTCCAGCCAATCGGTCTTTTCCGTATCCAGCATCACCAGGCCGACGTCGTAATTGGCAGCGGCAAATTCTTTGCGGGCTATTTCCGCGCCGCGCGCGACCTTGTTGCCGATCATGCCCAGCGAGCCGCTAAGCGGCAGCGCCAGCACCAGCGTGCGCCCGCTGAGCGGCACCACCGGCGCGGCCGTGACGGAAGAAGACGCAGGCGCGCCCCAGACCGTGAAGATATCCGTTCCCGCAAGTTTGGTATCCGCGCGCAGCGCTTCAACTTCGGCTTTGGCCGCGTCCGCCCCGCCCGCGGCAAGGCCCGCGCGGCGGATCTGCTCAAGGCGCACCAGGGCGTAGGGGTATATTTTACTATTCTCGGGCGTCACAAGGCCCGCAAGGTTTTCCAGCACCGGGGGGTTCACCAGATGCAGCGCATCGAACAGCGAATATTCCATGGCCATGCGCTGGTTCTTGTCCGGCGCTTTGGCGTACATGGCCGTCAGGCTGGTCAGGGCGTCGCTGCCGGAACCGCGCTCCCACTGGCTTTTGGCCAGAAAAAGAGCGGAAGAAGCGCGCAGTATGAAGGGCCGCTTTTCGTCGTTCACAACAGCCGTCGCCCGGCTTATGCCGTCATAGCGCGAAAGCTGCGGCAAGGCGGCCAGGAAGGTGTCTTGCCATTCTTTTTCCGCATCCGCCTTGGAATCAACGCTACGCCAGCGTTCCAGGGCGGTCACGCTCAAATAGGCGCGGCTGTTGGCCAGAGATGAAATCGCCAGCACCCGCGAAAGGCGGGCCGTGTCGGAGTTTGAAAGCCCTTGCTGCGACGAAAGCTGGGTGGCGATGCGTTCCGCCCTGGCCATATCGCCGGCGCGCAGGGCGGCTTCCGCCCCGTCAACCGAAAACTCGGCGACAGCAGCCTTGCCGGGCGTGCCGCTTTGCGTCGCGCGGCCGGTATCGGCCGTGCCGCCCAGCGTCTTTTTGAAGCAGCCGCCCAGCGCAAAGCACAGGCAGAGCAAAAGTAAAACCGGAACAATAACCGGCACGCGCCGGAAAATACGCTCATTTATCTGTTTCATGACATACACCCATAGAGGAGATACATACGACAGACCTGCAAAAATGTGACCCTACAGCGCTTCAATCGGCTTGTCCATTTTCAATCAACAGTGTGCCCCGCCAGGCGCAACGCGTCGGCGGCAGCCCGCGTGTTGTCCTCACGCACCAAAAAATATCCGGTGCTGAAAGTGGTCACGTAATAAATGCTGATCCGTTCCGCCGCGATGATGGCGCTGAGGTTCGCCACCACGCCGGAGAGCGAAACGTCAAGTTCCGCCCGCAGCATGAAGGCCCGCCAGCCCTTGTCAAGCTTCAGCCCCGCGCCGCTCGCGGGCGCCGACTCTTCGGGCAGCACCAGCGAAAGCTCGTTGCCGCCCTGCGCCATGGCAAAAAAGGCTCCTGCCGCAACGGCGGGCACGGCTTCACCGGGCTCAAGGCGGCACAGGGCGTAGCGCTCGGGCAAAAGAGCGATGCGAAAACTGAAGGCTTTGCCGTTGGCCTGGGCGCGTTCCATGCGGCGCAGGTTGCGGCGGCGCGCGGCATCCGCCATGCGGCGGCGGTCTTCGGGCGTTTCGGGTATAAGCGGCCGCACCGCCGTGGGGCGGCCTTCTTCGTTCAGGGCCACAAAGGTCAGATAAGCCGTACCCACATGGCGCGTTTCGCCGGTATAGGGGTTTTCGGCCTCAATGCGCGCGCCCACTTCAATGGAACTACGGTGCACCATGTTGACCGAGGTTCGGTAAAGCATGTCTTCGCCCATGCGCACCGGGCTTTTAAAATCCATGCGGTCGACGGAAACCGTGACCACGCGGCTGCCCGCGTGCCGCGCCGCGGACATGCCGCCCGCCGTATCCAGGTGATACAAAATATACCCGCCGTGCATCACGCCGTTGGTGTTCGATTCCGCCGGCTGGGGCTTGTGCCGCATTTCCATGCGGCTGTGGCTTATGGGTTTTCCTTCCTGTGTCATGCGGCGCTCCGTCATACCGTGAAGTGTACTTTGCCCTTGCCCAGAAGGTCGTGCAGGTGGATTATACCCAACAAAAGGCCGTCTTCTTTGATCACGGGCAGCACGGTGATGGCCGTCTGCTCCATCAGGTTGAGCAGTTCGGCCACGGACTGCTCCGCTTTGCCGTGGCGCGGGTTTTTCGTCATTACCGTCGATACGGGCGCGGCAAGATCCAGGTTGCCCCTGGCGGCACGGCGGCGAATGTCGCCATCCGTCATAATGCCGGTAAGCAGCCCTTCGCTGTCCGTCACCAGCACCGCGCCCAGGCCGCCCGCATCCTGCACCGCCAACGCCGCCGCAACCGTGGCCGTTTGCAGCACCACGGGCAGGTTCTGGGTGTGCATGACCTCGGAAATCTTCAGGCGCAAACGCTGGCCCAGGCTGCCGCCGGGGTGAAAACGCTTGAAATCGTCGCGGGTAAAGGCTTTGGCGTGCACCAGGCAAACCGCCAGCGCGTCGCCCATGACCGTGGTGGCCGTGGTGCTGGTCGTGGGCGCAAGATCCATGGGGCAGGCCTCGCGCGGCACGCCGATACCAAGCACGATATCCGACAGCCTGGCCAGGGGAGACGCCGCGTCGCCGGTCATGGCGATCAGCTTCGGCCCCATGGAACGCAAGGCCGGGATGATGGCGTTCAGCTCTTCCGTCTTGCCGGAATAGGATATGGCGATCACCACGTCATCCGCTCTGATGGAGCCCAAATCGCCGTGCGCGCCTTCCACGGGGTGCAAAAAAAACGAGGGGGTGCCGGTGGAAGAAAGCGTGGCCGCCACCTTGCGGCCCACCAGGCCAGATTTGCCCAGGCCCGTGACCACCACCCGGCCTTTGCAGTTGGCCAAAACTTCAACGGCGGCGGAAAATTCGGAGCCCAAGCGTTCGGCCACGGCCTGCAATCCTTGCACCTCAACGGCGAACACTTCTTCGCGGGCGATTTTAACCCAGTCTTTCTTCATGCCGTCAGACATAACGCACCTCTTGCGCCTTACGCGCTTCTTGCGCCTTTCGCGCCTTTCGCATCAGGGGCTTTTTCCCGGCGTCTGGCCATATAATAGACGATAATGGAACCGACCATCTTGCTCAGGGTCATCAGCAGCACGGACGGCACGGAAACAAAGCCCATCAGGGCGAGAAAAACCGCGCTGTCCACCGGCGTGCTGAACAGGCTTGAGAGCAGAACGCGCTGCGAAAAGGGCCTGCCGGTCCAGGTATACACGGCCCAGTCCAAAAATTCGCTGGTCAAAAAGGCGGCCACGCTGGCAAAAGCCACATCCGGCCCGGCCATGAACCAGCTGATGGCCCCGCCAACCAGCATGGCGGGCAGAATGCTGTGCCCCACCTCACGCTGGGCGTAATCGCGCAGCACAAAGGTGAAACCCACGATGAGCGAGGCCGGGGGCCAAACGTCGCCGCCGGGCAAGGTCAACGGGGTGATCACGGTGAACAGCCAGTTAACCAAAACCACGTTGGCTATGTAAACAAAGACGTAAAACACGAATATAACCTCATGCGGAGAATGACGCCGGAACCTTACACCTTTACCCCGTGCGCGGGGAAAGGTAAAGACACGCCGCTATGAAACGCGGTCGGCGCCGAGAGAGCGAGAGACGTTGTAAGCCGTCTGGCGGACCAGGCCGATCTTTTCCGTCAGCGTGGCATCGGCGAACCGCGCGCTGGCCCCGGAAATGGAAAGAACCGCCACCATCTCGTTTTTGGCGTTGAAGATAGGCGCGGCAATGGAAGAAACCCCCTCTTCGCGCTCTCCGTGCCCCACGGAATATCCGTTTTCGCGAATGCCGGCCAGGTCTTGCATGGACAAGCCCGGGGTCAGGGTCAAAACTTCTTCTTGCAGAGCCGGTTCCGCGTAAGACAACAGCATTTTCCCCGGCGCCCCCTTGTTGATGGGCAGAAAATCGCCGATATGGATCACCCGCCGCAAAGTAAAGGTGCCGTCAACGCGCTCGATGCACACCCGGTGCGCGCCCCGCTGCACGTACAAACTGACGTTTTCGCCGCATTTATCGCGCAGGGCGGTCATATGCTCCAGCGCGACCTTGCGCAGGTCCAGGTTGGCGAAGCAGATAGCACCGAGATGGGCTATCTGCGGCCCCAGGTAATAGCGCTTGGTATCGGCGTTTCTGGATAAAAAACCGCGCCGTTCCAGCGTGGAAAGCAGCCTGGTCGTGGTGCTGGGGGCAAGGTCGATCTTGCGGCATATCTCCACGAGAGACAGCTCCGGCTCTTCGGCGCTGAAGCATTGGAGTATGCTGAGGGCTCTGTCGGCTGTGCGGATTGAATCGGATGCAGGCATACGTCACTCGGAAAAAGATATCGGGATTACCGCGCGGGCGCGACAAAATCACCGTGCCTTTTCAGATAGGGAACCAGCCCGCCCGCGTCAAGCACTTACCGCATGCCGCCGCCCGCGCTGCTCGTGCCGATCCCGTGCCGAACAGCGCGGGGCCTGCGGCCGCAAAACGATACCGAGAATGGCCGTCATATAGACGGTGAACAAAATCCCGTATTTTTCCGCATGATTTTCGCTGCTGCGTTTACAGGTTAGGGAGCGACGAAATCCATCTGTCGAAAAAGAATTCTGCCGTTGCACATGGTCAGCTGCGGCATAAGCATCTCGGTTCCGTAGAATGATTCTTTGAACGTATCGGTGAACTTGACCCGTTTTTTCTCTTTACGCAGAATGGCTACGTCGGCGAAAGCGCCGGGGGCCAGCGTTCCTATCTCTTTTTCCATACCCAGCCAACGGGCGGGGTTGGCCGCCGCGCAGCGGGCGAGAGCCGCCTCGTCCATGCCCAGGTTCAGGTATTTGGAAAGCAGATAGGCCATGCCCATGACGGGTTCGCGGTACATGGTCAGGGTTGAAAGGTCCGTGCTGATGAAATCCGGCAGGAAATCCTGTTTCAGGGCCTGGCGGGTCAAAGGCAACGAAAAATGCGCCGTGCCGTTGGCCGCGTCGAACAGAACCCCCCGTTCCCTTGCCCGGCGAATGCCCGCTGAAACGTTGCCTTCCGTATCCAGAATGGTATGCCCGTGCCCCTGATACACGTGGCAGACCACGTCGCCGGGGCGCAGCGCCTCCGCGATATCCTCAAGAGGCGCTGCGGGGTTGGTCACGTGCACCACCACAGGACGGTTCACGCTTTCAGCGAAAGCCACGGTGTGCTTCAAGGGGGCCAAGCCCAGTTCGCCCACGATATTCTTGCTTACCCGCGCCTTGATACCCACCAGCACATCAGGATATTCCGCGAACAGCTCACGCGTGCGCGCTTCGTCATAACAGGCGGGATCCACGTTTTCGTGGTGCCGCCGCGTGCATAGGCCCGTGGGCGCGATGTTGAGCAAAGCCTTGATGCGCAGGGACGCCGTGGCGATTATCGTATCGTGAAACGCCTGAAAGTTGGCGGAACCGGCGGTGCCGCCATCCAATATCGTGGTCACGCCGCCGGGCGGAAAAACGTATTCGTGCGGCACGCCGCTTTCGTTGCCTTTGTCATAGACGTGGGCGTGCATGTCGATAAAGCCGGGAAACACCAGACAGCCCGAGGCGTCGATGACATATTTCGGCGCCGCGTCTTCGGGCGCGGGAGCCTGAATGATACGCTTGCCTTTGACGTATACGTTGCCCGGCCCGTTCAGCCCCGCTGCCGGGTCGATAATATGGCCGTTGATGATTGCGATATCCGCTTGCATGGATCCTCCGGTTGCATGACGCCGTTTACAGCGACTCTGACCAGCGCGCCGTCAGCCAGGGCTCCAGTTGCCGGGCGTCCAGCTCAAACCCCAGGCCGGGCGTTCGTGGCACGCTGATGGTGCCGTCGTTGTTCAGGGCTATCTCGCCGCACAGCGTCAACAAGGGGTTGTAGGTCACATCCACTTCGATATAGGGGTACGGCATGGGTCCGCCGCCCCTGTGTTCCGTCAGCACGGCCCCGGCCTGCATGGAGGCGTAAAAGTTGACCAGGGTGCCGAACACGTGCGGCATCACGGGTATGCCGAACGCGTCGGCCAGCGCGGCGATGCGCGTAATGCCCGTGAACCCGCCGCAAACGCAGGGGTCGGGCTGGGCGATGGAAAAGGTTCCGGCCTGAAAAAATTCCCGGAACGCGGCCAGACTGCCCAACGCTTCGCCGCCGGAAACCGCAAAGGACACCGCGCGCGAAACGGCCTGATATCCGGGAATATCTTCAGGGGTGACCGGCTCTTCCATCCACAACAGCCCCGCTTCGTCCATGCGCCGTGCGGCTTCGATGGCGGCATGGGCGGTATAGCCCCGGTTGACGTCCACCATCAGAGCCGCATCATCCCCCACCTGTCGGCGCATGGCCGTCATGGCCCTGCCGTCGGCCGCCGGGCTTGCGCCAATGCGGGGTTTGAAACCGCGATAGCCTTTTTGCAGCAACTCGTCCGTATCGCGGACAAAATCGCGGTACTGGTCACCCCCGACTTTCAGGAAAGGCGCGCTGGCATAAGCGAAAAGCCTGTCGCGAAGAGCGCCGCCAAGCAAATCGCACACCGGCACGCCCTGCGCTCTGGCCCTGATGTCGTGCAGGGCGATATCCACCGCCGCCACCCCCATGATGGAGGCCCCGCGCCGGTCATAGCCCATGCGCGCGCACATGGTCTGATACAGGCGGCCGGTCTCCAGAGGGTTTTGCCCCAACAGCCCGGATGCCGCCCGCGAACGGATAAACCCGGCGGACGCGTGCGGCGTGGAATACGTCTCGCCCCAGCCGCGCAGCCCGCTGTCGGTGACGATCTCCACCAGCAAAAATTCGCGGGACTTGAGCGTCTGTACGGAATTGGCCAGCGGTTCCGGCAGGGTAAAGGCCAGATGATAGCCGTTTATTTTCGTAATCTTCACGATCAGTTCCTTTTCGGCCGACGCCGGCGGTCAATATGAAAGGATCGGCCCCCAGAACGTGAACACGCAGATGAAGTACACGACGCAGGCGATGCCGCAGAGCAGCGGGCCGACCTTGACGTAATCCTGCACAGCCAGCTTGCCCGTGCCGTAAACCACGATGCTCGGCACCGTGTTGTAGAACATCAGCAGCGGATACCCCGAAATGATCATGCCCACGGGCAGAGCCAGCAAAACCGGGTCGATGCCCGCCGTTTTGGCCAGTTCAAGCAAAATGGGCACAAAAGCCGTGGCCATAGCCATGGTGGTGGCGAAAAGGATGTGCAGATACTGCACGACCACGATGACGATGCAAAGCAGCGCCGCCACCCCAAGCCCCTTGAGCCCGAGAAGGTTGAAAATGTTGAGGGCGATCCATTTGGCGGCCCCGGTCTGCATCAGGATGCCGCCCAAAGACAGCCCGCCGCCGCAGATCAGCAACACGGACCACGAAACGCTTTTGCTCGTGCTTTCCCAATCCAGCACGCCGATCACGGGGCAAAAGAACAGGGAAACGGTAGCGATGCAGACCACGTTGATGTCGAGCTTCGTCCATGAACCGGTTATCCAGAGCAGCACCGTCAGAGCCATGATGACGGCCACGCGCACTTCCGGCGCGGTGATGGGACCGAGGCTTTCCAGGCGTTCGCGGATGAATTCCACCCCGCCGTCGATCTCGTTCTTTTCCGGCTTGAAAACGATGTGCATGACCCACCAGGTGATGACGCACATCAGCGCCGCCGGGGGGAACCCCGCGACAAGCCATTGCGTGTACGTGATGGGGGCCAAGCCGGCCTTGACCATGAAGTCCACGATGATCACGTTTGGTGGGCTGCCGGTCAGCACGCCCGCGCTGAGTATGGCGTTGACGAAAGCGATGGTGAGCAGAATGTTGATGGTGAACTTTGAGCGACCCGGCCCCTGATAATTGAAAAGATTGATCACCGCCAGAGCGATGGGCAGCAAGATGGCCGTGCGGGCCGTGGACGAGGGCAGCATGAAAGAAAGCACCATGCTGACCAGCACCATGCCGAAGGTGATGCGCCGCACCGAGCTGCCTGTTTTGCTCAAAATCGCGAAAGTGATGCGGTCGGCCAGGCCGGTTTTGACCATGGCCGCCGCCAGAATGAAAGAACCGAACATCAGAAAGACGGATCCCCCGGCATAGGGGGGCAGCACCTGGCCCAGCTTCACCGTGTCGGTAAAAACCACGGCGGGAATGATGGCGAGGCTGGTGACCGCGAGATGGATCGATTCCGTCAGATATAAAACAAAAACCGCGGTGAAAATGGCTATGGCTTTCTGCCCGGCGAGGCTCAGGCCTTCGGGCTGCGGCAGAAAGGTGATCAACAGGGCCAGGCCGATAGCCAGCGGCAGGCCGATTTTTTTACGGAACGCGTCAAAACCCGAAGGACCGATCTTCCCCACCGCGCCCGCCGGGGCAACGGCGGCATTTACTTGCTGTGACGTTTGCATAGAGCGCCTCAGTGGTTTACAGGGTGCAACAACAAAACAATCAACCCTTTACGCAAAAGACTCCGGGCTCGCCCAGCCGTTTCAGGCTCCTTTCCCCCCGGCGCCGTCCGCCGCGCCCAAAAGCGCGTCCGCGACCTTGCCGGCGATAACCGAGCCTACATACTGCTGTGATTCGACCGTGCGCGCGCCCATATGCGGCACGACAACCACTTGAGGAAAGCGCAGCAAGGGGTGGTCCGCTCCGGGCGGTTCCTGTTCCAAAACGTCAAGACAAAGCCCGCGTATTTTTCCGCTTTCAAGCCCGCGTAGCATGGCGGCCTCGTCAAGAATGCCGCCCCGGGCCAGATTGGCGATAATTACCCCGTCTTTCATGGACGCGACAGCGGCATCATTGATCATGCCTTGTGTTTCCGGGGTCAGAGGGGCGTGCACGCTGATGACGTCCGCTTCACGGTAAAGGGCTTCCGCCGCCACAAGGGCTATGCCTTCCGCCGCCGCCCTCTCCGCCGGGCACATGGGGTCGTAAGCCACGACCCGCATGCCGAAGGCCCGGCACAATTGCGCTACCCGCAAACCAATGCGGCCCAAGGCTATCAGGCCCAAGGTCTTGTCTTTCAGCTGCGAGCCGAGAAAGCTGTCCGCGCGCCAGTGGCCGGCCCGCACGTCGTTGTAGGCCGGGCAGATGTTGCGAACCAGCGAAAGCAACAACCCCATCGCCAGTTCCGCGACCGCGTCGGTGTTGCCGCCGGGCACGGAAAGCACCGCGATGCCCCGCTCCTTGGCCGCCGCCACATCGATATGGTCCAGGCCGATGCCGTGCATGCCGATGGCTTTGAGTTTGGGAGCCCGCCGGATGATATCGCCCGGCAGAGCCACTTTTGTGCGCACGATAACGCCGTCGGCATCGGCCAGCGCTTCCGCCAGTTCTTCCGGCGAAGGAAGAAAGCGGAACACGGGCTCTATGCCGCGCTTGCGCAGAACGCTCGCCGCGTCATCGTGAATCTTTTCCGCGATCAGCACTTTCATGGCTGCGCGCATTTGGCGAAAGGAGCCAGATCCGAAGTTTTTCCGGCTTTCAGCACGCAGCTTTCCGTGGGATGGCCCACATATTCCTGCGCCAGACGGGCCACTCCGATGGCCTTGTCTATATCCACACCCGTTTCAACGCCCATGCCCGCGAACATGTTCAAGATGTCTTCGGTGGCGATGTTGCCGGAAGCGCCGGGCGCGAAGGGGCAACCGCCCAGGCCCGCGAAAGCCCCGTCAAACCAGGTCACCCCGGCCATAAGCCCGGCGAAGATGTTGCCCAGAGCCATGTTGCGGGTATTGTGAAAATGCAGCACCCACTCCACCTGAGGGAAAGCTTCCCGCATGGCCACACACTGGTTGTAAACCTGAAGCGGATGGGCCATGCCCGTGGTATCGGACATGGATATTTCGGTGATGCCCAGATCGATGAAGCTCCGGGCCATGAATTTGATCTGGCTCAGGGGCACGTCGCCTTCAAAGGGGCAACCGAAAGCCGTGCCGATGGCGGCGGAAAGAGGCACGCCCGCGCCGTTCGCCAGCTTGACGCACTCCGCAAAGCCCTGCACGGACTCTTGAGGCGTTTTGTTAAAGTTGTTGCGGTTGTGCGACTCGCTGGCGGACGCGGTCAGCTTGATCTTGCCTATGCCCGCTTCGATGGCCCGTTCAGCCCCGCGCACGTTGGGCACCAGCGCCCTGAATTCCACGCCCGGGACCTTGCCCACCATGCGCAGCACGTCGGGGGTGTCGGCCATTTGCGGCGTGGCCTTGGGGTTCACGAAGGAACCGATCTCAATGACCTTTATGCCCGCGGCGATACAACCTCTGACCAGATTGGCCTTTTGTTCGGTGGGGATAATTTTTTTCTCGTTCTGCAGCCCGTCGCGCGGACCCACTTCGCAAATAACCGCTCGTTTCGGCAAATTCATACTTTCCTCCACAATATGCGCATGTCGCGTTAAATGACGCCTTGTTCTTTCAGTTCGCCCAGCCGGGCGGCATCCAGCCCCAGCAACTCGCCGTAAACTTCGGCGTTATGCTGGCCCAAAGCCGGCCCCGGCCATTTGACCGCGCCGGGATTCTCTTTAAATCGCGGAACGATGCCGGGCATTTTAATGCTTCCAAAATCCGGATGCGGCACATCAAGAATATTATTGCGCGCCGCGTAGTGCGGATCCTCAAAAATATCCGCCATGCTGTACACCAGGTTCGTGGGCACCCCGGCTTCATCAACGATGCGGCGCAGTTCGTCATACCGCAGCGACCCCACCCAGGCGCGCACAAGCGCATCCAGCGCCGCGTCGTTTTGCAGCCGCGCCGCCATGGTCGAATACATGGGATCCGTCAGCATATCCTTGCGGCCCATAACCCCGGCCAGGTATTCCCAGGTTTTGTCCGTGCTGCAGACCAGCACGACCCATTTGCCGTCTTTGGTCTCGTAGGTGCCTCCGGGGCTGGAAGTGCCGCTGAGTTTCGGCGTGCGTTCGCGCAGCACGCCGTTCTTGTGCAGGTCCATCACGGGTATTTCGAGCATGCGGAAAATGCCTTCGTACAGGCTGACGTCGACCTCTTCAGGTTTTCCGGCCATGACGTCGCGGTTATACAGGGCCATCAGAATGCCGGAGAGGGCATACAGACCACTGACGTAGTCGGTCAGTGAAAAGGAAGGGCTCACCGGCGGCCGGTCTTTGAACCCGGTCAGGTACGTCATGCCGGAATACGCCGTCGCAGGAGTGCCGAAACCGGCTTTGGCCGCGTTGGGGCCCGTTTGGCCGTAACCCGTCATGCGGGCGATGACCAGCTTGGGGTTCACCGCGAGCAGCGTTTCACGGTCAAGGCCCCATTTGTCCATGGTGCCAGTACGGAAATTTTCGATCAAAACGTCGCTTTTGCCCGCAAGGCCCAAGAAAATTTCTTTGCCGGCCTCTTTACGCAAATCAAGCGTCACGCAACGTTTGTTGCGGCCCATTGCGGCCCAGCGCATGGGCTGGCCCTTGTGGTACGGCCCCAGACGGCGAAACGGGTCTCCGCCGTCCGGCATTTCAACCTTTATGACGTCAGCGCCGAAATCAGCCATCATCGCCGCGCAAAACGGCGCGGCAATGACTGTGGATGTTTCAAGCACCCGAATGCCGTCAAGCAAAGCCATACATCCCCCTTTCCAATGCATGGAAATTATTTCCGTAAAATAAAAAACAAATATTTACGCAATAGTACGTAGAAATTAAATAAAACTAAATTATACCCAAAAGAAGATCGTTAGTGTAAATTAAATTTCCATTCTTTGGAAATAATTTTTATTTATCGAAAGCAACTTTTCCTGTCAAGCGTTCGCGCTGCGCCCGCATCTTCACTTTACCTTGCGCGCCGGGCAGGATAAAGCCATGGAGCGCGCCGCTCACGCGCAGGAGAAAAGCCATGACCTCAGCCCCAAAAAAAAACGTGGAAAAAAACAAAAACCCGGAAACAGCCGGGCTGACCAAGCTGGGTTCGCCGGCCGCCTACCGTTTTGACAAGCCGGGAAAAGACCTGCTGGAAGCCTTTCCCAACCGCTACCCCGACCGCGACTACGTCGTGACCTTTGACCACCCGGAATTCACCAGCCTGTGCCCAATGACCGGCCAGCCCGATTTCGCCACCATCACCGTGCGCTATGTGCCGGGGCCGCGTTGCGTCGAATCCAAATCATTCAAGCTGTATATGGCCGCGTACCGCAACCACGGCTCGTTCATGGAAAGCGTGACCAACGCCATTGCCGACGACCTGATAACCACCCTCGCCCCCCGCCGCATGACCGTGACCGGCGCGTTCAATGTGCGCGGCGGCACCGCCATCACCGTGCGTGTGGAGCATATTGACCCCACGCTGCCCAAAGCCAAAGCCGAAGCCCTGGCGAAACTGTGGTGAACGGGGTATAAAAGGTTAAACGCCGCGCACGCGCGTACCGGAGAGAACCATGGCCCGCATCGGCATCATCGCGCCGGACATGCGTCTGTTCCAGAGCATTTCCCCCATTGCCGCGGAACTGGGTCTGGCCGGCTCTCTGACCATGCACTGCGCCACCATGGAAGAAGGACTCGACATCGCCCGGGCCATGGAAAAGGACGGGGTGGACGTCATTGTCTCGCGCGGCGCGACTGTGGAGCTTCTGGCCGATTCCGGCATTCGCGTTCCCGTCGTCAGCATCCCCATCAACATCCAGGACCTGGCCAACGCTCTGCGCCGGGCCAGGGATATCACAGGGCTCACCAGACCGCGCATCGCCTTCGTCACTTACCCCCGTATCGACTGGGATCTGAAGGCTTTTTCTTCGCTGCTGGACATGGACCTGCATATCTATCCCACGGGCCTGACCCGCGCCGCCGTCGTCAGCGCAGCGCACAGGGCTCTGGCGGAAGGAGCGGACGTGGCGGTGGGCGGGCCCACTTCAGAACAGACCCTGCGCGGCCGCATGCCCTTCATTTTGTATGAGTCGGAACCCGTTTCCCTGCGCCAGGCCTTGCTGGAAGCGAAAAAAATAGCCTACGCCCGGGAGCTGGAACAGACCCAGGCCCAAATGTTCAGGGCCGTGGTGAACATATCCAACGACGCCTTTCTCTCCCTTGATTCCGACGGCCGTATCCGCCTGGCCAACCCCAAGGCTTGCCAGATCCTGGGCTTGCCTCCGGGCATTGAGGGCCGCCTCGCCCGCGAATTGATTTCCGCGCCGGCGCTGTTCGCCTGCATGGAAGAAGGCCAGCGGATGGACAACGAACTCTTGCATATCGAAGGGCAAAGCGTGCTCGCCAGCGCCGTGCCCACCGTGGTCGGCGGCAAGACGACAGGGGCGGTCATCAGTTTTCAACCCACCACCCAGATCGAGGCGCTGGAAGCCCGCATACGGCGCAGCCGGGTCAAGGGGTTTGTGGCCAAACACTTTTTCACGGATATCGCCGGCATCTCCCCCCAGATCAGCGCGGTGCGCCTTCTTGCGGAACGCTATGCCGCCCGGGGCGGGCCCGTACTGCTGCAAGGGGAAACAGGCACGGGCAAAGAGCTGTTCGCCCAGGCCGTGCATAACGCCTCGGCCCGTCGACGCGGCCCCTTTGTGGCAGTCAACTGCGCGGCGCTGCCTCCTTCTCTGCTGGAGTCGGAATTCTTCGGCTATGAAGAGGGCGCCTTTACCGGCGCCCAGCGCAAAGGCAAACCGGGCTTGTTCGAGCTGGCCCACCAGGGCACCATCTTCCTGGACGAGATCGCGGCCATGGACCACTACGGGCAAACCCGCCTGCTGCGCGTCTTGCAGGAAAAAAGCGTCATGCGCCTGGGAGGCGACAAATATACCCCTGTGGACTTCATGGTCATTGCCGCCTCAAACAGCTCCTTGTGGACAAAAGTGACTCAGGGGCAATTTCGCGAAGACTTGTATTACCGGCTGCACGTTCTGCCTCTGACGCTGCCCCCCCTGCGCGAACGGGAAGGGGATATCACCCATCTTGCCGGGCTCTTCATGCGCGGCGAACCGTCTTCCGGCGGCGGGGCGATCCTTTCCGGCCGGGTTTTGCGCCTTCTGGAAGAACATAACTGGCCCGGCAACGTCCGCGAGCTCAAACACTGCATCCGGCGCCTCTGCCTGCTGTGCGACTCCGGCCCGGTCTCGCCCGAACAGGTGGAAACGGCCCTCGCCCTGCCGCAAAGCCGCGAAACGGCAAGCCGGACCCTTCCCTGCCCGGCGGCCGGCGAAGACGACCCCGTACGCCGGGCGGAGTGCAGGCAGATCCTTGACGCGCTGGACGCAAGCGACGGCAACCAGCGCAAGGCGGCGGAACTTCTGGGCGTCGACAAGGGCACCCTGTACCGCAGAATGCGCCGTCTGGGGATCAAAAAAACCAAGCTGTACCAGCCGTAGAGCGTCCCTTTTTCAAAACAAGACGCTTTGATACAGGCGCCTTTGCCCCATAGAGGGCGAAGACGCCTGCATTGCGGCAAACACATCACCATATTTTCTTGTTTTTCCGCAACAGCATTTCTGGAATGTTCTTTGCTGTACTCTTTTTTTGCTCCACACCCTTATTCAGGAGGAACAGCCCATGCAGTCCGCCACCATTTTAGATGCGGCCACCCCGCAATATTCCGAAAACGTGACGTCTCTGTGGAAAAGCAAGCGCATGTACATCATCGCGTTTCTGTTCACTCTCACCATCATCAACTACGCCGACCGGGTGAACATGTCGGTGGCCGCCCAGCACGTGGCCAAGCATTTCAACTGGGACAACGCCACGATGGGCATCGTCATGTCCTCGTTCCTCTGGACCTACGCCGCCTGCCTGGTGCCCATGGGCTGGCTGGTGGACCGTTTCGGTTCGCGCAAAATGAACACCTGGGGCATCAGCATCTGGTCCGCGGCGGCCATGATGACCGGGTTCGTGGGCGGGCTGCCTTCCATGCTCGCCATACGCCTGGCTTTGGGCGCCGGCGAATCCACCACCTGGCCCGCCTGCGGCAAAATAGTCCGCACCTGGTTCCCGGCCAAAGAGCGCGGCATAGCCACCGCCTTCTACCAGGCGGGCAGCAGTTGCGGCGCCGCCATTGCCATGCCCATCGTGGCCTGGCTGGTGGTGACCACCGGCTGGCAGATGTCCTTTGTCATCACCGGCGCCATCGGCTTTGTCTGGCTGCTCTTCTGGCTGCGCATGTACCGCGAGCCCGAAGAATGCACCTGGCTGCCTGAAGACGAAAAAGCATACATTCTGGCCAACCGCACCGCCGCCGGCCAGGTTCAGGTCGCAGTCGAGCATCAGGGCAAAAGCAAGGTCGCCCGCCTGCTCAGCCAGAAAACCATGTGGGGCATAGCCATATCCCAGGGCACCATGGTCTATACCCAGTACCTGATCTTGACCTGGCTGCCTTCCTATCTCATGCAGGTCAAGAAGATGGACATCAAGAGCGCCAGCTATTTCAGCGCTGCCGCGTTTCTTTTCGCCACCGTCTTCGCCCTTATCGTGGGCCGCATGAGCGACGTGCGCATGACCGCGGAACGCCTAGCCCAGGGCGGCCGCAGAAACGCTGTGGTCCTCTTCCTGCTGCTTTCCGCCGTGGTCGGCTGCGTCACCCTGGTTGACAACCACTTCCTGATCTTCCTGTTCGTGGGCCTGGCTCTTGCCTTCACTACCACCGCGCTCAGCTTGAACCTCGCTTTGACCAACGACCTGATCAAAGATTCCAGCGTCACCGGCACGGCCATCGGCATCCAGGTGCTGGGGGGCAACACCTTCGGGCTCACCGCCCCCATGATCACCGGCTTTATCGCCAAGTTCACCGGCAGCTTTGACAGCGGGTTCTATCTGGCCGGCATTCTGCTGTGCTTCGGCGCGTTCATGTCCTATGCCCTGGCGCGCAAGCCTATTGAATAAGGGAGATAATCCATGAAGGCAGAAATACTTTTCTCCGGCTTTCCGGGCACGCTTACGGCCGGGTATATGCAATGGAGTTCCGTGGCCCTGGTGCAGACGGGCGGCAAAAATATACTCTTTGATACGGCGGGCCCCGTGCGCCGTACCAGCCTGATTCCCCGCCTGGCCAAGGCCGGCCTGAAACCCGAAGATATCCACATGCTGTTCATCAGCCATCTGCATAACGATCATATGCAAAACTACGACCTTTTTCCCGGAGCGGAAATTCTGGTTCATGAAACGGAAATCGCCTATGCGGAACAAGGAACGGACATCTGGCAGATTCCGGCCATATTCAAGGACATGAAAGCCAACCGCAAACTGCGGGCGGTAAAGGAAGGAGACGAAGTGGCCCCGGGCGCCACCGTGCTGCACACCCCGGGCCACACCCCGGGTTGCATGTCTCTGGTGCTGCAGGATGCGAGCATGCCCACCATGATTCTGGCCGGAGACGCGGTGAAAAACCTGGCGGAACTCGCCACCGGAGCCGCCGCCATGAGCCTGGACCAGACGGCTACCAGCAACAGCATCAAAAAGGTCAGGAACATCGCCAAACTGGTGCAACCCGGCCACGACCGCATGCTGGCCGTGGAACCGGACCGCATCCGGGCCACGCACGCGGCGCGCGAAACCATTATCGTGCCCGCCAACGTGGTGGACGTTGAGCCCCGGCGCCTTGAGCTGACACTTGAGCAGACCTGGCTGCCCATTTCCTGACGCGGCCCTTTACCTTTGGAAAACGCATATGCCGTCAGCAATCGACACCCTGCTTGCCCCCATTCCCCTGCCGCCCGTGTTGCGCGTTACCCAGCGTTACGACCGGCCGCAGGTCGCCGACGTGGAAAAGGAACTCGCCCGCCTTGTGCGGAAAAAAGGCTGTTTTGCCGCGCTCAAACCGGGCCAGACCGTAGCCATTACCGCAGGCAGCCGGGGCATCACCAACCTGCCCCTGATGATCCGCACCCTGGTGCGTGAAGTGAAAGCCCACGGCGGCGTTCCCTTCATCGTCCCGGCCATGGGCAGCCACGGCGGCGCCACCGCAGAAGGGCAGGTAAAACTCCTGGCCGGACTCGGCATCGACGAACGCAGCATGGAAGCGCCCATCCGCTCGTCCATGGAAACCGTGCTCCTGGGGCTCACCTCGAACGGCCTGCCCGCGCATATGGACAAGTTCGCTTCCGAAGCGGACGCCATCATCGTCATCAACCGCATCAAAGCGCACACCGCCTTTCGCGGCCCCATCGAAAGCGGGCTGCAAAAGATGGTCACCATCGGCCTCGGCAAACAGCGGGGAGCCGACTTCTGCCATGAACAGGGCTTTGCCCACATGGCGGTCAATGTCCCGGCTATTGCGGAAGTGATTCTGCAGAAGAAGAACTTCCTCTGTCTGGTGGGCATACTTGAAAACGCCTACCACGAAACGGGCCGGCTGGAAGTGCTGTCCCCCAAGGAAGTGATCGCCCGCGAGCCGGATCTCTTGCAGGAAGCCTGGCGCCTGGCGCCCAAGATTTTCTTTGACGAACTCGACGTGCTGGTTATCGACGAGATCGGCAAGGATATCAGCGGCACGGGCTTTGACACCAACGTGGTGGGCCGCTACCACACCACCTGCGCTTCCGGCGGCCCCAGGATCAGCCGGGTGGCCGCCCTGGACCTGACCGACAAATCCAAAGGCAACGCCAACGGCATCGGCATTTTGGATTTCACCACCAAACGGCTGCACGGCAAGTTCATACCGGAACAGACCTATCCCAATTCCCTGACCTCCACCGTGCCGTTGACGGTGAAAATGCCCATGGTGCTTAAAAGCGACCGCCAGGCCATCCAGGCGGCGGTGAAATGCTGCAACCCGCCGGACAAGGACGCCATCCGCCTGGTGCGCATCAAAAACACCAATGAGATGGACGAGATCCTCGTCTCCGAAGCGCTGGCCGCATACTGCAAGGCCCACCCCAACCTTGAAGTGCTGGGCCCGGCAGCGCCCTTCGCCTTCAATGCGGAAGGGAACTTGTGGTAAGGTGACCCCCCTTGACCCCGCGATATGGCGAAGGCCGTTTTCCGTGTTGCGGAAAACGGCCTTCGCCTATACGGGTTCCAAGGGGCCTAGCCCCTTGGCGGGGTGCAGGGGCAGCGCCCCTGCTCTCGTCTTCTCACGCGGCGCGGTCGAAACCGGCGCGCAGGGCTTCGCTGTTCTTGGCGATGAGCGATTCTTTCAGCACGTGGTGCAGCGCGTTTTGCACCGCTTCCAGGGGCATCACGTTTGTCGCTTTGATATACGCGCCCAGCGCCACCATGTTGACCATGCGGGCGTTGCCCAATTCGTTGGCGATGTCGTTGGCCGCGATGAGCACGGTGCGGATGCGGCCTTTTTCCACCAGGTCCTTGTCAATGAGCGAGGAGTTCACGACCTGCACGCCGCCATCTTCCAGCCGGGGCTGAAATTTTTCCAAGGACGGCTGGTTAAGCGCGATGATGCTTTTGGGCCGCTGAATGATCGGGGAGCCGATCTCTTCGTCAGAGACGACAACGGTGCAGTTGGCCGTGCCGCCGCGCATTTCCGGGCCGTACACGGGAATGAAGGTCACGTTGAGGTTCGAATCCATACCCGCGTAGGCGAGCAGGTTGCCGATCAGCATGACCCCCTGCCCGCCGAACCCGGCCATGATCACGTCCTGGTAGAGTTTCATGCGTCTTCCTCCGCGCTGATGGAGTTCACGTCCTTGAAGACGCCCAGGGGGAAATAGGGAATCATTTCTTCGCGGATACGGGTGTTGGCCTGCACCGCGTCCATGTGCCAGTTGGTGGGGCAGCCGGAGAGCAGTTCAACGAAGCCGAAACCGATCTCGTTGGCCTGCACTTCAAACGCGCGGCGCAGGGCTTTTTTGGCGTCGCGGATGTTTTTGACGCTGTCCAGCGAGACGCGGGCGGAATAGGCCACGCCGCCCAGCGATCCGATGATTTCCGCCATGCGGATGGGGCCGCCTTCGCGCTCAAGGCAGCGCCCGGCGGGGCAGGTGGTGGTTTTCTGCCCGATCAGGGTGGTGGGGGCCATCTGGCCGCCGGTCATGCCGTACACGGTGTTGTTGACGAAGACCACGGACATGCGCTCGCCGCGGTTGGCGGCATGCATGATTTCCGCCATGCCGATGGAAGCAAGGTCGCCGTCGCCCTGATAGGTGAAGACGAAACAATCGGGCCGGGCGTGCTTCACGCCGGTGCCCACGGCAGGAGCACGGCCGTGGGGGGCTTCCACCGCGTCCACGTTGATGTAGTTGTAGATGAACACGGAACAGCCGATGGAACTGATGGCCACGGCTTTTTCGCGCAGGTTCATTTCATCCAGCAGCTCGGCCACCAGGCGGTGGGCCACGCCGTGGTGGCAGCCGGGACAGTAGTGCGTGGCCCGGTCTATCAGCGATTCGGGCGCGCCGAAAACAAGGGTTTCACCTTCCCGAATGGAGCAGTCGACCCCATCCGCGTTGCAGGCGGGGCCGTCGTCTTCGGGCATGGAAAGGTCATTGATATCCGGAGCCATTATTTCCTCCTCAAAGCGTCCAGAATGGGCGCTATGAAATCGTCGGCGCCGGGTATGTCGCCCGGCATGTGCCCGTAAAAGGCGGAATCGGCAACCGTGCGGATGGCAAGACGCACGTCGTCCACCATCTGGCCGGTGTTGTGTTCGATGGTCAAAAAACGCCGTCCCTGTTTGGCCAGCTCAAGCAGCACGTCGGAAGGGAAGGGGAACAGGGTGATAGGCCGAACCAACCCCACTTTGTGCCCCTCGCCGCGCAGCTTGCGGATGGCGCTTTTGGCGATGCGGCCCATGGAGCCGTAGGCCACGACGATCAGTTCCGCATCGTCGGTCATAAAGCGTTCCGCCCGCGCTTCCGCTTTCATGGCTTCGTATTTGGCCACCAGCTTGCGGTTGTGGGCGGCCAAAGCGCCTTCTTCCAAAAAGAGCGACTTGACCAGGCGTTTGGCTTTGCCGTGCGTGCCGGCCAGCCACCAGTCTTCCGCCCCGTGGTCGTTGGGCTTGCCCATGTCTTTGAGGGTCACGGGCTCTTTCATGGTGCCCACGATGCCGTCGCCCAGCACCAGAACCGGGTTGCGGTATTTGAAGGCCAGATCAAAGGCCTCGCTCATCATGTCGTACGCTTCCTGGCAGGTGGAAGGCGCCAGCACCAGGGTGCGGTAGTCGCCGTGGCCGCCGCCGCGCGTGCTCTGAAAATAGTCGCCCTGCGCCGGGCCGATGTCGCCCAGGCCCGGGCCGCCCCGGTTCATGTTCACGATAACGCCGGGGAGTTCGCTCCCCGCCATGTACGAGATGGCTTCCTGCATCAGCGAGACGCCGGGGCTGGAAGAGCTGGTCATGGCCCTGATGCCCGCCGAGGCCGCGCCCAGCAGCATGTTGGCGGCCGCCACTTCACTTTCCGCCTGCACGAAAGAGCCGCCCGACTCAGGCAACGCCTGCGACAGCATTTCCGGTATTTCGTTCTGCGGGGTGATGGGGTAGCCGAAATAGCATTTACAGCCGGCGGCTATGGCGCCATAGCCCACGGCCTCGTTACCCTTAATAAAAACCCGTTTCGCTTCGGCTTTGCTCATTGCGCGCCTCCGCTCTTGTCAGAGCCCTTTTTGGCCCGGTACACGCGAATGGCGCAGTCCGGGCAGATCAGCGCGCACGATGCGCAACCGGTGCAGGCTTCCATATTCTCCACTTCCACGACCATGTACCCCTGGCGGTTGAACCGCTTCGACTTTTTTATGATCTTCTTGGGGCACACAGTGGAGCAAAGAAGGCAGCCCTTACAGCGTTCATCTAAAAAAACAACCCGTGCCATGCTGGTTCCTTTATACGCGGACGCTCGTTACGAAAAAAACGGGGCAACCCCGGTTTGCGTCCAATCTGTATCGGCAATGGGTATACTGCTTTTTCAGGCGGCTGCAAACCCCCATGCATGCGGTTATGCGAGAGTATCTTGCTTTATCTGTTCATGTATGCTTATTATTCCGCAAATTATTTCACAATTTCCGTTCACGCCGTGAGCAAAGCGCCACCCCTGCGATGTTGACGTTTTGCCCGCCGCAGAACCAGGCCAAGGTGCATATGCCCAAGAATGTTGATAATACGCCGATGGATGACGACATCCTTGATCTTACAGAGGTCGTTGAAGCCGGCAAAACGCTGCCCCCTGACAGCCCCGACTCTATCGGAGCCGATTTCGGCGCCGACCTTGACGCCCTGCTTGACAGCCTGGCCTCCGATACGGCGGCGGCAGCACCCAAGCCAGCGGCGCCCGTCAAACCCGTGGCCCCTGCAAAACCGGTGGCCGCCCCCATAGCCGACCAAACCCCGGCGGGTCACGTTGTGGACCCCAACGAAGAACTCGCCATGCCCGGCACGGCGGATATCGATTCGCTTCTGGCCGAACTGGGCGTGGAACCCACGAAAGCCTCCGCCGCCAAACCCGCGCCCGACCCGGAACCGGACTTCGAGACGGAACCGGAAGATGCGGCGCAGGATGTTCTGCCCGACGATCTCGCGGCCATGATCGCAGATGCTCCCGCTGCAAAGCCCAAGGCCGCGGCGCCGCCTCCGGCCGACTTGTCCGACGTGGACCTGCCCGCCGCGCAGGCCGATATCGACTCCCTTCTGGCGGAATTGGACAAAACCGCCGCCAAAGAAGCTCCGGCCCCGAAGGCGCCGCTGGATGATCTCCCCGACGACCTGGCCGCCATGATCGCCGCCGCTCCCGCGGCACAACCCGTGGCGGAACCGGCCCCGCAGCCGGCTCCGCTGGATGATCTGCCCGATGACCTCGCGGCCATGATCGCAGCGGCGCCTTCCGCCACCGTTTCGGAAACCGCCCCGGCAGCCGAAGTGTCCCAGAAACCGAAAATCGCCATACGCCCGGCCCCGGCGAAAGAGATCAAAGCCTTCCCCGTCACGCCGGATCCCGTGGCCGAAGCGCCCGCCCCGGTGGCTGACATCCCCAAAACGGACGGCATCGACCTGAACGAGCTGGACGCCCTGCTTGACGGCATGCTGGCCGCCGCGCCGCCTTCCGGCGGAGTAAAGGCCGAAGCGCTGCCGGCCCAAGAAGCGGCGGAACCTGAAGGAATCGCCGCGCCCGCATCCTCCGCGCAGGCCGCGTCTGGCCAGGCGGTCGACCCCGCACTGCTTGACGGCCTGACCGCCCGGATGGATGCGCTGGAGAATGAACTTGCCGCCGTGCAGGCCGTGCTGGCCGCGGCGGAAGCCGCGCCCCCCGCGGAAGTGGCCGCCGCACCCGCAGAACCGCAGCTTGACAGCGTGCTGCCGAACCTGGCCGCGCTGGAAAGCGAAGTGGCCGCTCTGCGCGCCGTTGTGGAGGCCGCGCCTGCCGCACAGGCCGCGCCTGACGCCGAAGAGGCGGAAGCGGCCGCTGCCGCCGCCGTGGAAGTGAAGGTGGAAGAATTGCTCGCGCCCGGCTCTCCGCTGATGGAACGCATCAGCGCGGGCATTGCCGCCGCCGTGCTGACCCGCCTTGGCGCGGGCCTTGCGGGAGAAGGCGATACGGAAACGGACCCCGCCCTGCTGGCGGCTGCCGAAAACTTCCGCCGTGACCTGGAAAAAACGGCCGCATCCGCCGCCGCCAAGGTCATACGCGAAGAAATCGTGGCCCTGATGCAAGGCCAAGCCTGAGGCTTGAACGAACTCTTTTGAGGTCACAAATTGTGATCTCGGAAAAAGTATACCCAAAAAAAGGGGATGGCCGGCGAGGTTATTCCTTTTTCCCGTCCCGGTTTTTGCCATGGTGGCAGGAGCCATTCCCCAGGACGGGTTTTTTTGTGGGCAAGCGCGCGTATCGCGGGCAATAGCGTCGTCAAAGCGTTTCGCCGCGTCGGTCGAATACCGTAAGAGTATACTCCTTCCGCGGCAAAACGCTTTTCCTTGCTCTTGCCTCACGCTCCACGCACTTGCGAAGAAAACGCTCTTCCTTGTCTTTGCCGCGCGCTTCGCATACTTACAAAGAAGCATGTGGCGCACAGCGCCACCGGCCAGGAGCAACCTATGGAAAAAATAACTAAAGAAGCCATTCAGGTGACGAAAGAAATCGTCGTCAAATTCATTGAGAGCGGCCGCGTCTCGCCCTCCAATTTCGAAGAGATCTTTCCCTCGGTGTATCAGGTGGTGCGTTCCACCCTGGTGGATTCCATGCTGCCCCAGCCCGCAAGCAAGGGGCAAAGCCGCCCGAACCCGGCGGATTATAATAAGCCCGGCGAAATGCAAGACCCCACCATTCCCCAGCCCTTCGGCGGCGAGTAAGGCGTGGGAAAAGACGACACCGGCAAGACCCACGGCGGGCTTGTCTCCGCCATGTTCGGCCGCATCGCGCCGGGTTATGACAAGGCCAACCGCCTGCTCAGCTGCGGCATCGACATCCTGTGGCGCCGCCGCGTGGTGAAGCGAGTGGCCGCTTCATTCAGCCCCGGCGGCCGCCGCCGCGTGCTTGACCTGGCCGCGGGCACGCTGGACCTTTCGCTCGCCCTTGCCCGCTCCATTGCGGGCGCGAACGTGCTGGCCCTTGATTTTTGTTTGCCCATGCTGGTCGCGGGCGGCCCAAAACTGCACCGCGCGGACGCGTATACAAGAGGCCGCGTCAACCGCGCCGCGGGCGACGCCTTTGCCCTGCCGCTGGCCGACGAAAGCGTGGATGCCGTAACCGTGGCTTTCGGCCTGCGCAACATGCTGCCGCACCAAGCGGCGCTCTCCGAGGCTTGCCGCGTGCTTTCCCCCGGCGGCAGCCTTTTTGTGCTGGAATTCGGCACCGCAAGCACCCCCTTGTGGGGCGGGCTGTACAATTTTTACCTTTCCCGCGCGCTTCCCGCCTTGGGCGGCCTGATCACCGGCGACCGCGAAGCGTACGATTACCTCGCCCGCACCATAACCGCCTTTCCCGGCGCCGACGGCCTGGCGGATACGATGCGTTCCGCCGGGTTCAGCCATGTGGCCTGGGAAAAACTGTGCGGCGGCATCGTGTACTTGCACAGCGGCCGAAAATAGGTAAAAAATTGGTTCACGACAAAGGCAGGATCACATGAATACTTCGTTTGCCGCCATGCACAATAAAACTGTTCCTGTTGCCGTTGTGGGCCTCGGGTATGTGGGCCTGCCCCTGGCGGTTGCGCTGGCGCGGCACTTTTCGGTCATCGGCTTTGACATTTCATCGGCCAGGGTTGCGGAACTGGCCGCCGGGCGCGACCACACCCGCGAAGTGGAAAACGCGGACCTTGCCGCCTGCGGCATCGCGTTTACCACCGATCCGGCAAAACTCGCCGCGGCAGGCGTCATCATCGTGGCGGTGCCCACCCCGGTGGACACGCACAACAACCCCGACCTCACGCCGGTGAAAAAAGCCTGCGCCACCGTGGGCAAAGCCATGGGCAAAGGCTGCGTGGTGGTTTTTGAATCCACCGTCTACCCCGGCGTGACCGAAGAAGTCTGCGTGCCCATTCTGGAAAAAGAGTCGGGCCTTGTTTACGGCCGCGATTTTCAGGTGGGCTATTCGCCCGAGCGCATCAACCCCGGCGACCGCGTGCACACGCTGGAAAACGTGGTGAAAATAGTTGCCGGCGGCGACGAAGCCACAACGGAACTGCTCTCTCGTGTTTACGGCGCCGTGGTTACGGCGGGCATTCATAAAGCTTCTTCCATCAAAGTAGCAGAAGCGGCCAAGGTCATTGAAAACACCCAGCGCGACCTGAACATCGCGCTGATGAACGAACTGGCGGTCATTTTCCACAACCTGGGCATAGACACCCTGGATGTGCTTGAAGCCGCCGGCACCAAATGGAACTTTCTGCCTTTCCGCCCAGGCCTGGTCGGCGGACATTGCATCGGTGTGGACCCTTACTATCTGACCTACAAGGCGCAAGAGAGCGGCTATTCGCCCCAGGTCATTTTGGCGGGCAGACGCATCAACGACGACATGGGCCGTTATGTGGCCCACACCGCCGTCAAAATGATGATCAAGGCGGGCCGTGCGGTCAAAGGGGCCAAGGTGGGCGTGCTGGGCCTGACCTTCAAAGAAAACGTGCCCGACCTGCGCAACTCAAAGGTCATCACCATCATCCGCGAGCTGGAAGATTACGGCGCGAAGGTGCTGACCTGCGACCCCCTGGCGGATACGGCCGAAGCCAAAGCGGAATACGGCATCGATTTGTGCTCTTTCGACGATCTGCGCTCTCTTGATGCGCTGATTCTGGCCGTGGCGCACGCCGAATACGCCGCCCTTGACCTTGCGGAGCTGAAAAAACGCTTTGCGGACGGGCAAAACGCCGTGCTGCTTGACGTTAAAAGCTGCTGGAACGCGAAGGCGGCGCGTGATCTCGGTTACGCTCACTGGCGGTTGTGATGACGCTTGATGCCCCTCTTGTTTTGTTCGCCGCCACGGGCATGGAAATGCAGGCTGTTGCCGCCGGGCTGGGGCCGGACATTCCCGTGCCGCGAACGGGCGAAACCGTTTCGGTGCGGCATAACGGCCGCGCCCTGCTTTTGGCGGTGACCGGCGTGGGGCCGCTGGCCGCGGCAATGGCCGCCGGCAAAGCGCTGTGCCGAACCCCGGCCCCCGCAGGCTTTATCTGCTGCGGCATCGCGGGCACCTATGCCGCGCAACTTGCGCCGCTGGGCAGCGTGGTTATCGCCAGCCGTGAAATCTGGCCCGAATACGGTTTGGTCACGGAACGGGGCGTCGACCCGGTGGCGCTGGGCTTTCCCCTGGCGGGAAGCAAAGACGACACAAACCCGCCGCCGGTTTGGGATACGCTGGAGCTTGACCCGGAAGGGGCCTTCGCGGCCCTGGGGTTGCCCGGCCCGGCGGCAGGCGACGACGCGGACCCCAGTTTTCCGCTTGTTACGCGCGGTCCCGGCCTGACCGTGGCCGGGGTGTCGGGCACGCCGAACCGGGCACGGGCGCTTGCGGCCCGTTACGGCGCGTTGACCGAGAATATGGAAGGGTTCCCTCTGGCGCTGGCCGCAAGAGAAGCGGACGTTCCCTTCATCGAATTGCGGGCCATTTCCAACGTTGTGGGCGAACGCGCGCCGGACGCCTGGAACATGCCCGCCGCGCTGGCCTCTCTCAGCCGTGCGGCGCATCGGCTATTTTCGTAACCGGAGAACGACGACATGCTTACCCTCGCGCGGGCGTTGCGAACCGAAGAACCCCGCATTGACGCTGTATTACAGGCCCAAATAGCCGAACTGCCTCCGTTGGTGCGCCCGGTTGCGGCCCATACTCTGAATGCGGGCGGCAAACGCCTGCGCCCTTTGCTTTGTGTCTTCATGGGCAAGCTTTTCGGCTGCGATCACCCCGACATTTACACCCTGGCCGTTGCTGTCGAATTTTTTCACGTGGCCACCCTGATGCACGACGACCTCTTGGATAACGCCGCCACCCGCCGGGGCAAACCTTCCGCGCACACCGAGTTCAGCCCCACCGAGGCGGTGCTCGGCGGCGACGCTATGCTGGCCCACGCCGCGAAAATGGTGGCGGGCCTGGACAACACCCGCCTTTCCCGCTGCTTTGCCGAAGCCGTTTTGCAAACAGCCACCGGGGAGATCGCTGAATTCGCAAGCCAGGGCGACATTGACCTTAGCCGTGAAACCTATCTTGCGATAATCACCGGCAAAACCGCCTGGAGCCTGCGCGCGGCCTGCGAACTGGCGGCCATACGCAGCGGCGGTTCCGACGACGAAATCGCTTCTGCCGCCCTTTTCGGACTGGAGTTGGGCGTCGCCTTCCAGATCGTTGACGACGCCCTGGATATCGCCCCTTCCAAAACCATCGGCAAACCGGCCGGCGGCGATTTGCGCGAACGCAAATGCACGCCCCTGATCCGCTTTTACCGCGAAACGCTGAGCCCGGAAGAAGACGCCTCTTTCGCCTCGAAATTCAAAGCCGGCTCGTTTACCGACGCCGAGGCGGAAGCTATTATTAAAGCCATGCGCAAGGCCGGCTGCGACGAAAAAACCCGGGCTCTCGCCGCAGAGCATCTGGCCCGCGCCACCAAGGCCCTTTCAGCATTGCCAGCCGGGGCGATACGCGATACTTTGGCCCTGGTTTCCGATTATATCCGGACGCGCGGCCACTAGCCGGCGCGTTTCCCCTTCAGCCAGACGGAAAACTTATGACGGAAGCAAAGCCGGCCTCTCCCGCGACAGTGCCGTCCGCCGGGTCGCCCATCGAGTTCATGGATCACACTCTGGAACTGGCCTTTCCTCCGGCTCTTGCGCAGCTGGTCCAGTCGCTGATGAGCCCCATGCCGGATTTCGCGACCATCAGCCACTATCTGGCCATGGACCCGGCGCTCGCCGCGGCCGTTCTGAACATCGCCAACTCTCCCGTTTACGGGTTTTCGCTGAAAATTACCGACATCCAACGGGCGGCCATTGCGCTGGGCACCCGTGAGCTGTTCAAGCTGGTCATCGCCCTGGCCATACAAAAACGTCTGCACGGCATGATCAAGCGCAGTCCCGAAGCGCAGTTCGCCGACTGGCGCATCACCCTCTGGGGCGCCATCGCGGCCGAAGAAATAGCCATGACCCTGGCGCCGGACAATACGGCCGAAGCTTATCTGGGCACGTTGCTCAAAGATTTGCCGCTGATGCTCGCCCTATGCCGCGACGACGCCCCCGACTGGCTGAGCGCCGCTCCTCTGATAACCCTGTGCGGCGACGAGCAGACCGAGCGCGAGTTGCAGCTTTGGGGCGCGAAACACGGCGCCCTTGCCGGACGCGTGCTGGAACGGTGGCACTTTTCGTCGGACATGGTCCAGGCTGTCACCGCGCATCACGACACCTATGACGCCGGGCAGTCACCGCTGGCCCGGTGCATTTCGCTCGCCACCCGCTGGGCGGAGCTTTTGCACGGCAATACGGACCACATCGCGCCGCTGGCCGCTTTTGAGGTGACCCTTGCCGCCGCCCTTTCGCTGTCCGCGGCGGAAATGGAAAATCTGCGCCAGCGCTGCTCCACCCTGTACAAAGCCATGCTGCCGCAGCTTGGCGTGCAGGAAGCGCCCAGCCACACGCGTTTTTACGAATACACCCTGCCGACGCTGCAAAACCTGTATTTTCTCAGCCTTGAGCTGTTTGCCGAAGAAGACGGCCTGCCCGGCATGGCCCGGCGGTTGCGCCATCAATTGCGCCTGCACTGGGGCATAGACGAGTGGGAACTGGGCTTGCGTATTCAAGACAGCGCCTTGTTTTTACTGTACCGCTGCTCGAAAAACGCTTCCGCGCCCACGGAAGCAGGCCCCCTGGACCCCGCTGAAATCAAGTGGACTCAAGGGCTGGAGCGTTTCGCCTTCATCGCATCCGGCAACCACTGGGGGCAGATCAGGCTGCCCGCGGCGGCGGCGCGAAAGGCGCGGGAAAACCTCGCGCTCTATTTCCATTTCGTCAGCGTCATGCTTGACCGCTACCACAAAGTGCGTTCCCGGCGCGAAAAACAGGCCGACACCATGCAGGCCCTGCCCATCGGCGTGGCCAGGCTTGATGCTGCCGGGCAGTTCATCGACGCCAACCAGACCCTGCTGCAAATGTTCGGTCTGCCCGGCGTGCCCCAGCGCATGCCGGTCATGGCTCTTTTGCAGCACCGTTTCGCCACGGATATTCGCCAGGAATGGCAAGAATTCATCGCCGGGGGCGCCCCGCTGTACAGCAGGGTCATGCAGCCCCGGGTTCTGGACCCCGACTATCCCGGCGGCCTTGTGCTGCTGGTGCACCGTCTGCGCGACAAAGACAACGAATTTTTGCTGCTGCTTGAAGACGCGGGCAAGTTTTCAGACCTGCAGGGTTCGGCCATGCGTTACGGCCAGTTCATCGACCGCGTTCTTGCCGCTCTGCCCGGTTTTATTATGGCGGTGGACGAAGACGGCGCCGTGACCTGGGCCTCGCCCCGGGGCAAAAACCTGATGGGCAAAAGCCTTTTCAACTTCGCGAAACCGGCCACCGCCTTTTTCCAGGCGCCCTGGAACAAAAGCTTTTTGGCCGGGCTGCACCAGACGACGATCATGGACGTGCGGCTGCAAAACGAACCGTCTCAGAACGAACTGTTTGAAATGGTCGCCACCCCCATGCCGGACGCCACGGACCAGTGCACCCTCATCGTGTTGCGCGACAGAACCGCCCTGCACCATGTTGACGACAAAAGCCGCTTGCAGAGCGTCATGGACCCGATCACCGGCCTCGTTATCCACTCCCAGTTCCATCTGGCGCTGGAGCGCGAAGCCGACCGCGCCCGCCACACCGGCAAAGCCTTCGGTGTGATCTTTTGCGATCTTGAAGGATTCAAGCAGGTCAACGCCATGTACGGGTATCAAACCGGCGACACCGTGCTGCGCCGCGTGGGGGCGGTCATCAGCGCCGTTACGCGCAAAGGCATCGATACGCCCGCCCGCCTCAGCGGCGACGATTTTGCCGTTGTCATAGGCAGTGCTTCCCGCGAACTGCTTGAGAACATGGCGGCCAAAATTCAGCAGGGTGTGCAGTCGGCCTGCAAAGGCTCCGTGCATATGAACTGCGGCCTGATCCTGCTTTCCGGCACCGAAGCCGGCCAGGGCCAGGCGCTTGATGCCGCCAGACAAGCCTGCACCCGCGCCCGCGCTCTGCCGGGCCGCCTGGAATGGGCCGCCGGAGAGGCCTCGTAAAATCATCACATATTCAATGACAGTAAGGATATAATCGTATGCTGCAACGTATCGAGACCCGGCTGCGCCCTCAAATCACCGATTCCGTCGGGCAGAACATAGCCCGCGCCATTGCCGCCTCTCTCGGCCTCTTCATCGACGGCGTCGCCGTGCGCCGGGTGTTTACAGTGGCGGGCCTTACCGAAGCGCAACTGGCGAACTGCCTTGCGAGCGGCGTCTTGCACGACCCGGTGCTGCAGGAAGCAAGCCTTGCGGCCGCGCCGACCAACGCCGACTGGGTGTTGGAGGTTTCTTTCCGCCCCGGCGTTACCGATAACGAAGGGCGCACCGCCCGCGACACGCTGGCGCTGGCGCTGGGCATAGCCGACCGCCGCGCCCTGGCCGTATACACCGCCAGCCAGTATCATATCAGCGCCGCGCAAAAAACCCTGACGCGGGACGATGTGGAACGCATGGCCCGCGACCTTTTGGCCAACGGGCTGATTCAACGCTGGTCGATCAAAAACGGCGCCGAATGGGCGGCGGAGCCCGGCTTTGCCGCCCAGGCGGCCCAGGTTTCCGGCCAGGCCATTCGCGAGGTGGTGACCATACCCCTTTCCGGCATGGACGATGCGGCCATGATGGCCTTTTCGCGCGAAAACACTCTGGCCCTTTCGCTGGAAGAAATGCGCGCCGTCAAAGCGTATTACGCCGACCCCGAAATAAAGGCGCAACGCAAAAGCGCCAATCTGCCGCCGGACCCCACGGACGCGGAAATCGAAGTGCTGGCCCAGACCTGGTCCGAGCACTGCAAGCATAAAATCTTCGCCGCCGCCATCAGCTATGAAGACGTCGAGGCGGGCACGAAAGAAGATATCGACAGCCTGTACAAGACGTATATCAAAGGTTCCACCAAAGCCATTCGCGAACGGATGGGCACGGATGATTTTTGCCGCTCGGTGTTCACCGACAACGCAGGGGTGGTGAAGTTCACCGACGACTATGACGTGGCCATCAAGGTCGAAACCCACAACAGCCCTTCCGCGCTTGACCCTTACGGCGGCGCGCTGACGGGCATCGTGGGCGTCAACCGCGACCTGATGGGCGTGGGCATGGGCGCATCCATGCTCTGCAACATGGACGTGTTCTGCTTTGCCTCGCCCTTTCACGAAGGGGAACTGCCTCCGCGCCTGCTGCACCCCCGCAGGGTCTTGGAAGGCGTGCGCGAGGGCGTGGAACACGGCGGCAACAAGTCGGGCATACCCACGGTCAACGGGTCCGTGGTGTTTGAAGAGCGCTTTTTGGGCAAGCCGCTGGTCTATTGCGGCACCGTGGGCTTACTCCCCGCCGTCATTAACGGCAAGCCGGGCCACTGGAAAAAAGCCTCGGTAGGCGACGCCATTGTCATGGCCGGCGGCCGCATCGGCAAAGACGGCATTCACGGCGCCACCTTTTCTTCCGAAGAGTTGCACGAAGATTCGCCCGCAACGGCCGTGCAGATCGGCGACCCCATCACCCAGCGCAAGCTCTATGACTTCATTCTGGCCGCGCGCGACGCGGGCCTGTACAGCGCCATCACCGACAACGGCGCGGGGGGCCTGTCTTCATCCGTCGGCGAAATGGCCGGCGATACCGGCGGCTGCCGCCTGGACCTGGCCAAAGCCCCGCTGAAATACGATGGCCTGCGGCCCTGGGAAATTCTGCTTTCAGAGGCGCAGGAACGCATGACCCTGGCCGTGCCCCAGGCCAAATTACAACGCTTTCTCGCCCTGGCGGCCGAAATGGACGTGGAGGCCGTGGCGCTGGGCGAATTCACCGACTCCGGCCTGTTCCGGGTGGAATACGACGGCATTCCCGTGGCCCAACTGCATATGGATTTCATGCACGACGGCGTGCCCCGCATGCAACTGGAAGCGGTCTGGCAAACGCCCGATTGCGCCAAAGCGGCCAATGACGCCGTCCTTGAGGTTCCCGCTTCGGGGCAGGGGCAGCTGCTTCGCTCCATGTTGGGCCGCCTGAACATTTGCAGCAAAGAATACCTGATCCGCCAGTATGACCACGAAGTCAAAGGCGGCAGCGTCATCAAGCCCCTGGTGGGCGTTCTGCGCGACGGCCCCGGCGATGCGGCCGTGATGCGCCCCCTGCTGGACAGAGACGAAGGCATAACTCTGTCCCACGGCATCTGCCCCAAGTTCAGCGACTACGACACTTACTGGATGATGGCCAACGCCGTGGACGAAGCGGTGCGCGGCTCCGTCGCCGTGGGCGCCGACCCCATGCGGCTGGCCGGGGTGGACAACTTCTGCTGGTGCGACCCGGTGCAGTCCGAACGCACCCCTGACGGGCGCTATAAACTGGCCCAACTGGTGCGGGCCAACACGGCCCTGGCGGAATTCTGCCTGGCGTACAACACGCCGTGCGTCTCCGGCAAAGACTCCATGAAAAACGACTACACCGGCGGCGGAGTCAAGATTTCCATCCCCCCCACCGTGCTGTTCACCGTGCTGGGCGTCATCCCCGACGTTACCCGCGCGGTTTCCAGCGACTGGAAAAAACCCGGCGAAGCCGTGTATTTGCTGGGCGAAACCTTCCGCGAGCTGGCAGGCAGCGAAATCGCCGCCGAACTGGGCAAAAACGCCTACCGCGTGCCGCGCGTGGACGCCAAAAGCGCCTTTGCCCGCTACAAAACTCTGTTCACAGCCATCCGTTCCGGCCTGGTCAGCGCCTGCCACGACCTGTCAGACGGCGGCCTGGGCGTCGCGCTGGCTGAAATGGCCCTGGGCGGCCGCGTGGGCGCCGCCATCGACCTTTCCCGCGTGCCGCTGGGCACGGGCGAGAACATGACCCTTACGGAACTGTTGTACGGCGAATCCGCATCGCGCCTGCTGGTGGCCGTGCCCCAGGCGCACACGGCGAAGTTTGAGGCCCTCTTCGCGGGCCAGGCCTGCGCCCGCATCGGCGAAACCACGGCGGGCAAAGAGCTGACCATGACGCAGGGCAGCGCGGCCGTTTTGGCCGAATCTGTGGAAGCTCTGGCGACCGCGTTCAAGGCGACGCTGGACTGGTAAAAATCTGGATCCCCGCCTGCGCGGGAATGACGGGTGCTTATAACGCTTGCGACACAAACCATTGTGTCACCGGGCGTCATCCCCGCGCAGGCGGGGATCCAGTGTCTTTGGGCTTTGTCAGCAGCCTCAGGTCTCGGTTTACGCCGAGGCCTGTTTTTGTTGTCTCAATATAACATACTAAAAAAGTTGTTTTATTGTGTTCTCGTTTTGAGAAAATATGTTTTAGATTCTCATTTCAAGAATGTCCGTCACCGCCCTGTCTGCCGCGCCGCGTACAGGCTTTGCAGCAGCACGGAAACACAGATCAACCCCAGCCCCACGAAAAACGAAACGTTCAGCTCGCTCGCTTCCCCGAAAATGATCATGGCCAGAATGATGCTGTAGACCGGCTCCAGGTTGAAGCTCAGACTGACGGTAAACGCGGAGATTTTTTGCAGCGCCTGTATCTCCAGCAAGAACAGCCCGATGGTGCAGACTGAAGAGAGCAGGAAAAGAAATAGCACGTCCCACAGCCCCGGCGCAAGGGCGATACCGGGAAAAAGCTTCAGGTACGCCGGAGCGGCCAGGGTCAAAAAGGCGAAACCGCCCGTCATCTGATAAAAAAGTATGGTCGTTGAGGCGTGCCTTTTGCCAACCCTGTTGACGCTTATGGTAAAAAGGGCGGCAAGGGCGGCGGACAGCACGCCGAGAATGATGCCGGTGCGGTACCGCGTGTCAAAATGAAAAATCAGGGCGATGCCGCCGACGGTGATCAGACTGAAAAGCAGTTCGCGCAACGATACTTTCTTGCCGCTGCAAAGCGGTTCAAAAATCGCGGTAAAGAACCCGGTCATGGCAAAGCAGACCACGGCGATGGAAACGTTGGCGTATTTGATGCTGCCGTAAAAGAATATCCAGTGCACGGCGATCAGAACGCCCACGCCGCAAAGGGCCAGCACCTCGCGCAGGGGAAGCTTCGGCAGCTTGCCAGCGGCAGGCAGGTACACGCACAGAAGGACGGAGGTGAGAAGCATGCGCCACCAGACGAGCGGCCCTTCAGGCAATTGGATCAGCTTGCCCAATATTGCCGTCAGCCCGGCAAGCAGAATGGCCACATGCAGTTTGATAAAGGCGTTGCCCATCTTCCCACGGCCTCCCGGCGGCGTTGCAAAAAACCGGCCGCACACCGTACGGTGCGCGGCCGGCCGTAGCGCGTGTCGTAACGGCTTTTACTTGGAGTACAATTCGATGACCAAAATTTCGTTCACGTCGATGGGAATCTCTTCACGGGCCGGAATGCGAATCAGCTTGCCGGCGAGTTCCGCGCCTTTTTCAACATAAGGCACGCCGAAAGAGCGCGATTCTTGAAAGGCGTCCAGCAACAACTGGTTCTTGCGGGACTTTTCTTTCACGGTGACTTCGTCGCCTTCGCGCAGGCCGTAAGAGGGAATATCCACCTTCTTGCCGTTGACCAGAATGTGGCCGTGGTTCACGACCTGGCGGGCCTGGCGGATGGAACGGGCAATGCCCAGGCGATAGACGATGTTGTCCAGGCGGCATTCCAGCGACTGCAGCAGCACGTGACCCGTCACGCCGGAGCTTTTGGTGGCGTTTTCAAGGTAACGGACGAACTGCCGTTCCAGCACGCCGTAATAGGCTTTGATTTTCTGCTTTTCCAGCAGTTGCAGACCGTAATCGGAAATTTTCTTGGCCCCGCGCACGCCTTTTTTGGCGCCGGCGCGGTTCATGGCCTTGGGGTGGCCGCACACGTTCACGCCAAGGCGGCGCGACAGCTTAAACCGGGGTTCTCTACGAGTAGCCATAAATACTCCTTGTGGTGCGCGGTGTTCGAACAGTGCCGAAACCTTGCGCGATACGCCAGCCCCGCTTGTGATTTTGGGCCGGCGTGAAAGCGCGGCCGTCTATGAACGCGCTTTCTGCTGCGGAGCCGCCTTAAGGAGGCAGCGGGCCTACAGCCGCCCTTTTCGCCCGCAGCCACATGGTCCACGGTAAAAAGGGAACGGCTTGTATAGCCGCGAAGGCTTGCCATGTCAAGTGACTGGCGCAACAAAACCGCCCGGCGCGCGAAAGCGGCTGCCGTGCGCTGCACGGAATGCAGAAAAAACGAAGAGAAGAATTAAAGCATTTCTTTATGGTGTATTGAAAAATAATACTTATATTAAAAAGCAATACAAGTATTAATTTTCAATACATAACCACATTATTTTTCTCCATAACCATCCATTATTTTTCTTTTATATGATAAGATAAATTTGGCATACAGTTATTAAGTAAATACAAAATCAAAAAACTTACTATTTTTTTTATTGACTACCGGTATACGTGTGGATAATCATTCTAGTACAACAATTCCATAGCACCTTCTCTCACCAAAACGGCAGAGTGCCTGCTGCAACCACGCAACCCAAGGGGGGGGGATCATGGCTGTTACCGCTTTCACCACGGTTCAATCACAAAAAGTTTTACTCGCGACGCCGGGGCCGGGGCAGACCGTTCGCGTCACCGCCCCGCCGGACGGAATCTTTACATTGCAGTTTTCTCCGGATGCGGCCGCCCTTGGCTCGGAAGGCAAAGATCTGATCTTTACCTTCCCTGACGGCGGCCAAATCGTTATCAGCGGTTTTTTTGACAAAGGCATTGACGCGCTGCCCTATCTGGAAACGGCGGACGGCGCCCTGCTTAGCGGCAGGGATTTTCTGGCCGCCTTCGACCCGGAACTGCTGACGGCCGCCGGCCCCGGCGCCGGGGCGGCCGCTGTTCCTTCCAGCGGTTCAGGCGAATACGCCGACGATGCGGGGAGCCTGATCGACGGCATAGACCGCCTGGGAGACCTCGGCACCATTTACTGGGACCGCGAAACCGAAGTGCCTGAAAATTACGGCGGCCTGACGCGGCCGGCCGCCGCGGCGACGGACGGCCCGCCGCCTCTTCCGGCCATGATCCTGCACGCCCACGACAACACCGCGCTGGTCAGAGAAACGGGAGGCGGCACGCTCAAACGCGCGGCCATGGCGCATGACGCCGCTCTGGGCGACCCTCCCCTTGATCCCTATCAATACGACGCTTCCGGCAACGTCATCGGCGACCCGTCCTTTGTCGGCCTGCCGACAACGGGCGGCATGCACGCCGAGGGCATCGACCATCTCATCGATGAAAACGGCGAGGCGCAGCCGCTTGGCGCCGGCGCCTACGTCAGCGAATGGACCTTCACCAATCCCTACACCGGCCAGGTGGTCACGATCGACGAGGGCATGTACGTCAACGGCCAGTATACGTACAGTTATCAGGACAACGATGTGCGCTATTCCATCACCTTTTACGCCGACGGCCGGTATGACTTCCACGCGGAACGCATCGACGGCGGCCGCATGGACATCGACAATTTCGACATCAGCTACACGGTGCAAGACGGCGGATCTTCCGACTCCGCCGAGTTGTACATCCGCACCGGCAGCCACCTTATTGAGGGCAGCCACGGCGACGACCGCCTCACGGGAACCGACGGCAACGACGTCATTTACGGCGGCGACGGTCAGGATGTCATTTACGGCGGCAAAGGCGACGACGTCATGTTCGGCGGCCGCGGAAACGATCTTTTCGCCTGGAAAACGGAGGATCTTGACGGCGGAACTGATACGATCAAAGATTTCGAACTTGGCGGCGACCACCTGCGCTTTGACGGCCTGTTTACCGACGCCGAGCTGCAGAATATGGATGACCTGCTGGCCTCCGGCAAACTGTCGATCCACGCCAACAGCGACTCCCAGTTGACGCTGACGCTGGATGCGGGCGGCGGCGCGAGCCAGACCGTACAAATTCACCTGGAAAACGTCACCGTCGACATGACCGCCCTCAACGGCGACCCTCAGGCCCAGGCCGACTTATTGCAGCAGATCATAACCAACGCGGGTGGCTGACGCCCGCTAAAACACGCAAACGACGGGCCGGAACGCGTGTTCCGGCCCGTTTGTAAAAAATCCTTGACAGCGCGGCGCGTTCTTCTTTACTTTCTGCCAGACGGCAATACCACCGTCGATATGGAGCTTTTTGTGACCACACTGCCTCTTACCACCGCCTGGCGCGCCTCTCACGTCGAATCCGTGTATTATTACGGCTTCTTCTTTTATGGCTTTAGCAAGTCCTGCGGTGGGGTGTGCGCTGCGTAATCGAAAGTACAGTAGTAAGCAACCCGGGCCGCAGGC
>JAVBNL010000082.1:0-17841 GCA_031551515.1 Desulfovibrionaceae bacterium
ATTCCCCACTGCTGCCTCCCGTAGGAGTCTGGGCCGTGTTCCAGTCCCAGTGTGGCCGATTACCCTCTCAGGTCGGCTATTCATCGCAGGCTTGGTGAGCCATTACCTCACCAACTACCTAATGAAACGCGGACTCATCCAAAAGCGACAGGTTACCCCGCCTTTAACATCTAATGCGAAAAAGATGCCGTATCCGGTATTAGCAGTCGTTTCCAACTGTTGTCCCAAACTCTTGGGTAGATCATCCACGCGTTACTCACCCGTGCGCCACTCAGTCATAGGTGCAAGCACCCATGCTTCGTTCGACTTGCATGTGTTAGGCACGCCGCCAGCGTTCAATCTGAGCCAGAATCAAACTCTCCAGTTAAAATATCAAGACGCTCCGAAAAGCGTCTCATTACTAAACTTGCAGAGTCAGACCAATTGCTCGGTCAAACCTGACTGAATCTCAATTCTTCCCAACTCGCTATTTACTTGTCAAAGAACCAACCGCCACTTGCACTGCAGTCCTTTTCAGAACCGCCCCAACCGGCGAGACGTGCTTATGCCCCAACCGGCACCCAGCGTCAACCTGTTTTTCACAAAAAAATCATATTTTTTTGCTTTAGTTTTTTACTATAATAATTTCAAATTGTTATCTTGACAGAAAAATCGACTTCCCAGCCTATCCCTTTCTCAACCCCGGCCCCGTATACGGTGGAACCCATACCGGAAAGCGGATAAAGCCGCATCCGCGAGCGGGTCCAGGGGGTCGGGTCGCGCTGAAAACGGCTTAATCCTGCTTGGCACGTATGGTTCTGGCGATCCACAAAGCAATGCCGGTCAAAAAGACCACGGCAAGGCCAAGCACGCCCCAAAGCACCCATTGCTGGTACGCTTCACGCTGAACCGGATCGGGCTGTTTGCCCGTCTGCTCCGGCGCGGCCGGGCTGGCGGCTATTTCTTTGGCCGGTTTGGGCGCGCCGAAATCCGCCAGCGGCAGGCTTGATGCTTCCACCGGCCAGGCGCGGCCGAAAGCGAGCGTCCAGGGGCCGGTTCCTCTGGCCAGAAAGGTCAGCTCTCTGGGCAGCCAATAGGCCCGCAGCCCCGGCGGCGCGGCAAAGGGGATGTCGTCCACGGCGGCAAGCTTCCAGTATCTGTCGGTGCCGCCGACCGGAAAAGGAGCCCCGGTCACGGTCACGCCTTCTTTTTCAAGGCGGTAGATGATGCCGCGCCCCTGCTGGCGAAAACCGTCATCAGCGCGCATGGCCCTGGCCCGCCGGTCGGGCGAAAGGTCGCTGCTGAAAAGGCGCGTGGCCATCATTTCGGGCTGCGGCATGTCAAAACCGACGGCGGTCAGCGGAAACGAACCGCCCAGGTCATAATCGATACTGCGCCCGTCCTGGCTGCGAGAGCCCGCCACAATGCGCTCGCGCAGCGCGGGGGTGGTGGTGTCGAAGCGCGCCGCGCCCTGAATGCGCGAAACCGTCGCCGGAGCACCCTCAAAGCGCAACAACAGATACCGCTCCACATCACGGGGCAAAGCCAGGCTGTCGCGCGCAAGCGTGTCGCCCCCGTGCACGGCCTGCACCAGCAACTGGCGAGAGCCGATGGAGCGCCACGTGCCCAGGTCCGCGCTGGTCTGCATGGTCACGGAAGAAACAAAAGAAACAAAACCCTCGTCTTTCGCGAACGAAAGACGCAAAATATTTGAACGCAGGTTGTCTTTGGCAAAGCGCGTCCCGTCCGCGCCAGCCGGGTTCTCACGCGCTTTCAAAAACTTTTCCATACCCAGCCGCAAAAAAACCGGCCCGGCCGGGGCGGGGGCCGCCCCCTGGCCCTTGATGCGCACAATGCCGCCGGCCGTGTTGATTTCTATGTCCGCCACCGCCGGGGGCCTGGCTTCGACCGCTTTGGGCCGCCAGGGGAAAAAGGGGACATTCTCCGTAACGTTCAAACTGCGGCTGGCGCCGCCCAAAGACCGCAGCGTGAAGGGCACCGGGGTACCGCCCGCGTCAAACACGCACAGGTCGCGAAAGTCGTCGCGCCTCATACCTATATATACTGATTCAGGCAGGGTGAACGAGAGCACGGACCCCGCCTGGCCGTCCAGGGTTAGGCTGCCCGCAAAGCTTTCGCGGGTCAGCGGCGGGGGTGTGGCGGCGGCGCCCCCTGTGCCGCCGGTTCCGGAGGGCGAAAAGCCCCCCCGTGAGGACGCAAGGCTGGAGCCGGGGGCGAGAAGCGCCAGCAAAAGAGCAGCGCATGCCGCACGCACAAATCGACGGTTACGCATTGCCGCCCTCCTCACGTTGCAAAGGTTCCGTACTGCCCGCCGTTTCTTCGAAAACGGATTCCGCGACTTCCGCGTTTTCCGCCACTGGCTGCAACGCTCCGCCTCCATCGGGATCTTCCGGCGCGCCGGGTCCGGGCTTTTTCGCCGCGGGCGGCAAGGGGGCCAGCCAGCCGATCAGCAAAAAGATGCCCCCCACCACAAAGAAGGAGATGATGCGGAACAGGGTTCCTTTATCCGCGAAATCCAGCAGAAACAGCTTTGCCGTATCCGCCGTGACCAGAGCCGCGCCGATAACCCACAGCGGCCGCGCGGCGAACTTGTTGCCCACGATGATGTGCGCCGTGCCCCAGACCGCCCACAGCACGGTAAGCGCCGTTTGCAAAGCCCCGTGCGACCAGACCTGGCTCATGGGCAGGCCCGTGTACCAGTGCACGCTACGGAACAGCAAGCTGTGCAGCCAGATGAAAACAAGGATATCGGCCACCCGCACCAGCCGCGCCGGGGCCATTGCCAGGCCCGACACATTCTGCTTGCGCAGCACGGTCTGCCAAAGCACAAAAACGGCGATGCACAGGGCCTGTTTTATTTCCAGGGGATTCAAGAGCGGAACATACACGGGCAGCGGCCGGGGCGAACCCTCGGCGAACAGACTGCGCGCAAGCCACAGCCCGAGCGCGGCGAAAAGCAGCGCTGGAACGTAGCCCAGCAGCACCCGCGCATGCTCGCGCCGCAAGGGATTTTGCGAAAGATCTCTGCCCGGCTTGCCGAACAGCCCGACCAGGGCAAGGATATAGGCAAGCGGCGGCAACAGGCCCGCAAAGCTAACCCAGGCTCTGGCCAACCCCATGGTGTAGGCCAAAGCCCTGCCGGAACTGCTGCAGGCAAGGAGCAGTTCCAGCGCAGCCAGACCGGCCCAGGCGGCGTGCAGCTTCGGCGCGCACGCATCCCGCCCGCGCCACAGGCAAAATACCTGGCCGCAGGCGAAAAGCAGCCAGGCCGGGCCGCCCCAACCGGCGAACAAATTCTGGGTCAGCAGCACTTCCGGGTGGCCCAACAGGCCGATATTGCGGGCGAGGCTTGCCCCCAGCACCAGCCAGGCCACGGCCAGGGGAACGCCCGCGCCAAGGCGCAGGTCCGCGAAATCCAGCCGCCGCCCCGCTTCGTACAGCAAGGCCGCGCTGACGCTGACGGCCCCAAGCAACATGGGCCAGGGCTGCGCCGCGTGGCCGAAGCATTCCAAAGCCAGGCCGCCGAACCACCAGAACAGGCCGATGAAGGCCAAAACCCGTTCCAGCCCGCCTTCTATGGGCCATATGGCGTCGTCTTCGCCTTCTTCCGCGTTCTTGCCTACGGCGTCACGCTGCTGCAGGCAGGCGGAAGCCAGGAAAGAAAGAGCCAGAATCGACGTGGGGAGCAGCGTGTGCCCCATGCCGGAGAAAAACTCCCATAAAAAAATCATCATGCCCGCCGCCTGCATGATCAGAGCGACTATTTTAATGCGCCAGGAAGCGCTGCGGCAGGCGAAGAAAAAGAGCAAGGCCCCTTCGGCCGCCCAGACCGACGAGGTCAGCGAGCCGGAAATTTCAAGCGGCACGGCCAGGTTGGCCAGCATCACCCCGCTGGCAAGGTAATATTCCGCCAGGCGGCGCATGCTCTCGCCCCAAAGCCGCCACACCACGGCGGCCAGCAGGATGAAAAACGCGCCGAAAGCCACGGCGGAAACGCTCAGCCCGTGGGGCAGATCCACAGCCAGCCGCCACTGGAACAAGACGCTTACAAAGGGAATGCCCAGAGCCAGCACGGCATCAGGCGCGTGCGCGAACGAAAATTCACGCCGCCGCACGGAAAGCAGCGTGATGGCGACGAAAATCAGGCAGAAACCCAGCAAAAACGGCTCTACCGTGGAAAACTTATCAACAGTGTACGACCTGACGCCCCAGGCCCCCATGACAACGAAAGTACACACGGCGCCCAGCAGGTTCAGCCAGCGCCACAGCCTGAAACGGGCGATGGCCAGCAGTCCCAGGTTCAACAGCGTGTAGCAGGAAAACAGCGCGACATAGTTTCCCGACCCGTCGGAAAGTAAAATGGGCGCGGCAAAACCGCCGAAAAAGCCGAACAGCGCCAGCACCTGGGCTTTTTGCAACAAAGCCAGCGCCACGGCCGGGATGATCAGCAGCACCATCAAAACCAGGGCTGCCGCCGGGGGCAGCAAGGTGGTGATCTTTGCGGCGGCGAAAGCGCACAGATACAGAACGCCGATGCCGCCGCCCTGCAAGATGAGCGCGTACATGGGCCGTTTTGCCCGCAAACGCAAGCCGATGGCCACCATAGCCATGCCGCAGAGCGCGGCCAGGGCGATGCGCAGCTCCACGCTGAACATGCCCCGTTCAGCCATATAGGTCAGCAGGAAGCCGAAACCCAAAAGCAACATCAACACGCCGCCCGCGGCCCAGATGTTGCCGCCCTTGACGAAATCCACAACCAGGCGGACAAATCCGGGCAATTGCGGCGCGGGCCGTTGCATCGGTTTTGGCGCGTAAACCGGGGTTTGCGGTTCTTCTTGCGAATGTTCCGGGGCCGCGTCTTCTTCCAGGGTGAATTCCGGGGCTTCTTCGGTCAAATCAAGAGGCTGTTCCGGCAGGCCTTCCGCCATATCGGGCGCCGTCGCTTCCGGTTCGGTTTCGGGCAGAGCTTCCGGCCCGGTTTCAGGCGGGCTTTCCGTTGTGAAACGAGCGGTATCGGTGCTGATCACATTTGTGGAAGGCAGCACAAGAGGATGTTCCGCCCCGGCGGCCGCGCTCGCATACACCGGTTCTTGCGAAACAGGGGCTTGCGGAACAGGAGGCGGAGAAACCGGGGCCGGCGAGGCCGAAGCCGTCGGAGTCGGCGGGGTTTCGCGTCTGGCGGCCGCTTGCTCGCGCAACGCGGCTTCCAGGCTGCCCACGGCTCCCGTCAGCTTGTCCACGCGGGTTCTTATGCCCGACAGGCCGCTACGCCCAAAAAGAAAACCCAACAAAAAGACGATGCAAACGACAAATCCGTCCATACCCCACAGCCCCCACACTATAGAACGGCACCGATAAAAAACCGGGGCGGCGAAAAGCCCGCTCCGGCGTCTATGAAAAACACAATGATTTTTTTAACGCGCGACGTAGCGTTCCACTTTCGCGGGCGGCACGTTCTTGAAGACCATGCGGGCGCCCGTGGGCGCCAGACCGAAACGGCGCAGAGGATAACTCATCCACCAGGCATAGGTGTACTGCACAAGGCAGCCGCCGTTGGCGGCCAGCACGGCCCGCACTTCGTGCATGATTTCGCGCACGGCGGAACCGGGTATCACCCGGAGCGGCAGCGACGATATGACAGCCGCGATGCGGTATTGCGTGTAATGGCGGGAAAGCAAAGCGCCCAGGTCGCGCGCGTCGCCCACCAGCACGGGCACGGTAGGGTGCAGCCGGGAAAAAGTTTTTGCGAAACCGGGAGAAAGCTCGACCCCGACGATACGTTCCGGCGCGACGCCGGCCTTTAACAGCTCTGCCGTCACAATGCCGGAACCGGCGCCCAGGTCGACCACCAGCCCTTCATCGCCGACTTTGGCCATGCGGATCAAGGTTTCGGTCAACGCTTTGCTGCTGGGGCAGATGGAACCCACGTGAAAAGGGGCGCGCACGAATTCTTTGACGAACCCGGCTTCGACCCTGATCTTTTCCAGCAGCCTGCCGGCGGGCGCTTGCCGGCGGACGGGGTGCGGGCGGTGGTTGTGCACCTGCATGGGAGCTCCTGCGTATCTGCTTCAAAGTGCCGCCACGCGCGATACGGATCAAGTCTGATACGGCGGCCGGTGCGATAACAGCCCCCTTGTACAGATTGTCGCCGGGATAATCCAGGTTTTTTTGAATTTGTTCTCAGATCACCCTGCGGCCGGAGACGAAGCGCTTGCTCCAATAGTCCACGTTCAGACTTTCTTCGCGGATGCGCTTGCCCGCGCTGGGGCTGTGAATGAACTTGTTCTTGCCTGTATAGATGCCGGTGTGCAGCCCGGCCCAGCGGGAAATGCGAAACACAACCACATCGCCCGGCCGCAAATCGCGCCGCTTCACGCTTGCGCCGGCCGATGCCTGGTCATCTGTCTTGCGGGGCAGGTTCACCCCATACTGCGCGTAAGTCCAGCAGACGAAGCCGGAGCAATCGAAACCCGTATCGGGCCTGGTTCCTCCGCTTTTATATTTGACCCCGATCTGGGTACGGGCCGTGGCCACGATGGAGTCGCCGCTCACCGGGCCGCGCGTGACCGGGCTGGTGCCGATGACGCTCTTGCCGCAGCCGGTCAACAGCAAAGAGGCCAGCAGAGCGGCCAAAAGGGCGATGTGACGGTATGGCAGTGCGGGTGCCCACAGCATACAGATTTTTTATCGAAAAAGTCTAGAAAAGGCCAGCATTTTACGCGGGCAAAGAGCAAAAGGAGATCTTGAAGCATTCGGCCGCACAGTGTAGGAACAAAGCGATACAGTTTCACATCATGCCACGGAGGCACCATGCGCAGCGACCAGATGAAATCAGGCATCACCAGAATTCCCCATCGTTCTTTGTTCAAGGCCGCCGGCCTGACCGACGAGGAACTGGCCCGCCCCATCATAGGCATAGTCAACGCCCAGAACGACATTATACCCGGCCACGTGCACCTGGGCAGCATTACGGAAGCGGTGAAAGCCGGGGTGCGCATGGCGGGCGGCACGCCGTTGGCCTTCCCCGCCATCGGGGTTTGCGACGGCATCGCCATGGGCCACGACGGCATGCGCTATTCGCTCATCAGCCGCGAGCATATAGCGGATTCCGTCGAGATCATGGCCATGGCCCACCCCTTTGACGCGCTGGTCTTCGTGCCCAACTGCGACAAAATCGTGCCCGGCATGCTGATGGCCGCGCTGCGCCTGAACATACCCAGCATTTTCGTCAGCGGCGGCCCCATGATGGCCAACTTCGTGGGCGGCCGCAAAGTGACGTTGTCCAACGCCTTTGAGGCGGTCGGCGCGGCGGGCCTGGGCAAGATAAACGCGGACGAAATCCGCGAGATAGAAGAAGGCGCCTGTCCCGGCTGCGGCTCGTGCGCGGGCATGTTCACGGCCAATTCCATGAACTGCATGACGGAAGTGGTGGGCATGGGTCTGCCGGGCAACGGCACCATACCGGCGGTCAACGCGGCGCGCATCCGCCTGGCCAAGCACGCGGGCATGCAGATTATGGCCCTGCTGGAAAAAAACATCCGCCCCCGCGACATCATCACCGCAGACTCGCTGCATAACGCGCTCACCGCCGACATGGCCCTGGGCTGCTCTTCCAACACCGTACTGCACCTTCCCGCCATCGCCCACGAAGCGGGCATCAAGCTTGAGCTCGAACGCATCAACGCCATCAGCAAAGCCACGCCGCAACTGGTGAAACTCAGCCCCGCCGGGCCCGATTCTCTGGCCGACCTTGAAATGGCCGGGGGCTTGCCCGCGGTCATGAAGCTGCTGTTGGATTACGGCCTGCTGAAAAAAGACTGCATCACCGCCACCGGCAAAACCGTGGGCGAAAACGTGCAAAACGCCAAAGTCAAAGACCCCGAGGTCATCCGCTGCAAAGAAAAAGCCTATTCCCCGGACGGCGGGCTTGCCGTTTTGTGGGGCAACGTGGCTCCTGACGGCGCGGTGGTCAAAAAAGGCGCGGTACTGCCCGAAATGATGGTGCACAAAGGCCCGGCCAGGGTTTTTGACAGCGAAGAAGATTGCGTGAGCGCCCTGTTGGCGAACAAGGTCAAAGCCGGCGACGTGCTGGTGGTGCGTTACGAAGGGCCCAAAGGCGGCCCCGGCATGCGTGAAATGCTGGCCCCCACCGCGACCCTTGCGGGCATGGGCCTGGACAACAGCGTGGCGCTGATCACCGACGGGCGTTTTTCCGGCGCCTCCCGCGGGGCCTCCATCGGCCACATCTCTCCGGAAGCCGCCGCCGGCGGCCTGATCGGCCTGATTGAAGAAGGCGACACCATCAGTATCGACATTCCGAACAACAAGCTGGAGCTTCTTGTGGATGAAGGGACGCTGGCGAAACGCCGCGCGAACTGGAAGCCTTTGCTCAAGCCCGTGCCTAACGGGTATTTGAAACGCTACCGCCGTCTGGTCACCTCGGCCAACACCGGCGCTGTTTTTGCCGACGAATAACTTTTTTTCACAACTAGATAGTAAGGAGATCCGATGAAAGCACATTCCCGCCTCATTCCTCTGCTTGCGGCCCTGCTCCTCTGTGTTTTGAGCGTCTCCCCGGCCTTTGCGGCCGCCAAGGTCGTCAAACTGGGCACCACGGTCAACGAGCAAGACAGCTTCCAGGTGGCCGCGCTCAAATTCGCCGAGCTGGTCAAAGAGCGCACCAAGGGCGCGTATACCGTTGAAGTTTACCCCAACGCCGCGCTGGGCGACGAGCGCACCATGCTTGAAGGCATGCAGATGGGCACCCTGGATATGGGCATCATCACCAGCGGCCCCTTTGTGAACTTCGTGCCCGAATTCGGCATGCTGGACATGCCCTTTTTGTTTGCGAACAACGCCCAGGCCTATAAAATTCTGGACGGCGAGATTGGGCAAGGCATTCTGGCCAAGCTGGACGGCGCGGGCATCAAAGGCCTGGCCTATGCCGAGCGCGGTTTTCGCAACCTGACCAACAGCGTGCGGCCGGTGGTGAAAGCCGAAGACATCAAAGGCCTGAAAATCCGGGTTATGGAAAACGAAGTCTATACCTCTTCTTTCCGCGCGCTGGGCGCCAACGCCGTGCCCATGGCCTGGACCGAAGCCCTGACCGCATTCCAGCAGGGCACCGTGGACGGACAGGAAAACCCGGTCAACGTCATCCATGCCTTCAAGCTGTGGGAATCGCAGAAATACCTGACCATGACCCGCCACGCCTACGCGGCGGCCATTTTCACCATGAGCAAGCAGCTGTTCGACAAGCTGCCCGCCGACGTGCAGAAAATCATGAAGGATTCTGCCCAGGAAGCGGCCGTGTATGAACGTAAATGGGTGGCCGACAACGAAGCCCGCCAGCTGGCCGACCTGAAAAAGAACGGCATGCAGGTTGTGGAGCAGCCCGACCTGGCCAGCTTCAAAACCGCCGTGCAGAGCGTGTACGCCAAATACCCGCAGTACGCCGACGGTTTGAAGCGCATTCAGCAGGCTCTGGCCCAATAACGCCCGGGGAGCGGGCCGGAAACATGATTCCGGTCCGCTCCGCCGTTTTGGAGCATTGCACACGTGAAATGCCCGCAAGGATTTTTCTGAAAACCCTTGCCGCGAACGAGGCGCAGGCGAGCTTTGCTCGCCGTTAAACGACTCTTTCAAGCGTTAACTGTTCTAGTGGCGCGCCGGGGCTTTTTCGCCCCTGGCATGTTCTCATTTTCCCATCCCGTCAGGGAGGATCTATGGCCATCGTCAAGGCCGTGCATAAACTGAGCGATTGGCTGGACGGCGTCTGCGCCGTGCTGTGCGTGGCCTGCCTTACGGCCATGGTGCTGCTTACCGGCGCGCAGATCATCTGCCGCATGTATTTCACCGCCCTGGTCTGGAGCGAGGAACTCTCTCGCTACCTGTTGGTCTGGTCCACCTTTCTCGGCGCGGGGTGCGTCTACAAAAAGATGGGGCACATCAACGTGACCATCGTTCAAGACCTGCTGCCCCCGGCCGCGCAAAAAGCCATGCGGGTTTTGACCCACCTCTTGTGCGGCGCCTTTTTCCTTATGGCCGTGTATTACGGCATCAAATACATGGGCTTTCAAACCAGACAGCTTTCAGCCGCCATGCGCATACCCATGCATTGGATGTATCTGTCCATTCCCGTGGGTTGCGGCATCATGGCCCTGCATGTTGCGGATTTGCTGCTGCACATGCTGCCGGGGCAGCCCCCAAAGCCGGAAACCGCGCAGGGGGATGAACGATGACCGCCATACTGTTCGGCGCTTTTCTGGCGCTTTTGGCCATCGGCGTGCCCATCGCCTTTTCCGTGGCCATCGCGGGCACCACGGTGCTGGTTCTGGGTGAAGTGCCCCTGCTGGTCGCGGTGCAGCGCATGTTCGCGGCGACCGATTCTTTCCCTCTGGTGGCGGTGCCTTTTTTCATCCTGGCCGGCGACCTTTTGGCCAGAGGGGCCATCTCCAAAAAACTGGTGGCCTTTGCCGAAGCGGTCATGGGCCAGGTCAGGGGGGCACTCTCCATCGTTTCCGTGGTGGCGGGCATGTTCTTCGCGGCCATATCCGGGTCCGGCGCGGCCACCACGGCGGCCGTGGGCGCGACTCTGATACCCGAACTCAAAGAACGTAAATACGAGGAAGCTTCCGCTGCCGCGCTTATCGCATCCGCCGGCTGCATCGGGGTGGTCATACCCCCTTCCGTGCCCATGGTGCTGTATGCGGTCATCGCGGACCAGAGCGTGACCAAGCTGTTCCAGAACGGCTTCATCCCCGGGTTCATGATGGGCGGCATCCTGATCGCCATTGCGGTAAAGCAGGCATATAGCCGCAACTACCCCAAAGGCGCGCCCTTCGCCTGGAAAAACGTGTGCGCCACCTTTGTGCAGGCCATCTGGGGCCTGATGATGCCGCTGATTATTCTGGGCGGCATCTTCTCCGGCCAGTTCACGCCCTCTGAAGCTGCGGCCGTGGCGGCGCTGTACGCGGCCCTGGTTTCGCTCTTCATTTACCGGGACCTCTCGCTGCGTGACATTGCCAAAATAGTCAAAGGCAGCGCCATGACCTCGGCGGTGATCATGATCATCATCGCCTGCAGCGGCATTTTCGGGTGGGTTCTGGCCAACTGGAAGATCCCTTCCACCGTGGCCACGGCGGTGCTGTCCTTTTCCAGCGACCCGTACGTCATCCTCTTTCTGATTTCCATCATCATCCTGATCGCCGGGGTGTTCATGGAAACATCTTCGGCGGTCATTTTGCTGACCCCGGTCTTTCTGCCCCTGGTCAAAATGCTGGGCGTCAACCTGATCCATTTCGGCATTCTGTTCACCGTGGGCATCGCCATCGGCATGATCACCCCGCCGGTGGCCATCAACCTGTTCGTGGCCTCAAGCATTACAGGCATGAAGATAGAGCGGATAGCCAAAGCGGTCGTGCCCTATCTGCTGGGCCTGATCGCCGTGTTCCTGGTCTATGTGTACATGCCGTTGTTTATGCCCTGGTTAATTTTCTAGATATCTTCCGACCCCACCCGGTCGCGTTCCCGCGCGGAGTCCGTGCAGCACAATGCACGGCGCTCCGCGCGTCTGCGTTTTGAGCCAAGGCGCACCTTGATTGATTTGCCGATACAATATATAGAAAATGTTTTCTATGTTTGTATAGGAAAAACCGCAGCAGAGGACTGGCGATGACCGGCATACTGTTCGGCGCTTTTCTGGCGCTTTTGGCCATCGGCGTGCCCATTGCCTTTGCCGTGGGCATCGCGGGCACGACGGTGCTGCTGCTGGGCGAGGTATCTTTGCTGGTCGCGGTGCAGCGCATGTTCGCCGCCACAGACTCCTTTCCGCTGGTGGCGGTGCCGTTCTTCATCCTGGCCGGTGACCTTCTGGCCAGAGGGGCGGTGTCAAAAAAACTGGTGGCTTTTGCCGAAGCCCTCATGGGCCAGGCCAGGGGCGCGCTTTCCGTCGTTTCCGTTGCGGCGGGCATGTTCTTTGCGGCCATATCCGGCTCCGGCGCGGCCACCACGGCGGCCGTGGGCGCGACCCTGATACCCGAGCTCAAAGAACGCAAGTACGACGAAAGCTCCGCCGCCGCCCTGATCGCCTCGGCCGGGTGCATCGGCGTGGTCATACCGCCTTCCGTGCCCATGGTGCTGTACGCGGTCATCGCGGACCAGAGCGTGACCAAGCTGTTTCAGAACGGCTTCATTCCCGGCGTCATGATGGGCGGGGTGCTGATCGCCATAGCCCTGCGCCAGGCCCGCGCGCGGCAATACCCCAAGGGCGCGCCCTTCGCCTGGAAGAACGTATACGCCACCTTTGTGCAGGCCATCTGGGGCCTGCTTATGCCGCTTATCATTCTGGGCGGCATCTTTTCCGGCCAGTTCACGCCCTCTGAAGCGGCGGCCGTGGCCGTGATCTATTCCGCTCTGGTTTCGCTGTTCATCTACCGAGACCTGACGGTGAAAGAGATACTGGTTATCGTCAAGGGCAGCGCCATGACCTCGTCGGTCATTATGATCATCATAGCCTGCAGCGGCATTTTCGGCTGGGTGCTGGCCAACTGGAAGATACCCTCCACCGTGGCGGGCATGGTGCTGGGCATGTCCTCCAACCCCTATGTCATCATCTTTCTGATCGCCGTCATCATCCTGATCGCCGGGATATTCATGGAAACGTCTTCGGCGGTCATTCTGCTGACCCCGGTCTTTCTGCCGCTGGTCAAGATGCTGGGCCTCGACCTGGTCCATTTCGGCATTCTGTTCACCGTGGGCATCGCCATCGGCATGGTCACCCCGCCCGTGGCCATCAATTTGTTCGTGGCTTCGAGCATCACCGGCCTGGGCATAGAAAAGATAGCCAAAGCCGTGGTACCCTATCTGCTGGGCCTGATCGCCGTTTTTCTAATCTATGTGTACCTGCCTCTGTTCATGCCCTGGCTGATTTTTTAAAGACGCGTCATAATGACAAAGACGGGCTTTCGCCCGCCTTTGTTTTGTTATGTATCGCGCCGTGCCGCCACAATCTCTTTGATGCGGCAGACACCGCAAACCCCGGCGGATGTAGGGCAGCCGCAGCGCTCGCAAGGAGAGAGCGGCACGCTTTCTTTTTCTCGCGCCTCCATGAACTTGGGTTTGCCGCTTTCAAGAAAACCCTGGTAAAAATCCAACTTGCGGCCGGGCATGGCCTCTTCAAGATCCGCCCAGATCTTTTTGTGGATGGTGAACGACGCGCCCTTGCTGTAAGGGCACGGGGCATAATGATAGTCGATGCCCTTTAAAAAGGCGTAGTTGGCCGTCTCAAATTCCGACAGCCGCCACAGGGGCTTCACCTTGCGGGCAAAGCCGCCCGCTTCCGGCAGGGCCGGACCCTGGTCGGCCAGGTAGCCTGTATCCCAGCGCAGCACGTTGCTGAACAGCCGCGCGATTTCGTCATCCAGGTTATGGCCGGTGGCCATGACCGTAAAATCCCCTTCCAGAGCGGCCATGTTGAAGTAATGCCGCTTGATCTTGCCGCAGGCGGAACAAATGGGCCGGTTCAGGCAGCGCTTGACCTCGGGCATGGGCAGCCCTTCCGCCGCCATCTCTTTGACCAGCAGAGGGAAGCCGTGCTTTTCGCAAAAGCGTTCCACAGTCGCCCTGGCCGCCTCGGATGAGCCGGGTATGCCCAAATCGACGTGCAGCCCGGTGACGGTATAGCCTTGCAGCGAAAGCTCAAGCATCAGCGCCAGCGAATCTTTGCCGCCGGAAAGGGCGACCAGAATTTTATCCTCGGGACTGAACAGCTTGTGCTTGCGGATGCCCTTTTCCACCTGGCCGCGAAAAAAATCGAGAAAACAATCCGGGCAGAACCCGGCGTTATGACTGGGCAGAGCCACGGCGGCCGTGGCTTTGCAGCGTGTGCATTTCATATATGGCTCCTGAAGCGGGACTGCCCCGCAGCCGCCCAGCATAAGGAAATAACGTACGTTAGGCCAGCGATGAAATCAGCTTGCCGGTGTTTTCCTTGATGCGCTGCAACACGGAGCGATGCCGCCAGGCGCTGAGAACCAGCTCGCGCGAATCCGCCGTATCCCGCAAAAACGCGGCTTCGCCCTGCCCGGCCAAAGCGCCGTCGTAAATGAAAGCCTGCACCTCGAAATTGATGTTCAGGCTGCGGGTGTCAAAGTTCGCGCTGCCGATGGACATGACGGCCCCGTCGCTGGTGATGGTCTTTGAATGGATGAAGCGGTCGGGCCGGTACAAGAACACCCGCACCCCCGCCCGCAGCAACTCTTCACAGCAGTTCAGGCTGGCCCAGTGCACCAGGCGGTGGTCCGCCTTTTCCGGTATCAGCACCCGCACGTCAACCCCGGTAAGCGCCGCCATGCACAGCGCTTCCATTAGCGTGTTGCCGGGCACCAGATAGGGCGTTGTCAGCCATACCCGCTTTCTGGCCCGGCTGATCAGTGAAAAATACGCTTTTTGAATGGTATCCCAGGGTGTGTCCGGCCCGCTGGTCACGATCTGCAACGGAGTGCCGGCATCCTTGGCCGGGGGGGCCGCCGAGGGGGCGGCCGGGACGTTGCCCGGCCGCAGCAGCATTGAACGCAGTTTGCGGCGCAAGGAACGTGACGCGCCGCACACCGCAAGGTCGCGCAAAAAAATTCTGCGCAGCGTGCCCGCCGCCGGGCCGTGCAGCATCAGGTGCGCGTCACGCCAATAGCCCATCTTCGGGTCCTTGCCCAAATATTCGTCGCCGATATTCATGCCGCCCATGAATGCGGTGTCAGTGTCCACCACGATGATCTTGCGATGGTTGCGGTAGTTGGCGCCGCGAAACATAGGGAACGACACCGGCAGGAAGGGGTAGGCGTGCACCCCGCCGGCGCGTAGCGAGCTCAAATACCCGCTGCCCATGCGCCAGCTGCCCACGGCGTCGTAAATCACGCATACCAGCACCCCGGCCCGCGCCCGCTCCACCAGAATATCGCGTATCTCGCGGCCCAGGCCGTCGTTTTTGATGATATAGCTTTCCAGCAGAATACTGCGCGTCGCACCGGCCAAGCTGGCTTTGATCAGGCCGAAGGCCTCTTCGCCGTCGTACAGCAGCCGCGCCTCATCCGCGCTTGCCAGGCGGGCCCCGGCGCTGTGATAGACCAGGTTCGCCAGGTCGGTCACCAAGGGGCTGCTTTCCGCCTCTGTGTGAAAGGCGTCGTGCCGCCGCGGTTTGGAAAGGCGAAAACGCCGCTTGTCGGCAAGATAGCGGAAATTAGGCCCCACAACCCAGTACAAAATCAGCCCCAGAACGGGCAGCAGCCCCAGCACCAGCAGCCAGGCCAGGGTGCGGTCGGGGTTGCGGTTTTCCAAAAACAGGGCCGCGCCCGTCAAAATAGCGTAGCCGATGAAGATCCAATAGCCGTAGTCCGCCAGCCCTTCCAGGGCCCGTTCCCAGGTCAGCGGCTCCGGGCCGAACAAAAGGGCATGCAGAAAGAACCCCGGGTTGGCCGCAAGCGACAAGAGCAGCCCCAGGAGCAGGAGCAGGAATAACGAGAAGGCCACGCGGCGGCCGGTGTGTTTACGGACGGCCATAGTCTATGTATTTGCCAGAGCTGCGGAAAAAAAGAAAGGGCCGCTGTCGCGACCCCTCTTCTCTATTTTTTCTTGGCGCCCTCTTTGGCCGCCAGCGCGGTATCCACCGCTTCAAGAAATACCGGCAACGGCACGCCGCCCCGCACGGTCAGGTTGCCCACCAGATGGAAAGGAGTGCCGGGCACGCCGATGGCCTGACCTTCGGCGATATCTTCGTCAATAATGGTTTTGACCTTGCGGCCCTTGGCTTCCGCACTCAGTTTCTGCAAATTGAAGCCGAGCGCCAAGGCTTCGGCGCGCAAAAACCCCTCACCTTCTTTCAGCAATTTTTCCTGACCGGCAAAGACCGCGTCGTGATAGGCCCAGGCCTTGCTTTCATCCAGCACGAAAGCGGCCGTAACATATTCCGCCGCCAGGCGGGCCAAGGGGTGGCTTTTCAGCGGGAAGTTCTTGAAGATGAACCGCACCGTATTCTTGCGCGCGGCCATAACCTGCTGAATGGTCTCCGCCGCGTTGGCGCAATAAGGGCAGGTGTAGTCGGAATAGGCGACGATGGTCACCGGCGCTTTGGCGTTGCCCAAGATGGGCCGGTCATAACTAACCTGTTTCGGCGTTTTCATATCCTGCTGCCATTGCGCGCGTATGGCTTGGTATTGCCGCTCTTGCGAGCCTTTTTGCGCTATCTCGAGAACAGCGACGCTGTTTTCGCGCAACACATCAAGCACAAGCTCGGGGTTTTCACGAAACACCTGGCGCAAAGCGTCTTTCAGCTCGGCGCGCGTCAAAGGCTGCGCGGCAGCCTGGCCGGTTTTGCTTTCAGCGGCCTGAGCAGTGACTGAAAGGCACAATATCGCGCAACACAAAAGAAGACCGCATAAAGAAGTCAGACGTGACATGGTTTCCTCCAAAACATGTACATACCTGCAGCCGGGGGCGACTGCAACAGCAAACCGCTTGCGCGGCCGTCCCGTTCATAAAACAGCTCTCGGCGAACAGCAGGCCGTTCCACTGTTCAAGAACGGCCGCACGGCGCCGGCCTGCGCCAGACATTACACGCAAACGTGTGGTGCGAAACACCTGACAAACCGCATCCGCCGTTTCAATCGGCAAAGATGCGAATTATAGTATTCCCTGTGTCGTTTTGCGTTATGAAAAAATTTGCCTTGCTTTTGAAACTATATTTTTTAATCACTGTGCAGCAATGGAAACAACCTATTCATTCGCAATAGTTATCATATAGTTACATGATTCAACTTTCAAACAATGAAATAAAAATACAAAACTGTGCATTGCTATCAAAATACTAAAATCATTATCGAATAGAAAGATAGCCACATTAAATTTCAACATCAACACCTGCTCCGCAATGAATAAATATAGACACGAAAAATCATTATCTATCATAACATTATATAAATACTAGTTATTTTTCCACAAATATTTCACTATTTCATAGCACGATCATTATTCATCTCCGCAAAAGCAATAAACAATATAACTATAAAATTTCCTTATTTTCTATTCACTTTCAGCAATCACGCGTTCTTCATGAGTATTTTCACGTACACTGATTCGGACTTTTGATTTTTTTCGACTTTCTGAACAGCAAACACGAGAAAATTATTGACTGCCTTCTTGAGTTAAGCATATATTATCAGATACAGTATATCAGCAAACTATTGTAATAAGGACACGACATGGAAAATCACCTCAAAGAAGCTCTGGAAATTGTGAAAGCGCAGGCTAGTGTGCGCACCATGACAGAAGAAGAAATAACGACCATGGTTCGCAAGCTGGCCGCGGGCATTCGCGCCATCAATGAAGGCTCAAGCACGTCGGAAGATGCCGAAGCGCTCAGCATTGACCCGCGCAAAGCCATTAAAGAAAAATCCATAGCTTGTGTCGAATGCGGCAAGTCGTTCAAGTTGCTTACCAAAAAACACCTTGGCTCGCACGGTCTGACCCCGGAAGAATACCGCGAACGCTGCGGGTACAAAAAGGGCACGCCCCTGGTCTGCAAATCATTGCAGAGAGAACGCCGCAAAAAGATGCGCTCCATGAAGCTGTGGGAACGCCGCGGCCAATAGGTCCGCACAAACACCACGGCAACGTCACAGAGTTGCCGCCTTGAACCGTGAAGTTCTGCAAATAAAAATCCACCGGCATAGCCGGTGGTACAGACTGCTGACAAAGCCCGAATTTGGCACAGACCAAATTCGGGCTTTGTGTCTTTCGACAGAGTTCAGGCTTGTTGAGGATTTCGAGTTTGCCCGGAGTGCACAGGTG
>JAVBNL010000040.1:0-131571 GCA_031551515.1 Desulfovibrionaceae bacterium
CCCCCCCCCCCCCCCCCCCCCCCCCCCCCCCCCCCCCCCCCCCCCCCCCCCCCCCCCCCCCCCCCCCCCCCCGTTCCCCGGCGGGTGCGGGGTTTGGACGACAAACAGGCTTCCGACCTGATGGACGCGGCCAAACGTGCGGCGGTGCAGGTGCACGCGTCGGCGGCGGCGGAAACGTTGCGCGATGTGCCGCTGCATGAGGCCTATGCGATGTTGGATAACCCGGAGAGCCGGGCGGCTCTGGAACTCAAAGGCGGCCTGACGGATGAGGAAGTTATGGCGGCAAAACGCATGCTGTATACCGACGCCTTCCATGCCCATGAGAAACAGCGCCGCGAACGCTTGGACATGGAGACGAAAGGCCTGGGAGAACTGGTGCGGATGGGCATGAACAAAGACATCAAGGCCGAGGATCTGCAACGCATGTACAAAGGCCTGATGCGCCTGCCGGATGACTTTGACTGGAAGCACGACGCCCTGGTTGCCCTGCAAAACGGCACCATGGGCAAACAGGACGACCCGGCCTATGTGGCGGGCCTGTTCGCTAAACTGGCGGGCGCGGATGCCGGGGCGGGTTCCAGCGTAATTCAGGAAGGTGCCGCCGGGCAAGGCGGTTCCGCTACGCAAGGAGGTTCCACACAACCCGGAACGCCCCTGGACCCCGAGATCTTCGCCGCCGAACTGCTGCGCGGCATCGCGCGCGGCAAATTGACACCCAGCAGCAAAGCTGCCGTGGAAGGCCTGCAAAAGACGCTGCTGGAGCCGGAAGGCGCTTTTTACGGCAAAGGCATTCGAGATATGATGCAACGCTTTGCCCCGGATCCGAATGCTATCCAGCCTCTGCCCAACCCCCAAGCGGGTGGCGCCACCAGCGGGGGCGCATGGCAAACTATGGAGTGCAAACCCGAAATCTTCATCCGCCAAACCCAGGCCATGAGCCTCCTTCTGTCCCTGCTGGACCAGGCCAAAGCCAAAGGCTCCCTGGCGGACGCCATTGACCCGGCAAACCCCGATAACCTCATCGACAAGGTGCACAGAATCGTCGGCGGTAAAGACATGGCAAACGCTGTGGATGAAACCGCCGCGCAACTCACGGCGGATCAACCGCCTTTGGATGATTCGCAGAAATACCAGGTGGCTGAACATGGTAAGGCTAACAAACCAGACGCGGCGTCACCAAAAACAAAGCCAGTTCGAGATGCTTCACAATCCGGTAAAAAAACTGCCTCTGACAAGCCTTCACGCCCGCCGCAGCGTGCTAACGATCCGGTATGGGAAGCCCAAGTAAAAGATCCTGCCGAGAAACAGGGTAAACCAGGAGAAAACCCGCCCAGCCGTCGTTATTATGTCGTTGGGAGAAGAGAACTGGATGTTCCCGGTTTTCGCGGTCGATATAATAAAGAAAAATCAACTTCGATGGAACACCGACATTTTATAGCCGACGATGGCCACAATCAGGGTCTCACAATAGGGGGCGTTTTCAAGGACAGTCCTGAGAATATGAAAAAATATCAATACCTGGATGACAAAAAGTATGACGCAGAATGCATGGATGAAGCCTTCAAGCGTGTGGATGAAAAATTCAAGGAACAAGCGGAGAAAATGAAAAGAGGATACTCGGATACCATGCAGAAAATAAAAGAAAATGCTCCGCTGGATTCAGAACCTTCTCTTTCTCAGGAATCTATTGATGCGATAGCTGACGATCCTTATGTGGTCAGATCAATGGATTGCCAGATTTATGTGAATGAAGTTCTTAAAGAAGCTGCAAACGTAGCTAAAGAAAAGGGAAAACCGCTTTTTGCCAAATAACATCAGCAAAGTGGCCAAATTAACCACCGCCAAAAGCAATTAGTGTTCTGAAGGTGAGCCATGTACATCCGGGAATAGCGGCAACAATAAGGAGTTTGTCGATTCCATTCAACTGCCCATACACATCAGAACTGGTTATGCGACCCCATAGTTTAAAAAAAAGAGCAAGAAGTAGCGTGGTGCATGCATTGGCAACCCAGATAAAAACACCAATATCTACATCGTGCAGAATAAAATCAGAAAACCATATTCCAGGAAGATACAGAGGGAAAGTTAAGATGATAGCCCACCAGAACGGCTTTTTGAAACCCGACTTTGTAAATGGAGAAAGACAGATTACAGCGAACAAAACGTAAAGTTCAATGCCCTGGTCGCTCATACGCGGTCCCTACAAATCTGGAGGGTCGATTAATTTCCGATAACACTTATATATCATGGCGTTTTTCAGCTTATTGGTCAAGTTGAGTCAACTAACGGCAGGCGGCGGACTGCGCCGCCTGCCCGCAAGATTCATCGCTGAACTGCCGCTTGGTACGGCGCGGCAGGCAGAAATCGGCCGGTAAAACATGTGTATTTACGGAAAGGGCGCAAGGAGGCGGTCTCCCCACCCCCTTTCCGCCGCCGGGGAGGGCTGTTCTACCCGTTCCCCGGCGGTCGGCCGCATAACGCCTCAATCGTCGTAAACACAGTTTTCCTTCTTCCACTTCCAGTTTCCCTTTCATTCCATCCCATCAAGCAACCGGGCGAACAGCGCCCCTTTTCCGCCACCGCGCGCGGCGCAGAGTCGCACCACCCTGCCGCCCGTCGCCTTTAGAGCGGCGTTCTAAGCGCGGAAAAACCGCTTTTCGCCTTGTTTCCCGGGCCATCCGGTCCATCACACACCACCACACTTGTACAGGAGCAAACAATGGCATCTCCCAAACACGATTCCACAAACGTCCGCACCCTGGCCGACTGGGGCAAATTCTACGGCGACGGAGACAACATGCTGCCCGTCATCGAACTGATGAACGCCCAGAACAGCATACTGGAGGACATGGCCTGGCGCGAAGCCAACGGCTATGACGGCCACACCACCACCATCAGAAACGGCCTGCCCAAGGTTTACTGGCGGCGGCTGTACAAAGGCACCCCGCCCAGCAAAAGCCTGGTCTCGAAGATCAAGGACCCCATGGGCATGCTCGAAGCCCGCAGCATCATCGACGTCAAGATGATGGAGCTGCACCAGAAAGACAGCAGAGCCTACCGCGAAGGCGAATCGCGCGCCTTTATGGAAGCCATGCGCCAGGAGTTGGCCACCGCCATCTTCTACGGCAACATCGGCGATTTCCCCGATCGCATTCACGGTCTTGATCCGCGCTATGCCTACAAAAACGCGCCCCAGGTCGTTGACGCCGGGGGCACGGGAGCGAACTGCACCTCCATCTTCGGCGTGGTCTGGGGCGAAAACGAAGTTTGCGGCATCTTCCCCAAGGGTTCCAAGGCCGGGCTGACCCACAAGCCCCTGCCGGAATTCGACGCCCTGGACGACGACGGCAACGCCTTTCGCGCCATAGGCGACATCTACAACTGGGACGTGGGCCTGACCGTGCGCGACTGGCGCTGCGTCACCCGCATCTGCAACATCGACGCGAGCAAACTGGGCAAAGCCAAGGGCGAAGCCGGGTACATCGACCTGCACCGCCTGACCATTCAGGCCAAAAACCTGATCCCCACCGAAAAGCGCACCCGCCTTGTCTGGTACTGTAACCAGGCCATTTTGACGGCTCTTGAAATGCAGGCTTCCGACGCGGGCAACGTGCAGTTGCAGTATGGCGAGCTGTTCGAGTCCGACAGCATCCCGCACCTGCACGGCTCGCCCATCCGCCAGAACGACGCCATTTTGGTTACCGAAACCGCGTTGTCTTCAGCTCCTTGACCATAACGGCCCCGCGCATCCTGTGTGGGAGAGTCAGCAACTTTTACTTTATGTGCCCGGCACACAACCCGAAGGGGCGGATTTTTGTGTCAGGCAAGGAAGGCGCCGGTTTTGGCGGCGGGAAGTGTACTCTTCGGTACATGACCGCCGCGAAAACCAAGCCTGACGCAGCATCACGCAAAAAGACGCCCCTTCGCAACAGGAGAACACAATGATAACCGACCAGCTTTGCATCTTTTCGGATAACGTGAGCATCAGGGCCACTGCCGTGTCCAACGCCGTCACCGTCATGCCTTACATGGGCAAAGGCGACGGGGGGCGCGTCTCCGTCGCCGTCACCGAAGCCTACCCCGCAACCGCCGCCGTCAGCATCGCCGTGCAAGAATCGAAAGACGGCAACACCTTCACCACCCTTGAAAGCCACAGCGTGCCCCAGGCCAAACTGACCCGCACCGGTTCGTATTACAGCTTCCTGCTGCCTTCGACCCTGCGCGCGGAAAAGCTGCGCCTGTCGTACACCGTTACCGGCTCTCCGGCCACGGGCCGCCTGTGGGCGGGCATCGCCCAGGACGAACTCTCGCCGTATGAAACCGGCCAATACGCCCGGGCCGGGAAGGTGGTGGCCTAAATGTCACGCCACGGCCTTCGCCGGGATGAGGCAGCGGCAAAACCCGCCGCCGGGCGGGATGCGCGGGAGGATGCCGGGGCGCAAAACTCCGGCCCCGGCGGTACTGGAGAAAACGGCGGCGGTCAGCCGCGAACCGTCTGCTACCGCGTCAAACAGCTTTGCCGCATAGGCAGGCTGTTTGAGGTGGGCGACGTGTTTGAAAGCGAACCCATTGAACCCTGCCCGGATCATCTGGAACCGGTCACCGGCCCGGCTGCCGGCCGAATACCCGGTAACAAGGAAGCGCGGGCAAATACGGTGAAAAAGCCGTCCGCCCCTGTTGCGTATGCGGGCATGAGCCCGGCCGACGTGTTCGGCGCGTCACGATAACCACGGCGCGGGGCGGGCAAAGCCCGCCCCGCAAGCCGCAGCAAGGAGAACGCATGTCCATCAGCAAAACCGCCATCTGCAACCTGGCCCTGGCCGGGCTGGGGCTGCGCGCCATCGCCACCCTTGACGAGCGCACGCCGGAGGCGCTCTACGCGGCGCAGCACTATGACCTTGCCCTGCAAGAGGTGCTGCGCGACCACCCCTGGAATTTCGCTCAACGCCGCGAACGCCTGGCCCAGGTGGATGTTCCCGATGCCTGGCAGACGGAATATCCGCTGGCGTACGCCTACCCCGCCGATGCGTTGCGTGTGCACGCCCTGCTGCGGGGCGAAGACGCCGTATGCCGCGGCAGCGGCGTTTCGTGTGGGGCATACTACCCGCGAGGGGTATATTTGCCGCCCACGCAAGATTTTACCGTGGGCCATGACAACGGCCGCACGCTGATTCTGACCGCCGTGCCCGGCGCCATCGCCGCCTATACCGCGCTGGTTACGGAAACGGCCCGCTTTGACCCGCTGTTTGTGCAGGCGCTGGCCCGCAAGTTGGCCTCGCACCTGGTGCAGCCGCTGCTGAAAGCGGACAGAAGCGTGCACAAGGCCACGCAAGAGCTGTACACGCTGGAACTGGCACGGGCCAAAACGGCGGACGCCCGTGAGGGGCGGCCTTATGCCTCGCCGGAAGGGGAATGGAACGGCGGGCACGACAACCCGTGGATAACGGCCAGAATGGGCGCGTATGCCCGCAGGTTGTGATGGGGGGCAGTACACGCAGGGATCAGTTTACATGCCCTATGCGATCGAAATCATATAACACAAGTACATATTGAAAATAAAACACCCAATTAAAAGGAGTTTTAAAAACAAAGAAAGTTGCAATGGTTGCTGATCGGGCGCGGAATCTTGGCCGGGAATCAGCAAGAGGAGAACCGCGCAATGAACGATATACCCAGGAAGGCCCACAAGAAATAATTCTGAAGCTATAGAAGTATATCCACTCCACAGTAGGAGGTATCCAAGGCAGAAGATGGCGGTGCCGAAAGGCGGGCTGTCTTTATGAACCCATGATTGGAAGAACGTTCCTTCCGCCAGCCGTATATCCAGAAGTCCTTTCCCGCGTAATCGCCTGTAAATGATAACGGCATATGGCAGTTCATATAGGAAAAGGTACGCAGCGCCTCCCCATCCAGTAACAACGGCATGTCCGACGGTGCCTTCAACAAGCAACAAAGAGCTAAAAAACGCCGCGTAAGCAGCCGCTTTGCGGATAACCAGCGTAATCAACGCTTCGCGTAAAAAAGCCGTTCGGGCCAAAGGCGGCCCAACGGGCAAAAAAAGAAATCGAAAAATCGTATGAAACCAGGCGCGCAATGTGTGTAGCGACATCATGCCCGCTCTATTTAGTACACGCCCGGATCAGCGCCCGCAGCGGGTTTGTACGGCCAAGGAAGGAGCAGCAGAGGAATGCACTGATAAAGGTAGTGCATGGGGCTGAAAAGAAATTCGCTCGCGAAGATAAAAAAATAACACAACAACAGGAGAGTAAGAATCCACCCCATCCCCCGGAACGAAATGCCGATCCCTTGCAGTCGGTTGTACAAAAGAGTTCCGTATGGCCCGCAAAAAATAGCCACCAATGGGAGAATAACCAGTTGTGAAAACAATCGTCCCGGCTCTTGGCCTTCACCGTACATCGATCCGATCGCAAAAGCGCCAAGCAACATGATCGTCTTGCGTATGAGCATGACAACCAGCGCTCCACGCAAAAAGTCACGCTGATCCAGCGGCCCGCTTAAGGGAGCAAAAAAGAACCGCAATATGGACTCTGCGCCGTCTTCGAATGTCTCTTTATCCACGCTCAGCTCACATGCGCGCTGCGATCCAGATTATATAGCACCAATACATATTGAAAATAAAACAACCAACTAAAAGGAGATGTAACAACAAAGAAAATTGTAATTCTTGCCGGTCAGGAACGAAATCGCTGCCGGGAAGCAGAAGGAGGACAATCGCGCAATGAACAATATATCCGGGAAAGCCGACAAGAAACAATTCCGAAACCAGAGAAACATACGAACACAACAGCAAAAGATACCCGACACAGAAGAGAACAGTGCCGAAAGACAGGCTATTTTTATACCATGATTGAAAAATCGTTCCTTCCGTCAGCCGTATATCCAGAAACCCTTTTCCGCGAAGCCGCCTGTAAATAAGGACGGAAAACGGCAGCTCATATAGCAAGACATAGGCAATAGATCCCCCCACATCAGCAGCGGCATACCCGACAGTCCCGTCAACAAAAAGCACAGGGCTGAAATATGCCACGTAGGCCGCCGCTTTGCGGATAACCAGCGTAATCAGCGCTTCACGCAAAAAAGCCATCCGGGCCAAAGGCGGCCCCACGGGCAAAAAGAGAAATTGAAAAATCGTATGAAACCAGGCGCGCAATGTGTGTAGCGACATCATGCCCGCTCTATACCGCACATCTAAGGAGAAAGAAAATGGCTGCTCAAGAGAAAAAACGGCAAAACAAAAATGGCACGGAAAAAGAAAACACCGGCAATGACAGTACGGCCCGCAGAGCCGTAAAGGAAATCCGCCACATGGCAGCCAACAAAGCGACAACGGCGACCGTAAAGCAAGTCCTATACAGAGGGGCAAAAGCGGTCGGGAAAGGCGCCCTTCCCGGCGCTATTGCGGGTGGTGCTATCGGCGGCGGCCCTGTGGGGGCCGTTGTCGGCGGGCTCACAGGCGCAGTATTAGGCGAAATGTTCGATGCCACAGAGAGCGCGCGCGATCCGGCCGAGCGCCGGAAATACGAAGAAGAGCGCCGCCAGCAGCAAGCCCGAAGGGAAAAAGAACAGCAGGAACGCCAGGAAAGAATCAGCCGGAACATTCGAGAAATTCGCGACGCCCCGGATATTGAAGCACAGCGCCGCCAAGCCCGCTCTGAAGCAGAGCGCCAGAAACAGCAGGAACAGCCGGGGAGCGGACTGCGGGCGCAGACGCCGCAAGAGTATGAGGCGGCCCTAGAGCGCCAGCGGCTGGTCGAAGAAGACCGCCGCTTGCAGCAGGCCTTGAAAGAAAAAGAACAGCAGGACCGCCAGGAACGGATCAGCCGCAACATTCAAGAAATTCGCAACGCCCCGGCTGTTGAAGCGCAGCGCCGCCAGGCCCGCTCCGAAGCGGAACGCCACCTGCAACGCGAACACTCCCGCTATAGCCAAGAACAGCGCGACGCCATGCGCGGCTTTCCCAAAATAGTTATTCCTGACTAAGCCTCAGTTATACCAGGGCGGCGTGCGCCCCGCCTTTCACCGCCTTTTCCCCACCCGCTTGCAGCAACGCCTTTTTTCCCGCCCGGCGCACACGCCGCCCATCACCAACCACCTTCCACAGAGGCCCGCATGAAAACAGCCTACACCAACTTTACCGGCGGCGAGATCACCGCCTCCCTCGCTTCGCGCTACGATATGGCAAAATTCAAAAGCTCCTGCCGCCACCTGGAGAATTTTATTCCCGAGCTGCACGGCCCACTGCGCCGCCGCATGGGCACCTGCTTTCTCGAAGATCTCGGCGGACCCGCCGTGCTGCTGCCTTTCCAGTTTTCCGCCGACCCCACGCAAAACTACGTGCTGGTCATGCAGGAAGGGCGCATCCGCATCGCCCAGCGCGCGGGCTTCATCCTGGATGAAGCGGGGGAGCCCATAACCCTGGAAGCGCCGTACCTGGAGCGGCAGCTCTACGACATCTCCTTCGCCCAATCCGGCGACCTGGTCTATCTCGCGCACACCGGGCATGCGCTGCGCAAGCTGCAACGCTTCGCCCATCAGGACTGGCGGCTGGAAGAAGTGCGCTTCACCCCGTCCATAGAGCCGCCTTCCAGCGTGACCGTGGCCTTTTCTTCCGGCGGCTCGTTCGAGTTGCGCTACAAAATAGCCGCGGTGAACGGCAAGGGCGAAATTTCCGCGCCCGCGAACGGCAAACAGCCCAGCGGCAAGCACCCTTCCGACTGGGTGGTGGGCGACTATGCCACTATCTCCTGGCCCGCTGTGGAAGGCGCGGAAAGTTACTGCGTCTATCGTGAGGAAGCGGGCATTTACGGCCTGATCGGGGTTACGGAAACCACCTCGTTCCGCGACGACCGCTACACGGCGGATACCAAAGACACCCCGCGCAAGCCGGAAAACCCTTTCAGCGAAGACAACAACCCCGGCCTGGTAGCCTTTCACCAGCAGCGGCTCATCCTGGCCGGCGCCGCCTTGCAGCCGCAAACCTGGTTCGGCTCACGCACCGGCAACTACGAAGACTTTTCCCGCTCCAGCCCCTTGCAGGATGACGACGCCTTTGAGTTCACCCTGGCCTCCGGCCGCATCGACATAATTCAGTGGGTCACGGCCTTCGGCGATTTGCTGCTGGGCACCGCCGGGTCGGAATACAAAGCCGCGGGCGGCGACGGCGGGTCCATAAGCCCTTCTTCCGTTTCCGTGCGTGAACAAAGCTATTGGGGGTCCGTGCGGCTGCGTCCGCTGATCATCGGCAACTCGGTTTTGCACGTGCAGCGCCAGGGCAGCCGGGTGCGCGACCTCTTCTATTCCCTAGAGAAAGACGGATACGCGGGTAACGACCTTTCCGTGCTGGCTTCGCACCTTTTCGACAACCATTTGCTGCGCCAGTGGGATTACCAGCAGGCGCCCGGCAGCGCCATTTTCGCCGTGCGCGACGACGGGTTGCTGCTGGCGCTCGTGTATATGAAAGAGCACGACATCTGGGGCTGGGCCCGCATCAGCACGCAGGGGAGTTTCCGCTCCATCGCCGTGACATCCGGCGAGCTGGAAGACGACCTTTTCGCCGTGGTGGAGCGCAACGTTGCGGGCGAACCCAAATGGTACCTTGAACGATTCGCCAGCCGCTGGCGGGAAGAAAAAGGCATTGAAGCCGCCTTTTACATCGATTCCGGCCTGTCATATCAGGGCGAAGGCGCGCGGGTGCTGACCGGTTTGGAACACCTTGAAGGCTGCGCAGTGGCCATTCTGGCGGACGGCTCCCCTTTGCCGCACCAGATTGTGTCTGACGGCTGCGTCACCCTGCCCTTTACCGCGAAAACCGTGCACGTGGGCCTGCCCTATCGCTCACTGGCCTGCCCGCAAACGCCGGAGGCGGACCTCGGCGCGGGCAGCAGCCTGGGGCGCTTTCGCGGTTACGGCCAGGCGGTTTTGCGCTTGCTTGCCAGTGTGGGCGGCAAATACGGCCCCGACCCGCAAACCCTGTATGACCTGCCTTTTGTGCCCGCCGCATACGGCGCCGCCGTGCAGCCCTTTACCGGCGACAGAAGCTTTTCCCCTTCCGGCGGCTATGACGCCGAAGGCCGCCTGTGGCTGGCCCAGGATCTGCCGCTGCCCTTCACCATCGCCGCCCTTACCCTTGACGTGGATATCAGCGGCTGATCCGCGCTCTGCTCGCCGTTACGCGGATATTGCAAGCGCTACTTACTTCAAAAGGATATGCCATGCGCATTTATGCCGAACCGCACCGGCCCGGCGACGGGGCCGCCCTGCTGCGCCGTGGCCTGCGCCGCAGCGACCTGGTGGAATCATACCGGGCAACCGCTCTGCCCATCGAAAAATCCCTTTCCCGCTGCCTTACCCATTCGGCCATGACCGCAACCTTGCGCGTGGACGGCAGAATAACCGGCCTCTTGGGGGTCGCTTCCCGCGACCTTTTGGGCAGCGTCGGCCTGCCCTGGTTCGTGGCTCACCCGGAATTTGAAGACCCCCGGGTGATGGTCGGCGCGGCCCGCCTGGTGCGGAGCTTCATAGAACAATGGCTGACGGTCTTTTCCACGCTTGAGAACCTGACGGACCCGGACCACAAACAGGCACTGCGATTCTTGGTCTGGTTGGGTTTCAACCTGGATGCCGTCCCCGTGACCGGCCCTTTGGGCCATCCCCTCATCCGTTTCTGGAGGAAACAACCATGTGCGTAAACCTCGGCAACATTCCCACCTGGCTGATCTCGCCCGCGGCGGCGCTGAAAGGCATGGGCTTTAAAACCGGCGTTGAATGGATAGACCCCGCCTATTCCATCGTCGCCAAAACCGAAAAGGACAAAGACAAGGAGGCGAAAAAGAAAGAAAAAGCCAACAATGAAGCCTGGCAGCGCTATTACGCCAGCCGCGACAGGTCGCTGAACACAAGCTCCGTGCTTGCTTCAAGCGCGAATACAACCACGCAGGCGAGTACGTACCGCAAGGGAGTGTTCTGACATGTGCGTGTGGGTTCAAGTCGCCCTGATGGCTGTATCGGCGGCCGCGTCCATAGCGGCGGCCAACTCTCAGGCCAGGGCCAAAAACGCCCAGGCGGAATCGGAAGCAAGGATACAAGAGAACAACACGATCATCGCGCGCGACGAAGCGGCCTATGCGCAAGGTGAGGCGGCCCGCGCCGCTTCGCAAAAACGCCGGGAAGTCAATGCGCAACTTGGCGCGCAGCAGGCGCGCATGGGCTCATCAGGCGTTGTGGTCAACTCCGGCTCCACCCTGGAAAAACTGGTGGACATGGCGGAGATAGGCGAACGCGACGTGGTTCGTGCCGGGCAATCCGGCGACGCCGACGCCTGGCGGTCGGAAAACAAGGCCAGAAGCAGCGAAACCGCAGCGAAACTTGCCCGCGCGGGCAAAGTCAACGTCGCACAGGTTACGGCTCAGGCGGGCCTGAGCGCCCTTTCAAGTTCGGCAAGCAGCGCGAGAGGGTTCTTTGGCGCACAGGGTTAACATTTTAAGTACAGTTGAAATACTTGTTACGCCACAAAGGAGAAGTTCACTTTAAAACGCTCCCGCTGCGAATTTCGCCAGCAGCGGCTTCAATATTTCTCCCGGATGCTGGTTGGCGAAACTCACATTGCGGCCCTGCACGCGCAGGTTTTTTTGCAGCACGCGCTTGTCTTCGCCCTCACGATTCAGGTCATACACCGTAACAGTGAGCGAAACCCCGCTGGATTTTGCGGACAACGTGGACAGGCGATGCACCCAGTTCGTAATGACGGGAACAAAAACATATCGCGCTTTTTTCGCCGTGGCGCTTTCCATGGCGGCTTGCGGATCTTCGTACTGCGTCCCCACAAGAACCAAAGAGGCATATTGCGTCAGCGCCGCTTGCAGCGATGTTGCGGTCTGCTGGCCGGAATCGGCATAGGTCCGGTCGCCGAATGACCCGTCTTTGGGCACGGCAACATATACCGACTGCCCGCGCTCAAGCTTCGGCGTGACCGGAGGCGTCGCGTCAGTGACCGTGTACCGCGTTGTGCATCCGGCAGCGACAGCCATAACAATCAAAAGAGCAACGAGCAGTAATTTCCGCATCCCCCCCCCTTTTTTTCAGGTTTTTTTAGCAAAAACGACACCACAATACAATATGGAGGCTTCACAGCCATGACCATTGAAACCACCCTCACAAAAGCCCAGTTCTTGGGCAACGGGTCCGCAAGGGCGTTTCCCCTGCCCTTTCCCGTGCTGAAGCCGGAACATCTGCGTCTGATAGTCACCGGTACGGCCACAAACGTTGATACGCCTGTCACGGCGAACTTCAGCGTATCCGGCTGCGGCTCATCCGGCGTCAACGTAATCTACCCTGTAACCGGCGATGCACTGCCGCAAGGCACGCGCCTGACCATCTACCGCGAATTGCCCCTGGTGCAGGAGCTGGATCTGCAAAACGCCTCTCCCTTCGATGCGGAAGTGATTGAGGCGCAGTTCGACGCGGCCGCCATGCAGATGCAGCAACTACAGGAACAAATAGGCCGCGCCGTGACCATGAAGATCAGCGACACCGGCACGCCTGAAGAACTGTGCGAGACCCTACTGTCGGCGGCTGCCGATGCGGCCGCAAGCGCAGCCGCCGGCGCGGCCAGCGCGGCGCAATCGGCAACGGACAGAGAAGCCGTATTTGCGGGCATTGCCGTAGCGCAAGACAAAGCGCAAGAGGCCGCGGCCAGCGCGAACGCCGCCGCCGCAAGTGCGGCCGCAGCGGCCCAGACCGCCGCGCAAGGCCAGCCCGACGCCTCTGAAAGCACAAAAGGCATCACCCGGTACGGCACGGCCGAAGAGCACGCGGCCGGGGCGGAAGGCGTGGCGGCCACGCCGAAACACGTGCGCGCAATGATCGCATCCGCAACCCCACCCGCCGCGACCGAAACCACCCTCGGCACGGGCCGCATCGCCACGCCCGACGAGGCGAAGAACCGCAAGACCAACACCACAAAGCCCGTCCCGGCTTTCATTACGCCGGAAAACATGCCGGACGGCCTTCCCCTCTTCGCCCTTCAACCCGTCCCGTTTTCAACGGTAATGCCCGGCAACCTCTCCGTCTGCCGCGACAACGGCATTCTGACGCAGGGCGCATTCCCTGAAGCTTACGCCAGGCTCGTCACCCTGCAAGCCGCCGGTGAAACCAATATCGTCAGCATGCCCCAGTACGCCTCGGAAATGACGGCACAGGGCGGCATCTGTGCTCGGTTTGCGCTGGATACCGCTCCGCAGACGTTCCGTATTCCCTGCGCGCCGGGCGTGTTCTGGCGCGGGGTGTCGAGCGCGCTAAGCGTAGGGACGTGGCAGCCTGACCAAATGCGCCCGATTACAGGTCGTTTTACTACTCGGATGGAGCCAAGCGACAATACTTTTGACGGGAGTTTCAGAAAGGATAGTAACGCATCCGCAGTGGGTTCTTTTACAAGTTCCGGCGGACATATAGTTTCTTTTGATTCTTCTCGCCTCGGCGTTAATTTCAACGGTACCGATACACACCCCCTCACTGCCGTCTGCGACTGGCAGATCAAGATGTACGGCGCGGTCACGGATGAGGGATCTGTAACTCTGGCGCAACTTATCGCGGCGATGACGGGTAAGCTGGATACGAGCGTGTATCAAGCAGATGCCTGGACCCGTCTCAAGGCGCGAGTCAGGGTAAATCGCTCCGGGGACATTGTTGCCAGTCAAAATATCACGTCTGTTTCCCGTGTATCTGCCGGGATATATAGGATATTCACTCCGGCTGCTTCTGGAGAATTCACGTTAGCTGCTTTGCCGATTTACGAAGGGAGTGGCTTTACTAGCCCTATAGGCTGCCGGGAGATAATTCCAAGAGTTTACGGGCAGGTCACTAATGCGGTTATTGGTGGCAGTTTCGGGTATGAAGACTGCGCATTTGAACTGCTAATTTTTTAAGGGGTAGTCATGTACATCAAATATACTGACGACAAAGGTAAAATTTGTACGGCCTCTACTGCTCCCGGTTTGCCGGCGGAACAGGCCGCCAAAGACAGGGGGCTGAAAAAAGGCGAATGGCAGGAAATATCCGAGGCCGAATATACGACCTTGAACGCGCCCACTGCGGAAGATATTGCCCAAGCGGAATATGCCGCCGCCACATCGGAGGCCAGCGCTGTTTTGACCGCCCGCATGCAACGCCAGCTTGTTCAAACGGAGGCGTTCACGGGCGCGGAGATGACCTTGTTCGCCAAGGCCGGGCTTTTCCCCGCCTGGGCGGCAGGGACGGCATACGCCAAGGGCGAGCGTCTTGTGCACGAAGGCGTTGTGTACGAAGTGCAGCAACCCGTGACTGCGCAAGAGCACCAAGCGCCGGGATCTGCTGGCATGCTGGCTGTCTACCGGCCGATCAGCGCGGACCCCGAAACCGGCAGCGAACCGGACGGCAGCCGGGAGAACCCGTATGCGTACTTGGCGGGCATGGACGTGTTCACGGGCAAATACTACACCTTCGAAGACGCGCTGTACCTGGCCAAGGCCGATTTGATTCCGTGCATCTGGAACCCCGGCACAGCCGGGTTGTGGCAGTGGGAGAAAGTGGAGTAGCAGCTTAGAGCGGTAGCGGAGCGAGAAACGCCTGCCGCCGGAAATACGAACGGATGACGGCATGAAGCAAGGGCCGCGTGAACGCACGCGGCCCTGTGTTATCCTGGCGATACGCTGTTAAATGCTTACCGGGCGTCTTCCCCATCGCCATGCCCTGCCAAAACGCGCAAGGCATCTTCAAATTCAAACTGGGCCACCGCCTGGCGCACGGCCAGAAATTCCGCCTTGCTCATGGCCGCCGAGAGCGTTCGCGCATTGTGCTCCACAAAAGCATACGCCGCGGCATCGTCATCGCGCAGATACGCTATCAGGGTTTGCAAAGCCTGACCGGCCTCTTCTTGCGAAGCGGCGGCGCCTTTCGGCGCGGCGTGCTGCGCCGCCGGCGTTCCGGCAGTGCCGCCCTGTTCTTCTGGTTCACCCGGCTCGGCAAAAGCCGCGCGCAGGGTTTCCAGAACGAGCGCAAACGCGTCCAAAAATGCTGTTTCAGCCTGCTGCAACTCCGTTGCATCATTTAAAGACAAGGTGTTTTCCAGATGCAAGGCGGCCGCGCTCAAATCTTCCGCGCCCAAAGAACCGGCAAGCCCTTTCATGGTGTGCGCTATACGCTGTTTGTCACCGGCATTGGCGGCTTCGCTGTACTCTTTCGCCGTTGCCGCCTGGTTCGCCACAAACTGACGCGCAATCTTGCCGTAAAGCGCGGCATTGCCCCCAAGACGTTTCAACGCGCTTGCCACATCCAACCCCGGCAGCGGCGGCAATGCAACCTGCGGCTTTTCTTCCGCGCGGGCGGGCAGAATCCGCGTTTCCATCTCATCGGACGTTTCGTACGGTTCCTGCGCCCGAGGCTGTTCTTTGGCGGTCCTGCCTTGCGCGAACGGAGATGGCGCATGCTCGTCCGGGGTGGGCTGCCCTCCGCTTCCCGCCTTCGGTTGTATCCAGTTCTGCAGCGTATTGAAAAATTTATTTACTTCAATAGGTTTTGAAATATGATCGTTCATGCCCAATTCCAGGCAGCGCAAACGCTCTTCAACCATGGCGTGCGCCGTCATGGCGATGATCGGCATGGTGTCGTAGCGGTGATCGGCCCTGATGCGGGAAGCGGCCTCATACCCATCCATCTCCGGCATTTGCAGGTCCATAAGCACCAGGTCAAAAGGCGGCACGGCGGTACTTTTTTCCAGTGCGGCCAGGGCCGCGACCCCGGTATCCGCGACCACCACGGTAGCCCCGGCGTCTTCCAGAAGCTCCGTTGCCACCTGCTGGTTTACCGGGTTGTCTTCAACCAGCAAAATCTGCGTTCCCGGCAAGCGATACTGTTCAGTATGCTCGCTGCGCTGCTGTTTGACCTGAACCGCCAACCGGCGCGTCTCACCCTTGCCGTGCAGCAAGGTCAGTATGGTGTCGTACAAAAGCGATTTGTTGACCGGCTTGTATAGTACAGCCGCAGCGCCCGCCTTTTCCGCCTGCGCCAAAGTTTCACCCCGGCCGAAAGCGGTGACGATGATCACGGGCGGCGGCTCTTGCAGCCCCAATTTATTACGCAGCACATAGGTCGCCTCAACGCCGTCCATAACCGACATGCGCCAGTCCATCAGCACGAGGCTGTAAGGGTTGCCTTCTTCTTCCGCCTGGCGCAGCATGGCAAAAGCCTGTTCAGCCGAAGAGGCGCACGAGGCGGAAAAGAAAAGATCCATGAGCAGCATCACAAGCACGTCACAAGCGCTTTCGTTGTCATCCACAACCAGCACTCTGGCTTTCGCGCCGACGGCTTCGGAAAAAAGCTGGGGCTGATCCTGCGCCGCTTCATACCCCAGGCGCACGGTGAACGTGAAAATGGACCCCTGGCCGTAAGTGCTTTCCACACGAATGTCGCCGTCCATCAGCTCCAGCAGGCGCTTGGTGATGGTCAGGCCAAGGCCCGTGCCGCCAAAGCGCCGCGTGGTAGAACCATCCGCCTGCGTAAAGGCTTGAAACAGCCTGCCCTGTTGCTCCGGCGTCATACCGATGCCGGTGTCGCGCACCACAAAACGCAGGCGCACTTTGTCGCCCAGGTTTTCCATCAGCGAGCAGCTGATGATGATTTCGCCCTTTTCCGTAAATTTTACCGCGTTATTGCCGAGGTTGGTCAAAATCTGCCCCAGGCGCAACGGGTCGCCGATGAGCACCGGCGGGATCTTGTTGTCCACACGGAACAGAATTTCCAAATCTTTCTCTTCGGCTTTCTGGCTGATCAGCACGGCCATGCTGTCCAGCAAATCTTCCAGGCGGAACGGCACATGCTCGATCAAGAGCTGGCCGGACTCTATCTTTGAAAAATCAAGAATATCGTTGATGATGCCCAGCAGCGTATTGGCCGCGGCGTAGATCTTGTTGACGTAGCTTTGCTGTTTTGCCGTCAGCGGCGTTTTCAAGGCCAGATACGCCATGCCGATCACCGCGTTCATCGGGGTTCTGATCTCATGGCTCATATTGGCCAAAAATTCGCTTTTGGCCTTGTTGGCCGCGTCCGCGGCAAGCTTTGCCCGCACCAGTTCCTGATTGCGCGTTTCAAGGGTCACGGCCATGGCGTCGAATGCGCGCGCCAGTTTGCCCATTTCGCCGGGCAGATGCTGCATGTCCGTGCGCGCGCCCAGCTCCCCGCGCCCCAGCCGCCCGGCGGCCGCCAGCAGATTTCTGAGCGGCCGGGTGATGGCGCTGCGGCCGACCAGCCAAGTGATGCCAAAGGCCGCCATGCTTGCCATCGCCAAAAGAACAAGGTCGCGCAGCAACACCGCGTTGGCCTCGGCATAGGCGTCGGAGTTGGGCATGGAAAGCGAAATTGTCAAATAGGGATTGTTCGTGCCGGAAAGGGTCAGTTGCTGATATGCTAGAATGCGTTCTTCATCCTCAGGGGTGACAAGAGAGAGCACCCCGCTCTCCTTGCCGGCGGTACTCAGCGCGCGCCACTCCTCTTCGCGCAGCGGATCGGAGGCATTTTCCGCGGGATACGAGAAAAGCGCGCGCCCGTCTCTATCCAACAGGCGTATCTGGGCTCCTTTGGGCATATCTTTGGCCGTGACGTCAAGCGTGTACTGGTCTGTCTGAATGCCCCCCGTGATGACGGCAATCAGATTGCCCGAGGCGGAGTCGAATACGGGATACGCAAACCGCAGCGTGGGCACGCCCGATATGGGCGCAAGGCCGTATGCGCCGACGGAGAAAGTACGGTTGCGCACGGCCGCGCTGACCTCTTTGCGGCCCACAAGGTTCAGGGAAGCGGCCCGCTCACGGCCTGATGCGACGACATTGCCCGCGGGGTCAAGCAAAAACAGGTTGCTGTAAAACGGGTAGTTGGCCAAAAGGTCGCGGAACAACGCGGAGACTTCCTCCCCGTTGCGCGTGCGAACTTCTTCCAGTTGCGCGATGGTCATCAGCAAAACCCGCGTATTCTCCGTCAAAAGCTGTTTTTGGCTGCTTATGTCGCGCACCAGCTCCGACGCTTTTTCCTGTGCCTCGGTCATGGCCCGCTGGCGGCTGTCCATTCCGGAATACAGAATAATGCCCAACGCGGGCAGCACCGCGAGGACAACTATGATGTACATGGTTTTCCGTACCGAACCGGAGAACAGCATTACCTGGCCTTACTCTGTCGCATGCGACGGTTTGTACGTCTTTGCATCCCCCCGCCGGGGTTAGCTTTCATTCCGCAAGGACGCCGCAAGGGCCATGGCGTCCAGCCTGTCGAACATGGTCAAAAGGGATTCTTCATCACCTTCGGTCAGCGCGGCGCGTAGCGCCTTGACCCTGCCTTCGTGAATATAGGGCAAGAGCGCCGCGATATCCTTTTCCAGCCGCAGAAGGGCCGCCGGGTCTTTTGCCGCCAGCGACTTGCGCATTTCGGACAAGGCTTCGCGCACATGGCCGGCGTCGGAAGCGTTAAGCGGCAGCCAGCGGCGGATGGCGGCAAACAACTTCTCCACAGTAACCGGCTTCGCCGTGTGGTCGTTCATGCCCGCATTCAGGCAGGCCGTGATCTCGTGCATATCCGAATGCGCGGTCATGGCGATGACCGGGAGAGCAAAAGCGTGCAGGGCGGGGATGGCTCTGATGGCCCGAGTTGCGGCGAAACCGTCCATTTCGGGCATCTGCAGATCCATCAACACCAGATCATACGGCACAGGGCCGTCGCCGCCGAGCAACGCAAGCGCTTCCTTGCCGTTGCCGGCAAGACTTACCACAAGCCCTTCGCCGCGCAAAATCTCTTCGGCGATCTGCTGGTTGATGACGTTGTCTTCCACGACCAAAACTCTGGCGCCGGCCATATCCGCATCTTTTTCGGGTTCCGTTTCCGGCATTTCCACCAAAACGCCACGGTTTTGCATGGAAAACACATTGACCAAAATATCAAACAGCACGGAACCGTTGATGGGCTTGTGCATAAATGCGTCCAGCCCCAGTTCGCCGAGCGAATCCGGAATGCTTGCCCTGCCCTGCGCGGTGGTCAAAATGACCGCGGGCGGGTTTTGCAAATGCGGGTTGCTTTTAATGCGCCGAAGCTGATTCAGCATGTCGGGCGCGGAGGCGCGCCAGTCCGCGAAAATCAGCGCATAGGGCTTGCCCTGCTCTTCGCCTGCCACCAGCGCGGCCAACGCCTGCTCAAGCGTCACAAGCTCGCGCACCTCAAACCCGAACTGATCCAGCATTTCCGTCAGCGCATGGCGCGAAAGCTCGCTGTCGTCCACCACCAACACGCGCTGGCCTTCAAAGAGGCTGTACCGCTGCCTGCGGGCGACATCCGTGCTGTAGCCGAAGCGGGCGGTAGCCGTGAACACGGTGCAGCGCCCGAATTCGCTATCCACGCTGATCGCGCCTTCCATCATCCGGAACAGGCGGTGGCATATGGCGAGGCTCAGGCGCGAACCGTCAAGAGAGCTGTGCGGCGCATGCGGCTCGCGGTCAAAAATCTGCCGCAGCTCGGTCAACTGCATGGGGGTCAGCCCGATACTGGCGTCGCGGATGACGAATTGCAGCGTGATGTCGGGTTGTTCGCGCTGCAAAACGGAACAGGTCAGCGTTATCTCGCCCCGCTCGCTTCTGCTGATGGCTTCATCCACCAAGGCGGTCAGGGCCTGTGAAAGGCGCAGGGGGTCGCCGATCAGGTTGTCGGGCACCAGCGGGGGAATATCGATCTGAAAACTCAGACTCTTCTCGCCCAGCCTGCCGGCGGCTTCGCCGCGCACCGTGTTGACGATGCGGCGCAAAGAGAAGCCGATTCTTTCCATGTTCAGCTTGCCCGCTTCCAGCTTGGAAAAGTCGAGAATATCGTTGATAACGCGCAGCAAAGAGTTGGCCGCGGCCAGCAGTTTGGTCAAATATCCCTGCTGCTGCTGCGAAAGATCCGTTTTGAGCACCAGGTAGGTCATGCCCAGCACCGCGTTCATGGGCGTTCTGATTTCATGGCTCATGTTGGCCAGAAACTCGCTCTTGGCTTTGCTGCCCTCATCCGCAAGGTCCCGGGCGGCAGAAAGCTCGCGGTCGCGTTTGCCCAGCGATTCGGCCATGGCGTTGAATTCTTTGCCCAGGGCGCCGATCTCTCCTTCCGTGCGCGATTCAGGCACGCGCACCGAAAGGTCGCCCCCGGCAAGCGTCGTGGCGGCGGCCAAAACTTCATTCAGAGGCCGCAGAAAAGCCAGCGTGCCCAATCCCCAGGCCGCGGCCAGCGCAAGGAGCGCCGCCGCCGCGAACAGCAAAAGGTCGCGCTGCATCAGCGAGCGCGTTTCAGCATAGGCGGTATCCTCAGGACTGACGTACAGCACGTAAAAATAGGGCTGATCCATGCCCCGCAGGTACAGCTTTTGATATGCCACGAACTGGCGGGCCTGCCCGCCCGGTTCCACAAAAAAATGCCCGCGCGCGGCGGCGGCGTTTTGCACGCCGCGCCAGACTTCGCCGCCCAGCAATGCCCCTGTTTGTACCGGCGTATCCGAGGACGACGACGCAGCCAAAGCGCCCCCGCCGTCGATCAGGTAGACCGTGGCGCCGGACGGCAGGTCCATTTTCGGCAGCAGCGCGTCATAATAGCGAAGGCTGAGGGAAACGCCGAGCAACCCTTTCATGACGCCGGCCCCGTCGGAGTTCCCATTGTGCACGGGCACGGCGAATTGCAATATGGGCCCTTTGCCCACCGGGCAGATCGCCACCTGCCCGACGCTGAAGTCGTTGCGCAGCAATGTTCGTCTGAAAAAAACTTGCGAAGAAAAATTCACATCCTTCGCCATGGGCAAGGCGGAAGCGACAACAAAGCCCTTGGCGTCGGTCAGAAAAATGTTGGTGAAAGACGGCGTGGCAGCCAGCAGGCTGCGAAACAGTTGTGACGCGTCCGCGCTGTCCATCGAGCGGACCTCGTTCAGCCTGGCCAGGGTCCGGGTCATGGTGTACGTCGTTTCCGCGGTCTGGTTCTGCCTTTCCGCAACGATGCGCACAAACCGTCTGCCGCGTTCCTGCGCATTGAGGACGGAACTGTTGTATCTGTCCATGCCGGTTGCGACAATGATGCAAAGTGCAGGCAAGACGGAAAGAAGCACCACGCAAACAAGCGTTCTGGTGATAGTGGCTGTAAAAAAGTGCTTCATGCCTGCCCCAACCAATGCCTACGGCCCCCGTCCCTTAAAGAGTAAGCCCGCGACACGGGCATGAATGCGATGCTAATACCATAACAAACCGGCGGCGCAAGGGCAAAGAAAATTCGGTTCCCAGCAAGCTTGTCAACGCGGCGAACCCTGCGCCGGGGCGCTCTGAACCTTTACAGGACGCGCAATGGGCTTGCCCGCATCATCGCAAAGAGACATCAGCAGGTTCTTACCCATCCCATCCAAACGTATCAGCCCGTACCGGGCGCGTTCGTATGCTTGCGCGTGCCCTTCTTGAAAATAGAAGGCGGATGAGGCCACCTGCGCGCGCCCTCCGTGAACCCGGTAAAAAAGATGCATTTCTCCATCCGCAAGAGGGCTGCCGTCATCCAGGCGCACAAAAACCGCCACGCCCGCGGGCAGCGTCACGGAACGACCCCGGCGTGTTTCAACCGCGCCGGCCTCGGTCGTGAGGCGAATGACGGCCAGGCCGGAAGAAGGCCAGTCGGAGCGGAAATCCATCGATCGCCCCCAGCCGCCACGGCGGCGGGAAGAACTTCCCGTGCCGTATTTGGCCCGCAACGCGTCGCTGAGATCTCTGTTCAGCGCAAAGTCCAGCGTCATGTACTCGCCCATCAAAAGCGCGCGCGGGTCCACAGGCGCAAGCTCCAGCAGCACTTCGCGTCCGTTCGAACGCAGTTTCTCCTTCTGCGCCACGGACCAGGTGAATCCCAAAAGCAACAGGCAAATGGTGCCGAGAATAAGCAATCTACGCATGGCCGGCCTCCCCAGATGCGCCGTTTTGCGCCGCGAAGCCGTTCGTCAGTGTTTTCACGCCCAGGCCGGCCGCCAGCAAAATGAACCCCACAGCGGCCAGGGTCAATGATTTTTGCAGCAGCGTCAGCCCCAGGTAGTAATAATAGTAGACCATATAGGCGAAGAGGAAAAAGCCTGTGGAACCGAGCAGCACCGGGCTCGCCAGATACCGGGCCAGGCCCATGCCGAACACGGCCGCGCCCACGCCCGGCAAATACCAGCCAAGGGGCAGCGACAGAGCCGACAGGGCCAAAAACGCGATACGCCAGGAGCCGCCTTGCATATGGCGGGTTAAATTCCAGACCAGGCAGACGAAACCCGCGCCCGCGCCCAATCCTGCCGGAGCGGGCGAGAGAAACAGGGGCACGCCTATGGCCCCGCCTTCAATGCGCAGAGAAAAGGCAAAGATCAAAAAGACCAGCAGCCCCGCATAGGCCCCAAAAAGCAGGGGCGGCAGCAATTCTACGTGTTTCGCGTCATGCCGCCAGTTCGCTTCGCGGGTGAAAGCCACGGCCACGGCGCCGCACAGGGCGACCCACCACACGGCGCTAAGGGCAAGACAGACATAAACATTCAAAATGCCCTCCACGCTCCGATGCCGCCAGCCCCAGTTTCCGTAGCCGTAAGCCATGGAGCCCAGCCAAATGGGCAAGAGCGCGGCCAGGCACACGGCGGCCAAAAAACGGTACGAAGCGCTGCGGATAAACGGGACGCTGCACGCCAGAGGAAGCGAAAGCAAAAGCGCCCAGTGCTGCGGGCTGTCCGCCAGCATGCACAGGGCAGCACCCGCACCGCCCGCGCCGGCCAAAGCGGCGGCAAAGCCGAAGCGTCGGGCGAAAAAAGACGGGCTGTGCGAGCACACGGCGGCCACAGCCAACAAAATGAAAGATCCGACAAGCAGCGGGCCCTGGAAGTTGTCGCGAAAATTCAGGGGCAGATACAGGAACAGGCCCAGAAACAGAATGAGCAAAAGCGCCGCCACCCAGCCGCCGAAGGCCAGCATGGCCTGAACGTACCAGGGAGAAGAGGTTGCCTGCGGCAGCGGCGCGGCCGCTTCTTCAGCCGCAAGCTCCAGAGACCGCAAGCGCGCCCACAGATCGGGCCATTCCCGTTTGCGGGCAAGGACGCTGAAAAAAGGCGCTTTTTCTTCCGCCCGGTTTTCAGAGTCGCCGAATTCCCCTTCCATGCTTCGTTGCAGGTGGATCAACACTTTTCCCACCGCCCAGGTCAGGCCGATGAGAATCATGCCCCAGGCAAAGAGAGCGAACACCGGCTCACGAAAGAAAATTCTCGTCCGCAGCAACAGGGCCACAAACAGCGCGGCAAGGCCGCACACGCCGCAGGCCAGCATAAAGAGGTCGGGCTGCCGCCTGCGGTACCACAGCCATGCACCGGCAAGGCAGGCGATATAGAGCCCCCAGAATACCGGCTCGGAAGGCAGATAGAGCATTACATCCAGAAAACCCCGATGATAGTCGCCAAAGGCGATGCGGCCGAAGAGCGCCACAGTCAGGTTGGCCGTCAGGGCGAAGAAAAACAGCCTGGGCAGCCAGCGTACATGCAGCCAGGCATGGCGCGCATTGCCGCGCGTCAGATAGGCGGCCGCCTCCCACAGGGCCAGGGCCAGCGCCTGGGCCAAAACATATTCCGGCAGCAGGCCGAACAGCAGCAACATTTCTTCCGGAGCGGAAAAGGTCCGCCCCAGATAGAGCAGCACAAAAAGGCTGCCCACGATCCAGGCAGTCAGCCACAGCGCCGCCTGGCAGCCCGCAAGCGCCAGCAGGAGCAGCACCCCGGCCCAGACCCGGAACAGCTCCCACAGTTCCGCCCCGGTCTGATACGTCTGGCCGAACACCGCCAGCATGGGGCCCACGCAGATGCCGCAAACCAGCAACGAGAGACGCCCTGCCGTGCTGTCAGGCCCCAGTCGCACGGCGGCCAGCGCGGTCAGCGCCACAATGCCCTGCACCAGGGCCAGGCGGCTGAAGCGGTGCATGTCGGCCCAGTTCCAGGCGATAAAAAAGATTACCCCCGCTGCCAGAAAAAGCACGCCGCAAAGCAGCAGCACATGCCGCCAGAAATCGCCCCAGGCCCGCGCGCCGGGCCTGAAATCAAGATAATTAAGAGCCTCTTCCCAGGCCGGAGCGGACAGAGCGCCGCTTTCTCGCAGGCGGCATAAGGACGCCCTGGTCAGGCGGGGGACGGAAGGCGTAATCGGTTCGGTCATAACAGCTCGCGCGTAAAAGAAATTTCGGTCCGGCCTCTATCCCACTAACTGACAGGAAAAGCAATACGCGCAAAGCGAACAACCGAGCGAGGCGCCTTTCGGAAGCAACGGGGGGGGCTGTTCGCCTTGCCGCGCCAATAGCGCGCGTACTCGTTCACATTTCGGGGGAGCGCCTCTGATGTTGCGGCAGTATCGCCACAAGCGGCTTTGAGCTTGAATTGCACTTCTGAATGGCGGCGAAAGAGCACGGGAGATGGTCGGTGCTCAGGACATATAACGGGTACTCTCCACTGCGGGCGACTGGAGAGAAGCCCAGTTTTTTGGCGAGATCATCGCCTTCATTGGTGGTCGGCCGGCAGATTACGACCCGGATAGCCGGATGTTTCTGTAACAGGTTGAAAAGAGAAGCCCAGAACAATGCCAGCGTAACGGCCTGCAGTTTCTGGTCCGGCATACGGCTGGCCGGTTTTTCGACTATTCCCACATTGCAGATATAGAGCGCGCCCGCATCTACTTCGGGGCAGAAGCCCTTGTCGGGCAAATCGTTTATGGTATTTTTTCCGGAAAGTATGGCCTCGGTACTATCCTTCGAGATTGTTGCCATTATATAATATGACACAATTCTTCCGTTATACTCCAATGCGGAAACGTTTTCTTTTCTGCTGCGCACTATACTGACCAATGTATCAAAACCATGAATATTTCTCTTTCCGTAGTCAAAAATTTCATGATTATATATGACGTTCAGCATTCCATTCTCAACGTCCGGCATGACCGCGCGCAGTTCATATAAATGTAGAAAATCAATATCAATAACAGGAATTTTACTATAAATATATACAGTCACAATTTCCCAAAATTCTTTTAATAGCACCGTTGTGATAATAAAAAAGCCAAATCCGACCATGATAATATCGAAGAATGAGTATAAATATGGAAGGTAAAGAATTGTGGATATGTTAGCTAAAATTATTGATGGCAACAATACTCTTTGAACAGCATTTACTGTAAAAATTTTTCTTGGATTGCATATTGAGTATATTGAGCTACTTTTTGATATCAAAATATATTTTGATAATGCAGTAAGAGAATGCGTTACGCTCTCAAATTTTACTTTCTTTTCCATGGCAATACCCTGCCGTCCAAAATTGCCCTGCCTTGTGCAATTAGAGATCTCACCTATTGTCTGGATACAGAAAATTTTTGCATATAACAAGTCGTTTTATTTCACTGGACGCGCAAGCTATTGCAATAAGAAACAAGCGGAAAGGAGCCCCCGCAACGCAAACAGCCCGGCAAGAGTTGCCGGGCTGTTTGCGTTGTCTGGAAAGGTGCAAAAAACTCAGACGATGCGGAAGTTGTCGACCAGGGTGCAGCGGCGCAGCCGCACAAAGGTTCTCGCGCTGGTCACGCCCTCCCCGGTGGGGGTGGATATGGTCATGCTGGTCCAGCCTTCGCCGCCCGCGCCCAAAGAGGCTATGTGCGGGCCGTTTTTCACGAACAGACTGGTGTTCACCAGGGCGGCCATCTTCTGCATGTTGTTGATATTCGTGGAGTGCAGCCCGGCCGTGTGGCACAGGCCCCGCTCGAGAATCAGCGCCCATTCCACGGCTTCGTCGAAATTGCGTGAGCGCAATATTGGCAGCACGGGCATCATCTGTTCCACGCGGGCAAAAGCGTGATCGATGTCGCGGCCCACATCCACGATGAGCAAACGGCAGCTTTCCGGCACGGAGATGCCCGCTTCCGCCGCTATTTTGGCCGCGTCGCGCCCCACCCACTTGGGGTTGGCCACGGCGTTCGGGCCGGGATAATTTTTCAAGGCGAACCGGGCTATGGCGTCCGCCTGTTCCAGCGTGATCTCGCAGGCGCCCACGGCTTTCAGCTCCTGCTTCAGGCGGTCGGCCACGGAATCGACGGCGATGATTTCTTTTTCATCCGCGCAGATGATATTGTTGTCGAACGAAGCGCCGTCATAAATGCTGCGGGCTGCGCGGCTGATATCCGCCGTTTCGTCCACCACCACAGGGGGGTTGCCCGCGCCGGCGGCCATGACTCGCATGGTCGCATGCTTGCGGGCCGCTTCCACCACGGCTTCGCCGCCGGTGACCACCAGCAGATTGATGCCTTTATAGGCAAAAAGCTGCTGCGCGATTTCTATGGTGGGTTCGCGCACCGCCACCAGCAGGTTGCGGATACCGGTTTCTCGGGCGATGGCCTGGTTCAGAAGTTGAATGGCCTTTTGCGAAACCCGCTTCGCCGCCGGGTGCGGGGCGAAGACCACGGAGTTGCCCGCGGCGACCATGCTGATGCCGTTGTTGATGACCGTGGCCGCCGGGTTGGTGGAGGGCGTGACGGAAGCGATGACGCCCCAGGGCGCGTTTTCAATCAAGGTCAGGCCCGCGTCGCCGGTGATGGCCACCGGAGAGAGCGCTTCCGGGCCGGGGGTGCGTTCCGCTTCCAGCACGTTTTTCTTGATCTTGTCTTCAATGCGGCCCATGCCGGTTTCCGCCACAGCCATTTCCGCCAGCATGCGTGCATGTTCCACGCCCGCTTTGCGCATGGCGGCGACGACCTTGTCGCGCACGGCTATGGTGCCGATCTTGGGATAGGCCGCTTTGGCTGCGGCCACAGCGGCGTCCAGCGTTTCAAATATGCCGTCGTCGCCCGCCTGGCTTGCCGCATGACTCGCCGCCCCAGCGGAAGCGCCAGGGGCCGTTACCATCTGCCGCAACACTTCCGCGACTATGCGTTCCACATCCTGCTGCTGCATACCCGATCCTTAAGAGAAGATTAACTTTGAAACATTGTTTTCAACAATCCAGGGAAACAAAAAGCAGCATTTTTATCTGATGCGTACAAGCCGAAGCGGCTTGTACTAAAGGCACGCTGCGCTGCTCGCTTGCGGGCGTCCGCTGAGGCGTCCGCCAGAGCATGTGCCATGCTCGATCAATTTTTCTTGTAAAGCGTCTTCGCGCGGCACGAAACCTGATCCACGATGCCCACGATAGCCAGGTCCAACGCTGAATCCGGCGTGCAAACCTTGCGGGCCGAACTGCCGCGCACCAAAATGACCCACTCGCCTTCACCCGCGCCGATGGGGTCAAGCGCCACGTGGCGTTCGCCCGTGGGCTTGCCTTCGCTATCCAGCAGGTCGACCAGCAGCAGGGAATTATGCGGCAGTGTCGAGGCCCGCACCGTGGCCACGACCTGACCCGCAACCTTGCCAAGTTCCATAGATACCTCCGTTCCTGTGCAGAACCCGCATCGCCTGTGAGAATCGCGCCCCTCGCAGGGGCCGCGCCTCCCGTGCGGCCGCCTTGTCGCAAAGACGGCCGCACGGAGAAGATGCTCCGCGGATGCGGAATACTGCGGACGATCCGCTGCGTTTATTTACGCTGCAAGGGGAACACGGTTTCCAGGTCCGCATGGGGACGAGGAATCACGTGCACGGCGATCAGTTCGCCGCCCACGCGCTGCACCGCGGCCGCGCCAGCGTCCGTTGCGGCTTTGCAGGCGGCCACGTCGCCGCGCACCATGGCGGTGACATAGCCGCCGCCGATCTGTTCGTAAGAAATCAGGGTGACCCGGGCCGCTTTGACCATGGCGTCAGCCGCTTCAATCAGACCCACCAAACCTCTGGTTTCGATCAAGCCGAGAGCATCCATTGTTTTCTCCTTATCTAGTTAACCGGTTGATAACGTTATAAAACAAAACCAAAATATTTTATCTCCGCCGGGCTTTCCCGGCAAAGCAAATCGTTTTTCGCGCGGCGCTTCAGCCGGCGACTCCGCCCCGGTGCAGGGCAGTGCCCACCAGGGCCACCTGATAGATATCTTCCGCGCTGCACCCGCGCGAAAGGTCGTGCCATCCTCCGCCAAGCCCCTGCAACAGAGGCCCTAGCGCCGTATACCCCCCTAGTCGCTGGGCGACCTTGTAGGCGATGTTGCCCGCTTCCAACGAAGGAAAAATGAACACGTTGGCCCGGCCGGCCACTTCGCTTTTGGGCACTTTCTGGGCCGCCACTTCCGGCACGGTGGCCGCGTCGAACTGCAACTCGCCATCCACGACGAGGTCGGGCTTTTTGGCCTTCACTCTTGCGGCCGCGTCCCTCATGCGCTCGGCGCGCGGGTGTTTCGCGCTGCCGTGGCTGGAGAACGATAAAAACGCCACCCGGGGCTGCTCGTTAGTCATGCGCCGGTATTGCTCGGCGGAGGCCAGCGCGATATCCACAAGCTGCTCGTCCGTGGGTTCCGGAATAACCCCGGCGTCGGCAAAGACCAGCACCGTGCGGTCTTCCGGTTTTTCACCGGGCGCAATCATGAAAAAGAAACTCGAGACCGTCTTGCAGCCCGGCGCGGTGCCTATGATGCGCAAACCCGCCCGCAGCATGTCCGCCGTGGAGGTGATGTTGCCGCCAACCCCCACCTCCGCCTCCCCGCGCCGCACCATCATGGCTCCGGCGGCCAGGGGGCAGCGCATGGCTTTCGTCGCTTCATCTTCCGCCACGGGCTTGCCTTTCGCTTCCTGCAAAGCCCGGTATTCCGCGATATTTTGCGCCAAAAGTCCGGGGGATGCCGGATCCACCGCTTCCACCGGCGCGGGCGCGCCGCCTTCGCGGCGCAGCACCTCACGCGCCAGGTCGCGCACAACCAAAGGGCGGCCCATCAGCACCGGCGCGGCCAGCCCTTCACGGGCCAGGCGCAACGCGGCGGAAACGGCGCGCGCATCCTCCCCGTCCGGAAAGACGAGGCGGGCCGGGCTGTTCCGGAACATGGCTATGCAGCGACCAATCAACGGCATGACTATCCTCACGGTTCGCGGGGAGGCGCTGCCTCCCCGAACCCCTCCGCCAGGGGCTGAGCCCCTGGACCCGCGATAGGGGTTGGTCTTTTGTTTATTCCTGCTATCCAGCAGATACTATTTCTTTCAGGCTTTCAGTTTTGTAACATCCACGCCTTTTTCCGCCGCCAGGGTCAGCAGCAGAAGCACGTACACCGCGCTGCTCAGGCGGTTCAGCGAAGCCGCGATATCCGCCTGGCACGAATCGCACTGTGCGGCGGCCAGTTCCCCCTCCCGCGTCACGGCCCGCAGCCAGTTGAGCAACGCCGCGTTGCCGCCGAGCGCCGCATCCGGGCAATAGTGATCCACACCCAGATAACGGGCGGGGTCGCGCGAAACCGCGCGCAGCGTTTCAGGGTCCATGCCGCCCATGCCCGAGACGGAAACGGCTGCGCCGGAAACTTCGGCGGTCAGCACCCGCATGATCCATCCGTGCACGTCGGCCAGGCAGGTCTTCAAAAATCCCGTCAGGCGGTTTTTGGGGTCAAACTGGGTTTGCACCAGCACCGTGACCGCCAGCAGCGTATCAAGTTTGCCCCGCAACGCGATGCGCGGGTGGCTTTTGGGCACCATGGTGGCCGCATCCAAATGGGTCATGTTCGCCGCTTCCGCTCCGGCAGTGCACGGGTGGCAAGCGACAACGGGAGCGGGGGGCGCGGCGGCCGGGGTTGCGGGAGCCGCCGGAGGGACAGCCTGGCCGTCCTGGATTATGCTCACCCGCATCTGGGTGGCGAATTCGCTGGCCGAGGGGGTCAGGCGCTCTTTGGGCGAAAGATGCAGGGTGCAACCGGGATTCGGGCAACGGGCGCGAATATCTTCTTCGGTCAAAAACAGCATGGTTCTATCCTTACGGTTTGGAAACAGGCCAGGAACTGAGCGCGCAGGTCACTTTGCCCTTGGCGGCCAAAGTCACGGCGCTGCCCGCCGCGATATGCAGGGCGTCGCCGCCGGACGCGGCGAACGCTGTGCCCTCGCGCGTCAGCGTCAGCTCGCCTGAAAGCACCACCAGCACTTCCGTGTGGGTAAAGGTCCAGTCAAAAGTCGAGTTTTCCCAGTTCATGTAGGTCACGCCGGGAGAAGAAGCCGAAGGGGCCAGCGCTTCCACCATCCGCACGGCCCCGCCGGGAACCGTTTTGCCCGCGGCAACGCCCTGGGGCAGCGCGTTTTGCCGCACATGGGCGACACCGCCCGCACGCCGGACAAACGCGCCGTCATCCGTGCCGGGGCCGGACGAACTTGCGCCCAGCGCGGCGCGAATCGCCGCGTCAAGTTTCGCCGGGTCGACGCCGGGGCCCAAACGAGCGGCCACCTGACGCCGCACTTCCTGCGCCAGCGCATCATTGCCCGGCGCGGCGGAAACGCCTGCACCAGAACCCGCTCCGGCAACCGGCCCTCTTGTGGGAGCCATTCCCGGCACAGCCCCCTTCGCGGGGGGCGCGGGGACGAGTCCCCTCGCCGCGCCCCCGCGCATCAGGGCGATGCCGTAATCGCGCGCGTCATCAGCGGCCTGCGGCGTGACGATGGCGTCGGCCGGAATGCTGATGCTGGTCTGCCCGGCCTTTCTGGCCGCGCTGACGTCTGTGGCTGTGACGAGGGGCTTCATTTATTTCTTTGCCGGTTTTTTCGGTGCGCTTTTCTTCGCCGTGGCTGCGGGAGACGCCTTGGAAGCCGCTTTGGGCGCGGATGCCTTAGGCGCTGCCGCCCTGGCGGCGGGCTGCCCTATCTTGGCCAGGCGGGCCAGGCGCTCGGCTTTTTTCGCCGCTTTCCGGGCCTTCATGGCGTCCAGCAGTTTGTACAGCTCAGGCGCGCCCTGTTCCGGGCGCGGAATGACGTTGGCCCCGATCAGGGTGCCCTTGCTCTGGCACAGATCCTTCCCGGCCTCCACAGCGGCCTTGCAGGCGGCGACGTCGCCTTCGACGATCACGCAGACGCGGGGGCCGTCCACTTTATGGGCCATGACCACGGTCACTTCCGCCGTTTTGGCCATGACGTCGGCAACCTCGATGGCGGGCACATACCCGGTGACTTCAACAAAACCTTGCGCGCGCTGTTCCACGGTTCGCTCCTTGCTTACAACACCTGATCAAAAAACATGTCCGCGGGACGGGGAATAACCACGGTGCCCACCAGCAAGCCCGATTCGGCCGCCCTGTCCGACCCGGCGTTGACAGACGCCTGCACGGCGGCCACGTCGCCGACCATCAGAACATAGCCTTTGCCGCCAAGGCCCAGTGCGGTGCGCACGTCCATCAGCAGCACGTCGGCCGCTTTTACCGCCGCATCGGCGGCGACAATGGCGGCGGAGACCGAATAGGTCTCGATAACGCCCAGCGCCCCGCGCTCTTTGATGGGCTGGCAGCCCGCCAGAGCGGCGATGACGTCGCGGTGGATATTGGGCAAAACGAACCAGTCGGCTATGCTGCCGGGCCGCACCTCACGCGCGGCGCGAAGGGATGCGTCAACCGCCGCCACATCCCCGCTGACCGCGGCCAGATATTTGCCGGGGCAGATGGTTTTGAAAAACAGCGGCGTGACGTCGGCGGTTTTGACCATCTTGTCGGCCGCTTCCATGCCCGCGGCGATGCTGGTGTATTCCGCCATGCCGACGGCTGCGCGATCGTGCATACGAGCCTCGTTTACTTCTGCTTCTTAATCTCAATCCGCTGGTCGATCCGGGCCACGATGCCGTCAATGGAAGCATGCATGCGCGCGCCCAGGGCGTTTTCCGGTATTTCCGCAATCAGGTCGCCGGTTTTCACCCTGTCGCCTTCGCGCACCACGGGAACGGCCGGAGCGCCGATATGCTGGCGCAGGGGTATGGACACCGCAAGCGGTGCAACATCACCCAGATACGGCGTTTCAAGCCCCATGTAGGGCGCGATGCCGATGCGCGCGGCCAGGCGCGGCACGGGTATCTTGCGGAACTCGCGCCAGCGCAGCGAATCGTTTTGCAACTCGCGCGTGCCTTCGTATTTTTTCTTGACCCCGTTCATGCTCGCTTTCACCGCCTGATTGATGCGGCGGGGCGAAAGCTCCATGGGGCAGGAATAATGCTCGCAAATGCCGCATTCGCAGCAGAGCATGGCCTGGGCCGCGCTTGCCGCTTCCAGTTCCATGTTCGAGCCGAAGGCGCGCATGACTCTGTGCGTTTCAAAGGGATGCCCGATCAGAAGGCGCGGGCAAAGATCCGAACAGAAACGGCACTGAATACAGGCGGAAGCCGCCCGGCGGCGCATGGCATTGACCTCTTGCGCGGCGTTGCGGTGCAAATGATGCCCGGCGGGCAAAACGATCAGCCCACCGCTGGTTTTGGTCACCACCTCGTTCGCCAGCGCCTGCGGGCCGTCCACGAAACGGCCCATCATGGGACCGCCGAGGATGAAGACCGGATTTTTGGGTAGCGCCCCGCCGCAAGCGGCAAGGCATTCGGCGATCGGCGTGCCTATGGGCGCGCCGATGATGCCGGGCTTTGCCACTTCGCCGGTCACGGTCAGAATTTTATGCGTCACGGGCCGCCCGCTTTGCACGGCAGCGTCAACGTTGACCAGGGTGCCCACATTGGCGACCACCGTGTTCACGGCCAGCGGTATGCCCAGCGGCGGCACGCTGCGACCGGTCACTTCGCGCACCAGCACCTGCTCGTCCCCTGCCGGGTAAAAGTCGTCCAGCAGAAAAAGCTCAAGCCCTTCCGCTTTGGCGGCCGATTCGAGCACGGGAATGAGCCCGGTATGCTTTCTTTTGATGCCGATGACGCCCCGCCCCGCGCCCACAGCGCCGGCCAGAGCGCGCATGGCGCGAGCCAAGGCCGCCGCGTTGTGATGCATGATGTGCTGGTCGGTATGCAAAAGCGGCTCGCATTCGCAGCCGTTGGCGATAACCGTGTCGGCGGACGCGGCGTATTTGACGTGCGCCGGAAACCCGGCCCCGCCCTCGCCCACGATGCCGGCGGCCCGAACCGCCGCTATGAAATCATCCTTGTTCATCGCCCTACTTCACAAGTTGGTAAAAAGTCGGATTTTGTTCCCTGGCAAAGAACACGCCAATTCCGGCCAGGGATAGTACTCTTGCTGTACAGCCCTGGACCGGAATTGGCGTGTGATGCGGTCCAGGGGGCAAAAGCCGACTTTTTACCGGTTCACGGGAACGAAAGGCAGATACGGCAGCGGAAAACCGTTGCCGTAAGGCTTCACCGGCGCCTCGACCCGTTTGCCGCCGGAAAGGCCCAGAATGCGGCGGGCGTTTTCATACATGACCTTGCGCCGCACTTCGTCGGTCAGCTTCAGGTTCTTGTATATTTCAATGGCTTCGGCCTGTTCCACAAAGGGGTGGGCGGAAGCGAAAACCACTTTGTCGCCGATGTGGGTGTTCAGCGCCTGCACATAGATGTCGGCCATGGGCGCGAGCTCGTATTCCGAAAGGTCCATGTATACGTTGGCGTTGCGCATGCAGGCGAAAATCGCCTCGTTGACGAAGGGGTAACCGCCGTGGCTCATGATCACGGTCAGTTCGGGAAAATCGCGAGCCACGATATCAACGTGGCGCGGATCCACATAGTCCATAACCGCGCGAGGCACCTGCGGCGGCGGGGCCGTGGTGATAAACACCGGCACGTTCAGCTCGCAGCATTTGGAATAAATGGGGTAATAGCGGGCGTCGTTGGCCGGCACGTGGGCCAGATAGGGGTCGGTGGCGATGCCCTTCATGCCCAGGTCCTGGATGGCGTGCACGATCTCATGCACGGACTTCATGCCCTTGTGCGGGTCAATACCCCAAAAGCCCACGAACATTTTGGGATAGGCGCGAACGAATTCCAGCACGCTGGGGTTGTTGGCCGGAAAACCGTACGTGACTTCACAATCGCGGCCGGTGATTACGGAGAGTTCCACCCCGCGCTGTTGCAGCCCTTCCACCACTTCGGGCAGGGACTGGGGAACGCGCTTGTCAAAGCCGATGACCTCGCAGGCTGCTTTGAACATGGCGCTGTTCTTGATGCCGTTGATGATCTCGGGCGTATGGGGCCGAAAACGGAAATCGATGATTTGCATGGCTCTTCCTTTACGTCAACCGCGCTAGACCCGCCTGGGCTGGGCCTGGTCTTGCCCCATCTGCGAATACGCTTCCAGAAAGTCCGCCGCGTTGACCGCGCCGTTGGCAAAGGACTTCATGGCCTCTTCGTGCAGCAGTTCCAGCGCTTCGCGCTTGATAGCCAGATATTCCGGCGAGGCCATCATGCTGAACTCGCGCGGGCGCGGCAGGTTCACTTCCATGACCTGCTTCACCGTGCAGGGCTGGTTGGTCAAAATCACCAGGCGGTCCGCCAGAAAGATGCCCTCTTCCAGCTCGGAGGTGATGAAGAGGTTGGTGCCCCTGTGCTCTTCGAACAGGCGCACGTAGTATTCCTGCATCAGAGCGCGGGTCATGGCGTCCAGGCCGCGAAAAGGCTCGTCCATGAACATGACCTTGGGGTGGTTGATCATGGCCCGCACCAGCTCCGCCCGGCGCTGCATGCCCCCGGAAAGCTGCGAGGGGAATTTGTCTTTAAAGTCTTGCAGGCCCACCAACTCAAGCAGTTTCATGGTGGTATCGGCCAGTTCTTTTTCCGGCATTTCGCCGCGCACTTTGGGGCCGTAGCTCACGTTCTGGAAGGTGGTCATCCAGGGGAAGAGCGCCGTTTCCTGAAACACCACCAGACGGTCAGGACCCGGCCCGGATATTTCTTTGCCGTCCAGGGTGATGGAGCCGGTGTCGATTTTCTCATACCCCGCCAGCACGTTGATCAGCGTGCTTTTTCCGCAGCCCGAAGGCCCGATAAGCACGGTCAGCTTGCCTTTTTCCAGCAGGAAAGAACAATCGTGAATGACCTGGCGACACATGGCCCCGGAGCCGTAAGTCTTGGTGATGCCCGTAACATTCATTTCCCCAGCCCGTTGGCTGGGCGTCAGCATTTGAGTCATAGCGCGCCTTCCTTAGCGAGTCCGCAGCCAGGGAGTGAGATAGCTGCCGATGAAACGGATGCAGGCCGACGAGATGTACCCGGCGATGCCGATGCTCATCATGCCCACGACAATCACAGGAAATTCACCGGCCACATACCCGCGCCAGGTCAGAAACCCGAGACCGGTCTGGCCTGCGATCATTTCCGCCGCGACAACCACGGCCCAGGTGATGCCCATGCCCACGGTCATGCCGACCACCACGCTGGGGAGCGCGGCGGGCAAAAGCACGGTCCAGAAAATACGCCAGCGGGTCGCGCCCAAAGAGTAGGCCGCCCGGATATAGCGCACGTCAATGGCGCCGATGCCTTCAACTATGTTCAGCACCACGGTGAAAAATGCGCCCAAAAAGGTCACGAACATCATGCTGAGTTCGTCCGTGGGCCAGAAAATGACGGAAACCGGCACCCAGGCCAGAGGCGGCACGGGCCGCATGATTTCAAAAATGGGGTAAATGGTCTCGCGGGCGATCTTGTTGGCGCCCAAAAGCAGCCCCAGCGGCACGCCCAAAATCTGGGCCACGATAAAGCCGGTGAAAATACGCACGGTGCTGTCTTTCCACGAAAGCCAGTAATAGGGCTGCTGCACCTGGACCAAGAGGCTTTGCAGCACTTCTGAAGGCGCGGGCACGTTGCCGATGATGGGCACCCCGAAGCGGGTGCAGCATTCCCAAAACAGCGTGAAGGCCAGAATGGAAATGACCCCGCGCAAAAAGGTGACGGTAAAAATCTTTTTCTTGCAGCGTTCCCAGGAAAGGTAGGAGCACGTTACGGTTGCTTCTTGCGACATGTTCTTCCTCCTACATTTCCCGTTCGCCGGCTTTAAAGGCTTTCAGGGCTTCTTCGTGCACGGCCGTGATGCATTCTTCTTTCAGGCGCAGATAGTCGGGAGACGAAAGCACCCGGAAATCGCGCGGCCGGGGAATGTCCACGTGCAGCACTTTCTTGATGGTCGCAGGCCGTGTGGTCATGATGTAGACCTTGCTGCCCAGGAAGATGGCCTCATCCAGGTCATGGGTGATGAAAAAGATCGTAGTCTTGCTGCGGTCGTACACGTCGAGCAGAAACTGGTGCACCACGGTTTTGGTCAGCGCGTCCATGGCCCGGAAAGGCTCGTCCAAAAGCATCACGCGCGGGTCGTTCATCATGGCCCGGGCGATTTCCACCCTCCGGCGCATGCCCGAGGAAATTTCGCTGGGATAGTTGTTGGCGATGCCCATCAGGCCCATCTGGGCCAGCATGTAGTGAGCTTTGTCTTTCGCTTCTTTCTGCGACATGCTGGCCTGCACGGTGGGGCCGAAGGTCACGTTGTCCATGACCGTCATCCAGGGGAACAGCGCCCCGTGCTGAAAGACCACGATACGGTCGGAACCCGGCGCCGGGGTGCATTGCCCGTTGCACAGCATTTCGCCGTCCAGGTGGATTTCGCCTTCGGTGATGCCGTGAAAACCGGCAATGGCGTTAAGCAGCGTTGTCTTGCCGCAGCCGGAAGGACCGACCACCACGCAGAACTCGCCGGCTTCAATTTCCATGGAGCAGTTGTCCACGGCCAGCACCTTGGCCCCTTCAGGGTCATAAATTTTGCTGACGTTGCGAATGCTGATCTGCCCTCTGGGGGCTTTCGTCTCGGTCGCGCTCATCGTGCCGCCTCCCGTACTTTCCATTGCATGAGCCTGTGCCCGATCAGCCTGATGATCACGCTGGAAAGCGAGCCCACTACGCCCAAACTTACCATGCCGATGACGATCACGGGGAACTGCACCAGCGTATACGAGTTCCAGATAAGATAGCCTAGGCCGAACTCGCCGCTGACCATCTCGCCGGCGACCAGAGAAAACCAGGCGAAGCCCATACTGATTTGCAGCCCCGTGAAGACGAAGGGCAAGGAACCGGGCACGATCACCTTGGTGAAAATTTGGCTGGGCTTGGCGCCCAGAGACGAAGCGGCCCTGAAATAGGATTCGTCGATGGATTCGACGCCGAGCAGCGTATTGAGCACTGTGGCGAAAAAAGACCCCAGAAAGGTCAGAAAAATGATGGAGGCTTCGCGGCCGGGCCACATCAAAATGGCCAGCGGCACCCAGGCCAGCATGGGGATGGGCCGCAACACCTCAAGCAAAGGAAAGCTGTAATCTTTGAACGTCTTCTTCCAGCCCATGAACAGCCCGATGGGCACGCCGAGGGCTGTGGCCAGGACAAAAGCCTGAAGCACGCGCCAGACGCTGATGCCGACGTGGTAGTAATAGTCCGAGGTATACAGCGAAACGCCGTAAGAGGGGTCTTTGGAGATCCACTCTTTGAAACTGGCCACGGGGCCGGGCAGCCGGTCAAACAGCGGCAGCCTCCAGTATTCGGTCAGCAGATACCAAACCAGGACACAGGCTGCAAGGCCCAGCAGGTTCAGATACGGCGCGGGGCTTTTCAGCCAATCCATGAAGCGAAGGCAGGCCAGCCTGAAGGGGCTGATTTCAACGCATTCGCCCGGATGGGAGGTCGTGCTCACGGGAATTCTCCTGGCGCAAAGGTCACCGGAATGAAAGCCGGTTCGGACAAAGCCGCCGTAAGCGCGTGTTGCGCCCACGGCGGCCGGCATCAGCTAGTCTTTAAAGGGGCAGTCTTTGGGCAGGCCGCCTTTGATGTAGCCCAGCGTGGCGTCGGGAGAGACAGGCGTGTAGCCGGCTTCCTTGAACACCTGGCGGGCCAGAGAGTCGTCAACCGTGCCGTCTCTCAGTTTTTCCACGGCGATGCGCTTTTCTTTGAACAGGAAGGGCGCGACGGTCGCAATGTTGGCTTTTTCTTTGTCATTGAAATAGAAGGACTTCCATTCGCGGATCATATTTTTGCTGTTGGAAGGAACATGGCCGTAGATGGAGTACCACAGCACCTTCTTGGGGATGCCGGTAGCGTACTTGGCGACCATTTCGATCACTTTCTGCTGGTTGGCCGGATCCATCAGGTACTTTTGCGATTCCAGTTCGGAACGCATATAGCCCTTGGCCACTTCAGGATGGTTTTTGATGAAGTCGGCGCGCATGACCACGATGCCCAGGTCGGGGTTGTTGCAGGCGCGGCCGTCGGCCACGATGCGGGCGGTGCCTTCGCCGACGTCGGTGGCGATGCGGGACAGGGTGGGTTCCCACAAAGAAGCCGCATCCAGTTTGCCGACGCGGAAGTTGGTGGCGATGACTTCAATGGACTGGTTCAGATATTCTTTGGGCTTGACGTTGTATTTCGCGAAAAAGCTGAGCAGGTACTGGTCGGAAGCGCTGCCCTTGGGCGCGGCGATGGTTTTGCCGTTCAGCCACGCGGCGACTTCTTCATTGCTTTTGAACTGGGGCGCGTCTTTGCGCACCACGACCAGGGAGCAGCGGGTGCCTTCGGACATGCCGCTGGTCGCCACCATGTTGATTTCAGCCTCGGTTTTGGAGCAGAGAATGGTGGCGGGCATGACGCTCATGTGGCCCACAACCGCTTTGCCGGCCAGCATGTTGTTGGCCACGATGGTGCCCTGCAGAGCGGGCATGAACTCGAATTCCGTGCCTGCGGGCACGTACTTCTTCCACAGTCCCAGTTCCGCGTTGATGATCACTTGATACGAGATGGTGTCGTAAGGTTGGAAGCCGATGGTGAATTTTTCAGCCCGGACCGGAGCGGCCCCAAGAGAAAGCATTAACGCCAGAAAACCACAAAGCAGACTGAGACGCTTCATGCAAGAACCTCCTCTCACACAGGGTTGCAGGTAGAGCCTAAGGCCCCCCCGTTATTTCATAAACAGCCGTTTGCTGTATACGCCCGTATTGCCGTCATGCTCGTGACAAGAGAAAACGAATCGCTATCGCGGTAGACTACTGAGCAAAAGGAGTACCAAGTTGACCGTTTTTCGGCGAAAATGCGTTAGACCTACGCAAACGCGGCTTACGCCCCGCCATATCGATTGCGCTGATAGCAGCTTTCAATAAAATCGGTATTAATGTTGTAATTTTGCATCAAGTTAATAGTAACTATTGTTAAAAATTTCACTTTCGGCCACGTTTGAATACTTTTCCAAATAGTGCATTTTTACAACATAGGTGCAATTTTGCAACGCGCGTTTTATCTCCCCGCATTCACCCGCCGTTACTGCATTTTTGCACAATCGCCACCCCGTTGCATTTTTACAATTCACAACCCACCCGCAATTTTACAACGAATACAAGCCATTCGAGCCAGGGTGCCACCACGCGCTTTTTGGGGTGTTGCAAAACAGCATCGCCGCTCTTTTCCGGCGCGCAAGCGTGTTTTCACAACATGTTTGTTTTTTTATCTTTTTCTAAAAAATCAACTTGGCACGGTAAATGATATACAGCAGGCAGATATAGAGGACAGTCCGCGCCATTGGCGCAATAAACCATATGTATACCATCTAGTAAGGAGTCAGCCATGTCCGCTACCGTCGAATGCTGCCAGTTGTCCCCGCACGAGCAACGCTTGCAGGATAAACTGGCAGGCAAGGAAGACCGCTTCCGCAAAACGCACAACCGCGTTTTCACCATTCTGGAAAGCTTCGAGGGTCTGCGGCCGGCCATTGACATCGAACGGGCCAAATATTTCACCGAGTCCATGAAGGTGACGGAAGGCGAACCCCTGGTGCTGCGCTGGGCAAAAGCCATGCACCACATCGCCGCCAACATCAGCGTGTATATCGACCCGTACCAGCTGATCGCGGGCCGCGCGGGCATGCAGGGGCGCTACGGCATCCTCTACCCCGAACTGGACGGCGACTTCCTCGATATCGCGGTGAAAGACCTGCCCACCCGCACGGAATCGCCCGCGACCATCTCTAAAGAAGACGCCCGCGTGGTTGTCGAAGAGATCGCCCCCTACTGGAAAGGCAAAACCTATCACGAAGCGCTGAACGCGGCGCTGCCCCCGGAAGTGCACAAGCTGACCTACGACGACCCGGCCGGGCTGAATTCCCGTTTCATCGTCAACGAAACATCAAGCTTCCGTTCGTCCATCCAGTGGGTGCACGACTATGAAAAAATCCTGAAACGCGGCTTCAACGGCATCAAGGCCGAAGCCCAGGAAAAGCTGGCCGCCCTTGATATCAACAGCCCGCTGGACAACTGCGAGAAAAAGCCCTTCCTGGAAGCCATCGTCATCGTTTCCGACGCCATCATCCTGTGGGCCAAGCGCCACGCGGAACTGGCCCGCAAAATGGCCAAGACGGAAAAAGACCCCAAGCGCAAAGAAGAGTTGCTGGCTATCGCCGCCAACTGCGAATACGTGCCCGCCAATCCCGCGCGCACCTTCCACGAAGCCGTGCAGTCGCAGTGGTTCGTGCAGATGTTCTCGCGCATCGAACAAAAGACCGGCACCATCATCTCTAACGGCCGCATGGACCAGTACTTCTACCCCTTCTACAAGAAGGACATGGAAGAAGGGAAACTGACCGAAGAACGCGCCATGGAACTGATCGAGTGCATGTGGGTGGGCATGGCCCAGTTTATCGACATGTACATTTCCCCCACCGGCGGCGCCTTTAACGAAGGCTATGCCCACTGGGAAGCCGTGACCATCGGCGGCCAGACCCCGCAAGGCGCCGACGCCACCAATGATTTGACCTACCTTTTCTTGAAGTCCAAGCGCGAATTCCCCATGCACTACCCGGATCTCGCGGCGCGCATCCATTCCCGTTCGCCCGAGCGCTTCCTGTGGGAAGTGGCCGAAACCATTAAAGAAGGCTCCGGCTTCCCCAAACTGATCAACGACGAAGAAGTGGTGCCCCTGTATGTCTCCAAGGGCGCGACCTTTGAAGAAGCTTACGACTACGCCGTTTCCGGCTGCACCGAAGCCCGCATGCCCAACCGCGACACCTACACCAGCGGCGGCGCGTACATCAACTTTGCCGCGGCCCTTGAAATGGTGCTCTACAACGGGCAGATGAAGAAATTCGCCGGTAAGGACCTGGGCCTGAAAACCGGCGACGTGACCAAGTTCAAAACCTGGGAACAGTTCTGGGAAGCTTACAAAGCCCAGCACCTGCTCTTCCTCAGAACCGCCTTCATGCAGCAGTATCTGATCATCAAGCTGCGCGCCCAGCACTTCGCCCAGCCCATGGGTTCCGCCATGCACGACCTGTGCATGAAATACTGCCTTGACCTGCACACCCCGCAGATTCCCGAAGGCATCAACCTCGGCTACTTCGAATACATCGGCTACGGCACGGTGGTCGACTCTCTCGCCGCCATCAAGAAGCTGGTCTTCGAAGACAAAAAGCTGACCATGCAGCAGGTGCTCGACGCGCTGGCCTGCAACTTCGAAGGCAAAGAAGACATCCGCGCCCTGCTCAAATCCGCGCCCTGCTACGGCAACAACAACGAATACGCCGACGCCATCGCCCGCGACATCGACCTTCTGTCCGTGGAATACGGCAAGAAGTACACGGTGGAACTCGGCATGCACAACGACGTGCGCTATGTGCCCTTCACCTCGCACGTGCCCTTCGGCAAGGTCGTTTCCGCCATGCCCAACGGCCGCCGTGCCTGGACGGCCCTTTCCGACGGCACCTCCGCCTCGCACGGCGCGGACATCTCCGGCCCGACCGCGGTGCTGCTCTCCAACTACCACAGCAAGAACTACGGTTACCGCGACCGCGCGGCCCGCATGCTGAACATCAAGTTCACGCCCAAGTCTCTTGAAGGCGACGAAGGCACCAAGAAAATGGTCTCTTTCATCCGCACCTTCTGCGACCTGAAACTGTGGCACGTGCAGTTCAACGTCATCAACAAGGATACCCTGGTCTCCGCTCAGAAGGATCCGGACAAGTATCGCAACCTGATCGTGCGCATCGCCGGGTACAGCGCCTACTTTGTGGACCTCTCTCCCGACCTGCAGAACGACCTCATCGCCCGTACCGCGCACGGGACTATGTACTAAACGGGATACGGGGCTCTGCCCCCGCTCCCCCGCAAGGGGCCTCAGGCCCCTTGACCCCACAATGAAAACCGGGAGGGTCCCCCCTCCCGGTTTTCGCGTTTCCGGTTGGCACGCTTTTTTCATAGCGTTTTACAGAGATTAATCTTCAGGAGCGCGCTATGGGCAGTTTTGAAGACAGAAAAACCACCGGCTGTGTGTTCAACATCCAAAAATTTTCCGTGCATGACGGCCCGGGGATCCGCACTCTCGTGTTCCTTAAAGGCTGCGGCATGCGCTGCTGGTGGTGTTCCAACCCCGAGTCGCACAACTTCGAGCCCGAGCTGGCCTACAACGACCGTCGCTGTCTGGGGCTTTCGCAGTGCGTACGCTGCGTTGAAGCCTGCACGCGCGGCGCCATAACCCGGGGCGAAGACGACAAGGTGCGCATCGACCGCACCCGCTGTGAATGCTGCCCCCGCCATTGCGCCGTGGCTTGCCCCGCGCAGAGCATCATCACCTATGGCGAAACAAAAAGCGTGGAAGACGTGCTCGCCGTGGTGGAGCAAGATTCCATGTTCTACGCCCGCTCCAGCGGAGGCATGACCCTTTCGGGCGGCGAACCCCTCTTGCAGCGCGAGTTCATGCTGGCGCTTCTGCGCGAAGCGAAACACCGCCGCATCAACACCTCCATGGAGACCTGCGGCCTCGCGCCCTGGGAAAACCTGCGGGACGCCTGTGAATACCTTGACAGCATCATGTTCGACATCAAGAGCCTGGACCCGGCGAAGCACCAAGAGCAGACCGGCGCGCCCATCGAGAGCGTCCTTGCAAATTTCACCAAGATGATGGAAAGCTATCCCAATCTGTCCGTGCATGTGCGCACACCGGTCATCCCCGGTTTCAACGACAGCGTGGAAGCCATTTTGCCTATTGCCGAGCTGGTTCGGCGGTACCCGAACGCGGATTACGAAATTTTGCCCTACCATCGGCTTGGCACGCAGAAGTACCTGTTCTTGGGCAAAGAATCCCCTATGGGTGAAAAAAAACTGCCTGAAGGTCTTATTGAACAGATCCATGTCGCGTTGCGCGGAGAAAAACAGACTCTGTGCGCGGATTGAAACGCAGGCGCCCGATAAAGGCGGAGAGAAAGGACTATCGCAACCATGCCTGACGAACCGATGCGCCGCATAGTCGAACATTTTGAAGAAGTGCTTGAGCTTTTTGATGACGGCTTGTTCATTTCGGACAGGAACGGCATCTCGCTGAAAGTGAACAGAATGTATCAGAAAATGACCGGCCTGACGCAAGAAAAAATATTCGGCAAGCATGTGTCTTCACTGGTCAAAGAAGGAATTTTCGATACCGTGGTCAACCCTGAGGTGGTTCGCACCAAACAGGCCGTGACCAGCATGCAGACCATCAACAACGAGACCAAGGTCCTTTTGCGCGGGCACCCGGTTTTTGACGAAAACGGCGAAGTGTGCCTGGTGGTGACGTTCGTGCGCGACATCACCATGATCACCCAGTTTCAAAATCAGATCGTGCAGCAAAAACAGGTTATCGAAGCCTTTGCCGAGCGGCTGGAAGTGCTGCAGCAAGGGCCCGGCCGCTACAAAGACCAGGTTTTTGAGAGCCCGGCCATGCGGAACCTGGTTACATTGCTGGAAAAAGTGGCGCAGACAGACGCCACCATTTTGCTGCTGGGCGAAACGGGCGTGGGCAAAGACCTGCTTGCCCGCATGACGCACGACGCAAGCGCCCGCAAAGAAAAAATGTTCCTCAAGGTGGACTGCGGCAGCATCGCCCCCAACCTTATCGAATCCGAACTTTTCGGCTATCTGCCCGGCGCGTTTTCCGGCGCCAGCTCCAAAGGCAAGTTGGGCTACTTTGAAATAGCCGACGGCGGCACCATCTTTCTGGATGAAATCGGCGAGCTGCCCATGCCCATGCAGACCCGCCTTTTGCGCGTGCTGCAAGACAACGAAGTCACCCGCGTGGGCGCATCCACCCCCAAAAAAGTCGACGTGCGCGTTATTGCCGCCACCAACCGCAATCTGGAAGAAGATATCCAGACCGGCCGCTTCCGCAGCGATTTATACTACCGCTTGCAGGTGGCCACGCTGCGCATCCCCTCGCTGCGCGACCGGCGCGAAGACATCGGCCCTCTGGCCACGCTCTTTCTTGAACGCTTCGCAAGCAAATACAAAAAAACAATGCATTTCACGCCGGAAGTGCTCTCCGCTCTGCAGGGCTATGCCTGGCCCGGCAACGTGCGCGAGCTGCAAAATCTGGTGCAGAACCTGGTCATCACCAAAGACCCCCCGCTGGTCTGCCTGAGCGACCTGCCCGCCCACATTCTGGGCGCGCTGCCGCAACAGGGCATGGGCGCCTGCGGCCCCATGCCGCTTAAAGATATCGTGGCGGCCCTGGAACGGGAAATTCTGGAAAAAGCCATCGAGACATACGGTTCCATCACCAAGGTCGCGGAGCTCTTTCAGGTGGACCGCACAACCATTTTCCGCAAACTGAAGAACGCGCCAGCCACGCTCAGCGGCCTGCGCGACGGCCGTTTGCAACTGCCGAAGTGACGCATATGGAATGGATTACGATTTTCTGGTTCGCCGCGGGCTGGTTCATGGGCGGTTTCGTCAACGGCATAACAGGGTTCGGCGCGGCAATGGCGGCCATGCCTTTCGTCCTGCAGGGCATGAGCATAACCCTGGCCGTGCCGGCCTGCTCGCTGCTGGTGCTGGTGGCCAGCCTGGAACAGGGCTGGCGGTACCGGGGGTTCACCGACTGGCCGCGCGTTATGCCGCTGGTCATCGGGGCCGTGCCCGGCGCGTTCGCCGGGGCGCTTGCCCTGCGCTATCTGCCGCCCGCCTATCTGAAAACCGCTCTGGGCGCCTTTTTATGCTGCTACGCTTCCTGGGGGCTGTTTCTGGAAGGGGCGCGCGTGACCATCGTCAGCCGCGCCTGGGGCTATGTGGCCGGTTTTCTTTCCACCACCTTCGGCACGGCCTTCAGCTTCAACGGGCCGCCGCTGGCCGTATACACCACCCTTTCCGGCTGGAACAAAGAGACCAGCAAGGCGGGTCTGGCGACATTCTTCATCATCACCTGCGTTCTGATGATCGGCTCGCAAATTATCGCCGGGCTGCACAGTAAATGGACCTTTTTCGCCATGCTGATCGGCACGCCCTGCACCCTGGTCGGCGCGTATTTCGGCCTGCGGGCCAGCCGGGGCATGAGCAGCGCCACGTACCGCAAAGTGCTTTTCGTCTTCATCGGCCTGACCGGCGCCATGTTCTTGTGGCAGGTCGTTCGGGATTTGCTGTGAAATATCCGCAAACCTTCAGGCCAGCACCTCGTTGCGCTGCGCCAGCATGGCCGCCTGCTCATCCTTGATGGATGAAGCCGTTCCCGCGTAGGCGGAGGCGATCACCCCGGCCACCTCTTTGGCCGAATGAATACGCGGCACAAAAACGAAATCGGCTCCTTGTTCATAAAGCGCCCTGGCCGCGGGCAGGGTGTCGGCCGTAACCAGAATGAAAGCCCCGGCGCAGAGCCGGCGCAGGCTTTGCAGCAGGCGCTCGTTGGTGGTGCCGCGAAGCACCGCGTCGGGTATGGTGCAGACGGCCACCCGTTCATCGTGCAACCCTGCATGATGCAACGTATCCAAACTTGATATGTCGCCGTAAACGCACGGTATTCCTCTTTGCGCCAACTCCGCGTACACTAGGGGACTGAAGTCGACGACATGCACGTGAGCGGAAAGAGGTTTTTCTTCGGGCCCTGCCATTCGCTCCAGCTCATGAAACACCGCGCTGGCTTCGCGGAAAAATCCCAAAAACACAATCTCGCCCTTGCATTGGGCATCGCCGCGGCTTTCCTCCTCGCCCCCGAGATCTTTTACTCCCCAAAAGCGCAGCTTTTCCGCTAACCGGCGCTGGATCTCATTATTGTACTGGATGGCATAGGTGGACGCCACTGAAGCGAGGGCGAAAACAAAAGCCAGAATGCCGATGACCTGCGCATCGATATGGCCCATGCCAAGGCCTATGGAGGCGATGACCAGGGAAAATTCGCTCATCTGGGCCAGGTTGACGGCGGGCAGCAAACTGGCCCGCAGCCCGCACCGTAAAAAGTAAAGAACCGGCGTGATGGTGAGAAAACGCGTTATTCCTATAAACACGACGCCGATAACGGCGAAAACGAGCAGTGAAACCGTGGGGACGGGAATCTGCATGCCCAGGCCAATGAAGAACAGGGTGACGAAAAAGTCGCGGATATTGATGACTTTGGCGATCACATCCACGTTGTAGGGAAAGGTGGATAAGCTCACCCCGGCCACAAGAGCGCCCATTTCGCGTGACAACCCCATATGTCCGGCGATGCCGCTGCAGAAAAAGCACCAGGCCATGGCCGTGACCAGCAACAGCTCGGGAACCCGGGCGATGGAAGCGAAAAGCCGGGCCAGAACGTAGCGCGCGCAGAGCATGCTCGCAACGACCAAGCCCGCGCCTTTGAGCAGGGAAAGCAAGACCACCCCCGCTTTTGGATCCAGCAAATTGGGCTGCAAAGAGAGAAAAAGAATGGCCCAGAGATCCTGAAACACCAAAACGCCCAGGGTCAGCCTGCCCGGCAGAGTGGGCAGTTCTCCTTTGTCGTAAAGGAGTTTAACCACGATCATGGTGCTGCTGATGGCCAGAGTCACGGCAAGGTACAGCGCGTCGAACCGCCCGCCGGACAAGGGAAAGCCAAGAAGCAGAAAAAAGCCGACACCCGGCGGTATTGAAAGCAAAAATTGCAGAATGCCCAGGGCGATCAGGGTTCGGCCCGACGCAGCCAGTTTCTTGATGTCGATTTCCAGGCCGATGATATAGAGCAAAAGAATCAATCCGATCTCGGAAACGGCGCTGATGGCGGCCTGATCTTTGATCAGCCCGAAACCCATGCCCGGTCCGATGAAGATGCCCGCAACCAGGTACGCGAGAAGCAGCGGCTGTTTCAGTTTGCGGGCCAAAAGCGCTAATGCCGTGGCCACGCAGATGGCAAGGCCGATGCCGGATAGAAGATCGGTGTGCATGCGGCGCGCCTCCGGCGACTAGGGGCAAAAAAAGCGCTCGGACTACGCTGTCTAAAAGTTCCAGGCCACGCCCAGGGTCATGAAATGCTGGTCATAATCGTACAGGCTGCTTCTGGAATTGTTGTCCGTATACTGGTAGCTCGCTTCCACAGCCCAGGCTTCATTGATGCGGTAGGTCAATGTTGAGCCGAAGCGCCAGCGGTCATCTTTACGGTCGCGGCTTTCAAGCACGGTAGCCGGTCCTTTGTAATATTCCTGGGTGAAGCTGACAAAAGGCCCCAGTTCAAAGCCGTACGGCAGTTTGAACACAAAGCGGGCGCTGCCTTCCCATCCGTTATAACTGTAATCGCTTCTATCCGCCGAAGCGCCCAGATACCGCGCGCCGGTCACGAACTCGTGATTGCTCAAGCCGAAAAACAGGCGCAGGTACTGCCCCGCCCAACCGTACGTGCCGTTACGCAACCTGTCTTGCGAATACACTCTGTGATCAATGCCGCCCTTGGTTATGAGATGCACGGAAGGAGTTACCGCCCACAAAAATGTGCCTTCCGGGCCGAATGCGGCAACATTTTGATAAAATTCATAATCAAAAATTTCCGCCTTAATGCGCAGTTCCGCAAGCGTTGAAGCGGTCAGATGCCGCACGCCGGCCGCACCGCGGCCCCACTGCGATTCCTGGCTGCGGCTGTCGTGCAGATCGCTGTTGGTATCGCCGCGCAAAAAACCTTGCGCGTCACCGACAATCCACCAGGCGCTGTCCTGCGCCAGACGCCAACCCATATCAACGTCCGCGCCGAGATAGCCGCCAAAGGTTTCTTTTCCTTTCGCGTCATTGACCTTGACCCGCCAGTCGCCGAGATCCATGGTGCTGGAGCGCGGCCCCATATTGGCGTTGGAATCGTACAAGGCGCCGGCTCGTATCTTGCCGTGAGCCTGAAAGCGGGAGTAACGCGATTCCAATGTATCAAGGGCCTTGTCCGTCTCCGCCTTGGTGGTTTTACCGTCAAGGGAACGCATGACCGCAAGGCTTCGCTCCGCGCTTTCCCGGTCGCCCAGCAGCATGTAGACGTTGGCAAGTTCGCCGTACAGCCCGGCTTCGCGGGGGTATTTTTCAAGCAGTGTCTCATAGGCCATGACCGCCTGGTTCCACTTGCCCGCTTTCGCCGCTGACCGGGCAAGCCCCAGGTTCACGGCATCGTCGTCCGGCGCTTCGCGGATGAGGCGCATATACAGGGCATAAGCCTGGTCCGCCTTGCCTTTTTCCAGCAGAGTCGCCGCCTCGGCTTTGGCGGAATCCACGGCCGTGCGCCGGGTGGGGTCGGTGCTGGAGGCCGCGAAGGCGGCGGAAAAAGAAAGCGTAAGGCACAAAATCGATCCGAGAGCGGCGCGAAAAAGAGTGCGTTGTACCATATGCCGCTCCTAGGGCAGTTTGAGGGTGCCGGAACCGTTGCCGGCATCAGGCGCAGGGCCGGGGATGGAGTAATTCACGGGAAAATTGCTGCCGCCCGGCATCGAGGTCAGCCCGCCGGGGCCGGTCAGCATACTGCCGCTTATCATGCCGGGCGTCAGCGCCACGGAGCCATTGATTGGTGATGTCTGGGTGCCGGCACCGCCGAAACCGCTCACTGTGAACGAAGCGGGCCCGGCGCTGCCGGTGCCGCCCGTAAAGTTGATGACGTTGGACACCGGACCGCTGATGGTTCCGGACCCTCTCATATACCCGCTGGAAATGGCCCCTGACCCAAGGTCGACGACAAAGCCGAAAGTTCCGGCAAACGTGCCGGCGCCTGAGGTATGCAAGCTCCCTGTTACCGTGCCGGTGTTTTGCCGCAATTGCTCCGCCCGCATGTCCGACGGCAGGGCGAGCCCCGCCAGATCGCTTTCCGGCATGCGCAGACCGTCGTCCGCCGTCAGCAGCGTGGTAGCTTCCTGTTTTCCCGCAGCCCGGCTGGGTTCCGGCGCGGATGCCGCCGTGCCGGCCCCGCCCAGGAAGGCGAATTCCCTGCCAAGCCGGCGGCGGTCTTCGGGTTCAATGGGCAGGGTCTTTGAGGGTTCGCCCGGCACGGTGATCTTTTTCCCGCCCGGCACGTTGATATTGTTCACATACACCTTGCGGGTAGTGTTCTCCACATAAACAGTTGTACTTCCGCGTTCGGAACGCATGGAGATGATGGTGCCGCGTATGCCCACCGTGGCTTCGGGGGTGGTGAGGGCGAAGCCTTCGGGGTTACTCTCCACGATTTTGCCTGTGATGGAACGTAAGAGCCCTTTGGCCATATGGGCTTTAAAGGCGGGTTTCGAGCCGCTGGCCATATACTCCCGCAGCGCCAGGGCGGTGTTAGGGCCAAGGGTCATGGAACTGTCATCGCTGAACAGAACGCGTACCCTGCCCGAAGCGTCGGTTGAGAGCGTATCCCCGGATTCGATCGCGCTTTTCAGCGCAAGGGGAAGTGTTTTGCCGCCCCGCTCCACAAATGCGCCGGGGGTTATCGAAACAACCCGGCCCGCTTCGGCGGCGGCGAAAACAGGAACGGCGCAAAGGCAGAAAAGACACAAGAGACTGAGGCAACCAAGGGAGGGGAATAAACGACTGCGGCGGCGCATGCGGACTCCTTAACAGTAAAAAAGCAGAGTCTGAATCGAACGATACGAAACATGATGCGGTCAACCGTGAACTATGCAGTCCCTTTTAAAGACATACCTCTTATACGCGTATATTTTTGCCTCTAGCAGGGAAAAAAACAATGCGCAATAGGGCGAATGCGTATGCCCCGCAGAGAGCCTGCGGCATATTGACATCCGCGTTAAAGAGCCTGTACCGTTGGCCGAATTGCACCTGTCTTCCGCCTTGAGCCAAGGACACGGGTATTCGCATGACGGGCGCGCAGCCTGCCAATCCTTCTTCTGAAAACGCTTTCCCCGCCGGCGGGGGGGAAGCCCGCCGGCACGCGCTGGGGCTTTTGCCCTGCCTCGCCGCCGGGGGGCTTGTTCTCATCCTGATGCTGGGGTTATATCTTTTCCAGCCGGCCATGCTGCAGCAGATGGACCGCCAAGCCTATGACCTTTGCCTGCGCCTGACCGCCGGAGGAAAGCCGCCGCCCGGCATCGTGATCGTGGATATCGACGAGGGCAGCATCAAAGCCCTCGGCCAATGGCCCTGGCCGCGCTATCTTGTCGCCGCGTTGCTTGAACAACTGGATGGGGCCGGCGCCGCCGCCATAGGGTTGGATATCCAGTTTTCCGAAGCGGACCGCACTTCCATGGTCCATGTCCAATCCATGCTGGAAAGATTTCTGGGCATGAAAACAAAAGTGGAAGGGCTTCCCCCGGAACTGGCGGACAACGACCGCATTCTGGCCGAAGCCCTGGCCTCCACCCCTTCGGTGCTCAGCATGTACCTGCGCTTTGACGCCCTCGGCCAGGGGAACGCTGCGCCCGCCGCCTTGATGGCTGCTTCCTCTCAGAACCCGCCCGCTCCCGGTTTCGCGGTGCGGGAACTGGAGCCGCGCGCGAACGCCGGTCCTACAGCGGAAGTGCTGCGCGCGAACGGCGCGACCTTCCCCTTGCCTATTTTCAGCGCCGCCGCGCCCGTGGCCTTTTACAATGCGGCGCTCGACAAAGACGGCCTCCTGCGCCGGGTGCCCCTTGTTCTCGCCTACCGCGACAAGATGTATCCATCCCTCGCCGTGCGCACCCTGATGCGGGCCAAAGGGGTGAGTGCCCTGGTGCTGGAAACCGGAGGGGACGGACTTGAGCGCGTCCGCGTGGGCGATCTTTCTTTGCCGGTCAGCCCCGACGGCACTCTGCCCGTGCTCTTCCGCGGTCCTGGGGGCAGCTACCCCTATGTCAGCGCGGCAACCGTGCTCGCCGGAAAAGCGGACCCGGCCCTGTTCAAAGACGCCCTGGTCTTTGTGGGGACAAGCGCCGTGGGCTTGCGCGATATCCGCGCCACCCCCTTTGACCGGCACATGGCCGGAGTGGAAATGCACGCCGCCGTGGCGGATGCCGCCCTCTCAGGCCGTTTCGTCGCCATTCCGCCCTGGGCGCCCGGTTTGCAATGCGTGGGTATTTTTCTTACCGGCCTTGTCGCGGCTCTCGTCTTCGGCCGGGCGCGGGCCCTCGTGTACGCACCGCTGGCGGCGCTTCTCATAGGCGGCATTGTATGGGGAGTCTCCCGCGCGTTCCTGGCCGGGATTTTCATCTCCCCGGTCTACCTCGTGCTGACGGTCGCCGGGCAAGGCTTTGCCGTGCTCTCCTTACGCTTTTGGCAGGAAGAGAGCCAAAAACGCCACTTGCGGCAAGCCTTTTCCCGGTATGTCGCCCCGGAGATCGTGGCCAGGATCGCCGAGAATACGCGGGATGTTTTGGCCGGAGAAGAACGCATCATCACCATTCTTTTCAGCGACATCAGGGGGTTCACCGCACTTTCCGAATCCCTGCGGCCCCCACAGTTGGTAAAGCTTCTCAACAGCTACTTCACGCCCATGACCGCTCTTGTCCGCAATAATAAAGGGACGCTCGACAAATTTATCGGGGACGCCCTGATGGCTTTTTGGAACGCCCCCCTGGACGTGCCGGGGCACCCGGCGCTTGCCGTGGAAACGGCGCTCTCCATGCAGGAGATGCTGGAAAGCCTGAACGGAAAGCTGGGCCTTGAAAACGACGCGCGCATAAAAATCGGCGTCGGGCTGCACACCGGCCCCGCCTATGTGGGCAACATGGGTTCGGAAGAGCTTTTGGACTATACAGCCATAGGCGACGCCGTGAACCTGACCTCCCGCCTTGAAGGGCTTTGCCCCATGTACAAGGTGGGCGTTGCCGTCAGCGGCGATACCGCCGCTTTATGCGACGGACAATTCAGGTTCCAGCTGGTGGATGTCTTGCGGGTCAAAGGCAAGAAAACGGCCGTCGAGGTTTTCACCCCCCTGCGCGCGGCGGAAGCGGCAGCGCGGAGCGCGGAACTGGCCGCCGGCGCCGCGGCCCGCGCCTTGTATGCCGAAGGAAATTTTTCCGCCGCCGCGGCCGCGTTCGCGGATGTATGCAGTACATACCCGGCGGGTCTGTATACGGTGTATGAAGAGCGTTGCCGCGCTCTCGCGGCGTCGCCCCCGGCGGACTGGGACGGAGTCTGGTCGCTGTCCGGCAAATAAGGAGAGAAAGCAATGCGGATCACCATCTGGGGGGCGCGCGGCTCCGTACCCGTGGCCGGGCAGCCCTATGTCCACCACGGCGGCAACACCACCTGCGTCGAGGTGCAGACCGACAAGGGCGATATCATCATTATTGACGCGGGTACAGGCATACGCACTCTGGGGGAAGAGTTGCGCAGCCTGCCCGAAGAAAGACGGCGCTGCGCCCTGCTGCTCACCCATGCCCATTGGGATCATTTGCAGGGCCTGCCGCACTTCAGTCCCATCTTCAGCCCCTCCTGGACCATTGACGTCTACGGAGCCAGCGATATGGGCCAGGGCGGCGTGGACGTTACCTTGCGCACGCTTTTTAACGGCCGCAATTTTCCCCTGAACCTGGACCAGACGAACTCGAAACTGAACATCCACGACTTCATGCCGGGCGAAAGCTTCTTCATAGGCTCGGCACGCGTCGAAACCTGCCCCACGAGCCACCCGGGGGGCAATACGGCGTATAAGATCACTGCCGACGGCTGGAGTTTCGTGTTTACCGGCGACCATGAAAATGGAGAAAACGTGGACAGCCCGGAAAACAGGGCGTTAGCCGACTTTGTGCAAGGGGCGGACGCGCTGCTTGCCGATGCCCAGTTCACCGAAGAGGAATACAGGCGGCACACGGGGTGGGGACATTCTTCCATGGAATTTTGGCCGGAACTGGCCGTGAGAGCCGGAGTAAAACGCCTTATCCTCACCCATCACGACCCGGAACGGACGGACGACGAACTGGAACGGCTGCGCGCTGATCTTGCCGGCCGGTACGGCTCTTCAGGCCCGATCATCGAATTCGCCAAAGAGGGTTTGCCCTTTTCTCGCTGGGACGAAGTTTTGCCCAAACCGCAACACGACGCCATAAGCTGGTGGTTGTGCGATTTTGTCCGCGAGCTCTCCAGATTCACCGACGTGGGCATGCTGTTGGACAGAATTTTGTTCGAAGCGCGCAAACTCGGCAACGCCGACGCGGGGACCGTGTATCTGGAAGAAGAAGGCAAACTGGCTTTTGCCTATACCCACAACGACACGCTCTTTCCCGGCTCTCTCGCCAACAAATACGTTTACGCGAAAGCCAGTTTGGCCATGGACAAAAAATCCATAGCCGGCTGGGTGGCCTCATGCAAAGAAACCCTGAACATCGCCAACGTGCGCGAGTTGCCTACGGGCAGCCCGTACAGCTTTAACGCCAGTTTCGACCAGGCCACGGGCTACCGGACGGTGTCCATGCTCTCCGCTCCGCTCCTGGGGCGGGGGGAAAAAGTCCTCGGCGTACTCCAGATCATCAACGCCAAAGGACTGCACGGGGTGATCCCCTTCTCGCCGGACATCGAAAACCGGCTGAAGCTTTTGTGCACCATGGCCGCCCAGTGTCTGGAACGCGGCCTCATGGCCAAAAACCTGATCATGCGCATGCTGCGTACCGTGGCACTACGCGACCCCGGCGAAACTGCGGGGCACGTGGCCAGGGTGGGAGCCTGCGCGGCTGAAATCTACCACTGCCTGGCGGAAAAACACGGTTTGGACATAGACGCCATCAAGAACGGCAAAGACAGCATCCGCCTCGCCGCCATGCTGCATGATATGGGCAAGGTGGGCATACCCGACGCCATTTTAAAAAAAACCGGGCCCCTCGAACCGGATGAGCGCTCTATCATGGAGCACCACAGCGCCCTGGGCGCGGGCCTTTTCGACGACGCGGCTCTAGAATGGGACATGGATTCCATGGCCCGCGACATCGCCCTGCACCATCATCAGAGATGGGACGGCATGGGGTATACCGGCAGTTCGGACCACGAAGCGCTCTCCGGCGAAGATATACCCCTTGCCGCCCGCATCGCCTCCGTGGCGGACGTGTTCGACGCGCTCGTCGCAAAGCGCTGCTATAAACCGGCCTGGACGGCCGACGATGCAGTGGCGGAAATTGCCCGCTGTTCAGGATCGGCCTTCGACCCTCAGGTGGTCAAAGCCTTTCTGGAAATCCGCGAAACCATAGACGCCATTTACGCGCGCTATCCGCTGTAGCCAGCCTCCCCGAAGGGTCTACCTGGCCGCAAAAATGGCTTTTGCCAGTTCCGGCAAGGCGGAAGCCAGGGGCTTTTCGCCCGCAAGCTGCTGCGCGTAAGCGCGCCAGACGATAACCGGCTTTTTGCCGTTCTTGGCCGAGGCCAGGTCATAGCACTCTATTTGCAGCAAATGCCAGGTTTCCCGCCCGGTCGTCACGTAACCGCCGCCACGCCCCCTTTCGGAAGGTGGCAAGCCGCCGCCGGGAACACCGTCCATGGGACCGGAAAGGCCGGACGGCGGTTCCGCCACGGGCGGCGGCGGGCTGTTCTTCATCATATAGTCGCGCTGGTAAAAGTCATGGTCCCGGCCCCAGGGGTCGCTCGGCCCCGAGGGGTTTTCATATCCGCGCACATAGCCGCCGGGGGTGCCGTACCCGCCGGGAGGGGCGGATGCGCCGGGAGATGACGGCGGGCCGAAACCCAGCGCCCCGCTGCCGCCAAACCCCATGGCCGCGCCCGCGATGCCCTGCTCAAGACTGGAAACGACATACGGTTCCATCAAGGCGAAGCGCACCACCAAGGCATAGTCGGCCACGGCAGCGTCATGGGTCAATTCCGGCGGCGCGCGGCCGGGAATGACCGCCAATGTGCGCACTATGGGCACGCCTTTTTGCTGCGACAAGGCGAAAAGCGCACGTTGCGCATCCGGCGGGGCGATGGAGCGCACGCTCTGGGGCAGGTCCGCGTCTTTATGCGGCGTGGCGTATTCACGCAACTTCAACTGGGGAAGTTTACCTTCGCGGGCAAGTTCCGCCGCCCTGTCCCGGGTGGAAGCTCCGGAAGCGGGCGCGGCCCCCTTCGCCATGCGCGGCGCGGGGCTTGAAAGGGCGTCCGCATTGGCCGGCAGCTCCGTCACGGGCATGGGTTCGCTGACGGTTGTAGGCACTTCCACCACGATCATGCCCTTGGCTTTGAGCTGCGCCGCCAGTTCTTTGCCCAGCGGGGCGAACACGGGCGCGGCCTCGTTCAGCCAGGACAGGCCGGAACGAATGGTCACACGCCCTTCGGCGGGGAATGAACCGCCTTCATGCGTTTGTATTTCAGGGGTTTTTCGGCTTGCGGCGCAAGCTGAAAGCGGAAAAAGCAGAACAATCAACGCCATAACCAGAAGCCCGGCCGCAAGGCCTGAGCGTAACGGCAAGAAGCGCGCTTGCATCATATCGCCTCCGTGTGAAGCGGCAATTTTGTCAGCGAAGCGCGGTGCAGATGTTGTCCAGCTTGACCCGCAAAATCTCCGCCACAAAATGCAGTTTCGGCGGGGTCAGGCCGAGCACGTCCCACGCTTCGGCAGACAGCGGCGGCACCGGGTTGGCGATATCCGCGGTTATGTTCAGCGCCGTGACCAGCATGTCGGCCACGTGCACGGCGGCCGCTTCCGGATAGCGCACCGGGTCTTCCACCTGGTGGTGGCGCAAAACCGCCATCACCAACGGCAACGGCATGTTCCAGCGGTGCAGCAGCATGCCGCCCAGGCGGGCGTGGTCAAACCCTATCCGCTCCTTCTCCATCATATAAGAAGGTTTGGCGTTGTAGTCCAGAGCCTCGTGCAGCACCGCGCTCACCTTGGGCGCGGTATAGGCCAGCGCCAGCTTGCCGCAGTCGTGCAGCAGGCCGGAAACGAAAAGTTGCTCGCTCTCCGCCCGGCCGGCGAGCTTCCACAGTTCTTGCGCGGCGATGCCGACGGCAACAGAGTGCCGCCAGAACTGCTCCATATCCAAAAGGCCTTTGGGCAAGAGAACCGCAAGGGAGTTCAGCGCGCCGCCCATGGCCAGCGCCTGTATCTGGCGGGTGCCCACCAGGGCCACCGCGCGGGAGATGGTCGAAATCTTCGCGGAGAATCCGTAATACGGGCTGTTCACCAGCTTCAGCAGCCAGGCGGCCAGGCCCGGGTCTTTTCCGATAACTTCCGCTATCTGATCGGCCGAGGCGTTGCGGCGATGAATGACCTCCTGCAGCTCAAGCATGACGGCGGGCAAAGGCGGCAGGCGCACCTCAAGCTGCACGATATCCACAGGATCAAGGGGTTTGACGGGCACGGCATGGGCGGGCTTGCGGGAAGGCAGCGCAATTTTGATCTGCGCCAGCCATTCTTCCGCAAGCGAGTACATGGCATCCACGGCGGGCAGCCCTCTGCCCGCGAAACGAAACCTATGTTCAAAAAAAACCGCGCTTTCATCCGCTGAAAGCGGTTGAGCAGTCTGCATACAGCCTCCAGCCGGCATAACTCGTTCCGTATAGGCTGGGGTATAGCGCATATTAGAGCAAGATGAAAGGGAAAGATTTCACACGGTAAAAGATGCAACTCAACTACTCAACTTATTTTAAAAAATTTTGGAGTGGCTAAAAACATATCTTCGGGGTATATGGATGCAGTTACGCGTCGATCCGTCGGCGCTCTTTACTCACATTCGTGTCCGGAAACACCGGCAACGCAATAGACGCGCAGCCCCAAGGAGAAAAAACGCTATGGCAAAGCACATGAAAACCATGGACGGCAACAGCGCCACCGCATACATTTCGTATGCCCTGAGCGACACCGCCGCCATTTACCCCATCACCCCTTCTTCCAACATGGGCGAAGAAGCCGATGAGATGGCGGCCCAGGGCCAGAAAAACATTTTTGGCCAAATCGTGCAGGTCAAACAACTGCAGTCCGAAGCGGGCGCCGCGGGCGCGGTGCACGGCTCTCTGGCCGCCGGCGCGCTTACCAGCACCTACACGGCCTCTCAGGGCCTGCTCCTGATGATCCCCAACATGTACAAAATCGCCGGCGAACTGCTGCCCGGCGTGTTCCACGTTTCCGCCCGCGCCATCGCCGCGCACGCCCTTTCCATTTTCGGCGACCACCAGGACGTCATGGCCGCCCGCCAGACCGGCTTCGCCTTTTTGGCCTCCGGCTCCGTGCAGGAATGCATGGACCTCGCCCTGGTCGCGCACCTTGCGGCCATTGAATCCAGCGTGCCGTTCTGCCACTTCTTCGACGGCTTCCGTACCTCGCACGAAGTCTCCAAAATCGAAGTGATCGATTATGAAGACATCAAAAAAGTCGTGAATTACGAAAAGATCGAAGAGTTCCGCAACGCGTCCATGATGCCCGAGCATCCGCAACTGCGCGGCACCGCCCAGAACCCCGACATTTATTTTCAGGGCCGCGAAGCCGCCAACCCCTTCTATGACGCCGTGCCTTCCATCGTGCTGGCGCAGATGAAAAAAGTTGAAGGCATCACCGGCCGCAAATACAAACTGTTCGACTATGTGGGCCACCCCGAAGCGAACCGCGTCGTCATTTCCATGGGTTCTTCCTGTGAAACCCTGGAAGAAGTGGTCAACTACCTTTTGGCCAAAGGCGAAAAAGTGGGCCTGGTCAAAGTGCACCTGTACCGCCCCTTCTCGGCCGAACACATGATGCAGGCCATTCCCGCCACCGCCGACACCATCACCGTGCTTGACCGCACCAAAGAACCCGGGTGCCTGGGCGAACCCTTGTACCTCGACGTGGTCGGCGCCTTTATGGAAAAGGGCGACATGCCCACCATCATCGGCGGCCGCTACGGCCTCGGTTCCAAAGACTTCACCCCGGCCATGGGCAAAGCGGTTTACGACAACATGCTTTCCAGCGGCCCCAAAAACCACTTCACCGTGGGTATCGTTGACGACGTCACCGACACCTCGCTGGACGTGGGCGAAGACTTCAGCACCGTGCCCGCCGGCACCGTGGAATGCAAATTCTTCGGCCTTGGCGCTGACGGTACCGTGGGGGCCAACAAGCAGGCCATCAAGATCATCGGCGACAACACCGACATGTACGCCCAAGGGTATTTCGCCTACGACTCCAAAAAATCCGGCGGCTTTACCGTGTCGCACCTGCGTTTCGGCAAGTCTCCCATCCAGTCCACCTACCTGATCACCCAGGCCGACTATGTGGCTTGCCACAAGTCCGCGTATGTGACCCAGTACGACGTGCTGGCCGGCATCAAAGAGGGCGGCATCTTCGTGCTGAACTCCCACTGGTCTGTTAAGGATATGGAAAAAGAGCTGCCCGCCGCCATGAAGCGGACCATCGCCCGCAAAAAGTTGAAATTCTACAACGTGGACGCGGTGAAAGTGGCCTCTGAAGTGGGCCTGGGCGGCCGCATCAACATGATCATGCAGACGGCCTTCTTCAAGCTGGCCAACGTGCTGCCTTTCGCGCAGGCCATGGACCTGTTGAAAGATTCCATCAAGCATGCGTACGGCAGCAAAGGCGACAAAGTCGTCAACATGAACATTTCGGCTGTGGAAAAAGCCGCCGACGCCCTGAAGGAAGTGAAATACCCCGCTTCGTGGCTTGAAGCGAAAGACGATGCCGGCTGCTGCGGCACCGCCGGTTGCGGCTGCGGCTGCGGCGGCGACCCCGCCTACATCCGTGACGTGGTGCGGCCCATTCTGGCGCAGGAAGGCGACAAACTGCCCGTTTCCGCATTCTCTCCCGACGGCATCGTGCCGCTGGGCACCGCGGCCTTTGAAAAACGCGGCGTGGCCATCAACGTGCCCGAATGGCAGCCTGAAAACTGCATCATGTGCAACCAGTGCTCTTTCGTCTGCCCGCATGCGGCCATTCGCCCGTACCTCGCCAGCGCCGAAGAACTGCAAGGCGCGCCCAAGAGCTTTGTGACCATCGACGCCCGCGGCAAAGAACTGACCGGCCTGAAGTACCGCATGCAGGTCTACAGCCAGGACTGCCAGGGCTGCGGCTCTTGCGCGGACGTTTGCCCGGCCAAGAACAAAGCCCTGATCATGAAGCCCATTGAAACGCAGATGCCCGACCAGGTGCCCAACCTGGCCTTTGCCGAAGAAAACATCAGCGTCAAAGACGACCTGATGGCCCGCGACACCCTGGTGGGTTCGCAGTACCAGCAGCCGCTGATGGAATTCTCCGGCGCCTGCGCCGGCTGCGGCGAAACTCCCTATGTGAAGCTGATCACCCAGATGTTCGGCGAACGCATGGTCATTGCCAACGCCACGGGCTGCACCTCCATCTGGGGCGCCTCCGCCCCCACCACGCCCTATTGCACCAACAAAGACGGCCACGGCCCTGCCTGGGGCAACTCCCTCTTTGAAGACGCGGCCGAATTCGGCTACGGCATGGTCATGGCGTACAACCAGCGCCGCGGCAAACTGGCCGACCTGGTGAACGAAGCGCTGGCCGATAAAAAGCTGCCCAAAGAGCTGAAAGCCGCCATGCAGGCCTGGCTTGACGCGAAAGAAGAAGGCGACGCTTCCAAGAAAGCCGGCGAAGAAGTGCTGGCCCAGATGAGCGGCGTGGCCGAAACCCCGCTGCTGTCTGAAATTTGGAGCATGTCCGACCTCTTCACCAAGAAGTCGGTCTGGGTCTTCGGCGGCGACGGCTGGGCCTATGACATCGGCTACGGCGGCCTGGACCACGTCATCGCTTCCGGCGAAGACATCAACATCCTGGTGCTGGATACCGAAGTGTATTCCAACACCGGCGGGCAGTCTTCCAAGGCCACCCCGCTGGGCGCCATCGCCAAGTTTGCCGCTTCCGGCAAAAAGATCGGCAAAAAAGACCTGGGCCGCATCGCCATGACTTACGGCTATGTCTATGTGGCCTCCGTGTCCATGGGCGCCAACAAAAACCAGGTCATCAAAGCCTTCAAGGAAGCCGAAGCCCACAAAGGCCCCTCGATCCTGATCTGCTACGCTCCCTGCATCAACCAGGGCCTGCGCAAAGGCATGGGCAAGAGCATGGAAGAAGCCAAGATGGCCGTCGATTCCGGCTACTGGCCGCTGTACCGCTACAACCCGGCGCTGGCCGCCGAAGGCAAGAACCCGCTTATCCTCGAATCCAAAGCCCCCGACGGCAGCATCCAGGGCTTCCTGTCCGGCGAAAACCGCTACGCGCAGCTGGAAAAGGAAGAGCCCGCGGAATCCAAGCGCCTGCGCGCCCAGCTTGAAAAAGAATACCTGGAACGCTACCAGTTGCTGAAACAGCTGGCCGACATGCCCGGCATTTCCGTGGCGGCCCCGAGCGGCGCCGCGCCGAAAGTGGCCGCCACCAGCGACCACTGCGAAATAACCGATACGGCGGAACACGCCAGCAAGAAAGGCGGCGACGCCTGCGACAACGGACGGGGCGCGAAGTAACTGCTAACCCACACGCCCCGGCGGGAAACCGCCGGGGCGTTATCTTCTGCACAAGGAAAACGCTATGGCCAAAAAACTCTTTCTTATGGCGACGGAGCCGCAAAGCGGCAAGGCCCTGGCCGCTTTCGGCATTCTGGATCTGCTGCGGCAGTCAGGCTGCAAGGCGGCTTTTTTCCGGCCCATCATCGGCGATCCGCAGGCGGGCAAGCAAGATGAAATCATCACCAAGCTGCTGGCCGGCTGCAAGCTGGACATCCCCTACGCCGACGCCTACGGCCTGACCCTGTCGGAAGCGCGGGAACTGGCCAACGCGGGTAAAGAATCCGAAATTTACGACACGGTTCTGGCCAAGTGCAAAAAGCTGGAAGACAAGTACGATTTCGTGCTCTGCCTCTCTTCCGACTTTTACGGCCACGACGCGGCTTTTGAGTTTACCCTCAACGCCCGCTGCGCCGCCGACCTGGGCTCTCCCGCCCTGGTGCTGGTCAAGGGCGCGGGCCGAGGCGCCGCCGACATCACCGCTTCAGCCCGCACCTCTTTCCGCATGCTGCGCGACGAAGCGGCGGAAGTGTTCGGCTGCTTCGTCAACTGGTCACAGCTTTCCGGCGCGGACGCCGCACAGGTCGTTTCCGCCCTGGCCGTAGCCGACGGCGATCATAAAGCGCCCGTGGTGCACGTGCTGCCCGAAGACAAAAGCGCGGCTGACGACGCCGCGAGCGCTGCCGCCTATTTCGGCAAGCACCTGGACGGCAAAGCCCTGGCCAAAGCCCTGCTTGACTACAAACATACCGTGGTCACTCCGAAAATGTTCGAATTCGCCCTGATGGAACGGGCCAAGAAACATAAAATGCGCATCGTGCTGCCCGAAGGGGAAGAAGAACGCATTCTGCGCGCCGCCGCCGACGTCTCCAAGAAAGGCGTGGCCGACATCATCCTGCTGGGCAAAGAGGCGGCCGTTAAAAAGAAGATCGCGGATCTGGGCCTTGCTTTTTCCGCGACCATCATCGAGCCGGAAAAATCTCCTTTGTTCGAATCGTACGTCGCCGCCTATTTCGAAGCCAGAAAGGCCAAGGGCATCACCCCGGAAAAAGCGCGCGAAACCATGCTCGACACCTCCTATTTCGGCACCATGATGGTGCAGAAGGATGACGCGGACGGCATGGTCTCCGGCTCCATCAACACCACGGCCCACACCATCAAGCCCGCTTTCGAGTTCGTGAAGACGAAGCCCGGCATCACCACCGTTTCTTCCCTCTTCCTGATGTGCATGAAAGACCGGGTGCTGGGTTTCGGCGACTGCGCCGTGAACCCCAACCCCACGCCCGACCAGCTGGCCGGCATCGCCGTGACCTCGGCCCGCACCGCCAAAATCTTCGGCGTGGAACCCCGGGTCGCCATGCTCTCGTATTCCACCGGCAGCTCGGGCAAAGGCCCGGACGTGGATGCCGTGGTCGAAGCCGTGAAGCTGGCCAAGGAAATGGCCCCGGATCTGGCCCTGGAAGGCCCGCTGCAGTACGACGCGGCCATCGTGCCGGAAGTGGCCAAGACCAAAATGCCGGGCAACCCGGTGGCGGGCAAGGCCACGGTCTTCATCTTCCCCACGCTGAACGCCGGCAACATCGCCTATAAAGCCGTGCAGCGCGCCGCCAACGCGGTGGCTGTCGGCCCGGTGCTGCAAGGCCTGAACAAACCGGTCAACGACCTCTCGCGCGGCTGCACCGTGCCCGACGTCATCAACACCATCGCCATCACCGCCGTGCAGGCTCAGGCGGAAAAAGGCCTGGCCTAACGAAACCGCAAAGGGGCTCCGCCCCTTTTGATCCCCGGCAGGGGCTGAGCCCCTGCACCCGCGAATAGAAAAGCGGCGTGGCAAAAAACCACGCCGCTTTTTATTGTGGGGTCAAGAGGGGTGCCCCCCCCTTGGCGGAGGGGTCTGGGGAGGCGGCGCCTCCCCGGCTATTCTCAGCTTTCCAGCTGCTTGACCGGGAGCGTTTCCGGCGGAGCGGGTTCGCCGTCCAGCGCTTTATGCAGCGCATCCATATCCAGGGCGTTTTCCCACTTGGCCACCACGATGGTGGCGATCCCGTTGCCGATAACGTTGGTCAGCGCCCGGCACTGCGACATGAAGGGGTCAACCCCCAGCAGCAGGGCCAGCCCGGCCAGCGGCAGCGTATCCATTGAAGAAAACGTCGCCGCCAAGGTGATGAACCCGCCGCCCGCAACAGCAGCCGCGCCCTTGGAGGTCAGCAACAACAACGCCAGAATCGACAGTTTGTGCCCCAGGGTCAGCGGAATGTCGCAGGCCTGAGCGACGAAAAGAGCGGCCATGGTCAGGTAAATGCTGGTGCCGTCAAGGTTGAAGCTGTAGCCGGTAGGCACGACCAGCCCGACCACGGGCTTGGCGCAGCCCGCCCGTTCCAGCTTGTCCATGATGCGGGGCAGCACGGTTTCGGAAGACGAGGTGCCCAGCACAATAAAGAACTCTTCCTTGATGTACTTTAAATACTTGAAGATGCTGAACCCGCAAAGCTTTGCCACCAGCCCCAGGCAGACCACAATAAAGAAGATGCTGGTGGCGTATACCGCAAGCAGCAGATAGATCAGGTTTTTCAGGGTGCCCAGACCGTAGCTGCCGATGGTGAAGCTCATGGCCCCGAACGCGCCGAGCGGCGCAAGCCGCATGACCAAGCCGATGACGCCGAAGAGCATGTGCGTGAACTGATCGATCAGGTCCAGCAACGGCCGCGCCACTTCGCCCCCGTGCGAAAGCACGACCCCGCACAGACAGGCCAGCAGCAGCACCTGCAGAATTTCACCCTGGGTAAAGGCGCTGGCAAAGGTGTTCGGGATAAGGTTCATGAGAAAACTCACCGAACCCTGATGCTGCGCCTTCTGGGCGTACGAAGCGATGGCGGAAGCGTCCAGCTTCGCCGGGTCCACGTGCATGCCCGATCCGGGCTGGATCATATCCACCACGATAATCCCCAGTATCAGGGCTATGGTGGTCATGAACTCGAAATACAGCAGCGCCTTGCCGCCCACCCGGCCAACCTTTTTCATGTCGCCCATGCGGGCGATGCCCACGACGATGGTACCGAAAATGATCGGGGCGATAAGCATGCGTATCAGCTTGATGAAACCGTCACCCAGGGGCTTCATGGAAGCCGCCGTGTGCGGGTACAGGGTGCCGAACACAACGGCCAGCGCGATGGCCGCCAACACTTGAATGTACAACAAGGTATAAAAGGGTTTTTTTGTCTGTGTCATGGCGGCCTCCCGGCCTCGTCACGCGAGTTATAGCCCGTTCCTTCCCAGTTGTGCGCCCGCTATGCGGCGTACATTTAAACATAACACAGGGCGAGAAAAAGGACATGCCTTTGGAGGGAGGAGCGAAGAAAAAAATATAAAACGGCGCGGTAAATATCGCGCCGTTTTTCCATTCGCGGGTGCAGGGGCTAAGCCCCTGCCGGGGCGCGGGGCGGAGCCCCGCTCTGGTTTCGTTATTGTTTAGGGCACAGCGCGAAGCAGCGCGCGGGAAAGCCCGTGCCGTTCTTTACTTTGGGGAAGGTGCAAAAGACAATGCCGCCCACGGGCGGGCACTGGTCCACGTTGGTCAGCAGCTCCACCTGGAAGCGGTCTTGCGCCAGGATATAATATTCCACTTCGTAGTTGCTCTTGCCGGAGGTGACGGGCGCTTCGGTATCGGAAGTTTCATGCCCGATGCCGCCGATCTTGCGCTTTTCCACCAGAAATTTCAGGCTCTCAAGGCTCCAGCCGGGGAAGTGGCGGTTGCCGTCGGCGTCAAGGTTGTCAAAAGTCCCGGCGGGCCGTTTGCTCCAGCCGCTTTGAAAGACCACGAACGCGCTTTCCGGTAGTATGCCGTGAATTTTCTCCCAGTCTTCGATATCGCGCACCGTCATGGTATAGTCCGGGTTTTGGGCCACGGCCGCCGTTTTATCGATGACGCAAAGCGGCAGAACCATTTCTTCAAGGCGAACCTGCGCCAGCGAACGGCCGCTGTTCATCATGTGCGGCGCCATGTCCACGTGGGTGCCGTATTGCCCGACCAGGGTATACATGTGGGTGCGGAACAGCGACTTGTCCAGATCCAGAAAGGTCTCCGCGCTCATGGGCGGAAAGCCGACCCAGTGCGGAGTTTCGGGACTGAGCTCATGCGTCAGATCCACCCACTTGCAGTCCTTTTTCCATTCGGCAAGCGTTTTCCAGAGTTCAAGATTCGCCATGTTCCGCAACTCCTGCGCTAGAAGGTCATAACGGGCATGCCTATCGGATATATCAGGACGCTTCGGGCAGCAAGCGCTTTGCCTCACGCCGCGTATATGATACCCGAGAGACGGCAACAATACATAGGAGAGGTTATGGGCAAACACCACGCCGTTACCGGCGCGTTCGGCTTTTCAGGTAAATACCTCACCCGCCGCTTGCTGGCCGCGGGCAAGAGCGTCATCACCCTGACCAACTCGCCGAACCGGCCGAACCCCTTTGACCGGCCCGTGGAAGCGCGCCCCTTCCGTTTTGACAGCCCTTCCGTCTTGTCAGACAGCCTGGCCGATGTGGAAGTGCTCTATAACACCTACTGGGTGCGTTTTAACCACCAGGGGCTTTTCAGCCATGCCGAAGCTGTGGATAACACGCTGATCCTTTTCGAAGCGGCAAAAAACGCGGGCGTGCGCCGCATCGTGCACGTCAGCATCACCAATGCCGACGAGAATTCACCCCTGGAGTATTTCAGCGGCAAAGGCCTGCTTGAGCGCAAACTGGCCGAGACGGGCATTCCCCACACCATTGTGCGGCCCGCCGTGCTGTTCGGGCCGGAAGACATTCTGATCAACAACATCGCCTGGACTTTGCGCCATTTTCCCGCCTTCGCCATGTTCGGCGACGGCCGCTATCACATTCAGCCCATCTATGTGGACGACCTGGCCAAACTGATGTTTGAGGCCGGTGAAGCCGAAGGCTGCGCCACCATCAACGCCGTGGGCCCCGAAGATTACGCGTATGTGGACCTGGTGCGCATGATCCGCAAAGAACTCGACCTGTGGCGGCCCATCGTCAAGATCTCGCCGGAGCTGGGCTATCAGGCGAGTTTGCTGGTCGGCAAGCTGGTGGGCGATATCTTCGTGACCCGTGAAGAGATCACGGGGCTGATGGCCGACACCTTGCATGCGCCGGGGGCGGCGCCCACGGGAGAAACGCGCCTTTCGGACTGGGTGCGGGCGAACAAGGCCAACCTGGGCAAAAAATACGCCAGCGAGCTGGCCCGCCGCATCGACAGGACCAAGGCGTACTGAATGCACGCGTTCCGATCATTTGCCGCGTTCAGGGCCTTTTGTCTGCTGCTGGCCGCCCTGGCCTGCCCCGGCATTTGCCCCTTGCGCGCGCATTGCGTCGCCACCGCGTCGCTGCCCCCGCTGGCGCTCTTCGGCGTCAACAGCACAGGCGCATACCCGCTGGCCAATGTCAGCCCCACCGGCATGATCGAACGCTGGCACACGGTTATGGCGCGGCATGCGGCCGATGACGCGTTCGCGCCCGGCAACAAGGCCATGCCCGCCCCCATGCGCAAACAGTGGAACACCCTGGCCGAACGTTACCCCGCCATGTCGCCGGAAGAGCGCCTCCGCGCGGTCAACGCGTTTTTCAACCGCATTCCAGGGGTGTCTGACGAGCGCAACTACGGGCAGGAAGAATACTGGGCCTATCCGGCGCAGTTCATCCGCAAGAACGGCGGCGATTGCGAAGACTACGCCTTGGCCAAATATCTGGCCTTGCGCCGCCTCGGCTGGCCTGAGGAAGACCTTTTGCTGGCGCTGGTCAAAGATACCCGCCGCAAAACGGATCATGCCGTTCTGGCGGTTCGCCTGGACGGCCGCATTTTCATTCTGGACAACCTCAGCCGCCCCAGAGACCTGATCATGCCCCAAGACAAATACGGCAAAACATACAGCCCCCTGCTGGTCATCAACGCCCGGACGGTATGGAATTTCGGTTTGCCGGTGAAACGCGCGCCCAAACAGGCCGCGCGCGAAACGCAATGAACATACGGAGGCTCGGTGAAAATTATCTCCTTCTTCGCTCTCATTCTGACACTGTGCATCGCCACCCTGGGGCACGCTTCCGAGTATGATCCGAAGGCCTATGAAAAACTGCTGCGCAACGACGCGGCATTCGCCGCCGCGGAAAAAACATACAAAGAAGCCCGCGCCGCCTTTCTGACCGCTTTTGACAAAGGCGCCCGGCCTTATGCGGAAAAATTCCTGCAAAGCATCAATTACGAATCCGAGTACGAGTATCTTGAGGCCCACCCCGGCGGCCAGTTCCGCACGCGCTTTGTCACGGCCCGCGCCTTCAGCCTGGAATATCTGGCCGCCTTCAACGCGGCGAAACCCATGTCCCTGCAGTGGCTGACCTTGCTGCGCCCCGTGTTCGCCCATTGCCCCTATCTGAGCGACAAAAAAGATTTTTACGCCCGCGCGGCTCTTGTGGAAGCGCAAACAGGCAAGGCCGCCTCCCCGGTGGAGGCTGCGCCCAACCAGGCCCGCAACCTTGCGGAGCGCCCGCCCCTGCTGCGAGAGGTGAACGGCGAAACCTGGGGCGCGGTGCTGAGCACGGGTGAGGATATGCAGAATTTGCCGAAAAAACCGGAACCCGGCCGGGAAAGCCCGGTGCTGGCCGCAACCATTCGCCTGCGCAACGGCAAGATCACGGCGGATCGCATCGCCGCCCCCACTGCTGCCGACTGGTACCCCAGCAAGGGCGAGCCGGTGCTCAGCATGCATCCTCCAATGGTCGATTCGCGCCGCAACACGTTCCAGACGGGCCTTTTGATCGTGCGGGCCACAGTTGCAAACGATTCCGGCCCCTTTGCCTTTACGGTGGAGCCCGTGCAGCGCTGGCGACCGGCCGCATACGCCTATATCTGCCGCGCGGAAGCGAAATCCTTCTCTTTCACCTGGAACGGCAAGGTCTATGAGCGCGCCAAGCCTGAACTGCGCCCCACGGGCGAATGGGGCGCGTTTACCCCGCTGACGGAAAAGGGCGCATTGAAGCCCGTTGTCGAGTACCTGACCGGAATGCTGCTTGAAAATCCTGACCTTTCGGCGGCCATAGCCACGGAGAAAAACACCCGCGCGGCGCTGCTGGAACAGTTCACCCCGACCGCCCGCATGTATTACGGCATGACGCGCGGCCGTTGGACCGGTTCTCTTCAATGGACGTTGCTGCCCCTGGTGGGTGACAAAAAGGCGTTTACCCGCAAAATTCTTGATGATTACACCATAGCGACGCAATACAACGCCATGCTGCAAAAGCTGCTGCAAACGCCGGATGCGCGCCTGCTGTTCGCCCTGGAACCGGCCACGACCGCCCCGCGCGACAGGCTTCCCTCTTTGCGGTACGCGGGTTCGCTCTCGTCAAACGACTATATTGCGGAACTTGCGCGCGTGACGCGCATTATCGAAAACAGCGAGTTCACCCCCGCATTCGTGCCCAAGCAGCCGCGTTCCGAGGCGCCGGTTCCGCTTGACCTGAAGGCCGAAGGGTTGAAAGGCGGCGCGAAAATCGCCCTGTGCGCCAAACGGGCAAGCGGCGAAGCCTATGACGAATGGGCCGACTACTCGCTGGAAAAACAGGCGGACGGCACGCACTGGGGCCTGATGTCCTATGAGACGGAGTCGCGCTTTCGCAAGCCGTACTACACGGAAAAAAACATCGTGATCATCAGGGGCGGCAAGCTCGACTTCATCCCGCTGGAAGTGACCAAGCCGGTGCTCAGCTTTTTCTTCCGCGATTGGAAAGGCTGGGCAAAAAATTCGGACAAACCCGAAAATTATTGGAAAACATGTCCCATGGAAACGTACTTTGACGTGGATACGCGCAAAGCGCCTTTCACCGTGCGGGCCGAATGGCGGCCCAGCAACACGGAAAGCAGAGATTACTGGGTCTGCGTGCCCGAATGCTCCGTGCCCTACGCCTGGGACGGAAAAACATACGCGCCCGGCGAACCTGACTGTCTGCCACCCGGCAAATGGGGCCTCTTTGAACCCAAACGGTAAACGTACGGAAAAAAGATGTGAAAATTCATAATTATTGCTATAAATCCGTGCATACGCTAATCCAGCGGCAAAACCGCCGCCACTTTGCTTTGTGAGAGGAAAAGACATGACCCGTCGCCTTGGCATGCTGCTTTGTTCTTTTGCCCTGGCCTGCTGCGCCGTTGCCCCTTCTTTCGCCGCCCGCGCGCAAGAGCGGGAGCAAGCCGCGGAACAGGAGGCCGCGCGAATCCGCGCCACGCTGATGGAAACCGACCAGGAACTGGCGGCCGTGGAAAACGCCTTCACCGCCGCGCGGGAAAGATTTCTGGCCTTATTCTCCGGGCTGCCTCAAAAGTGGGCCGCCGAACTGATCAAACGCCCCTCGGGCTATCAAAACAACATAGCCTATCTGGTCGGGGAACAGGGCAAGCGCTATCGCTCGACATACCTGAAGAACCGGGTGGAGGCCACCCGCTATATGGAGCTGGCAGCCGCAACGCCCGTCACGAACCCCGACTTTCTCATTTTGCTGCGCCCGGTCTGCCTCGCTTCGGCGTACTATTCCGACGACAACCTGATAACCAAAACCCTGGCCGAATATGACGCGCGGGACAAAAATCACGATGCCTTCGCCAAAGCCTATCAAACCCGCCGGGTGAACGGTGAATACTGGGCCCTGATCCGTTTTGACGATCGGCAGATGAAAAGCGCCGGCGATTCCGACAACAACATGGCCTTTGTGCTGCGCGTGGCCGGCAAAGCCTTCACGTTGCACCCCATCATTGCGCCTTCCACTGAAAGTTACTACCCCGGCGAAAAGTCGCCCCTGCAGGTCGAAAATCGTGTGGAAGGCCCCAGGGAAGAAAACATCGACGAGTGCCGCATGACGACCACGCTCAGCGTGACCGGCGAAGAAGGCCCCTTTGCCTTTCGCGCCGACGCGGAGCAGCTTTTTGACGGCCGCCGGATCAGTTATATCTGTGAACCCAAATGCACGGGCTTCACCTATACCTGGAGCGAAAAAAGCAAAACCTACCTGCGCAAACCGGGTACTTGCCGCGACGATGACGGCTGGAAACCCCGCTCTCCCTTTGCCGGTGAAACCCTGACCCCGGTGGCGAACTACGCCGAAACGCTCGCCAAAACCGACAAGGCCTTGCAGAAGAACGAAGAGGCCCTCGCCGCCGCCTGGAAGAGCTTTCAGGCCCTGTTCGACGAAAAAACGCGGCAGTACCTGCAAAAAGAATATGACGCCTGGCGCTATGACCGCCAGATATCGCTGTACCGCCTCGTGGGCAAAGAGGGCGAATTCGCAAACGCCGTTCTTGCCGGCGACAAACCGGTGCTGGAATTCATGCAGCGCGTGGCCGTCCTGGCGGCGCAGCCCGACGCACGGCTGCTGGTGCTGCTTGACGATGCGCACAAGAAAGTGGTTGCCCCGCCCAGAACGGACAACGACCGCTACGACCGGGACGAAGAAGAGGGCGGCTATTATTACCGCTCGGAACTGCTCAGCGGCAAAAAGCAGCCCCTGCTGGCGCAGCGTTTCGCCCGGCAGCTGGCCCTGTTGCAGCCGCCCGCCCCGCAAACGGACAAAGATCGCTACAACCGCGCGCCCGTGTACACGGCCAAAGGTCTTGAAGGCGGCGCCTCCATCGTCTTCACCTATGAAAACCCTGACAACGCCTATCGCGGCCGGCAAGAAAAACTGCCGGGAAGAACCAACAGCTTCACCGTGCGGCACGGGGCCGACGGCGCATACTGGGGTGTGACCGAACAGCAGGTCGACCCTTTCCGCCGCGGCTATAGCAATGACGGGCGTGGCGCAGCGCTGCGCATCATCCGCGTGCATGGCGGCAAAATAGCCTTCGTCACCCCCGCTCTGCCGGAAGAAAAATCCTTTTTTAAAAATCCCGAGCTGCGGCGCGGCAAGGTGGTCTGGCGCTATCCGCAGACCGACCGGCGCTATTATTACGGCGAGTGCGAAATGCGCCCGGCCTTTACTCTCGACACGAGCAAAACCCCATTCGGCCTGACCGCCGTGGACCAGCGCCTGCACGGCCGGGCCGCGCCTGAAAACTCCTGGCAGTGCATACCCGAATGCAGCATCCCCTTTACCTGGAACGGCTCGGCCTATGTGCCGGGCGACCCCGTCTGCCTGCCCGAAGGGCAATGGGGCGCCAAAGAGCCCGCTGCCCCCAAAAAACAGTAGCTGGAAAGAGCGATATGCGGAAAACGGCTTTTTCCGCCCTGTCGGCGGTATTCTTGCTCTTGTGCTTGTCTTCGGCCGCACATGCGGCCGAAGACCTCGAACCGCCCCTGCACGAGGCCAAAGAAGAGCAGAAAAAAAGCTTTTCCACAGGCACGGCCTTTTTCGACGACGCCAAGATCAGCGGCAATCTCTATTATTTTCAGCGCAAACGCATGCGCTACAGCCTTTCGGACAATCACTGGCACAACAACCTGGACCACGGCACCGTCAACGCGGGGGCGGAATTTATTTCCGGCTTCGTGGGTGGGGTGTTGGGCGCCGATGTGGGCGCATTCGCCGCCTATGATTTGTGGAACAGCAAAATCCCCTTTCACGAAATGAACTTTTTTCCCTGGCGCGACCCCTGGCATGCCAACTGGAGCGACCAGTACGTCGACAACGGGGTTTCGCTGTACAAAGCCCACCTGAAAGCCAAAGTAGGCTCCGCCTGGGCCAAGGCCGGGTATTTTCAGCCCACCGGGCCGGGCGTGCTGGGGGTCAACTGGTCTTTGTACCCCGGCACCTGGCAGGGGGTAGAGGCGGGTTTTAATACGGGCGGCCTTTCCGTGGCCGGGGCTTGGGCCAATGAATACAAGGCGCCCTGGTACAAGGAAACTTACGCCTTGCGCATGGATGACGGCGAACACGTGGCCTGGGTCTGGTCGCTGGGGGCGCGCTACGCCTTCGGCAGCGGTTTGTTGAAAGGAACGACGCTGGAAGTGGCCTACGGCGAATCGCAGCGGTATCTGAAAAACGCGCATTTCAAATCGAAATACGAGACCAAAGCCTGGGGCAACCCCCTGACCTTGGGCTACCAGCTTTACACCATGGCGGATTCCGACGATTCCGGCGGGCCCAACGACAACTTCGACGGCATCGCCACCCAGCACTTTCTCTTTTCCCGCTATGAAATGGGCATGTGGACTTACCGCCTGGAATTCACCTACACGCAGGCGCATCAGGATAACGCGGCGCAAAAGGGCTATTTCGCCTACCGCCTGATCGGCACATACGGCGGCGCTCAGGGCGCGCTGGAGCCTTGGTGGGACACGCGTTCCGACTGGAACCACGACGAAGAAAAGGCCGCGTTCATCAAAATCGCGCGCAAGTTCGACGACTGCGGCGTGAAAGGGCTGGAAGCGGGCGTCAGTTATTCTCACGGCTGGGACGGCCGGGCATACGGCATATCCGACCGCCTGAACGAAAAAGGCATCGCCTTCGACCTGGGCTACACCGTGCCTGACGGGCCGCTGAAAGGCATCTCGGTCAAAGCCCACTATCTGATCTACCGCAACGGGTCGGACCAGGACAGCTGGCAGAATTTCAAAAACGCCTTTCAGGACGAGCGCGATTTCAAACTGACGGTCAGCATTCCTTTCAGTTTATAGCGCCCGGTTTTCATCGGTCGCAATTTTCTTGTCCTTCCCCCCTTTTTCAGGCAAGATTCTCCCGCTTAGCGATAACGCCGCCTCGCGGCGTAAATTTATACCATCCGATACAACGGGAGTTTGTTCATGAAAGTACTGGTCATCAACTGCGGCAGTTCTTCGTTCAAATACCAGCTGCTGAATATGCCCGAAGGCACCGCCCTATGCTCCGGCCTGGTGGAACGCATCGGCGACGCCATGGGCTCGCTGACCCACAAAGTCTGCAACGGCGAAGGCGAAAAGAAGTATTCCTTTGAGCAACCCTTTCCTGACCACACCGCAGGCATGTACGCCGTGGTCAAGCTGCTGACCGACAAAGAAAAAGGCGTGATCAAAGATCTGTCTGAAATCACCGCCGTGGGGCACCGCGCGGTGCAGGGCGGCGAACGCTTTCAGAAAGCCTGCATCGTGGGCGAAGAAGAAAAGAAAGCCATCGAGGATCTCTCTCCCCTGGCCCCGCTGCATAACCCGGCGAACCTGCAGGGCATCAAGGTCGCGCAGGTGCTGTTCCCCGATGTGCCCTCCGTGGCGGTGTTCGACACCGAATTCCACGCCACCATGCCGCCGAAGTCTTTTCTGTACGCCATTCCGTATGAAATGTACGAAAAGGACCGCATTCGCCGCTACGGCTTTCACGGCACATCACACCGCTATGTTTCGCAGGAAGCGGCCAAGTTTCTGGGCAAAAAGATCGACGAATTCAACTGCATCACCTGCCATTTGGGCAACGGCTGCTCCATGGCCGCTGTCAAAAACGGCAAGTGCATGGACACCAGCATGGGCATGACCCCGCTGGCGGGCCTGGTCATGGGCACCCGCAGCGGCGACATCGACCCCGCGATACACGCCTTTCTTGCGGAAACCAAAGGCCTCTCCATCAAAGAAATCGATGCTCTGCTCAACAAGCAGAGCGGCCTTAAAGGCCTGTGCGGCGTCAACGACATGCGTGACATTCACGCCGCCCGCGCGAAAGGCGACAAAAAAGCCCAGATGGCTTTTGACGTCTTCTGCCACCGCATCAAGAGCTACCTTGGCTCGTATTACGCCATTCTGGGCCGCGTTGACGCCGTTATCTTCACCGCCGGCATCGGCGAGAACGACAACGACATGCGGGCCGAAGTCTGCAGCGAGCTGGAACACATGGGCATCGGCATCGACGCCGCGCTGAACGACAAACGCGCGCCCGGCATACGCAACATCAGCAAAGCCGGCACCAGCGTGCCCGTGCTGGTGGTGCCCACCAACGAGGAACTGGCCATCGCCCGGTCCACCCTGGCCGTGCTGAACAACGGCAAATAAGAAAGCAGGCCGCGCGCCTCTTCAATCCGGCTTTCAGATACAGACCCGCCCGCTGTCTTTCGAGATGGCGGGCGGTTTTTTGGCGGAAAAAATCTTCGCTATTTTTATAAAGAGCATTTTCTTTTTTCGTGAAAAAAGGTACGTAAGACTAATTTTATGCGGATGCGGCTATATGCGGCCGCGAATCCGCGTCATCTTTCGAAGTTCGGAGGGGTTATATGGATTGGAGTTTCGGGTTGCAAATCCTCATCGTCTTGGCCTGCCTTTTTTATGGGGCCCGCAAAGGCGGCATCGCTCTCGGGCTTTTGGGCGGCGTCGGCCTTGTCATTCTGGCCTTCGCCTTTAAATTGCCGCCCGGCGCCCCGCCTGTGGACGTCATGCTGGTCATTCTTGCGGTGGTGGCCGCTTCCGCCACTTTGCAGGCTTCCGGCGGCCTTGACGTCATGCTGCAAATCGCGGAACGGATACTGCGCAGAAACCCGCGCTACGTTTCCATCCTTGCGCCTTTCGTGACCTGCTGCCTGACCATGATCTGCGGCACGGGCCACGTGGTGTATACCATTCTGCCCATTATTTACGACGTGGCCATCAAGAACAACATCCGGCCTGAACGTCCCATGGCCGCCGGTTCCGTGGGCGCGCAGATGGGCATTATCGCCAGCCCCGTTTCCGTGGCCGTGACTTCCGTGGTGGCCATGCTAGCCAGCTACAAATTTGACGGCCTGTCTCTGAGCTACATCGACCTGTTGAAAGTCACCATTCCCTCTACCCTCTGCGGGGTTCTGGGCATCGGCATCTTCAGCTGGTTCCGGGGCAAAGACCTGGACAAGGACGAAGAGTTCCAGGCTTTCATCAGCGTTCCTGAAAACAAACAGTATGTGTACGGCGACACCGCCACCCTGCTGGACAAGAAACTGCCGGGCAGCTACTGGACCGCCATGTGGATATTCCTTGCCACCATCGCCATCGTGGGCATCATGGGCGCCATGCCCGAACTGCGCCCGCTGATGAAAGGCAAGCCCCTGTCCATGGTGCTGGTCATCCAGATGTTCATGCTCTTTGCGGGCGCGGTCATCATGCTGGCCACCAAGGTCGACGTTTCCAAGATCTCCAAGAACGAAGTGTTCCGTTCCGGCATGATCGCGCTTGTGGCCGTGTACGGCATCGCCTGGATGGCGGATACCATTTTCGTGGCCCAGGTGCCCGCCCTGAAAAAGACCCTGGGCGAAGTGGTGAAGAACCACCCCTGGACCTACGCCATCATGCTGCTGATCGTTTCCAAGTTCGTCAATTCGCAGGCGGCGGCCCTGGCGGCCCTGGTGCCCGTGGCGCTGCAAATCGGCGTGCCCCCGGGCTACATCGTGGCGTTCGCCCCGGCCTGCTACGGCTACTACATCCTGCCGACCTACCCCAGCGATCTGGCCGCCATCAGCTTTGACCGCTCCGGCACGACGCACATCGGCAAATACGTCATCAACCACAGCTTCATCATACCCGGGCTGATCGGGGTCATCACCTCGTGCATCTTCGGGTATTTCATCGCCAAGGCTTACGGTTACGTGTAAGTTCACGGCGCCATGACGCATCGCGCCGCCCCGGCAGTTTTCTGCCGGGGCGGTTTCTTTTCGATCTCTTTTTACTTGCGGCAAAAGCGCAGTTTCCGTACATTTCCGCCAACTATTCCTCCGCTGGAGAGATCATGCCCAACGAACTGCCCGCCCTGACCCTACGCTATGTCCTGGAAAAAACTGCCGCCGCGCATCCTTACGCCCCGGCCCTTTCCTGGGTCGGCGGCGAACCGATGACCTACCTCGAGATGTACGAATCAGCCAAAGCGCTGTCTCTGTGGCTTACGGAACAGGGCATCGGATTCGGCGATTCCGTGGTCATTCTGGCGGAAAACTGCCCCCATTGGGGGGTGGCCTATTTCGCGGTGACCAGCATGGGCGCCGTGGCCGTGCCGGTTTTGACCGATTTTCACCCCGAGGCCATTCAATACATCATCCGCCATTCTGACGCCAAAGCCGTCTTTGTCTCTGAAAAGCTGTTCAGCAAGGTCGAAGACGCGCGCTTTGACCCCATGCCGCTGTTTATCAACCTGGAAACCTTCCAGCCGATGGAGCAGGGCATCACCCGCGACAGGCTGAAAGAAATCAAAAGCGCGGGGCTGCGCGAATTCCGCAAAATCAAAGAGCGCGTTTTGCGTCTGGCGCAGATGATTCCGCAGGAACCGGGCGAAGACGACGTGGCCGCCATCATCTACACCTCGGGCACCACGGGCTATTCCAAAGGCGTGGTGCTTACGCACGGAAACATCGTCTTTGACGCGCACGGGGTCAAAGAATACCTGCACCTTGATACCAGCGACCGTTTGCTTTCCATACTGCCGCTGCCGCACACCTATGAATGCACTCTGGGGCTTGTGCTGCCCGTCATGAACGGCGCGCACATCTTTTACATGGATAAGCCCCCGACCGCCCGGGCGCTGCTGCCTGCCATGGAAGCGATTCGCCCCACGGCGCTTTTGGCCGTGCCCCTGGTTATCGAAAAAATCTTCCGCACGGCCATTCTGCCCCGGCTTACCGGCACAAAATTCCGGCGGATTCTCTATCGCATCCCCGCCATCCGTAAAATTTTACATCGCATGGCGGGCAAAAAACTGCTGACCAGTTTCGGCGGCGCGTTGCGCATCATGCCACTCGGCGGCGCCCCGCTGGCGCCCGACGTGGAGCAGTTTTTGCGCGACGCCGAATTTCCGTACGCCGTGGGCTACGGCTTGACGGAAACCGCGCCGCTCTGTTCCGGCTCAAGCATTGCCGACACGCGCTTCACCGCTTCCGGCTATCTTATGAAGGGGCTTTCCGCGCGCATCGACAAGCCTGATGAAAAAGGCGAAGGTGAAATTCTGATCAAGGGCCCCAACGTCATGCGCGAGTATTACAAATCGCCGCAGATCACGGCGGAAGTGCTGACCGAAGACGGCTGGCTGCGCACGGGCGACCTGGGCAAAATCGACCGCAACGGCTATGTGTATATCAAAGGGCGACTGAAGAACCTGATCCTCGGCCCCAGCGGGGAAAACATCTACCCCGAGGAAGTGGAAGCCATTTTCGCCCAGTCGGATTACGTTTCCGAAGCCCTGGTCTTTCAGCACCAGGGACGGCTGGTGGGCAGGGTGCATCTGGACCAGAACAGGCTGGATGAAAATTTTACCGGCCTTTCTGACGAAGCGATGGAAGAAAAAGTGGCCGAGCTGCTGGAAAGCATACGCCAGGAAGTCAACGGCAGGGTTTCCAGTTTCATTCGCATCCACAAGGTGATGCGGCAGCCCGAACCCTTCGAGAAGACTCCGACCCAAAAAATCAAACGCTATCTGTACACCAGCGTGTAAAGAACAGGTCAGCTTTTTCAAAGTTGACCTGGCAAGGATTTGCTTGCAAATACTTGCCGCGAGACGCTCGCAGGCGGGCTTTGCCCGCCGTTAAGCAAGCGCCTCAAAGTGAAAGTGCTTTAGGAGGTATCATGCGCGCGCTTTGTATTTTTCTTTTCTGCCTGTGCCTGCCCTTCACCGGCCATGCCGCCGCCCTGGATGACCTTGCCGGGCAATGGTATTTCGACCTGGACAAAATGCTGGAACAGCACCCCGCCCTGTGCGAGACCATGCGCAGCAGCGAAGGCATTCCCTTCATGACTGTGGATGCCGCGGCAAAGCAGATTGTGCTGGGCAACGGGCCGAACATGGAAACCCCTGAAAAGTTCTCTCTTGCCGGCCAGACCGCCGGCAGCGTGGACTTGCAAACGTCGAAAGAGCTGCTGCGCCTTGAAAAGACGGGCGACAAAAGAGCCCAGATGTTCGAAGTGTCCAAAGCTGGAAAAAAGACGGACGGCTTTATTCTCTATCTGCGCCGCGACGCGCACAACCCCTGCCCGCCAAAAAACGCGCTGCGCGAATAGCGTGTGCAATACGCTCTGGACAAACTGCCATTTGGCGCTATAATAGACTCAAAATGGCAGGAGAAAGAGCATGAGTTGCGTTATCCCTCCACAGGCAGCCGCCTCCCCCGCCGCCCTGCTGGGCGGCAAGACCGTGCTGCGCACGGCCCCGACCTCTCCTCTCGGCTGGATACAACTGGTGCGCGACGGGCTGCCCGTTGCCGCCGTTGAAGCCGTTTTGAAGCACACTCGCATTTCGCAGGCCGCGCTGGCCGCCGCTCTGGCCATACCGGAGCGGACTTTGGCCCGCCGCAAGCGCGAAGGCCTTCTTTCGGCCGAAGAATCAGCCAAGCTGCTTCGTTTCGCCAAAGCCGCGGCCGGCGCTGAAACGGTATTCGGCTCGTGCGAGGCGGGCATACACTGGCTTCAGAATCCCAACCGCGCTCTTGGCGCCGTCACCCCTCTGTCGCTGCTGGATACCGAAATCGGGGCCGAAGTGGTGCTCGATCTGCTGGGTCGCATAGAACACGGGGTTTTCGCCTGATGCCGCGCCCGGCATCGTCAAATTCTTTTCGCGCCCTGCCCGCCTCCTTGACGGTCTGGCGCCTGGTCGCGCCGCGCCATGCGCTTGAGGCCTTTTCCGGCGAAGGCGCGCGCCTGTACGGCGGCCGCTGGAACCGCAAAGGCGAAGCCGTGGTTTATGCAGCCGCCACCCGGTCCTTGGCCGTGCTTGAAATGTTGGTGCAGGCCGACCCGCTGCCCCTGTACCTCGCCATACCTGTGACCTTGCCCAAGGGGACCGGCCTGACCGTGCTGGAAGAAAAAGACCTGCCACCTGACTGGCGTTCGCTCCCGCCGCCCGAGAGCACGCGCGATATGGGCGGCGCATGGTTCGGCGCCTGCGCGACCTGCGCCCTGCAAGTGCCCAGCGCCGTGATGCCCGCCGAATACAACCTGGTGCTGAACCCGGCCCACCCCGATTTTGCGAAGCTGCGCATCGGCGCGGTCGAAGAACTGAACATGGACCCGCGCCTTTTGCGGCAGTAACGCAAGGCCGGTTAGCACCGCCGTCTTATGCCCCCGGTTCCGCTTTCCCGCGTTTGCGGGCAACCGCCATGTCCCCATACTTGCGCATTTTGCGCCATAGTGTGATGCGGCTGATGCCCAGAATAGAGGCTGCCTGCGTATAGTTGCCCCGGGCGCGAAGCAGCGCGCCCTCGATATCCTTCCGTTCGGGATCCGCCTGCCCGGCATCTCCGAATGGCGCAAACGCCTCCACCGCCGGAGGCGGCCCGATTTCCTCTCCTAAAACTCGCGCGATGCCGTCCGCGTCAAGGGTATCGCACCCGTGCAGCGCGGTCAGCCGTTCCACAAGGTTTTGCAGTTCCCGGACATTGCCGGGCCAGGTATGGCGCTGCAGCAGTTTCACGGCCGCCGGCGTGAAATGCAGGGACCGTCCGGACGCAGTACAGGCGTTGCTGAACCGCCTTGCGAGCGGGCCTATGTCTTCTACGCATTCGCGCAAAGGCGGCAGGCGGATGCGCAGCACATTGAGCCGGTAATACAAATCCCGCCTGAAGGCGTTACGCGCCACCAGCTCGCCCAGATCGCGGTGGGTCGCCGTAATGACCCTAACATCCACGGGGATAAGGCGGTCGCTGCCCAGACGCATAACCTTGCGTTCTTGCAGCACGCGCAAAAACTTCCCCTGCACGATGGGGTCCATCTCGCCGAATTCGTCCAGCAGCAAGGTTCCCCCGTGCGCGAGTTCGAACATGCCTTGCTTTCCCTTGGGGTTCGCCCCTGTGAATGCACCGGATTCATACCCGAACAGTTCGCTTTCCAGCAGGCTGGGCGGCAGGGCCGCGCAGTTGACCGCGACAAAAGGCCCCTTGCTGCGTTTGCTGTAATTGTGGATGCCCTGTGCAAACAGCTCCTTCCCCGTGCCGGTTTCACCATGCAGCATGACTGATGAGTCGGTGACGGCAAACTTTTTTGCCATGAGCAGCGCATCCCGCAATGCGGGGCTGTGCGGCCTGATGTCGTTAAAAGTGCCTGCCGCGCAAAGGCCGGTCTCAAAATGGCGCCGCCGTACGGAAGCTTCCAGTTGCTGTATGTTGCCGATATCCTGAAATGTGGCCACTGCGGCTACGGTTTTCGCGTCCAGGGTGACCACGACCGTGTTGCAGATGACTTCATGGCCGCCGCAGTCAAGAATAACGCCCTTGTCTTCCCGCCGGGTGCGCAAGGCTTCAGCCAGGTCCAGTTCCGGCCATATCTCCGGGAGCCTTCTGCCGATAGCCGCACTGTCGCTTATTTGCAGCATCCGCTGCGCGGCGAGGTTCAGAGCGAGCACCCTGTTGGCGCCATCCACAGCCACGACGCCGTGCTGGGCGTGGTCCAGAAAAACCCGGGTCAGCACGCTCTGCATTTTTTCCCTGGCAATGGCCCCGGCGATGCGCCGCGCTTCTTCCACCGCCTGCAAGATGCCCTCTCTTTCCGTGCCGATGGGCACGACGGGTAGCAGGCCCGCAAAAAGAGTGGACAGGGCGCTGTATCCGCCGACGAGCGCCGCGGCGCCGCCCGCAAGAACGTCGTTGACTATACCTGGAATGCCGTCCGCGTGATCCACAGGGTAGGAGAGTATCTCCAGGCCCAGCAAGGGGCCCAGGCGCTCCATACCGGAAATGAACTGGCTGACCCCCGCGACCGCGATGCGCCGGCCACACGGCGCGGCTTTTTCCAGGGCGCGTATCAGGTCGAAAGCCGTGACCGGGATATCCACGACCGTGACCGGCAGCCCAAGCCTGCGGACGAATTCCGCTCTGGCTCCGCGAGCAATAACGACGTCGGATCCGTAAGCGGCGATGGCGGCCTGAATTTCTTCCGCATCGTTCTCGCGCAGACCGGCAACCACCTGCACATCGTCTTCCGCGGCCAGCGCCTCGGAGCAGATCGCCAACAACTGCGGGTTGTTGGTAAATAAGATTATGGGCTGCATGCATTCCCCCTGCTTCAGAAATGGATCGGAATCTCGTGTGTTTCATAATATGTTGCAATTATATTAATAGCAACGCAACACAAAAGAAGCGCCAACACAACCTTACGGCAATATAGCGATAAGATTGATAAAATATATCGATCTATTTTGGCTCGGCGCTTGCAATTCAGCGGCATACGGGCAGCGGACCCCTTGTCGTAAACAGCGGAGAGAACTCATGGGCAATACTTCCACAGCGCTCGCGGGCATCACTGTTCTTGATGCGGGCACCATGATTGCGGCCCCCACCACCGGGGCCTATCTAGGCGATTTCGGCGCGGACGTCATCAAAATCGAACATCCGGAAACAGGCGATCCGGTCCGGAATTTCGGCAAGAAAAAAAACGGCGCCCCGCTGTACTGGAAATCGCTGAGCCGCAACAAACGCTGCATCACCCTCAATCTCAGCAAGCCCGAAGGCCGTGACATATTCCTTAAATTGGCGTCCCGGGCCGATGTGGTTATAGAGAACTACCGGCCCGGAACCTTTGAAAAATGGGGACTCGGCTATGACGCCCTCTCGGCCGGCAACCCCGGCCTTGTGCTGTTGCGCACCACAGGCTACGGCCAAAACGGCCCCTATGCCAGCAAAGCCGGTTTCGGCACCGTGGCCGAAGGGTTCAGCGGCTTCACGTCCATGAACGGCCATCCCGACGGGCCGCCGACCCTGCCCGGCTTTCCTCTCGCGGACACCGTGAACGGCCTGGCCGGGGCGTTATGCGTCATGATCGGTCTGCACGCGCGCGGCAACGCCGGCGGCCGGGGTCAGATCATAGACATTTCGCTATATGAGCCGCTAGTGCGGCTGCTGGAACTGCATTACCTGAACTACGACCAACTCGGCATTGTGGCCGGGCGGGCGGGCAACAGGAGCGTATCGGCCTCTCCTCGTAATGCATACCGGACGAAAGAAGGAAGTTGGGTGGCGCTTTCCGCTTCAGCCCAGTCCATAGCCGCCAATGTATTCAAGGCGGTCGGGCAGCCGGAACTCATCGAGGATGCGCGCTTCTGCGACAACGTGGCCAGGCTGAAAAACAACGAGGAAGTTGATGCCATCGTCGGCGGCTGGATAGCCGAACATCCCCTGGAAGAAGTGTTGCGCGTTTTCGCCGAGAGCAAAGCCGTCATCGGCCCCATGTACGACGTACGCCAGGCGTATGAGGACCCGCATTTCAAAGCTCGGGGGACCTTTGTGCCCGTGGAGGACGAAGAACTTGGGCAGATGCGCCTGCCGGGGCTGCTGGCCAAATTTTCCCGCACCCCGGGCTGCGTCAAATGGACCGGCCCGGCCAAGGGCTCGGCTAATGCTGAAATTTTCGGCGGTCTCTTGGGGATCCAGCAAAAAGAACAGGAACGACTGCGGCAAGAAGGGGTCATTTAGCGCGCCTCGCGGCAAAAGGAGCATCGTATGCGGCTTGCCGGAACGGCATCCATCATCGAAGTAGGCCCCCGCGACGGTCTGCAGTTTGAAAAAAACATGCTCAGCGCGGAACAGAAAATAGAACTCATTGAGCGGGTTGCCGATGCCGGAGCCCGGTTCATAGAAATCGGCTCTTTCGTCCGCCCCAGCGCCGTGCCGCAATTGGCCGACACGGATGAGGTGGCCAGACGCATCCGCCGCACGGAAGGGGTTGAGTACAGCGCGCTGGTTATGAACCGCAAAGGCGTGGAGCGCGCCGTCGCCGCGGGGCTGAGCAAAGTCAAGTTCAACGTATCGGCAAGCGAAACCCATTCCCAAAAAAACCAGAACCGCTCGCCGGAAGAAGCCGTGGCCAGTCTGGAAGAAAGCATCGCGTATGCCAAAGAACACGGCATCCATGTCGGAGCCGGCATCTCCATGGCTTTCGGCTGCCCTCTTGACGGTTCTATTCCTTTTGCCCGGCTTGATGATATGGTCCGCCATCTGCTCGCGCTGGGGGTGCGGGAAATAGCGCCCGCCGACACCTCGGGCATGGCTGACCCCCTGACCGTGCATGACACCATGAGCAAACTGCTCCGGAAGTATCCCGAAGCCCACTTCGGCATCCATTTGCATAATACCCGCGGTCTGGCTCTGACCAACACCCTGGCGGCTCTTCTTGCAGGGGTTTCGCAGCACGCGGCCTCTTTCGCCGGGCTGGGCGGGTGTCCTTTCGCGCCGGGCGCTTCCGGCAACGTCGCCACGGAAGATGTGGTTCACATGCTGCACGCCATGGGGGTACAAACCGGCATTGACCTTGAAAAAATTCTTGATGTCGCGCAGACCGCGCAAAGCTGGCTCGGACGCATCGCGGACAGCAGCATGTTGCGGGTGCGCAGATCGAAAGACATGCCGCAATGTTGACACATATAATGGTTCTTGTAATCGGAAAAAAGGAGAACTTATGAAACGCTTGCTTTCTCTGCTTGCCGTCATCGTGATCTTGCTCGGGTTCTCAAACGCGGCCCCAGCAGCTCAGCAGTTCATCCGCATCGGAACGAGCTCCGTAGGCGGCGGGTTTTACCTTATCGGCAATACTTTGGCCCAACTGGGTCAGCAAAAAATGGGGAACGTAAACTTTACCGCCGTCACAAGCTCCACCACCAAAAACGTCCTGGCGCTCGAAAAGCAGGAATACGAAATGGCGATCATGCAGTCCAACGTATACAACAGCGCCTGGGACGGGACGGACGTCTTCAAGAAACCGTATAAAAAGCTACGTTTCATCGCCGGTATTTATGAAATGTACATCCATATTATGGCCAACACCGACGCGAACATAAAAACAATCCCGGATTTCAAAGGCAAGGCGGTGGATTTCGGCCCCATCGGTTTTTCATCGTATGAACAGTACACCGGTGACATATTCAAATTTTACGGCATGACCATCAAAGACGTCAAAACCGAGCGCTTCGGCAAATCCGAGTTTGAGGAAGCATTTAAAAACGGTAATATTCAGGGCCATTTCTGGGCCACTACCATCCCCAACGCTCAAATCTCCGAACTGATCCGCGCCGGCAAAGCCACCTTGCTGCCGCTGCCCAAAGACGCGCTGCAAAGCGTGGTGAAGAACTGCCCCTATTACGTGGCCTCAGCCATCCCCGCGGGCACGTACGCCGGCATAGACAAAGATATCCCGACCGTCAGCGCCGTCGGCGCGCTGGTCTGCCATGACGGGATGTCCACGGAAATGGTGTACGCCATCACAAAAATGATATTCGAGAATATAGACTTTCTCAAAGAACGGCAGCCCAGCTATTTCCGTAACTTCTCGCTCAAGACCGCCCTCAGCGGCCAGTCAATCCCTCTGCATCCGGGCGCGGAAAAATATTACCGCGAAGTCGGCCTGATCAAATAGCGCAGGGGCAAAATGGTTTCCGGCCTTCTGACACGACATATTCCCATCCGGAGGTGAGCGGCCATGGGCAACACGGCAGAGCGCGGCGGCGCCGGGGCAAAACGCGGCAAACGCAGACAGTTTACAGGCGGCATGGCATATTTGATTACCGCCCTGACAGTGCTGCTGGCCTGTTTTCACTTATATACGGCGTTCATGGGGCTGCTGCCTGCCTTGCAGCAGCGCAGCTTCCATCTTTCATTCGTGCTCTGTCTGGTTTTTCTGCTGTATCCGGCGCGCGACGGTTCGGTTGCCCACCGGCCCTCCGCGCTGGATTTTGTCCTGGCGGCGGCTTCCTTCGGCTGTGCCATGTACCTGTGCGTGATGTATGAAAACATCGCGCTGCGCATGGGCGACATGGAGCAGTATGAAATCATTCTGGGCGGCGCCCTGGTCGTGCTGGTCTTTGAAGCGGCGCGCAGGGTCCTGGGCAACATCTTGCCCGTGTTCTGCGCGCTTTTTCTCGTCTATGCCTACTTCGGGCCCTCCATGCCGGGCCCCTTTCTGCATCCCGGCTATTCCGTTCCCCGCATCATCGAAGAGCTGTACCTGACCAACGACGGCCTGTTCGGCATTGTTCTCGGGGTTTCGGCAACGTACATTTTCATGTTCGTCCTGTTCGGCGCTTTTTTGACCACTTCAGGCACCGCGAATTTTTTCAATGAATTCTCCATGGCCGCGGCCGGGCACCTGAAAGGCGGGCCGGCAAAAATCGCCGTCATCTCCAGCGCGCTTATGGGCACTATCAGCGGCAGCACAGCGGCCAACGTGGCCACAACCGGCGCCTTCACCATCCCCCTGATGAAAAAGGTGGGCTATCCGGCGCACTTCGCCGGGGCGGTCGAAGCCACCGCATCCACGGGCGGGCAGTTCATGCCGCCTGTGCTGGGGGCAGCGGCTTTTATTCTCGCCGATACCGTGGGTACCCCTTATGTCAATGTGATCAAAGCCTCACTGGTCCCGGCTCTGCTGTATTTTTTCGGCATATGGAGCAGCCTGAGCGTTGAAGCGGCGCGGCTCAACCTGATCGGGTTGAGCCGCTCGGAACTGCCCAACATCATTACCGTGCTGCGCACCAGCGGATACAAGGCCCTGCCCCTGTTCGCCATCATCGTTGTGCTCTGCATGGGCAGAAACCCGCTTTTCGCATCCTGTTTCGGCATCATAGCCTGCCTTATCGTCACGGCCGTGGGCGAACGGCAAAATATGAACATCAAAACTCTGCTCGCCACGCTGGAAAGCGGCGCGAAAGGAGCCCTGCCCGTGGCGGTGGCCTGCACCATCGTCGGCGTGGTCATCGGGGTTATGGGGCTAACCGGCGTGGCCCTGCGCATCGGCGACATCATCATCGACTATACGGCCGGAAACCTGACCCTGACCCTGTTGGTGACCATGTTCATCTCCCTGTTTCTCGGCATGGGCATGCCCACCTCGGCAAGCTATGTCATGACCAGCGTGGTGGCCGTGCCCGCGCTGGCCAAACTGGGCTGCAACCTGCTTGACGCGCACTTTTTCTGCTTCTTTTTCGCCGTGCTCTCCTCCGTGACGCCCCCGGTCTGCATCGGCGCATACACCGCAGCCGGCATAGCGGGCGCGCCCCCCAACAAAACCGCGTTCACCGCGGTGCGTCTGGCCTTGCCGGGCTTTCTCGTGCCCTTCGTTTTCATGTATTCACCGGAACTGCTGTTGACTAACACCAAAGACTGGCTGTCTTTCGCGCTGATGTTCGCTTCGGGCCTGGCCGGCATCGCCACCTTATCCATCGGGCTGGAAGGATTTCTGCACGCCAGACTCCGCATACCGGAACGCGTCGTGCTCTGCGCGGCCGCCCTCTGCATGATCATACCGGGCATTGTGACCGACTCCGTCGGGTTCGGAATCCTTGCAGTCGTGTACTGCATAGCGAAAAAGAGAGCGCTCGGGACAGGATCCCCAGCCGTGACGGCGCCCGAGCCGGCGCCGGATCCTTTAGACTGATTGCCGTAAACAACCGGGAGCGCCCTTTTTCAAAGACGCTCCCGGTTGTTCAAAACAATCTCCTCCGGCCTACGGGAACAGCCGCAGCAAATCTTCCACCGTCTCGCGGCGGCGGATCAGCGTCACCTTGCCGTCCAGCCCGATCAGCACTTCCGCCGGGCGGCAGCGCTGGGTATAGGGCGAAGACATGGCATAGCCGTAAGCCCCGGCATCCAGCATGGCGATGATATCGCCCTCTTTCATGGGCGGCAGAATGCGGTCGCGGGCCAAAATATCGCCGCTTTCGCAAATGTTGCCCACGATGGTCTGGGCCAGACTGTCTTTTTCAGGCCCCGCGCCCGCGCGGTAAATCTCCACATCGTGAAAGGCTTCATACAGCATGGGCCGGGCCAGCACGTTGAACCCGATATCCGTACCCACAAAATGAATGCCCGCGTTCACCTTCACCGCGTGCACCGTGCCCAGCACCAACCCGCACTCCGCGACGGTATAGCGCCCCGGCTCCACAATGAACCGGCCCTTGTACCCCGTTTCCGCGGTCCAGGCTTTGAGCGTGGCGTCAAAGCGCGAGCTCAGCGCCGCCATATCCAGGCGGGGCTGGTTTTCATACTTGTAGTACGGGACGCCGAACCCGCCGCCGAAATCGATGATTTCCAAACCGGGATAGGCTTTCGCGGTTTGCAGCAGCCATTGCACGGCGGAAAGAAACGCTTCCGGCTCCAGAAACAACGAGCCTATGTGCTGGTTCAGGCCCGCCAGCACCAGCGAATGTTTGCGTATGAGCTCTTCCAGCGCGGGCAATTCGTCCGCGCGCACGCCGAACTTGGTCTCGTCGCCGCCGGTTATGACTTTGTGGTGATGCCCCGCGCCGATGCCGGGGTTCAGCCGCACCATCATCTTGCTGCCGGGAAAGAGAGAGCCGAACTGATCCACCTGCGAAAGGGAATCAAGGCTGAGCAGCAGCCCGGCCTGCACGGCGTTGCGCATTTCTTCGCCGGAAACGTTGTTGCAGACGTAAACCAAATCTTCCGGCGTGAAGCCGGCTTTGAGCTGCAAGGCCAGTTCTCCGGGCGACATGGCGTCCGCCGACAGGCCGCAGTCGCGGATAATGCGCAAGAGGCTGAGGTTGGCGTTGGCCTTGCCGGAAAAGCAGACCCGAAAACCGGGATGCGACGATAACGCCAAAAGTTCGCGGCAGCGCTCACGCAGCATGGCTTCATTATAGACATACAGCGGGCTGCCGTATTCCTGAACAAGCCGCTCCGGTGTGGTTCCTCCGAAAAAATTTGCCGAATCCGTGTATCGTGTACGTACACTCGCCATAAGATGCTCGATTAGCTGAAGGTTATATCTAGAAATCTAGGGATGACCGGCCTTCTTGTCAATCCGCCGGTAGGGCCACAAATTATTTTCATTTATTATCTTATACTTATTCACAAATTAAATAACGCATACAATTTTTCTCTTGCAACATATCTCACTTAAGTAGTATCTCACTTATAAGTGGAATAGTATGTTATTTCATACTGGCCTATCCATAACGCCCACATTCATACGTATAATTTTTTTTCACCGTTCGGCCCTATCTGTCTTTTTACCCGAACAAGCAGGACCAAGCAATGTCGGTTTAATTTTGAACAGGATTGAAAACGTTTTCAGGAAATTATTTATATGCGACAACAATCTTCCATAGCTTCCCCTGCCGCGTTTACACGTGACCGGAAACTCGTCACCCGTATAGGCGTGGCCCTCGCCCTGCTCTGGACGGCCATTCTCGCCGCTTCGGCTTTGTACACGTCACACTCGCTATACGAGCAGGCGGAAAACTACGCCCATATCCAGGCCGGAACGGCCTTTGAAAAAGACGTCATTTACCGCCGGTGGAATTCGAACATGGGCGGCGTGTATGTTCCCGCCGGCCCTTCTTCCGGCATTGAGCCCAACCCCTACCTGTCGCCCAAAAACAGAGAGATCGAAGGCCCCACGGGCACCCTGACCAAGGTCAACCCCGCTTTCATGACCCGGCTGGTGCACGAGTTGGGAGAGCTTAAATCCGGCGTTTCCGGGCACATCACCAGCACCGACCCCATACGGCCGGCCAACAAACCGGACCCGTGGGAAGAGCAGGCCCTGAAACGGCTTGAAAAAGGTAAAGTCGAAGAAGTTTCAAAACGCATGATTTACAACGGTAAGGATCAACTGCGCCTGATCCGCCCGCTGATCACCGAAGAAAGCTGCATGCCCTGCCACGCGTTTCAAGGTTATACTGTGGGCTCGGTGCGCGGCGGCATCAGCGTTTCCGTGCCCATGGCGCCTTTTGTCGCTTCCGCCTCGCTGGCCGCGCAGCAGTCCGCCGCGAGCCATCTTTTCCTCTGGTTGCTCGGCATCACCGGCATAGCCTACACCACCCGGCTGCTGAAACACCGCATCGAAGAACGCGACAGGGCCGAGGTTCAGCTGCGCGAACTGACGCAGGAACTGGAGCAGCGCGTTGCCGAGCGCACGGTGGACCTACTGGCGGCCAAAGATGCGGCGGAGACGGCCAGCAGGGCCAAAAGCGAATTTCTGGCCAACATGAGCCACGAAATACGTACTCCGCTCAACGGCATCATCGGTATGGCCGATCTTTTGCTTCAGTCAAGTTTGACCGTGGACCAGGCATCCATGGCCGCAACGGTCAAAAACGGCGGCGACAGCCTGCTGACCGTGATGAACGATCTGCTCGACTTTTCAAAAATCGAAGCCGGCAAGCTGATCATAGATCCCATGCCTTTCTGCCTGCGCGATCTTGTATTCGATACGGTTAAAAGTCTCGCCCCTATTGCGTACAAAAAGCGAATCGAACTGCTTGTGCAAATCGACTCCAAGCTTCCCGACCATTTTTTGGGCGATTATAACCGCATCCGCCAAATCCTTATGAACCTGCTGGGCAACGCGCTCAAATTCACCGAACAGGGCGAAGTCGTCTTGCAGGTTCAATGCATCCCGCCCACTGACGGAGAAACCGGCATGCGGTTCAGCGTCGCCGACACCGGCATCGGCATCCCCCCCGACAAACAAAAACGTATTTTCGAAGCCTTTGAGCAGGTGGACCGCTCCACAACGCGCCGCTTCGGCGGCACGGGCCTGGGGCTGGCCATCGCGCAGAGGCTGGCCGCGCTCATGGATTCTTCGCTGGATCTGGTCAGCGTTCCCGGCAAAGGCAGTACTTTTTCTTTCAAATTGCATTTACCCGCCCTGCCGTCGCCCGAGACACCCGCGTACCTGTCCGCCGAAGCGCTCCGCGGCAAGCGGGTTCTGGTCGTTGACGACAACACGGCGAACCGGCGGATTTTCATGGAACAGCTGCGGCTGTGGGACATGGCGGCCCATGAATGCGCCAACGTGGACGAGGCGTTGCGCCACCTGCGCTTCGCCGCCGCCGCCCACGCCCCTATGGACCTTGTTCTCAGCGATCTGCAAATGCCGGAAAAAGACGGTATCGACCTGATGAAAGCCATGCGCGGCGATGCCGCGCTCCGCGACATCCCCGTTATTCTGCTCTCTTCCGGGCTCGTTCCTCCAGAGGAAGAAAAAGAGCCGCTGTTCCGGGCCAATCTTGCCAAACCGGTACGGCCGGAAGACCTGCTGCGCGCCATCACCAGCGTTTTGGAACGCAGCAGCCAGTTGCCCGCGAAGAAAGCATATGAAACGGCCACGCACACAGCCCTGCCGCAAGCCGAATTCTGCCTCGACATCCTGTTGGTGGAAGATATCGAGATGAACCGGGCGGTAGCGGAACACATGCTGCAGCAACTGGGGCACAAAGCGCGTATCGCGGAAAACGGCAAACGCGCCGTGGAAGCGCTTAGCGAAAGACCCTGCGACCTTGTTCTCATGGATATCCAGATGCCGGTTATGGACGGCATGGAGGCCACCAGGCGCATTCGCGAATACGAACAGAACGGCGTTTTCAAAAAATACACGCCCATCATAGCCATGACGGCCCACGCGCTTAAAGGCGACAGAGAAAAATACCTCGCGGCGGGCATGGACGCATACATCACCAAGCCTCTGCATCTGGCCAAGCTGCTTGAAGTCATCAACGCCACGGCCAAAGAATTCTCTCTTACGCGCAACGACTGCGCCGAAAAACAGCCGCCCGTCCGGAACGACGGCAATGCGGACGCAACGGCGGCCGCTCCGGGTCCGGACCAGGTTTACCGTTTGCTCAATCCGGCCCAGCTGCGGCAATCGCTGGGCGATGACGCGGAAATCATCACCCGCGCCATCGCCATGTACCTGCGCGACGCAAGCAAGCTGGTGCAGGAAATAACAGAGGCTCTTGAGGCCAGCGACATGCCCGCGGCCGCGCAAAAGGCGCATTCGGTCAAAGGCATCACCAGCTATTACGCCAACGGGCAGCTTTATGAAAACATCGTCGCCTTTGAAGCGTTATGTAAGGCGGGTCCGCCGCACGCCGACCAGGAAGCGGCGCGCGCCCTGCTTCAGGCGATAGAGGAAGATGTGACGGCCCTTCTCGACGAACTGGCCGCCTATCTGAAACATATGGAACCCAAAACAGGGTGAAATAACTATGAACATTCTTATTGCTGAAGACCAGGAAATGACGCGGTTCGTTCTGGCTTCGCAGTTGCGGAGCTGGGGCTATAAAGTCACGGATCTGGAAAACGGCAGAGACGCCCTTGCCTGCCTGTTGGCCGACCCCGACTCGGTCGACATGATCATAACCGACTGGAATATGCCCCACATGAGCGGCATCGAATTTGCCGCCAAAGCCCGCGAGCTCACAAAGGCCTCCCGCTACATCTACATTATTCTGCTTACGGCCAAAAACGACTCGGAAGATCTGGTGCAGGGCTTTACCGAAGGCATGGTCGACGACTATATCGTCAAACCGTTCAACGAAAGGCAGCTGCAGTTGCGCGTACAGGTAGGAGCCCGGCTCGTCCTTTCGGAACGCAAACTCTGGAAGTACAATTTCAGCCTGGAATCGCTGGTGCGCAAACAGACCATGGACATTCGCGAAACCCAGGCGGAAATCGTGGAACGCCTCTTCAACGCGTTGGAATGGCGCGACCACGAAACCGCGCAGCACGTCAGCCGCATCGGCGTGATGAGCGCCTGCCTGGGGGCTTTTCTCGGCTGGGAAGGGGACCGGGTCGACATGATCAAAGCTGCCGCCCCGCTGCACGACATCGGCAAAATCGGCATCAGCGATTCCGTGCTGCTCAAACAGGCCGCGCTGACCCCTGAAGAATACAAACAGATTCAGTTGCACCCGGACATAGGCTCGAAAATTCTTTCCAACTCACACAACGCCACCATCCAGATGGCCGAGCGCATCGCCCGCTGCCACCACGAGAACTGGGACGGCTCCGGCTATCCCGCGGGGTTGCGCGGCGAAGAAATACCGCTGGAAGCGCAGATCGTGGCCATCGTCGATGTGTATGACGCCATGCTTTCCGACCGCGTATACCGCAAAGGCCTGCCGGAAGAGGCGGTACTCCGGTATCTCAAGGAACAGGCCGGACGTAAATTTCCGCCCGCGCTCGTGGACTTGTTTTTGGAACGGCTAGATGCGATAAAGGCCGAACTGCGCGAGAAACCCCAAACCGGCGATTCGCCCGAGGTTACCCCCCGCGCCAACGAAATAACCACACGAGCGCATACATGACAGCGAAAAACGGCGATACGGTCCGCGTGCATTATACCGGTTCATTGGACGACGGCACTGTCTTTGACAGTTCGGAGGACAGGGAACCGTTGGAAGCCGTTTTGGGGGCCGGCATGCTGATCCCCGGTTTTGAGGCCGCCGTCATCGGCCTGGAACCCGGCAAGAAGACCACCGTGACCATCAAGCCGGAAGACGCCTATGGCGAACGCCTGGAAGAGATGACCATCAGCGTGCCGCGCGAAGAGATCCCCGCGCACCTGAACCCCCAGCCGGGCCTGTCCCTGCAGGTGGCGACCGAAGACGGCACGGAATTCGAAGCCCTGGTCACCGAAGTCACCGACACCCACATATCGCTCGACGCCAACCACCCGCTTGCGGGTGAGCGATTGACCTTCACCATTGAACTGGTGGAAATCGTCTAAGCAAGAAACGCGGTGGAAAATTTCGTTCCGTTAACGCCGCGCCTGTCGACGCGGCTTTCGTTGCGCCTCCCCCCCCGGATCTGGCTGTTCAGCGCCCTCGTGCTGCTTGGCGCGCATTTTTACCGGGCCAGCGAATACGGCATTGCGCTCTGCTGCGCGGGCATGCTTTTCTTCACCGCCGGCACATCGGCCTGGAAGCGCTATGCCCTGGCTTTCTTTTTGCTCTGGGGCGCCGTTGAATGGGGGGACGCCGCCCTGCATCTGGTCAGGGCACGCGCCGCCTTCGGCGCGCCCTGGCTGCGCGCGGGCCTTATCCTTCTTAGCGTGGCCGCCTATACCGCTTTGGCAGGACTGTATGCCCTGCGTTCCGCTCAAGCTGCCCAATCCGCCAAGCTTGCGACGCCTGCGGGGCCAGATCAAAAGGCAACCGAAGAACGGCACGCCCTGCTCAAGGCCGCCGTCTTCATCGGCACCTTTGTGTCTCTGTACTATCTGAGAAGAAACGCGCCTCTGGATTTTCTGCTTTTTGAACGGTACCTGCCCGTATTCGGCGCGGTGCAGCTCTTTTTCGCCGCTTGCTACGCCGCTTTCGCGACTGAAAAGTTGACGGACCCCGCAGTGGCGCGCAAAACGCGACGTCTGCTCTGGCTCTTTTTCGGCTGCGTGTTCTTCGGGCAGTTTTTCCTCGGGCTGTATGGACTCGGCGGCATGCTGCTAACCGGCAAGCTGCATGCGCCCCTTCCCGCGTTCATTCTCTTTGCCCCGCTTTTTCGCGATTCGCTCAGCGTCATGCTCTTCATCAGCCTCGTTGCGGCATTGCTGACAGGCAGCGCATGGTGCAGCCTGCTGTGCTATTTCGGCCCCTTTGACGCCCTGGCCGCCGGAACCAAAGCAGCGCGCCCCCTGCCGGACCGGTTCGCCCCCCTGCTCAAGTACGGGCGCCCGGCCGTGCTCGTCCTGGGTGCGCTGGCCGCCTTTGCGCTCGGCCGCGCCGGTCTTGGCCGTACCCAGGCCGTTTTGCTGTGCCTGGCCTTTGCGGTCTGCGGCATTTTGATCATGATGTCCGCCTCAAGCGGGCGGCGGCGCATGCTGCACTGCACCGCTTTTTGCCCCATGGGCCTGGCCGTTAACCTGCTCGGCCGCCTCGCGCCCTGGCGGATGCGGGTAAACAGCAGCACCTGCAACCATTGCGGCGCTTGCGAGACGGCGTGCAAATATTCCGCGATCACCCGCGAAAGCCGTGAACGCGGCAAAACACTGCTGCGCTGTTCCTTATGCCGCGACTGCATGGCCGTGTGCCCAAAAAGGAGCATTACCTTGCGCTGCCCCGGCCTTTCGCCCACCGCCGCCCACACACTCTTTGTCGGGCTTCTGGCCTGGCTGCACGCCCTGTTCCTGAATATCGCCATGGTCTGATGCTCTTTCTCTTGGGGGCGGCTTAATTTGCACTCAATACATGGTATACTGGAATAGGGAGCGGCTCAATTTGCGCTTCAGACGAGGCGGGGGGCTTTTCGTGCGAAGCGAAGTGTATTGGGACATACATGAGCTTCGCACGAAAAGCCCCCCAACGAAGTATCAAGCGTAAATTCAGCCGCTCCCCCAAAATGAAAAGCGCGACAGAAGGAGAGAGGCTTTCTCTTCTGTCGCGCATGACGCGGGCGGCGGAGCCCGCGCCGTATTTTAGATGCCGCCGGGCCAAAGCCCGGCGGCTTTTCGCATTAGTTCGCCTGACGGCGCATGAACGAAGGAATCTCGAATTCGTCTTCATCAAAGATGAAGGCGTCTTCGCCCGGCGCATGCGCGGGCGTCACGGGCCCGGCAGAGGGCCGCACGGGGGCGGCGGCTGTACCCTGTTCAGGCTTGCGCAGATACGAAGGAATGCTGCGTTCGCCGCCGAACATACGCTCGCCGGGGGCCTGGTGCAGGCTTTCGCGGCCGGGCAGCGCCTGCTGCGCGGGAGCAGACGCGGGCGCGGCAGCAGCGACGGCCCCGGATTTGCTCATGCCCTGACGAAACTGCAAGAGGTTGCTGTTCCCTTTGGGCAAAGCGGCCTGCGCCGCAGACACGTCGATGCCCGTGGCGATAACCGTGATGCGCATTTCATCGCCCACGGAATCGTCAAACACCGTGCCGAAGAAGATGCGCGCATCTTCGTGGGCTTCTTCCTGAATAATGCCGGCGGCTTCGCTGACTTCGTCAATGGTCAGGTCGGGGCCGCAGGTGATGTTGATCAAAACGCCCCGCGCTCCGCCAATGGAAACATCTTCCAAAAGCGGGCTGGTGATGGCGCGCATGGCGGCGTCTCTCGCGCGCGATTCGCCTCTGGCCTTGCCTTCGCCCATCATGGCGAAACCGGATTCGCCCATCACGGCCTGCACGTCGGCAAAGTCGAGGTTGATGAGGCCGGGCACCATGATCAGGTCTGAAATGCCTTTGACCGCCGCATACAAGACTTCGTCGGCCTTTTTCAGCATATCGGCGAACGCGGCCTTTTTGGGGGCCAGCTGAATCAGCCGGTCGTTGGGTATGGTGATCAGGCTGTCCACATGCTGACGAAATTCCGCAATGCCGGCTTCCGCCGCTTCCAGCCGTTTTTTGCCTTCAAAGTAAAAAGGCTTGGTCACAACGCCCACGGTCAGCGCGCCCAGCTCTTTGGCCGCCTGCGCGATGACCGGCGCCGCGCCCGTGCCGGTGCCGCCGCCCATGCCCGCGGTAACGAAAACCATATCCGCGTCGCCGATGGCGGCTTTGATCTGCTCAAGGGTTTCCAGGGCGGCCTGATAGCCAACCTGGGGGTTGGCGCCCGCGCCCAGGCCGCGGGTCAGCTTGTCGCCCAGTTGAATTTTATGCTCGGCCAGCGACTTGGTCAGGGCCTGCATATCGGTGTTGGCAGTGATGAAATGGACGCCGGTCAAGGCCCCGGCAACCATGTTGTTCACAGCGTTGCCGCCGCCGCCGCCCACGCCGATGACTTTAATTTTTGCGCCGGAGTCGTTGATGATATCAGTGTATTCCATTGTGCCTCTCCCTTTGCTCTCTAAGACGTAGATATCAAAACTGTTCTTGTTTCCGCCGTTGCTTACGATATGTCGACAAACCATTTCTTCATCCGGCCGAGCAGCCGGTTGAAGATATTTTCATCTCTGATGCGAAAGCCCCCGTCGCCTTTGCCGCCTTCTTTTTTCGCGCCGTAGCACAGCAGGCCGACGGCGGTGGCGTATTTGGGGCTGTTGACCACGTCGCGCAGGCCGCCTACATTGCGGGGATACCCGACGCGGGTGGGCAAGTTGAAAATCTGCTCCCCAAGTTCCTGGCAGCCTTCTATCAGGGCCGTGCCGCCGGTCAAGACGACGCCCGCGCCCACAAGGTTTTTGTAGCCGGAACGCGTCAGCTCCTGATCCACCAGGGACAGAATCTCGTCCATGCGCGGCTGGCATATTTCCGCCAGAATGCGCCGCGAAAGGGGCCGCGCCTCACGGCCGCCCACGCTGGGCACTTCGATCACGTCGTCCTGCTTCACCATATCCACCAGGGCGCAGCCGTATTTCAGCTTGATGGTCTCGGCAGAGGCCATCGGAGTGCGTAACCCGTAAGCGATATCGTTGGTCAAATTCTGCCCGCCGAGCGCCAGAACCCCGGTGTGTTTGATGGCGTCGTTATGAAAAATCGCGATATCGGTGGTGCCGCCGCCCAGGTCCACCAGGGCGACGCCCAATTCGCGCTCTTCCTGCGTCAGCACCGCGTCGGCGGAAGCGAGCGATTCAAGCACCACGTCCGAAACATCCAGGCCCGCCCGGTGGCAAGAACGCACCATGTTCTGTGCGCTGGTCACGGCAGCGGTCACGATGTGCACATGCACCTCAAGGCGCACGCCGGACATGCCCAGCGGCTCCATGATGCCGCGCTGGTCGTCCACGATATATTCCTGCGGCAGGGTATGTATGACCTCGCGGTCCACGGGTATGGCGATGGCTCTGGCCGCGTCCATGGCCCGGTCGATGTCCTTTTGCGTCACTTCGCCGCCCTTGATGGCGATAACCCCGTGACTGTTGAAACCTTTGATGTGGCTGCCCGCGATCCCGGAATACACCGAGCGGATTTCACAACCCGCCATCAGCTCGGCCTCTTCCAAGGCTTTCTGGATGGATTGCACGGTCTGCTCTATCTTGACCACGACCCCTTTGCGCAGGCCCGTGGAAGGGCTGGTGCCGATGCCAACGATATCGACGCCGCCATCCGGGGTTATTTCACCCACCACGGCGCAAATTTTTGTGGTGCCTATATCCAGGCCGACAACAAGATCCGATCTAGCCATTCTCTTTCTCCCCGGGCCCGTTCAGCCCGCCGGCGCCACCGGGCCGGTGGTGATGACCCAGACGCTGGCTCCGTGGACGCGCACTTCGCGTATCCGCTTCATTTCACCTCGCCGCCCCAGATCTGTCAGGGTTGCGGCAAGGCGGTCCAAATTCTGCCGCCATTCTTCCTGCCCGATAGACAGGATCAGGCGATTGCTGTCCAAAAAAACCTCGACCCCTCTGCCTGGGGATAACCGCACCAGCGAAACCGAGGCCATGCTTACCGCCAATCGCGCCCGCGACAGGCTTTCAATCAGTTCCGGCAGCCGGGCCGCCATATCTTCGGCGCCGGGTTCAATCTCCAACACGGGGAAGGAGGAAAACTTGCCCGAAGCAACAGCCGCAATGGGCTTGCCGTACCCGTCGGCGTAATACACCGCGCCGCCCTGCTGCACCCAGAACCTGGGCTCTTTTTCCGTCAGCGTTATCGCAATGCCGTCCGGCAAGTTGCGCTTGACTGAAACGGAACTGACCCAGGCGTTGCGGGCCAGATTGCGCTCCATATCGTCAATGGAGACGGAAAGCGCGTTCATTCCCTGTTCGATCTCGACAATATCTAGAACTTCTCTAGAAGTTAACCTGAAATTGCCCTGAATTTCAATAGTTTTTATGGCAAAATATGGCGAAATCGTTAAATATCTGTACCCGTATAACAGCCCGAAACTGATCCCCCCCGCCAGCACAAGCGCCATCATAACCACGCCGGCCCAACTGACAGTAGAGAAAACTCCCCGCCAGGGCACGTGCGGCAAGCGTGGCAGACGCCACGGTTTGGCCGGCGCGCGATAGCGGTTGTTGCCAGCGCTTCGCTTGCGCGGTTCGGGTGCGCGTCGCGAAGGGTGCCCCCGCGACGAGCGGGACATCAGGGCCATAACTGCACTTCCGTTTCCAGCGTGACGCCATGCCGCGCAAAAACGGCATCCTTTGCGCGCGCCAGCAATTCATGGGCGGCTTTCGCGCTGCCGCCACCTTCGTTGACCAAAAAGTTCGCATGCAGGCTTGAAAAGGCCATGCCGCCCAGCCGCGCGCCTTTCATGCCCGCTTCTTCCAGCAGCTTGCCCGCGCTCATGTCGGGCGAAGGGTTCTTGAACACGCAGCCCGCGCTTGCCGCCGTCACAGGCTGGCTGTACTGCTTGCGGGTCATGATCGCCCGCATCAACGCGGCCACGCTGCCCGGCTCTTTGCGTTGCAGGCGCAAAGACGCCCCCAGCAGCATGAACCACGGCAGGCCGGGCACGTGCATGCTTCTGTATTCAATCTCCAGTTCATCACGAGGTACGGTGATGATGCCGCGCTCACGGGTCAGCAGCGTGACCGAAAGAAGCGCGTCGGCCATGCTCACGCCGTACGAACCGGCGTTCATGGCCAGAGAGCCGCCCACGGTGCCGGGTATGCCCGTTAGCCCCTCAAGCCCTGAAAGCCCCCGGTTCGCCAGGTACGAAAGCAGCACCGGCAGGCGCTGCCCGGCCTCGGCGTAAACGATTACGCTTGCGTCATCTTCCGCCGTGATGCGGCATTCATTCGTCATGGCGCAGCGCACCGTAACCAGCGGCAAATCTTCGTCGGCGGCCAGAATATTGCTGCCCGCGCCCAGACAAACCATGCGGCCGCCCAGGCGTTCGGCTTCTGCAAACAGCAGCGGCGCGGCCTCGTGATCTTTCAGGCGCAGCTCGGCCAAGACCCTGCCGCCCAGGCGCAACGTGGTGCGTTCCGCCATGCGGGGGGCGTTTTCGCCCTCAAGGATTTCAAGGCCGGGGTGCCGGTTCATGCCGCCTCGTTCTCCGCCGTTTTCAGGCGTCAAGCCACTTCTGGCCGATGGTCCAGATGTTGCCCGCGCCCAGAGTCAAAAAAAGATCACCGCTTTGCAGCGTTTCGGGCAGGGCCGCCGAAAGTTCCGCAAAATCTTGGAAATACCGCACTTCCGTTTTGGAAACCTGGCGTATTCCCTGGGCCAGGCTTTGCCCGCTCACGCCGGGAATGGGCGCTTCGGACGCGGGATAAATTTCGGTCAAGAGCAACTCGTCCACCGCTTCAAAGGCTTTGCAGAATTCACCGAACAAAGCTTGGGTCCGCGTGAACCGGTGGGGCTGAAAAGCCACTATCAAACGACGGTCGGGGTAGACCTGCCGCGCGGTTGCCAGGGTTGCCGCGATTTCCGCCGGGTGGTGCCCGTAATCGTCCACCACCACGACCCCGGCCCGTTCACCGCGCCGCTCGAAACGGCGGCCCACGCCGCGGACTTTGCTCAGGCCCTCAATGCAGGCCGAAACGGGGATATCCGCCTGCAAAGCCACGCCCACAGCGGCCAGGGCGTTCAGGATGTTGTGCTTGCCCGGCTGCGCCAAGGTAATGTTGCCCAGTTTGCAGCCTTTCAGGCGCACGATGAATTCGCTGGTTTCGGCGCAGCTGACGATTTCGGCCGTCAAATCGTTGCCCGGCGCGAAGCCGTAAGTCATGACCGGCCGGTTGATGCGTGGCAACAAACGGCGCACACCGGGGTCGTCGCCGCAGACCACGTTGATGCCGTAGAACGGCACCTTGTTCATGAACGAAATGAAAGAGGCGTCGATGGCTTCCTGGTCTTTGTAAAAATCCATGTGGTCCATATCCACGTTGGTCACCACGTTCATGATCGGGAAAAGGCACAGGAAAGAGCCGTCCGATTCATCGGCCTCGGCCACCAGATATTGCCCCGCGCCCAACCGGGCGTTGGCCCCGTAGGCGTTGAGGAGCCCGCCGATGATGACCGTGGCGTCAAGGCCCGCTTCGTCAAAAATGGCCGCGGTAAACGAAGTGGTCGTGGTTTTGCCGTGGGTGCCCGCAATGGCGATGCCCGTGCGCAGGCGCATCAGTTCCGCCAGCATCTCGGCGCGGGGAATGACCGGTATGCCCTGTTCACGCGCGGCCGCGACTTCCGGGTTGTCTTCTTTGACCGCCGTGGATTTGACCAGCACGTGCGCCCCGGCGAGATTTTTGGCCGCATGCCCGATGCCCACCACCGCGCCCAGCTCGCGCAGGCGTTTGACCGCCGCGCTTTCAGCCATGTCTGAACCGTGCACTTCATAGCCAAGGTTCAGCAGCACTTCAGCGATGCCGCTCATGCCCGCGCCGCCTATGCCCACCATGTGTATTCTGCGTATTCTGCTGTGCATATGTTTTCCTGTCGCTTCGGCGCTATTCGCCGATCATTCTTTCCAACTCGTCCACCAGCGCGGCGGCCGCATAGGGTTTAGCCAGTTTGCGCATGGCCGCGCTCATGGCCGCCAGCGTTGAAGGATCATCCAGAAGAGCGCAAATTCTTTGCCCCAGTACGGCCGCGCCATCAGCATCCGGGCCGAGCTTCGACTGCGGCAACAGTTCCGCCGCGCCCGCATCCGCCAGTTGCCGGGCGTGTTTGGTCTGATGGTCGTGCGTCGCCGCCGGAAACGGTATGAACAGCGCGGGCAGCCCGGCCGCCGTCAGCTCCGCAATGGTCGTGGCCCCGGCCCGGCAGACCGCAAGATCGGCCCAGCGGTAAGCGGCCGCCATGTCGTGAATGAAGGGATCGGCCCGCAGCGCTTCGTTGCCCGTGGCGGCAACGCCCACCCCGGCCACCTTGCTGCCCGCCATGCGGTAGGCTTCGCGCACGCGGGGCGCATCAGAAGCCCCGGCCTGATGCCACAGGATGACGTTGGCATCCAGCAGCGTTTCCAGGTTGGCGATAATGGCGTCGTTAATGGCTTTCGCCCCCTGGCTGCCGCCCAAAACCAGCACGTTGCGGCCGGGGGCTCTTTCTTCACGCCCACCTTCCGCAGCCAGGGCGGCGATGGACGCGCGGATGGGGTTGCCGGTCAGCAGCGTTTTTTCTTTCAAAAAACAGCCTTTATCGTCGGGCAGCGAGATAAAGACCCGGTCCGCCTTTTTGGCCAGCAGCCGGTTGGCCAGACCCGGGAAACTGTTCTGCTCGTGCACGGCGGTGGGCACGCCGCACCAGCGCGCGGCGGTGACGGCGGCATAGGCCGCGTACCCGCCGAAACCGACCACGATTTGCGGTTTCGTGCGGCGCATGATGGCTTTGGCGGTGGCAAGGCCGCGCAGCATGCCAAGGCCCGCGCCGATCATCTTCAGCCCCCGGCCCAAAAAGCCGCGTACCGGCAACCCGTAAAATTCCAGCCCCGCCTGAGCGGCCAGATCGCCTTCGGGACCGTATTTGCCGCCCACGAAGAGGATGGAGGCTTCCGGGCAGCGGCGGCGTATTTCTTCCGCCACGGCAAGCGCGGGAAAAATATGCCCGCCCGTGCCCCCGGTGGTCAGGATGATGCGCTTCATTGCTCTCTCCCGGCGGTTCGCGAAAGATTGAGCAGCAGCCCGACGCAAATCAACGTCGCCAGCAAACTACTACCGCCGTAACTGAAAAATGGCATTGGCAGCCCTTTGGGCGGGGCCACGCCCATGACCACGGCCATGTTCAGCACCATGGACAGGCCGAGAATCAACGTAATCCCGTAAGCCGTCAGCCGGTCGCGCAAGTCGCGCTGCATGAACGCCACCCGCATGGCCCGCCAGAAAAACAGCCCCAAAAGCGCGAAGATCAGCGTCATGCCGATGAAGCCCAACTCTTCGCCCACGATGGCCATGATGAAATCGGTGTGCGCGTCCGGCAGGAAGAAAAGCTTCTGCCGGCTGTCGCCCAGGCCCGCACCCCACAGGCCGCCGGAGCCCAGCGCATAGAGGGACTGCACCAGCTGATAGCCCTCGTCCCGGGCCACGCTGAAGGGGTCTAAAAACGCCAGGATGCGGCGAAAGCGGTAGGAAGCGTGCATGACCAGCAAGAACGCGCCGCCGCAAGCCAGCAGAGCGGAAATGACCAGATAGATGAGGCGCGTGCCCCCGGCCAGGCACATGAAAAAGAGCAACAGGGACAGCACTGCCGCGCCGCCGAAATCCGGCTGGCGCAGCAGCAGCGCGCAGAAAAGCCCGGTCACGGCGAAGGGCGGAATGACCCCCCGGCTGAAGGTCTTGATGATATCCTGCTTGGTGCTCATGAAATAGGCCAGATACATGACCAGCGCGATCTTGGCGAATTCCATGGGCTGAATGCTGAAGGGGCCCAGGTTCAGCCAGCGGCTGGCGCCTTTGACCTTGGCGGCGAACGGGGTCAGGGTCAGCACCAGCATGGCCAGAACCACCAGCAGCGCCGGATATTGCAAGCGGTACAGCAAAGAACGCGGCATGGCCCAGGCCAGCACCATGGCCCCCAGCCCGGCGAAAGCGAACAGCAGCTGGCGCTTGAAAAAGTAGAGCGGATCCGAATACATCTTGTCCGCCACGATGGCGCTGGCCGAAAGCAGAACCATCAGCCCGAAGCACAGCAGCAGCAAGGCGAAACCAAGCAACCACCAGTCGGGCTGGCTCACGCGGGTATTGGCGGCAACTCCTAAGCGCATAAGGGTACCTACTGCAACAGCCGGGCGATACGGCGAAAATCCTCGCCCCGCTCTTTGTAGTTCGCATACGAATCAAAACTGGACGTGGCCGGGGCCAAAAGCAGCACGTCGCCGGTTTTCGCCATGCCCCTGGTGTGTCGCATGGCCTCTTCCAGCGTGGGAAACCAGTGCAGAGGCACGACCCCTTGCCAGGCCTTGGTGAAAATATCCTGGCTGGCGCCGAACAGGCCCACGGCCTTGATCTTTTCACGCAGCAGGGGGATCAGGCTTTCCAAATCGCCCCCTTTGAACACGCCCCCGGCCAGCAGAAAGGTCGGCCGGGTCATGCTTTCAAGCGCGACAGCCAGCGCGCTGGCCGTGGTGCACTTGGAATCGTTGATGTAGGCAACGCCGTTCCATTCGCCCACCAGCTCAAGCCGGTTAGGCAGCGGTTTGAACGCCGCCGCCGCGGCCGTCGCCTCTTCAAGAGTCACGCCGAACTCGCGGCAGGCGATGTAGGCGGCTTCCAGATTGGCCTGGTTGTGTTTGCCGATAAGCGGCGTCGCGGGGAAGCGGTTCTCTTCCGTAAAATAGGCGACGCGGGCTTTCAGCTTGTGCGCGGCCGCTTCCTCTTTCAGCCCGAGGCCGAAAAGAGCCAGGTCTTTGGCCCCCTGGCGGGCGAAAAGGTTGAATTTCGCTTCGACGTATTCGTTCATGTCCGCGTGCTGATCCAGGTGGTTGGGGCTGATGTTCAAGAGCACCCCCACCCGGGGGTGAAACGTGTCGCAGCCCATGAGCTGGAAGCTGCTGACTTCAAGCACCAGCACGTCGGCCTCTTCCTCACCCAGTACATATTCCGAAAGGGGCGTACCTATGTTGCCGCCCAGAAAAACCTTTTTGCCCGCGGCGCGCAGCATGGCCGCGCACAGGCTGACGGTGGTCGTCTTGCCCGACGTGCCGGTCACGGCCAGAATCGGTGTGTCAGTGAAGCGCGAGGCCAACTCCAGCTCCGCCATCACGGGTATGCCGGTGCCCGCCAAAAGCGGCCGCAGCACGGTGAAAGGCACGCCGGGACTGGGCACAACCAGGCTTACACCCTGAAAATGTTCGCTCTTGTGCGGTCCGGTTATGATTTCATAGCCCAGCTCTTTCGCCGTGGCGAAAAGATCCGGGCTGATCTGGTCCGGGTTGCGTTCCAAAAGGCGCACGCGCGCGCCCAGCTTGTGCAGCAGACGCGCCGCCGCTTCGCCGGATGTGCCCGCGCCGATCACGGCGACCAAGTCGCCCGCCTTCACCGGATTTGCCTTGTCCACGCACCGCATACTTTTTCCCTACAGTTTTTGTCGCTATGAAGATTTTTACTCGCTGCCGAGAAAGAAAGGTTTTTTAACGCGGGCAGCGGGCAAAAAGACCATAGCGACCCCTAGCGCAATTTCAGCACCGACAGCGCCGCCAAACCCAGCAGCACCGACGTTATCCAAAACCGGATAATAATTTTCGATTCCGGTATGCCTTTGAGTTCAAAATGGTGATGCAGCGGGGCCATGCGGAAAATGCGCTTGCCGCCGCTCATCTTGAAGTAACCCACTTGCAAAATCACGGAGAGCGTCTCCACGACGAAGAGGCCGCCCACCACCAGCAAAATCAGCTCCTGCTTGCAGAGCACGGCCAGAAAACCCAGAGCTCCGCCCAGCGAAAGCGAACCCACGTCGCCCATGAAGACCTGGGCGGGATAGGCGTTGTACCAAAGGAACCCAAGCCCAGCGCCGATCAGCGCCCCGCAGAAGACGGTGACTTCACCAATGCCGGGCACGTAAGGCAGTTGCAGATAGCCCGCTATCTGCACGTTACCCGCGACGTAGATGAAGATGGCGAAACAGATGCCCGCCACGATGGTCGGCCCGATGGCCAGGCCGTCCAGCCCGTCGGTCAGGTTAACCCCGTTGGACGACCCCAAAAGAACCACCAGAGCGAAAGGCAGATAAAACCAGCCCAGGTCGGGCACCACGTTTTTAAAGAAAGGCACGGCCAGCTGCGTGAATTTGAGCAGTTTGCGCGCTTCGGGGTCCAGGTCGGTGCGGCTTTGATAGGCCGTCCAGATTTCGGTGCGCACGTCATACAGCAGCGCAAGGGCGATGATGGCCACCGCGACGAGCCCCGCCATCTTGGCCCGGGCCGAAAGGCCTTTGTTGTTGCGGCGCAGCACCTTCAGGTAGTCGTCCAAAAACCCTACGGCGCCGAAGCCGACATAAACCAGCAGGATCAGCCAGATGTGCGGGTTGCGCAAATCGGCCCACAGCAGCACGCTGACGACCAGGGAAAAACCGATGAACAGCCCGCCCATGGTCGGGGTGCCGGTCTTCTCAAGATGGGCTTTGACGTCTTCGTGAATATACTGCCCGAATTTGATGCGCTTGAGCAGGCGGATGAAGGCCGGGCCGATGACGATGGAAATGATCAGCGCGGTCAAAAGCGCCCACACCGACCGGAAGGTGATGTACCGAAAGACGTTGAAAACGCTGTAATCAGCGCTGAGCGGGTAAAGCAGACTATACAGCATTGTCCCCCCCCGCCGCCCCGGCCATTTCTTTGAATATGTCCACCAGGGTCTCCAGTTTGTTGCTTCGTGAACCTTTGAACAGCGCCACCCCGGCCTGAGAAAAAACGGGGGCCACGGCCGCCTTGAAAGCTTGCGCATCGGCCACCGGCGTAAAGGGCCCCGCATAACCGCCCCGGCGCAGCCCCTCTCTGACCGCCTCCGCCTGACCGCCCTTCCAGATGACCGCAAGGGGGGCAAGGCCCGCTATCTTCAGGCCCAAATTTTCATGATGTTCAGCGCTTTCCGGCCCCAACTCGCCCATTTCCCCGAGCACCAGCAGCAGTTTCGCGCCGGCGTGGGTTGCCCTGCCCGCCGCCGCTTCCAGCATGCGTTCCATGGACAGAGGGTTGGCGTTATAGCTGTCGTCAATCAGCACGGCATTGCCGCAACGCTGCACGTGGTAACGCTGCGCGGGCAGCTTCGCTTTAGCCAGCCCGGCGCGGATTTCCGCCGCGCCAAGCCCCAGCGTGTGCGCGGCGGCGGCCACGGCCGCCACGTTTTCGCAGCCGAATTCGCCCTGAAAAGGCGCCGCCACCTCAAGCGTTTCGCCCGCCAGATGCAGGCGGAAACCGCCGGCAAGGTCAGAGACCGGCCCGAGGTATTCCGCCCGGTAGGGGGCGGACGCATTGCGCGCCGCGAAAAGAACCAAGGAAGTCTTGTGTGCCGCCGCTTCGCGGGCCAGGCCCGGGTAATCCGCGCTGACCACTGCCTGCCCTTCCGGCGTCACATAGGCCAGGAGGCGGCTTTTGTAATAGGCCGTGCCCTTGTCGCCCAACTCCTGCGTGTGCCCCGCGCCCGCGTTGATAATCAGCGCTAGATCGGGCCGCAGGATCAGGCCCAGTTCATCCATGTCGTGCGGCTGGCTGATGCCCGCTTCCATAACCCAGAACGCGGCGGACGGGTCGGCGTTGAGCATGCTCAGCGGCAGCCCGATCTGGTTGTTCAGATTCATGGGGGTCTTTTCCGTGGGGCCGCGCTCGGCCAAAACCGCCGCCAACGTCTCTTTGACCGAGGTCTTGCCCGAAGTGCCGGTTACCCCGACCACCACGGCGGAAGCGGTGTCGCGATGGCAGGCGGCCAGCCGGGCAAGCGCTGCGGCCGGGTCCGGCACCAGCAAGAGGGGCACGGGAGGCCTGCCGCTGAAGGGGTCGCGGGCCGCGATGATGACGGCGGCGCCCTTTTCAACAGCGGCAAGGGCGAAATCGTGCCCGTCGGCCCTTTCCCCCACCAGGCAGAAAAATATGTCGCCTTGTTTCACCGTGCGGCTGTCCATGCTCGCTCCGGCGGGCGCGAACGCGGCCTGATCCGGGCTGAAAAAACCCGATGCAAGGCCGAGGCAACGGCATATGTCACGCAAGGTCATGCGCATTGCAGCAGTTCCTTTACCACCAGCTGATCGCTGAAGGGGTGGCGCACCGTGCCGATCAACTGATACGGCTCGTGCCCTTTGCCCGCTATCAAGAGAGCGTCGTCGTTCTTCATTTCCGCAAGCGCGAGGCCGATGGCCTTTTTGCGGTCCGTTTCTTCAATAACCCTGCCCGCGTTCACAAGGCCCGGCCGCACGTCGGCCATAATGGCCAGCGGCTCTTCCGTGCGGGGATTGTCGCTGGTCAGGACCACGACATCCGACAGGGAGGCGGCGGCCTTGCCCATCAGCGGCCGCTTGGTTTTGTCACGATCGCCGCCGCAACCGAAAACCGAGATGACCCGCTTGAATTTCGCCTCACGCAGAGCGGAAATGGCCTTGGTCAGGGCATCGGGCGTGTGCGCGTAATCCACAAAAACCGCCAACCCTTGCGGGTTGAGCACCCGCTCCAGCCTGCCCGGCACGCCGCCAAAAGAGGATAACGCCTGAAAATGCCCTTCGTTCAAGCCCATGGCCAGGCCCAGAGCCTGCGCGCCCAGCAGGTTGGCGGCATTGAAACCGCCCACCAGGGGGCTGGCAAGATCCCAGGTCCGGCCCTGATGCCGCATGCGCAGCAAAAGCCCGTGGCGTGACTGCTCAAGCACTTCACCGCAGAGCGCGCCCTCGCCTTGCGGATTTACGAAGCCGTAAGCCAGGGCCGCCGGGCACATGGCGAGCAGGCGCGCACCGAAGGGGTCATCCGCATTAATCGCCAGGGCCTTGCCGCGTCCGGGCAGACCGCCCTCTTCCGGCTCAAGCAGCAGCCGGGCCTTGACCCGGAAGTACTCTTCCATGTCCGTGTGGTAATCCAGGTGGTCCTGGGTCAGGTTGGTAAACAGCGCGGCGGTGAAGGCCAAGCCCGCGATGCGGTTCTGCTCGATGGCGTGGGAAGAAATTTCCATGATCGCGGTATCTACCCCGGCTCCGCGCATGGCGGCGAGCATGGCGTGCAGTTCCATGCAGCCCGGCGTGGTCAAGGGGGAGGCTTCCGCGTGCCCCGGCCAGCGGTATTCCACCGTGCCGATGACGCCCGTCGCGTGCCCGGCGGCGCGCAGCACGGCCTCCAACAGGTACGTTTCCGTCGTCTTGCCATTGGTGCCGGTAATGCCCACCAGCGCCACGATCGCCGGGTCGAAACCGTAGCGCGCCAGCGCCAGGTCTCCCAAGGCGGCGCGGGGGTCGGCCACGGGCACGAGAGACGGCGATGCGGGCCCACCGGCTGCGCGAACGGCATCCGCCAGAGCCGGAAGGCCTTCGGGATACACTACATACGCGGCCCCGGCCCGCAGGGCGTCCGCCACATATTTTTCCGCGCCGGTAAAATCGTAGTGCGCGGGTGTAGCCGCGGGAGCGGCCTTGGGCAGAACAGTGAACACGTCGCCGGGGCGCACCGCGCCGGAATGGGCGCGCACTTCCAGTTTCCGTTCGCGCACGAGCGCGCACAGCTCTTCAAGGCGTATGGAGCGCGATGCGGCGTTCATGACTGATCTCCCAGCCAGAGCACAAATTCGGCTTTGGAAGGATCCGGCGGCAAAGGGCTGCCGGGTGCGGGCGTCTGCCTCACGATGATGTTGCCGCTGCCTTTGATCACCGGCACGATGCCCTTATGGGCGAGAGTTTCCACGGCACGGCGCAAGGATAGGCCCACCACCGGGGGTATGCCGCTGGTCACGGCCGCGGCTTGTGTGGCGTCGGTCACTTCGCCGCGTACTTCGGCGCCGTCCGCGCCGCTCTTACCGCCGGCAGCGGGAACGCTTGCGGGCGCTACCTTGCCGCCTTTCACCGCCTGCGCGGCGTTCTTGCCGCCGGGCGTGGGCTTTTCAGGTGTTTTGCGCCCGCCTTTGGCGTCGGCCACGGGTTTTTGCGGCGCTTCTTCCGGCAGCAGGCCGTGATAGGCCATGGTGCGCAGGGCCACGTATTGAAAGACCGGGGCCGCGACGATACCGCCGTATTGGTTCTTGGTCGGCTCGTCAAAGACCACCACCACCAGGTAGCGCGGCTGTTCTATGGGCACCATGCCCACAAAAGAGGCCACGCGCCCGGTGCCGTATGAATCGCCGCTGGCTTTCTGCGCCGTGCCGGTCTTGCCCCCCACGGCCAGACCGTTGATGCGGGCTTTCGCGCCGGTACCGCCTTCTTCTTCAACCACTTCGCGCATCATGCCGCGCACCTGGCGCATGACTTCGCGGCTGAATATTCTGTTTTCGCTACCCTTTTCCTGCTTGTCTTCGCTCACGACCAGGCGCAGGTCCTTGCGCACGCCGTCGTTGGCCAGGCAGTTGTAGGCCTGGGCCATTTGCAGCAGCGTGGCTGAAAAGCTCTGCCCGAAAGAGGCTGTGGCCAGGTCTATTTCCGCCCAGTTGCGCGGGTCGCGCAAAATGCCTTTGCTCTCGCCTGCCAGCGGCAGATCGCTTTTGGCCCCGAAGCCCAGGCGGGAAAGGTAGCTGTGGTACCGTTGCGCCCCCAGCTTGAGGCCGATCTTCGCCACCCCGATGTTGCTGGAAACCCGGATGATCTTATGCGCCGGCAGCAAGTCGTAACCGTGCGTGTCGCGAATGATCTTGTCTTTGAATTTCCACTTGCCCTTTTCGCAGTTGAACTGTGTTTCGGGGGTGACGATCTTTTCCTGCAAGGCCGCCGCCATCAGGAACGGCTTGATCGTGGAGCCCTGTTCCAGCGCGTCCATGGCGATCTTGTTGCGCCGGGCGAACAAAGAAAAGTCCTGCGGCTTGTTGGGGTTGAAAAAAGGAAATTCCGCCCAGGCCAGAATGTCGCCCGTGGGCACATCGACCACCATGCAGCCCGCCCAGCGCGCGCCATACTGTTCCGCGCCTTCGGCCAGGGCCGCTTCGGCAAAAAACTGAACCTGGGTATCAAGGGTCAGGGTGACATTTTCGCCCGCCAGGTCTTCCATGGGCTCGCCGCTGGTCTGCAGACGGCGGCCCGCGGCGTCGCGCTGCAAAACGCGGCGGGCTTTCCTGCCTGACAGCGTTTCGTCAAAAGATTTTTCAAGGCCCTCTATGCCTTCGTCGTCCACATTGACCAGCCCCAGCAACTGACCGCCCAGGTGCTGGAAGGGATAGAGCCGTTCGTATTCGCGAGCCAGAAAGACGCCCGGCTTGTTGCCCGCTTTTATGGCGTCGGACAAACGCTGGTTGATTTTGCGGGCGATCCAGACGAAGGGCCTGGGGCTGTTCACCAGTTTGCGGATCTGCTCGGCGGGCAGGTTCAGGGTCTTGGACAGGAAGAGCACCGTTTCCTGCACATCCTTGATCTGGCGGGGGCGCACGTAGACGGACTGCGCCTCAACACTTCTGGCCAGCACGTTGCCGTTACGGTCCAGAATGCTGCCGCGCTTGCCCACAGTGACTTCCGTCGCCACATGCTGGCGGCGGGCCTCTTCCGCAAGGCGGGGGCCGCGCAGTATCTGCACTTGATAGGCGCGAGCCCAGAGGAGCACCCACAGCCCTGCGAAAGCGAGGCTGACGGCCCACAGACGCACGCGGCTCCAGTTCACCCTGTCCCAGGCCGACGGACGGCGGGGAACCTCGGGCTTCGGAGGGCGAATGCGCTCATTGCGGCCCGCTTTGCCGCTGCGCAGGGTCAGTGTCGGTTTCGTACGCGCCATTGCCGTTACCTGGGCACCGTTTCAAGGGTGCCGTTATCCATCCGTCTGGTTTGCCCGGGCCGCGCCGCGCGCATGCCCAGTTCCGCGGCCTTTTTGCCCAGCACATAGGGTGAAAGCAGTCTTTCGCGCTCCACTTCCAACTGGGTGTTATGATTGGTTCGTGTCTGCACTTCGTTTTTCAGCCGCTGCACGCTGTAGCCCAGCTCCGTTCTGTCGATGCTGATGAGCACCATGGCCAGCCCCAGAGCTACCGCCGTGGCGCAGGAAATGATCAAGGTCAGCACAAGGCCGCCCTGGCCGCCTTCCGGCGCTGTTTTTTGCGATGCGGACGCGGCCATTACGCTTCCTCCGCCCGCGCGTTCACGCGTTCGCCCACACGTTCGGCGGCCCGCAGCTTCGCGCTGGCGGAACGGGGGTTGGCCGCCAGTTCCGCCGTGCCGGGGGTCACGGGTTTTTTGGTCAAAATCCGTATGCTTGCCTTATGGTGGCACACGCAAATCGGAATATGCCGGGGGCAGCGGCAGTCTTGCGCTTCATCCCGGAAAAAATTCTTCACGATACGGTCTTCCAGCGAGTGAAAGCTGATGACCGCCAAACGCCCGCCCGGCGCAAGATAGGGCACGATGCGTTCCAAAAACGCGGAAAGCTGGCCCAACTCGTCGTTGACCGTCATGCGGATCGCCTGAAAAGTCCGGGTGGCCGGATGGTTTCTGGCCGTGGCCCGCCACTTGGCGGGATAGGCCCTCTCCACGATGGATGCCAGCTCCAGGGTGCTTTCGATGCTCTTTTTCGCCCTGGCATCCACGATGGCGCGGGCTATGCGCCCGGCCATGGGTTCTTCACCGGCTGTGGCGATGATCTCGCGCAGCGTTTCAAAGGGCGCTTTGTTCACCAGGCTGGATGCGGGCGCGGCCGAAGGACCGTCTTCACCGCCCGTCAGGTTCATACGCATATCCAGCGGCCCGTCGTGGACGAAGCTGAAGCCGCGCTCCGGCGTATCTATTTGCAACGAAGAAACCCCCAAATCCACCAACGCCCCATCAAGCGAATCCCAACCCAATGCTTCAAGCTGTGCGCCAAAATCGCTGAACGCACTGTGCCGCACATGCGCCCGGTCCCCGAAAGGCGAAAGGCGTTCTTTCGCCAAAGCCAGCGCTTCTTCATCTCTATCAAGGCCCAAAAGCTCGCACCCCGGCGCGGCCCGCAAGATGGCCTCGCTGTGGCCGGCAAGACCCAGCGTGCCGTCAAGGTAGCGCCCTTTCGGCTTCGGTTCTAAATAGCGCAAGGTTTCTTGCAGCAGAACCGGAACGTGCCGCGCGGCCCCAGTCACGGCGGCCCCCTAAAAGGCGAAATCAATGCCGCTGTCGGTCATGGACAGCGTCACGTCGTCAAAATTTTGCGCCAGAACAGGGGACAGGCGGGCCGGGTCCCATATCTCGAAATGCGCGCCCTGGCCAACCAAAACGGCCTCTTTACCGATACCGGCATATTCCGCCAGTTCGCGCGAAAGGCGCACGCGCCCCTGGCCGTCGGCAACCATAACTTCCGCCCCGCCCAGAACCAGGCGGCGAAAATCGCGCACGTTGCGGGCCGGGTTTTTGATGCGGTTGATTTTTTCTTCAAACTCTTGCCAGTCGGGCCAGGGAAAACCGTATATGCAGCCGTCAAGGCTGGTCAGCACAAGCTGGCCCGAGTCCGAACGCGACAGCAGAATCTCCCGGAATTCGGGAGGCAGCATCAAGCGCCCCTTGGGGTCAAGCGTGCGTGTGGACCGGCCTCGAAACAACATCACAATACTCGTGCTATAGTTTTACCACTATTTACCACTTTTTACCACTTTGTCCGTCAAACTAGGCCACTTGTCAAGGGGGAAATGGTAAAATTAGCCTCTTCACAAGTTTGCGAAACCACGTATACTGTGAGATAAACGGGGTTCGGGCTGCAAGAGCCGGGGTCCATCTGACCAGAACATCTTCACGAAGGGCATGCCATGCGCGCAAAAACAAAAATCATCGCTACCATCGGTCCGGCTTCCGACTCTCTTGAAACCATCGCCAAGCTTGTTGACGCGGGCGTCCGGATTTTCCGCCTGAACTTTTCGCACGGCGACGCGTCCAAGTTTGTGGACATCATCAAAGCCATCCGCGCAATCGAAGAGCGCAGCGGGTTTCCGATCACCATTATGCAGGACCTTTCCGGCCCCAAAATCCGCCTGGGCACCATAGAAGAAGGCACCATCACTTTCGCCAAGGGCGATCGGTCCTATCTGGGCATGGTCAAACCCGCGTCGGGGGACTTGCCCTTTCTGCCTTTCGACCACCCTGCGGTGCTCAAATCGCTGGAAGAGGGCGACCGCCTGATTTTGGCCGACGGCTCCCTGCAATTTCGCGTGACGTCCAAAGAAAACGAGAACCTGTTCGTGATCGAGGCGGCCAACGCGGGCATTGTCAGCTCGCGCAAGGGCCTGGCCCTGCCGGATAAATCCGTGCCCGTGCCCGCCCTGACCGACAAGGACAAAAAAGACCTGCGCGACGGCCTGCGCCTGGGCGTTGACGCGGTGGCGCTCTCGTTCGTACAGACCGCCCGCGACATCACCGACGCCAAAGCCCTGATCCGGGCGGAAGGCCGCGACATACCCGTGGTGGCGAAGCTGGAACGCCAGAACGCCGTGCGCAACCTGGCCGAGATATTGGCGGTAACCGACATCGTCATGGTCGCCCGGGGCGATCTGGGCGTGGAATCGCCCTTGCAGCTTCTGCCCGGCATTCAAAAACGCATCATCAAAGCCTGTAACGAGGCGCGCAAGCCGGTTATCGTGGCCACGCAGATGCTGCTTTCGATGGTTTCAAACCCCAGCCCCACACGGGCGGAAACCACCGACGTGGCCAACGCCGTGCTGGACGGGGCGGATTGCGTGATGCTTTCCGAAGAGACCGCCATGGGCAATTATCCCGTGGAAACCGTGGCCTTTATGGGTGAAATAGCGGCTCAGGCCGAGGCCTATTTCGCCGAAACCCGCACCGCCGTCAGTGTGCTGCCTTCGGGCGAAGGCAGCACCAACTTCCTGACTTTCGCCGCCTGCCAGCTGGCCGACGAGGTGAAAGCCGACGCCATCGTTTCGTACAGCGTTTCGGGCCTTTCCGCGCGCGCGGTGGCGTCCTTGCGGCCCAAGCAGCCGTTTTACGCCCTTTCGCCTTATGCGGGCACGGTGCACAACCTGAACTTCACCTGGGGCGTCATCCCCATTTCCGTGGATGTGGATTCCAGCGGCCATTTGGAGGCGGTGGAACGGTTCATTGAATCCAGCGCCTCGTTTGACAAGGGTGCCAGCGTCGTGGTCACGGCGGGCCAGGCCAGAGCCGGGGTGAGCGACCCCGCGCAAAGCGTCATGGGCGCGAACCTGATTAAAGTCTTCACGAAATAGCGGCGGTTGTTTGCCGGGACGGGCCTAACGGCCCGTCCCGGCATTTTTTTTCATCGCCCGGTTGCGGCCGGATCAGAAAAACTATACACGAGAGGCATGAAAGCCGCTGTCCCCGGAAACATCTCTGAAGAGTATTATCAGATCAGCGAAGCCATCCTCACGAGCTTTCCCAAATACCGTCCGCCCCTCGACCTGTTCCGGCTGAAAGAAGACATCGGCCAGTTGCAGCTTTTTTTCCGCAAAGGTGACCGCCTTTCCAACGAACAGGTGGAACAGGTGCTCACGCTGTGCAAAGAAGGCGACCTTTTCGTCTCACGCGCGGACCATCCCGTTTATTCGCAGCACATCGTCAAACAGCTTGACCTGGTGCTGGTGGACCAAAACCTGAAAGAAGGCGAGGTCGCGGATATCACCCTGCGCGCTCTAGGGTTGCGCCTGGCGGATTTTTTCGACCAGCCCGTCAAACCGCTTTTCGATCTTTTATATGCCGACCTTATGGTGGTCACCGAATATTTCTGGCAGGACAAGCACCGCCTGCGCCTGTATATGCGCCGCCTGCACACGGGTGAATACAGCCTGATAAACCACGCGCTGAACACCTTTGCCGTGGGCATCTGGCTGCTTTCAATGACCCAGGGCGAAGAGATGCGCCGCAAAGACCTCGACCGCGCGGCGCTGGGTTTTTTGCTGCTTGACGCAGGCATGGCCAAAGTGCCGTCGTTCATCACCACCAAGACCACTGCCCTCAAGCCCGATGAAAAGGATAAAATCCTTCCCCACCCCCTGGTGGGCATCAAGGTGCTGCAAAAACTGGAACTGGCGTTTGACGAGGTTAAAGACATCGTTCTGGACCATCATGAACGCCTGGACGGCTCCGGCTATCCGCGCAAGATATCCGGCGAGAGCATCAGCCGCCTGGGCAGGCTGGCGGCCGTGGCTGATTCTTTCGCCGCCATGATTCAAAACCGCCCTTACGGCCCGGCCAAAGCGCCCGTAGATGCAGCTCGCGAACTGGCTAACGACAAGGCCCATTACGACACTCGTTTCACCACCCCGCTTTTGACCGCTTTCGTCACCAACGCTTTTGCCGCACGCTGACCGTCCGGCAGGGGCATACCCGCAGGAGCCCGCATGCACGTAGGACACAAAGTCACGCCCAAAGACATGGTCGCGGTGGTCATCCGCGAAATTCGCCCGGGCGAAACCATCACCTTCAGCGACGGCGCGGCATCCGCACAGGTCACCGCCGTCACAGGCATTCCGGCGGCGCATAAAATCGCGCTGCAGGATATCGCGCAGGGGCAGGAAGTCATCAAGTACGGCGAACCCATCGGCCGCGCATCAGCCGCCATACCCAAGGGCGGCCATGTACACGTGCACAACCTTGCGGGCATACGCGGGCGCGGCGACGCGCAAGGAGGCAACTCATGAAATTCATGGGCTATAGACGGGCCAACGGCCGTGTGGGCGTGCGCAATCACTTGCTGGTCATGCCCTCGGTCGTCTGCGCCAACGACGTGGCCATGCGCATCGCCGTACAGTTGGAAGGGGCCGTCAGCGTGCCGCACGAACACGGCTGTTGCCATTTGCCCGACGACGCGGCCCAGGTGCGCCGCACCCTGGCGGGTTTCGCTTCAAACCCCAACGTGGTGGGCAGTATTATCGTGGGGCTGGGCTGCGAGACCATCTCCGCGAAATCCCTGGCCGAAGAAGTCGCCGCGAACGGAACCCCCGTCGCCTGGCTGAACATTCAGGACGAAGGCGGCACTATCAACGCCGTGGCCAAGGGGCTGAAGCTGGGGCGGGAGATGCTGGCCGCGGCTTCTGAACTGACGCGTGAAGAATGCGACGTGTCGGAATTGATTCTGGGGCTTGAATGCGGCGGCTCCGACGCGTGGTCCGGCCTGGCGGGCAACCCCGTGGCCGGGGGCGCTTCCGACCTTTTGATTGAGCACGGCGGCACCTCGATCCTTTCCGAAACACAGGAAGTGATTGGGGCCGAACACATTTTGGCCCGCCGCGCGCCCGACCCGGCCGTGGCCGGAAAACTGCTGGCCATGGTCCGCCGGGCCGAACAGGGCGCGTTGGCGCACGGCTTTGACATTCGCCTGGCCAACCCCACGCCCGGCAACAAAGAAGGCGGCCTGACCACGCTGGAAGAAAAATCGCTGGGCTGTATTTTCAAGGCCGGATTCACCGCACCCTTGAACGAAGTGCTGGAATATGCCGAGCGACCCACCCAAAAAGGCCTGGTCTTCATGGATACGCCGGGGCAGGACGTGGAATCCATCACCGGCATGGTGGCCGGGGGAGCGCAGATCATAATCTTTACCACCGGCCGGGGCACCTGCGTGGGCAGCCCCATCGCGCCGGTGATCAAAATCTGCACCAATACGCCCACCTTTGAAAAAATGCGCGACAACATGGATTTCAACGCAGGCCCCATCACCGAGGGTAAAGCCACCATCAAAGAGCTCAGCGCGGCCCTATTTGACGAAATCGTCAAGGTCAGCAGCGGCAAGACCACCAAGGCCGAACAGCTTGGTTTCGGCGGGTTCGCCATCAACCGCATCGGGCCGACGCAGTAGAAGGAGTCCTTATGCACGACTTCATTGTTGATCGCGACCGCTGTATCCGCGACGGGCTGTGCGTTTTTGCCTGCGGCCGCCGGGCTCTTGCCGACGACGGCGAAGGCGGCCCCCTGGCGCGGGACATGGATCTCTGCAACGCCTGCGGGCACTGCAGTGCGGTGTGCCCCGTGGGCGCCGTTATCTCTCCCAAATGCGGCGGCGAACGGGCAACGCCGCTGCCGGATGCGCCCGATACCGGCTTTACCGGCGGCGCCAGGTTTCTGCTTTTCTGCCGCTCCATCCGCAGGTTCAAAGAAGAATCCGTGGCGGAACAAGAAATTCTGGATATTCTCGACATCGCGCGCAAAGCGCCTTCCGCCAGCAATACGCAGCCGGTAAGCTGGCTGGTGCTGAACGACAGGGAAAAGGCGCGCAGCTTCAGCGACCTGACCATGGACTGGTTCGCCACGGCCGTGCGCAAAGACCCCGTGTTGAGCAGCCGCTACCGGGTGGACGACATGCTGGCCCGCCATAAAAACGGCGACGACCCGATTTTGCGCGGCGCGCCTGCCGCCGTTTTCGCGCTGACAGCCAAAGACGCAGCCTGGGGCCCGGTGGACGCGTCAATCGCCGTCACGTATTTCTGCCTTGCCGCGCATGCCGCGAACATAGGCAGTTGCTGGTGCGGTTTCGGTATTCGCGCCCTGGAAAAGTACGCCCCGCTGCGTGAATTCATCGGTATCGGCGATGACGTCGCGGTACAGGGCATGGCTTTTTTCGGTTATCCCGCCATCAGCTACGCGGCCGTGCCGCCGCGCAAACCCCTGCGGCTCAAATGGCTCTGACCGACAAAAAAACGCTGGCGCTGCATGCGCTATAAGGAGTTCAATCATGTCCATGCGCGACGAGGTGATGCAATGCATCATGACGCGGCGGAGCATACGCCGCTTTACCGAAGAACAGGTTGACGAAGCCCGGCTTGCGACCCTGCTGGAAGCCGCGACCTGGGCGCCCAGCGGCGGCAACAACCAGACCTGGCTGTTCACCGCCATACAAAACAAAGAAATCCTCGCGCGGTTGAACGAAACCATGCGCGTGGCCTTTCTGACCTGGGTGCCCGACGACGACTACCCTTCCAAAAAAAAGGCGAAGGCCAACGCCCAGAACGAAAAGCACAACTTTTTCTATCATGCGCCCACGGTGATCATCGCTTCCAACGTGCCGGGCTATCAAAACGGCATGGCCGACTGCGCGCTGGGTTTGCAGAACATCTTTCTGGCGGCGCGGGCCATGGACCTCGGCACTTGCTGGATCAACCAGCCGCGCTGGCTGACCGATGACGCGAACGTGCGGAAACTGCTGGCCGAGATCGGCCTGCCCAAAGAGCATATCATTTACGGTTCCGCCGCCGTGGGCTGCCCGGACCACACCCCGCCCGCCCCCGCGCGCAAAGAAGGCACCACCCTGATCGTGCGTTAGGCGGCCTTCGCAGGACTCGCAGGCCCTTAACCCCGCATCAAGCGAAAACATGGCGTAGCGCCGCGCCAGGGTAGAAATAGGGTAGAAAAAGGACAAAAAAAGCCGGGGTTATGTGCAAAATATGCGCATAACCCCGTGAATTTTATGGAGCCGCCTATCAGATTTGAACTGATGATCTACTGATTACGAATCAGTCGCTCTACCAACTGAGCCAAGGCGGCTTTTGCCCGCGTTTCTTGCGGAAGGGGTTTCGTATGCCAGCCGCCGCAAAAAGTCAAGGGAGGGGACGGAAAGGCTCCATGTGGACGGTCACGCGTGAAAGCTCCGGCAGCTCCGCATGCAACGCTGCCTGCAAGCGCTTGGAAGCGGCGTGGGCTTCGCCCACCGTGGCGCTTGGGTCCATGCGGCAATGAAAACTCACGCAGCGCCCTTCGCCATAGCTGCGCACCAGCACGTTGTGTTCGTCGCCCACCAGGGGTTCGTTCGCCACAATGCGCCGCACCGCCGCGCGGACGCGTTCCGAGTCGGCGGCCGCCGCCAATTTTTCGCGACTTTGCCCGCCCAACGGCTCAATATGGGTCACGATGGTCACGCCCCCTTCTTCCGCCCGCACGGCCTGCTCGAAAAGGCTTACCCGCTCGTGGGCCGCGCAGAGCGGGGTTTCAGGCGGAAACTCCACGTGCAGCTCCACCAGGCGCTGGCGGATGCCCTTCGCATCTCGATCCAGGTCCAGCACTTCCACGGCGTGCGGCACCAGCCCGTGCAGTGCCGCAAGGCCGCGCAGCCGCATAATGCGATCCGGCGCGGCGGGCGTTTCATCTTCATGCGGCACGAACACCACGCTGACAAGGGCGTGTTCGGCCACGCCGCGCACGGCCGCTTCCACCTCCGCCCTGATGCGCTCTATCTCATCGATAATCAGCCCTTTGGCCACGCTCAGAGTCAAGTCCGCGAACAGGTCCGGCCCGCTGTGCCGCAGCCGCAAAACGTTGATGCCGCGCACGCCGGGCATGCCCTCAAGCGCCATGCGAATGGCGGCAGCCGCCGGTTCGTCCCCGGCATCCAGCAGCACGTTGACCGCCCGCTTGCCCAAGCTCCAGCTTATATGAATGACGATGGCCGAAACCCCCAGGGCTGCCACGGCGTCGGCCCGCTCCAGCCAGGGGCGCAGGGTGGAAGAGGCGGGCAGCGCCTCGGCTATATACAGCGCGATCAGCCCCACGATGACCACGGCGGAAGAAAAAATATCCGTGGAAAAATGTAGAGCGTCCGCTTCCAGCGCCTGGCTGCGGTGCTTTTTGGCGACGCGCAGCAGCATGCGCGAGCGGGAGATGTCAACGAGGATGGAGACAACCATCACCCCCAGCGCCCATAGCGTGGGTTTGACCACGACATGCGTAAAAAGCAGCCGGTCGGCCGCTTCCCAGACGATCCAGGCGCAGGTGATGAAAAGCAGCAGCGATTCCACCAGGGCGGAAAGATTTTCCATCTTGCCGTGGCCATAGGGGTGGTTGGGATCCGGCGGAAAAGCGGAATAGCGCACCGCCGCATAGGTCACCGCCGCGGCCAAAAGGTCCAGGCCGCTGTGCGCAGCCTCGGACAAAATGCCCAGGCTGTTGGTGGCAAGGCCGACGGCCAGTTTAAGAACGGTCAGCAGCACGGCCGCCGTTACAGATGCAAGGGCTGCGTTCCGTTTTTCCCGTTCCGCGTCATTGGCTGCGTACATAGCGATATCTCTCTTCGCGGTTCTACACGATGCGCGGCCGCCGGTCCACTTCACGGCTTGGCTTCGTCCGGCCTCTCGTGTAGTATCCCATGTCCGGCGACACGCTGAAACCGGCGTGTCGCAAACTTTACTTCCGCCAAGGAGATTTTCATGGCTGACATAATCGCAACCCCTAAGGCACCCTCCGCCATCGGCCCCTATGTTCAGGCCCAGGCCGCGGGCAACCTGGTTTTTGTTTCCGGCCAGCTCGGCATGGACCTTTCCGGCAACCTGCCCGCCACGTTCGCGGAGCAGGCCCGCAACGCTCTGAACAACTTGCGCGCCATTCTTGAAGCGGCCGGAACCGGCATGCCCCAGGTGGTTAAAACCACAGTGTTTCTCAGCGACCTTGCCAACTTCGTGGAGTTCAACGGTATTTACGCCGAATATTTCAAAGATCCCTGCCCGGCCCGCAGTTGCTTTCAGGTGGCCCGCTTGCCCAAAGACGCTCTGGTTGAAGTAGAAGCCATCGCCACCCGCTAAGCGGTCACATACCTGTGACCCGAAGCGCATTTCGATGCCGCAGGCGCCGGCGATTTCTCTTTGCGGAATTGCCGGCGCCCACTCAATTTGCCTTTTATGGCGCTATGGCGTCCGTGCCCTTGCCTATTTCTCAAGCAGAACTTATACTACGTTCTTCGAGGCTATATAAACAAACCCGATAGAGCGCGCACCGGGCACGTATTTTCCATTCAGCCGTATTCGCGCACGAGGTTTCTACAGTGGAACCACAGCAAAATAAATCTACCGTGCTTGTTGTCGACGATACACCGGACAACATCACCCTGCTCTGCGCCCTTCTGGGTGACCTGTATAAAAACAAAGTCGCCACCAACGGTGAAAAGGCGCTCAAAATCGCTTTTGCCGAACCCCATCCCGACCTTATCCTTTTGGATATCATGATGCCGGGCATGGACGGATACGAAGTCTGCCGCCAGCTCAAGGCAAACCCGGCCACAGCGGGCATTCCGGTCATCTTTCTGACCGCCAAAAGCCAAGAGGACGACGAAGCCAAAGGCTTTGAGCTGGGCGCGGTCGACTACATCACCAAGCCCATCAACCCGGTCATTCTCATGGCCAGGGTGCAGACGCATCTGGCGTTGAAGCATGCCCGCTCTTCGCTGGAAAAACAAAATGACATTCTCGAAGGGCAGGTCCGCCAGCGCACAAAACAGCTGGAAACCCTGCAAGACGCCATTATCATCGCCATGGCCTCGCTGGCGGAAACGCGCGACAACGAAACCGGCCACCACATCCGCCGCACGCAGTATTATGTGCGCGAACTGGCGCAGCACCTGGCCCTGAACCCCTGCTATGCCCCGCAACTGGACCCCAAGACCATCGACCTGATTTACAAGACCGCGCCGCTGCACGATATCGGCAAAGTCGGGGTGCCGGACCGCATTTTGCTCAAACCCGGCCGCCTGACGCCGGAAGAATTCGACGAGATGAAGCGCCATACCATTTACGGACGCAATACGATTCTGGCGGCCGAAAAGACCATGGGCATGCAGATAGACTTTTTGGTCACCGCCCGCGACATCGCCTATTTTCACCATGAAAAATGGGACGGGTCGGGGTATCCCGAAGGCATTTCCGGCGAAGACATTCCCGTCTGCGCCCGGCTGATGGCCATTGCCGACGTCTATGACGCGCTGATCAGCCGCCGCCCCTACAAAGAACCCATTCCCCATGAAGAAGCCATCGATATCATCGTCAAGGGCAGCGGCACGCACTTTGACCCGGACGTGATCAAGGCCCTGCTGGAAGTGAAGGATGAATTCGCCTATATCGCCGAAAAATACGCGGATATCTAGAGCGTATTCACATTGAAATGCTTGCGGGCCTTGCGTAACGCCTGCAAAAAAAGCCCGGAGGCATGCCTTCGGGCTTTTTGCTATACGTATAAAGAAGAACGGCGAAGCGTTCGCGATCTTTCGCTTACACGTTGGTGCTTGCCGGTTTGCTTTGCGCTTCGCTCGGGCCCTTGTTGCCCTCTTTCTGCGTTTTCTTGCGGGGTGTAGTCAAAACGCGCTTGTAGACGAACAACTCCAGGTCTTTGCCGTTCGCAGCGGCCACGGGAAACTCCGCCCTCGCCAGGGCCTTGTGCCCCCCGGCGGAACCGATATCGCCGAACTGCGCGTTCGCCATGCGGCCCAAGTCGCGGGTGACCCCGTCTCCCCTAAAAACCACCACCACGGTGCCGGTATACAACCCGCTGACCGCGACCCAGCGGAATTCGTAAACCCGCATGAAAAAGTCCGCAATGCCCACCAAAATATCGGGGTTTTCAATCTCGCCGATGTAGACGAACTGCCCGGAACCGGCGTTGTGCATGCTCTCGCAGGCTTTGGCAAAAAAACTCAGCCAACGCCGGTGAAACTCGCTGCGCACGATGCGCGAAAGCAGCGGCTGGTCCGCGAAGCGCGTAAGATAGTGATAGGCCCGCAGGTCCGCATCGCAGAATTTACGCTCAAAACTGGCCGTGTCACTTTTTATGCCGAACTGCAAAGCGGTTGCCAGCAATTTGCCCGGCCGGATTTTCAAATTGTAAAGGTATTCGGTTAAAAGCGTGCTGGTGGCCCCGTATTCCGGCCGGATTTCGCAATACACGGACGCACAGACTTCTTCACTCAAGGGGTGATGGTCAATGACCACTGAAAAAGGGATGTCCCGAAACTGCGGGTTGTGCAACGCCTGCGAATCGACCAGGGCGAAACGGTCGTATTGTGCCGCAAGCTCCGGCGTAAACCGTTTCATGTGCAGCCGGGTATAGCGGATCATGGCCAGGTTGTCGGGCCGGGTAACTTCGTTGATGGCCACGATATCCACCTCGCTGACCCGGTGGCTTAAAATACGCTTCAAGGCCATGGCCGAAGCCATGGCGTCGGGGTCCGCGTTAATCACTATCAGCCAGCGCGATTCGCGCTCGCACTGATCGATCAGTTCATGAAGCTTGGGAATTTTCCGAAAATACGCCATGACCACCTCAATTTCCGGCGCACCCGCACGCGCGAAAAATCTTTCTTACCCGCTAACAAGTGAAGAGAAAATACTTTTCGTGTAATTCTCTAGACAAAATCCACCGCAATGCATATATCTTACCTCATTGTTCGGCGAGAGCACAGTATTGTTTTCAATACCCGGCAATTTTTGGACGGAACGTTTTTTGCTTAAGTTGAGACCATGAGCCACGTTGATAAAACCCTTTCCAGGGATTCGCGCATAACCTTCCGAGGCCGCCTGCAACATCATTTGAACCCGTTGCATGTTTACTGCCGCCTATGCGATTTCGGCATATCCGCCCGCCTGGCCGCGCGCTTCAGCTCTGTTTACGAGCGCTTCTACCGCGTCTGCGCCAGCCGGTCCTGTAAAACTTCGCGCGGCCTTTAAAGCCGCAGCAACCACGCATACACCGCGTCAATATGCGCCGCCGGGGTGGAAGCGCCGGCCGTCAGCCCCACGGCCCGCACGCCGCTGAACTGTTCTTCGCGCAGATCGTCAACGCTTTCGATCAAAATAGCCCTGGCGCCGTGCCCCGAAGCGACCTCCGCAAGACGTTTCGTATTGCCGCTGTTGCTTCCGCCGACAACCACAACCACATCGACCTGCCCGGCCAGGCGGATGACCTCTTCCTGGCGTTTATGTGTGGCGTCGCAAATAGTTTTCAGAACAGGAATATCCCGGCCCAACCTGCCGCGCAGAGCCCCGTGCACAACGGCGAAAGCCTCCACATCCTGGGTGGTCTGGGCCGCCAGATAATACTCTTGAGCCGGGTCGAGCGGCAAAGCCTCCAGTTCCATCGGCGTGGAAAAGACGAAAGCCCTCCCCCCCGCATAGCTGACAAGCCCACGCACTTCCGGGTGGTCCGCTTCGCCGAATAACAGCAGGGTTCCGCCGCCCTTTTCGCGTTGCGCGGCTATGGCCAATTGGGCCTGCTTGACTTTGGGGCAGGTGGCGTCCAGCACCACTGCCCCTTTGCCCGCAAGCGCGCGCTCCACGTCGCAGGGTATGCCGTGTGCCCGTATCAGCACGGTATCGCCGGGCCGCACGGCGCTTTCATCCTCCAGGCAGATCACGCCCTTGGCCGCATACTCCGCGATCACCCGGGGATTATGGATCACCGGCCCCAGCGTCGTCAGCCTGCGTGCAGGCCTCCCCCCTTCGTCGACGCAAACCGCGCAGGCCGCGCGGGCGGCGTGGCCGCTGTGAGCGGCTTGAGCTTCCAGCGCCTGATCCAGGCGGCGCAAGGCCAGGCTGACTCCCATGCAAAAACCGGCTGTTTTGGCCCGAATCACCTTCATGCTTCTTCCTCCGACCGCACCGTGGCAGCGGCGTCCGCAAAAAACTCCGTCAGCAACGCATCCAGCCCCGGCCAGCTTTCACACTCTACCATGGCCCGGCGCAAAGCGCGCGCCCCCGCGCAATGTTTGACATAGCGCGGCACGAACGTGCGCATTTTCAAAAGCCCCGCCTCCACGCCGTTGCGGTTATGGCGCACGGAGTAAAAATTCCGGATCAGCTCCATGTGCCGCCGCACCGTCGCTTCCAGCTCTCGCGCCGAAGACGGCTGCGGCGCATCGCCCCGCAAAAGGGCCGCAAGTTCGCGGAATATGGCCGGGTTGCGCATGGCGCCCCGGGCAAACATCACCCCGGCGGCGCCCGTTTCGCGCAGCACGCGCGCGGCGTCTTCCGCGCTGAACAAATCGCCGCTTGCCAAAACAGGGATGGAAACCGCCTTTACCAAGGCGGCGACGGCGCTGTGGTCCGCGCTGCCCGCAAACGCCTGTTTCGCATACCGCGGGTGCAGCGTCAGCCAACCCGCGCCGGCCTCTTCCAATTGCCTGGCCAGGGGAATGTACACCTCTTCACCCGCGCACCAGCCCAGACGCAGCTTGAACCCCACCCGGCCCGGCCCGGCGGCGCGCAGCATGGCCCGCGCCGCTTCCACCGCGTTGCCGAGGTCGCGCAGCATGGCGGACCCCGCGCCGCTTTTGCCCACTTTGGGCACAGAGCAGCCCATATTCAGGTCAAACCAGGTGTAACCGCGTGACAGCAGTATACGCACGGCCTTTTCCAAAAATTCCGGCTCGGCTCCGAACAGTTGCACCACAAGGGGCGCGTCTTCGGGAACCGTGCGCAAAAGCTCCTCCGTCGCGCCGCTTCTGCGGCCCTGCCCTAACACCAGACCCTTGGCGCTGATCATTTCGGTGCAGGCGACACTTGCCCCCAACTCACGGCAAAGCAACCGGAAAGGCAGGTCCGAAAAGCCAGCCAACGGCGCCAGCCAGGGCTCGTCCGGCCCGAAGGGCAAGGTGGAAACGGTGGAAAATTCGGCATCACGCATACGCGGGGCAGCATGCACCGAATCGCCGTCACTGACAAGATGGCAGCTGTTCCTGTCGCCCCAAAGCAAACTCTTGCCGGGCGGCGGCCAACGGCGTATTTTCGTAATATCCTACCGGGTATCTCTGCAATCTAGGCAAATTATCTATTTTAAGATACGTTGTCTTGCCGTGAGTTTTTTCCATTCACCTTCAGCCGGGAGCAGATCATGAAAAAACTGTCCGTACTCGTTCTTGCCTTGTGCTTGGCCCTGAGTTTCGCCGCCGGCGCCGGGGCCGCCGAGCAGGCGGCTCCGAAACTGCCCAAAGTGACCATTCTGGCCACCGGCGGCACCATTGCCGGGTCTGCCGCCTCTTCCACCCAGCTGACCGACTACAAAGCGGGCGCCTTGACGGCGGAACAACTTATCAGCGCCGTTCCCAGCCTGAAAGACGTGGCTCAACTGAGCGCCGAACAGATTTCCAGCATCGCCAGCGGCAACATCACGTTTGAAATCTGGCTGAAGGTGGCCAAACGCATCAACGAGTTGCTGGCCGGCGACACCGACGGCATCGTGATCACTCACGGCACGGACACCATGGAAGAGACGGCCTACTTCCTGAACCTGGTGGTCAAAAGCAAAAAGCCCGTGATTCTGGTCGGCGCCATGCGCCCGGCCACCGCCATCAGCGCGGACGGCCCCCTGAACCTGCTGCAGGCCGTTGCCGCCGCGGGCAGCAAAGAAGCCATGGGCAGGGGCGTTCTGGTCATTTTGAACGGCGAGATCAACGCCGCGCGTGAAGTGACCAAAACCAACACCACGCAGCCTGAAACCTTCCGCTCCAACGACCTGGGTTTTCTTGGGTACATGATGGGCATGAAGCCCGTGTTCTATCGCCAGACCGCCCGCAAGCACACCGCGGATTCCGAATTCGACGTCAGCAAGCTGACCGCGCTGCCCAAAGTGGAAATCATCTACAACTACGTCAACCCCAGCCTGGACGCCCTGAACGGCATCGTGGCCGGCAAGCCCGCAGGCATAGTTTCCGCCGGAACCGGCAACGGCAGCCTGTATGACGGCTACCGCGAAGTGCTGACCAAAGCTTCCAAAGACGGCATCGCCGTTGTGCGCGCTTCGCGCACGGGCACAGGCTTCGTCACCCGCGAAGGCAAAGACGAAACTTCCGGTTTTGCCGTCTCCGACAACCTCAACCCGCAAAAAGCCCGCATCCTGCTGATGCTGGCTCTGACCAAGACCAAAGACATCAAAGAAATTCAGCGCATCTTTGATACGTACTAAACGCGCCAAGCTTGAGATGAAACCGCCCCTTCACGGGGCGGTTTTTTCATATCTTACGCGCCGCTTATCTCATAGGGCGGCCGTATGGTCAGCACCGGCACGGGAGAAGACTTGACCACCTTGGTGGCCACGGAGCCGAAGAACAGACGATCAAGCCCCTTGTGTCCCCTGGTGCCCATGATGACCATGTCAGCGCCGATCTCTTCGGCCTGGGCAAGTATCTGCCCCGCCGGATCGCCAATGACCACGACGCCTTTTACCGTCAGCCCCTGAAAGTTCTTTTCTATGAACTCTTTCATGCGGTTATCGGCGCTCGCCCAAAAGTCGTCTTCCATGGTTCTCAGTTGGGAGGGGGGTATGTCAAAATCCGAGCCGGCCCCGCCTGGAGGAATCGGGGCCACGGCGTGGAGCACAAAGAGCTCGGCGCCGAACGCCAAAGCCGCCGCCCTGGCGTATTCCGCCACCAACGGGCTGTATTCGAAGAAATCAATCGCGCAGAGAATCTTTTTCACGGGTCGCATAAGAACCTCCTTATTCCGCTGGCGGGTCCACTCATTCCAGCGGGCGCAAGGTCAGCACCGGCACCGGCGACGACTTCACAACCTCTTCCGCCACAGAACCGAAGATCAGACGTGGCAACCCCTTGCGGCCCATCGTGCCCATGACGATCATGTCCGCGCCGCCTTCTTTGACCTGAGACAGAATTTGCTCCGCCGGATCGCCAAGCACGATCCGGGCCTCGGCCTGCAGGTCGCCGAAGTTTTGCTTCACAAAATCGCTCATGCTGTCTTCGGCGATCCCTTTGGCGTCCACGTCAATTACGTGGGTAACGGGTATCGACGACACAACGTGCACAACCAGAACCCCCGCGCCGAAGGCCCTGGCGACCGCTGCGGCATATTCCGCCACCCGCTCGCTGTGGTCCTGAAAATCAATCGCGCAGAGAATCTTTTTTACGGGTCGCATGAAAACCTCCCTATGCTGCGGTTTCCCAAAAAGCCGCCGCACACAGCCCGCGGCTCACTCCACCGGGCGCAGGGTCAGCACCGGCACCGGCGACGACTTCACAACTTCTTCCGCGACAGAGCCGAAGATAAGAAGCGGCAAGCCCTTGCGGCCCATAGTACCCATGACGATCATGTCCGCTCCGCTTTCTTCGGCGCAGGCCAGAATCCGCTCCGCAGGCGAGCCCACTTCGATCATGCTTGTGGCCTGTATGCCTTTGAAATGCTGTTCCATAAAGCCGTGCATACTTTTTTCCGCGGCGGCGCGACTTTCCGCATCCACAGCGGCGATATGCGTGGGCTCCAATTCGTAGGACATAGACCCGGTGGGCATGCCCACCGCAACGTTGAGAATGACGAGCTCGGCATCAAAGGCTTTGGCCGTGGCGATGGCGGCTTTTGCCACCTGCACGCCGTGATCGAGAAGATCAACCGCACAAAGAATCTTTTTGACGGGTCGCATGAAAACCTCCCTTGTCTTGCGGCTTGCGCCCTCAAAGGACAAGCCCGTGTGGCTGCCAAGACAAGACCCCGTGCCGGATGCCGCGTTGGCGGGCCGGCTCCCGCGGGCGAGAGAGGCCGATGGAATATGAGGCCTTTTTCCTAGTATAAAAATATAACAGGCCGCAGGCATTGTCTATATATAACAAAAGATATATCCGCCGAAGCGGGAATTGTTTTTTCGCCTTGACACATTTTGATATATTTAGAAATATTGAGATATGAATATGCGTGTAGCTGCGGACATTTTTGAAGTTTTGTCTTTCGAAGCGCGTCTCGCCATTTTTCGACTTCTGGCGCAAAGCGCCACGGAGGGTATGGTTGCGGGCGACATCGCACGTGAGCTGGGCATCGCCCCCAGCAACCTGTCCTTTCATTTGAACGCCATCGCCCGCGCGGGCATTGTCAGCGTAGAGCGCCAGGGCCGCTATCAGCGGTACCGGGCGAATGCCGCGCGGGTCAAACAGGCCGCCGCGTATCTGACAGAGTGCTGCGGGCCGACGGTCCCCCCGCCCCGCCGCAGGCTCGTTGATTAGGGGCTGTTTCTAAATAATCTTTTGCCCAAATACTGCGTCAAGCGGCCTTTTCGCTCCGGTCGAGCACCACAAGAGTGCACTTCCTTCGCAAAAAGGCCGCTTTCCTTGTCTTTGGCGCAAAATCTTTATTCAGAAACAGCCCCTACGGCGCGTAGCAACCGCGTATTTGCAAAGACGTATTCTATAGGTTCCCATGTGCTTTATACGCCTGCATGGTGTTGGCCAAAAGCTGCGCGATGGTCATGGGGCCGATACCGCCGGGCACCGGCGTTATGGCGGCCGTCTTATCCTTCACCCGCTCAAAATCGCAGTCGCCGGCCAGGCCCTCTTCCGTTCTGTTGATACCCACGTCCACCACTACGGCCCCTTCTTTGACCATGTCCGCCGTGATGCAGCGCGGCCTGCCGAGCGCCAGAAAAAGAAAATCCGCTTCGCGGCACACGGCGGCGAGATCGGGCGTTTTCGAATGGCAGACCGTGACGGTCGCATCCGCGCCGGGCGCCGCCAGCATCAGCATCAAAGGCTTGCCCACGATGTTGCTGCGCCCGACCACCACGGCCCTTTTGCCCGCCGTGGAAAGTTTGTACCGCTCAAGCAGCGCCATGACCCCGGCGGGAGTGCAGGGCCTGAGGCCGGGCAGGCCCAAAGTCAGCCGCCCCATGTTCACCGGATGAAAGCCGTCCACGTCTTTGTGCGGCAGAATGCGTTCAAGGCAGCGCTGGCTGTCCAGGCCTTTGGGCAGCGGCAGCTGCAGCAAAATACCGTCGATTTCGTCGCGCCCGTTGAGCGTGTCGATCAGCGCTTCCAGTTTCGCCTGACTGGTATCCGCGGCCAATCTGTGCGCTTCGGAAACAAAACCAGCGGCGATGCAGGCCTTTTCTTTGTTGCGCACGTAAACCTGCGAAGCCGCATCCTCGCCCACAAGAATGACCGCTAAACCCGGCGCGCGTCCCGCTTTGGGCAAAAGGGCCTTGACCTCTTCCGCCAGTTCCGCCCGCATGGCCGCCGCTGTGGCTTTGCCGTCCAGTATGATCATGGGAACTCCTGTAATTTTGCGGGGGAAGGAAAAAACTTTTTTGCAAAAAAGTTTTTTCCTTCCCCCACGCCTCCATCCTTTTTCAAAAAACTATAATAAATTTAATGAGTAAAAAAAATGGGTACGCATACGCGGCAGCGGCCCAGTGTGTCGTCAGGCGAGGAAGGCAAGGTTTCGGCGACGGGAAGTGTACTCTTACGGTACATGACCGGCGCCGAAGCCGATGCCTGACGAAGCATCACGGCAAACTGGGCCGCTGCCGGCGGGGGAACCCCTTTTTTGCAAAAAAGGGTTCCCCCGACTGATCGCCTTTTATTCGTCGTCGCCCAGGTTGAAGTTTTCGGCCATGATGCGGCCGAAATAGAAGGAATAATCTTCCAGTTCTTCTTCAATGCGCAGCAATTGGTTGTATTTGGCCAGCCGGTCGCTGCGGGAAAGAGAACCGGTTTTGATCTGCCCGGCGTTGAGGCCCACGGCGAGATCCGCGATAAAGCTGTCTTCCGTCTCGCCGGAACGGTGCGAAATAACCGTGCCGTAGGCGGCCTGTTTGGCCATTTCAATGGCGTCCAGGGTTTCGGTCAGGGTGCCGATCTGGTTCAGCTTGATCAAAATGGCGTTGGCGATGTTCTTTTGAATGCCTTCGGCCAGAATGTCGGGGTTGGTGACAAACAAATCGTCGCCCACCAGCTGAATGCTGTCCAGATTCAGGGTCAGTTTGGCCCAGCCGTCCCAGTCGCCTTCGGCCAGCCCGTCTTCAATGGAAATGAGGGGATACTTGGTGGTGAATTCGCCCAGGTACTGGATCATCTCGTCACTGGAAAGGGTTTTGCCTTCGCCCTTGAGCACGTATTTGCCGTCTTTGTAGAATTCGGAAGCGGCGGCGTCGATGGCCAGGGCGATTTCTGCGCCCGGTTTGTACCCGGCCTCTTCAATGGCCCGGATGATGTATTTGAACGCTTCGTCGTGGCTTTTCAGGTTAGGGGCGAAACCGCCCTCGTCGCCCACGCTGGTCACGTGACCGTCTGCCGCCAAGAGGGCGCGCAGGCAATGGAAAGTTTCCGTGCCCATGCGCAGCGCGTCGCGGAAGGTTTCGGCGCGCAGGGGCATGATCATGAATTCCTGAATATCCAGGTTGTTGGGCGCGTGCATGCCGCCGTTAATGATGTTCATCATGGGCGCGGGCAGCACTTTGGCGTTGGCCCCGCCCAGGTACTGATACAACGGCAGGCCCACGGACATGGCGGCGGCTCTTGCGTTGGCCATGGAAACGCCCAAAATGGCGTTGGCGCCCAGGCGGCTTTTGTTGTCCGTGCCGTCAAGGTCAAGCATGGTGGTGTCGATCATGACCTGACGGCGGGCATCAAGCCCGATCAGGTTTTCAGCGATCTCGCCGTTCACGTTTTCAACGGCTTTGCCGACGCCCTTGCCCGCATAGCGGCTGTCGCCGTCGCGCATTTCAAGCGCTTCGCGGCTGCCGGTGGATGCGCCGGAAGGAACCGCCGCGCGGCCGTAATGGCCCGATTCCAGACCCACTTCCACTTCAACGGTGGGGTTGCCGCGCGAATCGAGAATCTCTCTGGCGTGGACTGAAACGATAGTGCTCATGGCGGTCTCCTTATGGCGTCGTGCGAGGGCTGCGCCCCCGATAGGTTTCAATGGCGGTGTGCCAACGTGCGTTGTAGCGCGGTCCACGCTCTATGTATAGAGAAAAGACAGAGCGCTCTAGGGACGGTTTAAAGGTGGGACTGCGCGTACAGCAAACGCAGGCCCTCAAGCAGAAGGTCCGGCCGCACCAGGGTGAAGCAGTTCGTCACCCGCGCGATGCCCGCGGCAAAACCGCCGGTGCCCACCACGCTGACCGGGCCGGACAGGTTCGCCGCCATGCGCGACACCAGCCCTTCGGTCATGGCGGCAAAGCCGAAGACGAAGCCGTGGTTGATGCTCATGGCAGTTGAACGGCCCGGGACCGGCGCGTTGTCGTCAAAAGTAAGCCCGATATGCGGCAGTTTGGCAGTGCGGGCGGCCAGGGCGTCAAGAGAAGAGCGCAGGCCCGGGCAGATCAGCCCGCCCAGATATGCGTTGTCCGTCACGCAGTCTATGGTCGTGGCGGTGCCGTAATCCACCGAGATGATGGATTTCGCGTCCGGCAAGAGGCACCGCGCGGCATATGCGCCCACCAGACGGTCCGCGCCCACTTCCTGCGGCCGCTCGTAGCGGTTTTCAAGCGGAATGGGGATATCTTCCGGCGCGAGCAGCACCGTTTTTTTCCAGAACCTGTCGCACGCTTCGCGCACCAGGCCCGTGATGGCGGGCGCCACGGATGAGGCGACGCAATCGCCTAGTTTGCCGGGCGCAAGGTTCAGATGCGCGCGCAGGCCCTCAAGGGCGACGCCCAGGCCGTCCGCGGTCTGGCGCTGCTCCGTAGGCAGGTTGAACTGGTGGACCACGCCGGAATCGTCGGCAAAGCCAACTTTTATATTAGTATTGCCTATATCAAAAAGCACTGTATAGGTAGTCATAATGGCAGTGCACCGTTTGCGTTGTTGTTTGGGCCGTGCGCCCGGCGGCGATTGTAACCGGTTCGGTCAAAAAGACAAGCCGGGCCGGCAGGGCCGCTCCCGGCAAACCCCGCAACGGCGCGAAACGCCCAAGGAGGCCTTATGGCGACGATCAAGGTTACGGAAGAATGCATCGGCTGTGAATCCTGTGTGGAAGTGTGCCCGGACGTGTTTGTGATGGACGAAGCCACTGGTCACGCCAAACCCAAAGACCCTTCATCCACCGCCGAGTGCGTGGAAGAAGCCATTGAAATCTGCCCCGTGACGGCAATTGTGCGCGAATAACAAAAAAGTGCTTGCCAAGCCGACGGCCTTTCCGCTATACACCTCTTCCACGCCGAAGTGGTGGAATTGGTAGACACGCCAGGTTCAGGGTCTGGTGCGGGCAACTGCATGAAGGTTCGAGTCCTTTCTTCGGCACCATTTATACTTCCCACGAAGTCCAAGAACAACCGGAACTCCTTGAAAGACAAGGGTTCCGGTTTTTCTTTACGTCTTGCGGCGTCCTAGGGCGTGCATCGACATCTACCAACACTGTTGATATAAATGTTGGTAAGCCGGTAATGACGCCAGGGACCAGCGGCCAAATACCAACACCATAATAATATGATTTATAAGCATATTTTTTGATTTGTTGGTATCGGCTCGACTACAGCAGCCAGACTACCAACAACCGGCGGAGGCGCGGCATGAAACTAAGTGATGTTTTTCTCCGCAATCTCAAGGGAACCGGGGCCGTACATAGCCATGCCGACGGCGGCGGGCTCTTCATCTATGTGACCGAGACAGGAAAGAA
>JAVBNL010000024.1:0-5666 GCA_031551515.1 Desulfovibrionaceae bacterium
GTTTTCGTAACACTGGCGGTTAATGTTCATGAGCCGGACAACCCCCACCTACCCCGGCTCAAAAAGCCCCACAAATCTCTCCTTTCCTCCGCGCTGGGCCCCCCCGCGCCCCGGCCGGGGGGATGACCCCCCCGGACCCCCGCATCACCCGCGGCATGGCGCGCTGCGCCGTGCCGCTGAAAAGGGGGGTGCAGGGGATTCATTCCCCTGCCGGGGGTGCCAGAGGGGACAGCGCCCCCTCCGTTGCTTCCGTGGTTGTCTCCGCTCTGATCCAATGCAAAAAATCCGGCAAGCCGTCCGCCAGGGGCAGGGCCACGATGCACGGCGTCTCATAGCTGTGCAATTCTTTGGCCCGCGCCGTGAACGCGGCAAACCGGCTACGCGTTGTTTTCAGTATGCAGACCGTTTCAGCGGCCTTTTCAATCTTGCCCTGCCACCAGTACAGGGACGAAGCCCCATCCAGGATATTGGCGCAGGCCGCCAGACGTTCCGCCACCAGGGTTTCGCACCAGGATGCGGCGCTGTCTTTATCCGGCGCGGTCATATATACCAGCAGGCAGTCGTCGGCCTTGGCGTTCATGGCGTTCCTCTTGTCGCAAATCTGCTTGTGCATAGCGTAATATTTGCACATGGGCAATATCGTCATCGCGTTGCTTTCCATATCCGCCTCGGCTATCACCATGCCATGACAAAGAAACAACGCGCCAAACTGGTTTTGGAGGCCCTGGCGAAACGCTACCCCCACCCTGAAACCCACCTGGTGGCCAAAGACGCGTGGGAACTGACGGTCGCCACCGTGCTGGCCGCCCAGTGTACCGATAAACGGGTGAACACGGTCACGCCGCATCTTTTCGCCCGCTGGCCCAAACCGGCGGACCTGGCCAAGGCCGAGCTTGTCGACCTGGAAGAAGTCATCCGTTCCACGGGCTTTTACCGCAACAAGGCCAAAAACCTTATCGCCGCCGCCCGGCGGGTCGCAGAAGCCTTTGGCGGAACCGTACCCAAAACCATGGCGGAGCTGATCACCCTGCCCGGTGTTGCCCGCAAGACGGCCAACGTGGTGTTGTGGGGCGCTTACGGCATCAACGAAGGCCTGGCCGTGGATACGCACGTGGGCAGAATCGCCCTGCGCCTGAACCTGACGGAGCACGACGATCCAGTGCGGGCGGAAAAAGACCTGATGGCCCTGTTCCCGCAAAGCGAATGGGGGGACGTGAACCACCGCATGGTCTGGTTTGGCCGGGATGTGTGCGACGCGCGCAAACCCGCCTGCGACAGCTGTGAAATGGCGGCGTTCTGCCCCAAGATCGGAGTAGGCAGGCATGCCTGACGAGCAAAAACGTCTTGGCCAGAAAGCATACCTGCTGCTGGCCGCGCCGGTGCGCAAAGGCTTTTTGATGCTGCTCGGCGGGGTATCCACCTGGCTGCTGTACGGTCAAAGCGGCGATTGGACCCCCGCCGCCATCACGCTCAGCGGCTTTTTCACCCTGGCCGGCCTGCCGGAAGGCTGGCGCATGCTGTCGGGCGTGCACAGATATTTTGTCGCATTCTCCGGCACAGGGCTGGGCGCGGTGCTGAAAATCTTCTTCGGCATCCAGTATTTCCTCTTCCTGGCCGTGGCTATCGCGTTCGTATCGTGCCTGACCGCGCCCTTCGCCTTTGCCGATTCTCTGATCGAATACGTCAAAGCGGCCCGAGCCGCGCGCCGCGCAACCCCCTTTTCGCAAAACGAAAGCCGCGCCCCCGCGCCGGATGCGGCATATCCCCCCGCCCCTTCGCGCGGCAAAAGGCAAGGCATGCCCACGCCCGACCTGCCGCCGGTGGTCAGCGGCAAAGACAGGCCCCTGGGGTTCTAGCCGGACAGACCCGTTGCAAAGAAAACAACGCCCGCCGTTGCAAGGCCGCCGCCCAAAATCATATAGAAATACCGCGCCCCGTTGCGGCCAAGGACCTTTGCCATGAACTTCGCTTTGCGATGGTCCATAAACCAGTCATAGTCTTTGAGCGCGCAAAAAAAAGAAAAAAGCCCGACAAGAACACATACTATTCCGGCAACTTGATTCTCCGTCATACACCCTCCCACAATTTACGGCCCGGCTGCCGCGCTACAGCTTCATGGCGGCCGCCCCGGCCAGCACCATGACCACGGCGAACAAGCGGGCTGGGGTCATCTTTTCTTTCAGAAAAATCACGGCCAGCAGCGCGCCAAAGACCACCGAGGTTTCGCGCAACGCCGCCACCTGCGATATGGGCGCGCGGGTCATGCCCCACAGCGACAAGCCGTAGGCGATCAGGCTGCACGTACCGCCGAAAAGGCCGTAAGGCCAGCGCGTCTTCACGTAGCGGAAATAATCCAGGCCCCGCGTGGCCACGGCGAAAATCAGGATGGGAAAGGCGTTCAGAAAAAACACCCAGCAGGTGTAAGAGGCCGCGTTGCCCGAAAGGCGCACCCCGCTGCCGTCCACCACGGTATAGGCCATGATGACGAAAGCGTTGGCAAGGGCCACCACGGTGGAACGCATGCTGAACCCGCCCCGGCGCACCGCGTCGAGCGCCAGCGCCAGCACCCCGCAGCTCAGCAGCAGCACGCCCAGCCAGCCTGCCCGTGACAAACTGTCATGCAGTATGAAAACGGCCGTCAGCGCCGTGAACAGCGGCGCGGAGCCGCGCATGATGGTGTAGGCGTATGAAAGGTCCGCCCCCCGGTACGCGTAGGCGATGAACAGATAATAAAAGATATGGATGGAAACCGTTCCCGCCAGGTGCGGCCAGCTTGCGGGGTGGGGCGTGGGCAGAAACGGCAGAATGAAGATGACCACCACGGCGCCGCCGCTGGTTTTCATCACGGTTTCAAAAAGCTTGTCCGACCCGCCTTTGATGATGGCGTTCCACACCGCGTGAAACAGGGCGGACCCCAGCACCACCGCAATGACCAATGTCGACATGGCTACAGCCTTTCAAGAAAGAAGATGGATTCAGGTTCCAGAAGCACGGAGCGCGACGCGCAGACCAAGCTCTCGTGCACGGCCGTTTGCGGCCGGGTAAGCGCGCGCAGGGCGGATTCTTCCTTGCTGGCGTCCCGCAGGTGCGTCGTTCCGGCCACAAAGCGGTCCGCCGTGCTCCAATGCGAAATGATGGGGTCTTTCATATAGGGCACATAGCGGTGAAACCGCAGCAAGCCCACGCGCCGGGCCGTGCCGGCTGCCGGCGCGCCCGCGAGCGGGGGCAGCCACTCTTCCAGGGCGGACCACACGGCGTCTTCCCCCTCCTGGCGGGCGAAACGGTTTTGCGGCGTTTGCGGGCGATAGGCAAGCGCGGCGGCAAGGTCGCAGGCCGTCTCAGGCACTTCCGCGGGCCCGCCGGGCGCAAAGGGGCGGTACACAAAAAGCGGCCGGGTAGCGCCTTTGTGGCAACCGGCCAGCATATATTCCGTCAGCCAATAAAAATCCGTCTTGTTTTCCAGCGTGGCTTCCCACAAATGCGGGTGCTCTGAAACGGAATTCAGGGTCGAAGCCAGCAATGAACGCGCCTGGGCCAAGTTCAAACCGAACATGGCGGTCAACGCATTAATGACCGCGTATATCGCGCAGAAAAAATCCAGTTGTCCCTGATAGAAAAGTTGCATACGCAATTGTGCTCCCATTGCGGCGACGCGTCAAGGCGGCCTGCGAAACGCGATGCATGATGGCTTGCCTTACAACCCTTTACCCTGCTATTATAGTTAAACTCTTTTGGCGGATTTTTCCGGAGGCTGTAATGGCGAACAACGAAGACCGGTATCGTATCGGCGATGTGGATTTTTTTGACGTGCGCAACCGCAACGAAGTCCGCATCCTTGAAAAGCTGCGTGAGGCGCTGGAAGAATTGGGCAACCCCGACCTGCCGCCCAAAGCGCTGCGCGACGCCTATGCGCTGGCCCTGAACCTCTTGCCCTCCCGCTATACCCAAACCGGCACCATCGTGCTGCGCGAACCCATCCGCGAAAGCCACCTGCGCGAAGCGGCCGCGAGAGCCCTCAGCCAGGTGCTTGCGCACCCGAAAGCCTGACTATGCGCCATGATTCTCGTTGACCTGCACAGCCACCCCCTGCATTCGCATGCCAAAGACCCGGCGGCCGTCAGGGCCGCCGCCGCGTACGAAAAGGGCCTTGCGATTTTCGGCTTTTCCGAGCACTCCCTGCGGCCGCAAGGCTACGGTTATCCCGCCGATTACCAGCCCCGGCTGGAAGCGGGTTTTCCGGCATACCTGCGCGAAGTGGCGGAAGAGCAGCGCCGCTACCAGGACCGCATGCAAGTTCTGCTGGCCCTTGAAATGGACTACATGCCCGCGGAACTGGAATACGCCCGCGCCATGAGCACCGCCCAGCCCTATGACTATGTCATCGGCGGCCTGCATTTTCTGGGGCGCTGGGGTTTCGACTATCAGTCTTCTGACTGGCAAAACCTGTCGGATGAAACCTGCGCCGAGCATTTTGCCCAATATTACCGGGACCTGGCGCACATGGCCCGCAGCGGCCTGTTTCAGATCGCGGCCCACCCGGACCTGATCAAAATTTTCCGCGTGCAGACCTTTCACGCCTGGATGGGCCGGCCGGAAGCGTTGAGCCTTGCCCGCGAAGCCCTGACCGCCATGAAAGAAAACGGCATGGCCATGGAAATTTCATCCGCCGCGCTGCGCAAGGGCCTTGGCGAGCCCTACCCCTGCACGGCCCTGATGGAAATCGCCCGCGACATCGACCTGCCCGTCGCATTCGGTTCCGACTCGCACAGCGCCAAAGACGTGGCCGCGAACTTCGACCAGTTGGCCGAATACGCCCGGCGCTTCGGCTATGCCGAAAGCGTCTATTTCACGGGCCGCGCCATGAAACGCCGCTCTTTCGCCTGATGACCGCGCTGCAAGGCATCACCCTGCGCGGGGTCCGCGTCTCTTTGGCGAACAAACCCGCCCTGCGCGACATCTCGTGGACGTTCACGGCCGGGCAACACTGGGCCGTGCTGGGCCCCAACGGCGCGGGCAAATCCACCTTTCTGCGCCTTTTGCGCGGCGATGTGCGGCCGGACCAGACCCCCGCGGGCAGCCGCATCGGCTCTTGCGTCTGGCGCGTGAACGGCGCGGACGAAACCTCCCCCCTGGAAATCAAGGCCCTGGCCCGAATGGTCTCGGCGGAGCAGCACCGCTCCTACGTGCGCGAAGCCTGGCGCCTTAACGGCCTGGAACTGGCCGCCTCCGGCTTTGACGACACCCTCTTTTCCGCCGCGCCCGAAGCGCGCCGCACCCGCGCCGTCACCACCCTGGCCCGCAAGCTGGGTGCGGTCCATCTGCTGAATCAGGCCGTCACCGCCATGTCGCAAGGCCAGTTGCGCCTCATCCTGCTGCTGCGGGCCATGGTCGCCCGGCCCGAGCTGCTGCTGCTGGACGAAGCCTTTGACGGGCTGGATACGGCCGCCCGCGAAACCCTGCACGCCGCGGTGAACCAAGCCGCCAAAAAAGCAACCGTGGTCTGCACCGCCCACCGTGAAAGCGACCTGCCCGCCTGCATCACCCATGTGCTGCGCCTGCGGGGCGGCAGCGTGGAATATTGTGGAGAGCTGGACGGGGGGGGGGGGGGGGGGGGGGGGGGGGGGGGGGGGGGGGGGGGGGGGGGGGGGGGGGCGGGGGCCGCCCCC
>JAVBNL010000058.1:0-29470 GCA_031551515.1 Desulfovibrionaceae bacterium
TCGAAGGCTCCGGCAGCGACGACACCATTGTCATGCTGGGCGACCTTACCGGTGCGGCGAACGACAGTGTGTACGGCAACGAGATCAGCACAGGCGCAGGCAACGACCGCATGGAGGTGGCGGGGAAAATCCACGACACGAGGATCGACCTCGGCGGCGGCGACGACATGCTGATTCTGCGCCACGGCCTGGGCGCGACCGTGAGCGAGGGGGTGGCTATCAGCCAGATCGAGGGCGGCGCTGGTTTCGACATCCTGAATCTTGACGATTTCGCCGCTGATAACGATTTTTCTTTGAACGATCTGGGCGGCATGGTCCTGGGTTTCGAGCAGGTTGACCTCAGTGGTGCGTCCAATTCTTTGCTGCGCCTGGAGCTGACGGACCTGCTCGCGTTGGACGATACCCTCGACGGCGTGCTGGAGGGGCTGGCCCACAGTTCCGGCAGAGATTTCTCCGCGGAGTTGACCTCGGGCCACTATATGGTGGTGACGGGAACGGAAGAGGATACGGTGCGGCTGGGAGCCGGTATTACTGACGAAGGCTCGGTGGTCACAGACGGGGCTGCGACCTATTCCGTTCACTCCTATACTGATTTCGGTTCCGGGGAAGTTCACTATCTGCTCCTCCAGCAAAGTCTCTTAGTCATCTGAGCCAAGGCTGAGAAAAGTCTGGTTCAACCCCGGCCCGCCGGATCCCTTTCTGTTCGGCGGGCCGGGGACGGCATGATCATGCGAAGTCAGGCAGACTGAACGTGGGCCAAGCTCCCAGGCGTAACAACCTCCACTTGTCTTCAAGCTGGTAGGCAAGACAGAACACTACAAAAAAGCACGCATATCCCTGTAAGTGTCTGAATTTGCTTGTGTAGCCTGGGGGCTGTCGACGGCGTGAAAGCCGCTTGACACGCGCTTGCTGCCATTAAATTTCAGCATGTTGGCATGCATTAGCGAGTATGAAAATGCACCTGATGGCATGTGATTTTGTAACCGCGAAATGTACCCTGCTGCGGGCGTTTCTTTTGTATCTGAAGCGAAGCGAATACGAGCAGGCCGGTGCGGAATTATTACGGTTCCTGCCGCATGTCCTCGGCCAGTGATTCATATGCCGCGACTTCGGGCGCGGCGAACCCGCTCAAACCGAGGATGTCCAGGATAGGCCGCGTTGTCGGCAGCTTTGCCGCGGTGAAAAGTCCTTCGCGCAGGGCGTCATAAATAGTGTCGGCCAACTGGGGCGATGCGACCAGCAGGGGCATGGGGTAGCAGCGGGTTTCCGCGATGACCTTCGTGCCCGCCAGCGCGCCGGGGGCGTGGCGGCTCAGCAGTTCGTAATAATACCCGTCCATGGGAACCACGTCCGCGCGGCAATCCGCCAGCGCGTTCAGGCAGTTGGCCGGGGTGTGCAGCCCGCCGATTTCTTCGGCGTACAGCGGCTTTTTTGACGCAGCCTGATAGGGGGCCAGATGGTCTTTGACGGCCTTGAATCCTGAAAGCGAGTGCGGGGTGGTCAGGCCGAGGCGAAGCCCGAAGGTATCTTCAAGGCAATTGCAGGCGCCGTCGGCCCGCGCCAGCAGCTTGGTATTATAGAGGGGTTCTCCATGAGCCCGCTCGCGCAGGGGAACGGCGACGGGCCTGTGCGTCAGGCCGCCCAACGAGAAGGGACGGCCGCAGATAAAGGCGCACCCGAGGTCGGCCCTCGCCCATAATTGTGTAATGTCGTTGGGAAAGGGAAACAGGTCAAAGCGCAGGGGCACGCCGGAAATGCGGGATACCTCGGCCATGAGCCGCTGCCATGCGTCTGTGACGGGCGCCGTCGCGTTGTACATCCGGGTGCAGGAAATATAATGCCGCGCGTTCATGGGGCTACTCTTGGATGAAGTGTGTCGAGGGCGCGCCGGAAGATACGCTTTCGCCTTTCGTCTGCCCGGCGCTTTCGTTGCGAAAGGCATAGCTGTGAACCATGCCCACAAAAACCATGCCCCCCAGAATGTTGCCCAAGGTCACGGGGATCAGGTTGCGCAGGACGCAATTGGCCCAGGTCAGAGAGGCCAGGGCCTCGGTCGAAAAGCCGATGGAGGCGGTCCAGGCCCCTTCGGACTTAGCCAATATCCCGGCCGGGATATAGTACATGTTCGCGATGCAGTGCTCAAACCCGGAGGTGATGAACAGCCAGATCGGGAAAAAGACTCCCAGGATTTTTCCTGTGGCGTCGCTTGCGCCATAGGCGATCCACACCGCCAGGCACACAAGCCAGTTGCACAGCGCTCCGAGAATGAAAGCCTGCATGAACGTAAGCGAAACCTTGTTCAGCGCTATCTTGACGGTCACCCCGCCCAGCAGCCCGGCGCCGCCGGTAAAAAGCCCGGAATGGACCATCATCGCGGCAACCAGCAGCGAACCCGCCCCGTTAGCGCCATAGACCCACAGCCAGTTGCGAAAAAGCGCCGTCCAGGTGATGCGCCGTTGCACGGCGGCGACCCCCATAAGCGTGTTGCCGGTAAAAAGCTCGCCCCCGGTGAGCACGACCAGCATAAGGCCCGTGGGAAAAACCAGACCGGCCACGCAGCGGCCCAGGCCGTATGTATCCGGCGCGGCCAGCAGATTGAAAGCCGCCATGGTGGACCCTTCCGAGGCGAACGCAATGAACGCGCCCGCCATAATGCCGCGCAAAAGCAGGGCACTTGGCGGCAAAGACGCTTTGCACATGCCGTATCGGGTGACAAGCGCGCACACATCCGGGGGGCTCAAGAAGTTGCTCATATGCCATCCTTTGAAAATATGTATACACATATTGAAATTACAGATCAAGGTAAAGATAAAAAATATCCTGCCGTGACTTCAGAACAGCGCGATACGTCAGGAAAAAGACATTGCCCAAAGCATGCTGGTTGTATATACAAAAGGCCGGCCGCAACCGCCTGGAGGCGGCCGTGAGGAATGCATGCCCACAGAAAAAAAATACGCACTTCATGAACGGATTTTGCTGGATATCGAAGCGCGCATTCTCTCCGGAGAGTGGCCTCCGGGGCATGCGGTGCCGTATGAGGTCGATCTGGCGCAAAGCTACGGCTGCTCGCGTATGACCGTCAGCAAGGCGTTGAACCGGCTTGTGCGGGCCGGGCTTATTGAGCGGCGCAAACGCGCCGGAAGCCAGGTGGCCCAGCCCAGAACCCAGTCGGCGGTTCTGGAGATTCCCGAAATCGAAAGCGAAGTGCGCTCAATGGGCGCGGTTTACGGGTATGTCTTGATGAGCAGGGTGCGCCGCAAGTTGCTCAAGGGCGACCGTGAACATTGCTCCATGCCGCTGCAGGCCCCGGTTTTGGAGCTTGTTTGCCTGCATCTGGCGGAAGGGCGGCCCTTTTGCCTTGAAAACAGGCTTATTAACCTGGCCGAAGCCCCGGAAGCGGCGGCGGAGCGGTTTGAAACCGTGGCGCCGGGGCCGTGGCTGCTCAAACAGGTGCCCTGGAGCGATGCGCGGCACGTCATCCGGGCGCTGGCCGCCGACGCCCGCACGGCGCTGCTGCTGCAAATAGCCGAAGGCGCGCCCTGTCTCGTGGTGGAGCGCGAAACCTCGCTGGGCGGCAACAGCATCACCTGCGTGCGCCTGACCTATCCGGGCGGAAAATACGAACTGACAGCCTCTTTCACGCCGACGGATAAAACCAAGGCCGTGCCTTCCGCCATGCCCTGACCGGCAATTTTCCTTTTCGCATCACTCGCCCGCGCTCTGAGAAAGGCGCAGGTTCTAGTTTTGAGGCTTGACACAAAAATTGAATTTTTATTATGTATAGACATAATAAAAAGGAGTGGTGTCATGGCGCAAGCGCTTATTGAATGTGTTCCCAATTTCAGCGAAGGGCGGCGTCCCGAGGTTGTCGAGGCCATTGTAGCGCCGTTCAAAAAGGCGAAGGGCGTGTACCTTTTTGATTACCGCGCGGATGAAGATCACAACAGGCTTGTCGTGTCTCTGGTGGGCCGCCCGGAAGAGACGCAGAACGCGCTTATGGAAGCGTGCCTGGCAGCGAAAAAGCACATCGACATGAACACGCACAAGGGCGCGCACCCGCGCATCGGGGCTGTGGACGTCATACCCTTCACGCCGGTTTCCGCCATCAGCATGCAAGAGTGCGTCACCCTGGCCCACGCGTTTGGCGAGCGCTATTTCAAGGAAACGGGCATTCCCGTGTATTTTTATGAAGACGCCGCCAAAACGCCGGACCGCGTCAAGCTCGAAACCATCCGCAAGGGCCAGTATGAGGCGCTCAAAGATGAGGCCAAAACAAACCCGGCCCGCAAACCGGATATAGGCGGGCCGGGCCTGCATGAAACAGCCGGGGCTTCCGTCATCGGGGCCAGAAAGTTTCTGGTGGCCTTCAATATCAACCTCGGCACCACGGATGTGGCCGTGGCTAAAGAGATCGCCAAATTCTTGCGCGCTTCAAGCGGCGGCTTCTGCCATGTGAAGGGCATAGGCCTGGCCCTTGAAGAGAAAGGCATGGTGCAGGTCAGCCTGAACCTTGTGGATTACGAAAAGAATTCCATTTACCGCGTGCTGGAAATGGCCCGCATGGAGGCCAGACGCTGGGGCGTGTCGGTGGTGGAGTCTGAAATTTACGGTATGGTGCCCGCCGCGGCCATGTTGGAATCCGCGTCGTATTATCTGCAAAGCAACGGGTTTGACCCCTCACAGGTGCTTGAACTGAAACTGCTGCAAATGATGATGGAGGAATGATGCACACCCTCTTTCACTCCTGCCGCGTGGTGACGCCGGTAGATCCCGGCCGTCCCTTGTCCGGTGAAAAACAGGGCGCGGTGCGCACCCTGGAAGACGCTGCCCTGCTTGTGGGTAATGGCTGCCTTTTGGCCGTGGGGCCTCGCCACGAGGTTGCCGCCCTGCCCGAAGCGGCCGGAGCGAAGGCCGAAGACCTTGGCGGCGCCTGCGTCGTGCCGGGCTTTGTGGACCCGCACACCCATATGTGTTTTGCGGCCAGGCGCGAGGAAGAGTTCAGCATGCGTCTCGCGGGCAAGGCCTACCTTGAAATTCTGGCCGCGGGGGGGGGCATCCTCTCCTCGGTTGCGGCGGTTCGCGAAGCTTCAGATGACCAGCTTTTTGCCGCCACCCGCCACAACGCCATGAACGCGCTGGCAAGCGGCACCACAACCGTTGAAATTAAAAGCGGCTACGGGCTGGACACGGAAACCGAACTGCGCATGCTGCGCTGCATACGTCGTCTGGATGAACAAACGCCTCTGGAGGTGGTGGCGACCTTTATGGGCGCCCATGCCGTTCCTAGAGAGTTCAAGGGCAATTCCCAAGGGTTTGTGGATCGGCTGGTGGGTGAAATGCTTCCGGCGGTGGCAGAATCCGGCCTGGCGAAATTCTGCGACATCTTTTGCGAAGAGGGCGTGTTCAGCGTGGCGCAAAGCAGGGCCGTGCTGACGGCGGCCAGGCATAACGGGTTTGCCCTCAAAATCCACGCGGATGAGGTTAATGATCTCGGCGGCGCCGCTCTTGCCGGTGAAATGGCGGCTGTTTCGGCCGAACACCTCCTCGCGGCCGGTGATGACGGGCTGCGGTCCATGGCTCATGCCGGCGCCATTGCCGTGCTTTTGCCGGCAACGGCCTACAGCTTGCGCAAACCCTACGCGCGGGCCCGGCGCATGATCGACCTGAACGTGCCGGTCGCCCTGGCCACGGATTGCAACCCCGGCTCGTGTTTTTGCGAATCCATGCCCTTTGTCATGGGGCTTGCCGTGCTGGGCATGGGCCTGAGCCCCGAAGAAGCCCTGGTGGGGGGCACGCTGAACGCGGCATACGCCATCGGCGTTGCGGATCGCGCGGGCAGCCTTGAGGCGGGCAAGAACGCGGACTTTCTGGTGCTGGACGGCAAAACCCCGGCCGCCATCCCCTACCACGCGGGCGGCAAAAGCGTTGCCCGCGTTTACAAACGCGGGCTGCTTATAGCCCGCGACGGCGTACTGCTTGTATAATCAGGAGGATTTCATGCTTACCCGAAAAACTCTTCATGAATTTACGCAAGAACTGGCTTCAGACTCCCCCGCGCCCGGCGGCGGCAGCGTCGCCGCCCTGGCCGGGGCGTTGGCCGCGGCGCTGGCTGCCATGGTGGGCCGGCTCACCGTGGGCAAAGAGAAATATAAGGACTCCTGGGCGGAGATGGAACGCGTGCGTGACGAAGCTGACGCGCTGAGCGGCGCGCTTTTGTCTCTCGTGGAAAAAGATACGGAAGCGTTCAACGCCTACATGGCGGCCATGAAACTGCCCAAAGACACGGATGAAGCCAAGGCCTCCAGAAAACAGGCCATGCAGCAGGCGGCCAAAGGCTCGACCGAAGTTCCCCTGCGCACCATGGAGCTATGCCGCGATGCCGCGAAGCTGGGCGAAAAGGCGGCGAAACACGGCAACGTCAACGCGTTGAGTGACGCGGCCACAGCGGTCATGCTGGCCAGGGCGGGGTGCCAAGCCGCGTATTACAACGTGTTGATCAATCTGCCCGGCATTACGGATGCATCTTTTGCGGAACAAAGCAAAACCCGCGGCAACGCGATCATGGCGGAACTGGACGAGCTGGCGGCTCAGATGAACAAGAGCGCCATGGCCAGCCTTTCTTCGCCGTCATAATGGAGGGACGCAGCATGAACAAAGACGGCAAAACAACGAGCGGGGCCATGACCATATCGCTGGACGGGCCGCTGCCCGAACCCAAACCCTTCAAAGACGGCATCAGGCGCGCGCCGGACCGGGGCTATACCCTGACCCGCGCCCAGACCATTTTGGCCCTGCAGAACGCGCTGCGCTACGTGCCTGAAAAATACCATGAAACCCTGGCCCCGGAGTTTCTGGAAGAACTCAGAACCAGAGGCAGGATTTACGGCTACCGCTTCCGCCCGGAAGGCGAGCTTACAGGCAAACCCATTGACCAGTATCAGGGCAATTGCCTGGAAGGCAAAGCGTTCCAGGTGATGATCGACAACAACCTCGATTTCGCGGTGGCCCTGTATCCGTATGAACTGGTCACCTATGGCGAGACGGGGCAGGTTTGCCAGAACTGGATGCAATACCGGCTGATCAAAAAGTATCTGGAAGTCATGACCCGCGACCAGACGCTGGTGGTTGAATCAGGGCACCCCCTGGGGCTTTTCGCTTCCCGGCCGGAAGCGCCGCGCGTCATCATCACCAACGGCCTGATGGTCGGCCTGTACGACAATATGCATGACTGGCATCTGGCGGCCCAGCTGGGGGTGACCAACTACGGGCAGATGACGGCCGGCGGCTGGATGTACATCGGCCCCCAGGGCATTGTGCACGGCACCTTCAACACCCTGCTCAACGCAGGAAGGCTGTACCTGAACCTCAAGGGCAAGCAGGATTTGGCCGGGTATCTTTTCGTGTCATCGGGCCTTGGCGGCATGAGCGGGGCGCAGCCCAAGGCGGCTGAAATCGCCGGGGCCGTCGGGGTCATTGCCGAAGTGGATATCAGCCGCATCAAGACCCGCCTTGACCAGGGCTGGGTGCGGAAATATTCCGCCGATGCGGGTCAGGTCTTTGCCTGGGCGCAAGAATCGCAGACGAAAAAAGAACCCATGTCCATCGCGTATCACGGCAATATCGTGGATTTGCTGCAATACGCGCTGCAAAAGAATATCCATATCGACCTGCTATCCGATCAGACTTCCTGCCATGCGGTGTATGACGGCGGCTATTGCCCGCAGGGCCTGACCTTTGAGCAGCGCACGGAAATGCTGCGCGATGGCCGCGACGCCTTTACCGTCGAGGTCAACAAGTCGCTCAAAGCGCACTATGAATGCATCAAGGCGCTGGCGGCCAAGGGCACCTATTTCTTTGATTACGGCAACGCCTTTTTGAAATCCGTGTACGATACGGGCGTGCAGGAGCTGTCCAGAAACGGCACGGACGACAAAGACGGATTCATCTTTCCTTCCTATGTCGAAGATATTATGGGGCCGCTGCTTTTCGATTACGGCTATGGCCCGTTCCGGTGGGTATGCCTTTCCGGCGACCCGGCGGACCTGGCCAAAACCGATGCCGCGGCCTTGAGTTGCATTAATCCTGACCGGCGAGCGCAAGACCGGGACAACTGGGTCTGGATCAGGGATGCCGGTAAAAACAAGCTGGTGGTGGGCACCCAGGCGCGCATTTTGTACCAGGATGCGGCGGGCAGGCTGGCCATTGCCCTGCAATTCAACGACATGGTGCGCCGGGGCGAAATAGGCCCCATCATGCTGGGGCGCGACCACCACGACACCGCGGGCACGGACAGCCCCTTCAGAGAAACCGCCAATATCCGCGACGGCAGCAACATGACGGCCGATATGGCCATTCAGTGCTATGCGGGCAACGCGGCGCGGGGCATGAGTCTTGTGGCCCTGCACAACGGCGGCGGGGTGGGTATCGGCAACGCCATCAACGGCGGTTTCGGCATGGTTCTGGACGGCAGCGCGCGCGTGGACGCCATTTTGCGCTCCGCCATGACCTGGGATGTGATGGGCGGCGTTGCAAAACGCAGTTGGGCCAGAAACCCCGGCGCCATGGAGGTGTGCGCCGCCTTCAACGAGAGCGCCAAAGGCTTCAGCCACATCACCCTGCCGTATCTGGTCAGAGAGGGGTTGCTGGAAGGATTGGTTTAACGGCGAGCGCCCCCCGGGGGCCTTGCAGCAGTATGATTTCTTCCCTTTAACAGCAGGGGCGCACGGCGCGCCCAGGAGAGAGTCATGACTTTGGATCCTAAATCCCATGCTGACTGGCAGATAGCGCAAGATGCGGAAACCCGCATGAAACCCGTAACACAGCTGGCCCGTGAAATGGGCGTGCAAGAAAAAGAGCTGCTGCCCTACGGGCATTATATGGCCAAACTGGATTTTCGATCCATTCTTGACCGGCTGGAAGGCAGGCCTGACGGCAAATATATTGACGTTACGGCCATTACGCCGACCCCGCTCGGGGAAGGCAAATCCACAACCACCATCGGCCTGGTGCAGGGCCTGGCGAAAAAAGGATTCAAAGCGTCGGCGGCCATCCGGCAACCTTCGGGCGGGCCGACCATGGGCGCCAAGGGTTCCGCCGCCGGGGGCGGCCGCTCGCAGTGCATTCCGCTGACCCAGTATTCGCTCGGTTTCACCGGCGACATCAACGCGGTCATGAACGCGCACAACCTGGGCATGGTGGCGCTCACCGCGCGCATGCAGCACGAGCGCAACTATGACGATGCAAAGATCATGTCCTTGTCCGGGTACCCCAAGCTGAACATCGACCCTACCTCCGTCACTTCCGGCTGGGTCATGGATTTTTGCTGCCAGGCCTTGCGCAACATCATCATCGGCATAGACGGCCTGAACGGCAAAAGCGACGGCTATATGATGCGTTCGCGCTTCGATATCGCCGTGTCTTCGGAAATCATGGCCATTCTGGCCGTGGCCAGGGATTTGGCGGACCTTCGCGCGCGCATGGGGCGCATCATTCTGGCCTATACCCGGGACGGAAAACCCGTAACCACTGAAGACCTTAAGGTGGCCGGGGCCATGACAGCCTGGATGGTGGACGCCGTCAACCCCAACCTTATCCAGACCCTTGAAGGCCAGCCGGTGCTGGTGCACGCGGGGCCTTTCGCCAACATCGCCATAGGCCAGAGTTCGGTCATCGCCGATAGAGTCGGGCTGAAGCTGAGCGATTATCATGTGACGGAATCAGGCTTTGGCGCGGACATCGGCTTTGAAAAATTCTGCAACCTCAAATGCCGGTACAGCGGGCTGACCCCCGACGCCGTGGTGGTGGTCGCCACCATCCGGGCGCTCAAGTGCCACGGCGGCGCGCCCGCGCCGAAGCTGGGGCACCCGCTGCCGGAAGCATATTCTAAAGAGAATGTCGGCTTTGTGGAAAAAGGGGCGGAAAACCTGCTGCATCACATTGCCGTGGCCAAGAAATTCGGCGTCTCGCCGGTGGTGTGCATCAACGCCTTTGTTTCGGACACCCCGGCGGAAATAGCCAGGGTGCGCGAGCTTTGCGAAAAGGCGGGCGCGCGCGTGGCCGTTTCACGCCACTGGGAACTTGGCGGCGAAGGCGCGCTGGAACTGGCCGAAGCGGTGGTGGAAGCCGCCAACGAACCGTCTTCGTTCAAACCGTTGTATGACTGGAGCATGCCGTTCCGCGAACGCATCGAACTTGTGGCCAAAGAGATCTACGGCGCGGATGGCGTGGATTTCGCGCCCAAGGCCGTGAATGCGCTCAAGGTGCTGGAAAGTCGGAATGATACGGCGGAAATGGGGCTGTGCATGGTCAAAACCCACCTCTCGCTGTCGGACAACCCGGCCCTGAAAGGCGCGCCCAAAGGCTGGCGGCTGCGGGTTCGCGATGTGCTCACCTACGGCGGCGCCGGGTTTGTGGTGCCCATGGCCGGGGACATCACGCTGATGCCCGGCACAGGCTCCAGCCCGGCCTATCATAACGTGGATGTGGACGTGGAAACCGGCAAGGTGCGCGGAATTTTCTAGCCGTTACAGCGAACACAGTCACGTTATGATCGATATTCAGAACAGCCCCTCTCCGGTGGCCATGGCCATTGACCGGGTGGGCGTAAAAGATCTTGTCGTGCCTCTTACCGTTCGCGAAATGGGCGGCGGGCGGCAGTCCACGGTGGCCTCCATGAAGCTGTCCGTGGACTTGCCCGCCTGCTTCAAAGGCACGCACATGAGCCGTTTCAGCGAAGCTGTCGAAAGCTGGGACAAACACCTGACCTATGAAAGCTTGCGGGCCTTTTTATCCGACTTGAAGGAGCGGCTCGCGGCGGAGCGGGCTTTTGTCAGCTTGCGGTTTGCCTATTTTATGCGCAAAGCTTCGCCCGTCAGCGGGCGTTCGGCGTTGCAAAGCTATGAATGCGAAATTACGGGCGAACGTAACGGCATGACATATGATCTGTCGTTGACCGTCATAACGCCGGTCATGACGGTATGCCCCTGCTCAAAGGCCATAAGTGACGAGGGCGCCCATTCCCAGCGGGCTTTGGTGACGATCAAGGCCCGGCACAAGGGGCTGGTCTGGATTGAAGAGCTGGTGGACATGGCTGAAAGATCGGCCTCCAGCCCTGTGTACCCGCTGCTGAAAAGAGAAGACGAAAAATACGTTACGGAAATCTCTTTCGCCAACCCGCTTTTTGTGGAAGATGTGGCCCGAAGGGCGGCAGACAAGTTGCAGCGGCACAAGCACATAGACGTCTTTCGGGTGGACGTGGAAAGCCTTGAATCCATCCATGCGCACAACGCGTTCGCGCGGATTGAGAACGCGGGCCGCAACACCGATTGAGAATTCGAATACCAGGAGGCTGGCATGGAATGCGTGATTTTGAAACCGGGCAGGGTAACCCTGGCTGAGCTTGAAACCATTTACCGTAAGGGACAGCCCGCCCGGCTGGACGACTCCTTCCGGCCCGCAGTGGCCGCCGCCGCAGAGCGCGTGCGAACGATCATCGAAGGCGATGACGCAGTGTACGGCATCAACACCGGGTTCGGCAAGCTGGCTTCAGTGCGCATTCCGGCATCAGACGTGGAAACGTTGCAGCGCAACCTCATCCTTTCCCATTGCTGTGGGGTGGGGAGCCCACTCTCTCTGGAAGTCACGCGCCTGATCATGGCGCTGAAGCTTATCTCCCTGGGCCGGGGCGCGTCCGGAGTGCGGCCGCTCACCATCGAGATGCTGGAAGCCATGCTGGAACGCGGCGTGCTGCCGGTTATCCCCGGCCAAGGTTCCGTGGGCGCTTCCGGCGATCTGGCCCCTTTGGCCCACATGACCGCCGTCATGCTGGGCGAAGGCGAAGCCTGGTTCGCGGGAGAAAGACTTCCGGCCGGCGCGGCCCTGCAACGGGCCGGGCTGGTTCCGATGACCCTGGCCGCCAAGGAAGGCCTGGCCCTGATCAACGGTACTCAGGTATCCACGGCCCTGGCCCTGGCGGGCCTGTTCCGGGCGCACCGGCTGGCCTGCGCCTCGCTGATTACCGGGGCCTTGTCCACGGAAGCCGCCCTCGGTTCTTCCGCGCCGTTCCATGAGGAAATACACACCCTGCGCGGGCATCGCGGGCAGATTGAGGCCGCCGCCGCTCTGTGGGCCCTGCTGGAAAATTCCGAGCTGCGCGAAAGCCACCGCACCGGAGATCTGCGCGTGCAGGACCCGTACTGCATCCGCTGCCAGCCCCAGGTAGCCGGGGCCTGCCTGGATATTCTGCGCGCCGCCGCATGCACCCTGGTCACCGAGGCCAATGCGGTCACGGACAACCCCCTTATCCTCTCCGACGGCACGACTGTTTCCGGCGGCAACTTCCACGCCGAGCCCGTGGCTTTCGCGGCCGACCAAATCGCTCTGGCGGTGTGCGAAACCGGGTCCATAGCGCAACGGCGCATCGCGTTGCTGGTGGACCCGGCGCTGTCTTTCGGACTGCCCCCTTTCCTGACCCGAAACCCCGGCCTGAACTCCGGCCTGATGATAGCGGAGGTCACCTCAGCCGCGCTGATGAGCGAAAACCGCCAGATGGCCCATCCCGCGTCCGTGGATTCAACCCCCACTTCCGCCAACCAGGAAGATCACGTTTCCATGGCCTGCCACGGCGCGCGGCGTCTTCTGCGCATGACCGCCAACCTGGCCGGAATCCTCGGCATAGAAGCGGTGACCTCGGCCCAGGGAGTGGACCTGAGAGCCCCCTTGCGCACCAGCAAGGAATTGCAAAGGGCCCATGCCGCCATCCGTAGCGTTGTTCCGTTTTTGGAGGGCGACAGGTACATGTCCACGGATCTGCTGGCCGCCGGAAAGCTGGTTTCCTCCGGGACCCTGAACAATTGCGTCAACGGCGGAATACTGCCCGGCCTGAGGTGCTAGATCGCAGACCAGAGTCCGCGATATGCGTCCCTTCAGACCCATGATGGCGTTGTGACGGCAAGGACGCGTGAACCCCTGTCCCTAGCGTAGCGTCGTACCCAAAAATAGGCGGAACGCATCGCCGGGAACGGTTAGCACGGTCCCTTGGCGGGTAGAGCCGCTTTGCACGATGCCGGCTTTATTCAGTTTTTCCAGTATGCTGCGAAGGCGACCGTCTGATATGGCGTTATTAAGCATGGCGCGTAGTTTGTACCGCCCCACGTTCCCGGCGGAGTATTCAGAAAGGGCGGACAGGACCGTGTGAACTTGCCGGGCGTGCAACCCCATGCGCGTGATTTCTGCAAGCTTCTCCTGAAGCTGGGAAGGGGAAAAGGGGTGGTCTTCCTCCGCCGGCGGTTCGCCGAGGCTTATTTCAGGCGGAAGATGGGAAGCATTGATGACGGAAGAGCCCATGGCCGAATAATAGCAATATTCAGCCACATTGAAGAGTTCGCGGATATTGCCCGCCCATGCGTAGGCCAAAAGCGCCCGCTTCGCATCAGGGCTTATGTCCTTATGCGTATTGTGCATCCTGCGTAAGTACTGGCGCAAAAGCATGCCGATATCTTCGGGCCGCTCCCGTAAAGGCGGAATGCGAATGGTCAGCGTGCTCAAGCGGTAAAACAGGTCATGCCGGAATCGCCCGTCGGATATGGCCCGGGGCAGGTTGGTATTTGTCGCGGCGATGACGCGGGCGTTCACCGTCAAGACTTTGCTGCCGCCGACCCGGATGATCTGTTTTTCCTGAAGGACGCGCAGCAGTCTCGCCTGCATGTCCGGTGTGGAATCGCCGATTTCATCCAGAAAGATGCTTCCACCGTCCGCCAGTTCAAACAAGCCTTTTTTCCCGCCCCGCGCCGCGCCGGTAAAGGCTCCCTCCTCATACCCGAACAGCTCGCTTTCCCAAAGATTATGCGAGATGCCGGCAAAGTTGGCGGCCACAAACGGGCCGTTTTTGCGTGCGGATTCATTGTGTATCGCATGCGCGAACAATTCTTTGCCCGTGCCGCTTTCTCCCATGATCAAAATATTGCGGTCAGACAGGGCGAATTGCGGAAGCTTGTCGATCAGTTCCTGAACGGCGAGGTTGTCGGAAAAAATATCATCAAGCGTATACCGGGCCGTATGTCCGTGAATATGCCAATTTTTTCTCAGGGACGGCTCATCGCCCGCCAGGCCCGCCCGTTTAAAAATCAGTATGCCTTCTTGATTTCCGTCGTTCTCGACGCTTAAGCGCGTTCCCAGCAAGTACTCGCCGTTGAAGTGGTACAAGATGGTCCGTTTGTCCGGGTTGTCGTCGACAACGCGGACCTCTTTAAGGTTCCGCATGAACGAATCGAGAGACTCGCCGAGAAAATTTCCGGCCTGCTGCTGGAACAATTGCTGCGCCGCGGTGTTGGCGGAGCGAATGGCTCCTGATTCGTTGACGGCGATGATGCCCGAATCCAGTTCGTTCAATACCCGCGTCGCCGTTTTTTCCCTGGCTGTGGAACTGTGGATGACTTTGGCCAATTCCCACCGGGATTGAAGCAGGGTAGAGGTATACATGTGCGCATACCGCTCGATGTATGACGAGGCCATGCCGAGCGCTTCAAGCAATTTTTGGAAAGAGTAAATGGTCATGACCCGCAGGCCCAGGTTGACGATATGCGCGATGGCCGGCGGCACGTTGAAAGGCATGCCCGGCGTGATGGCGAGGTCCATATCCTGCGGGTCATACTCGCCGTTGGAATGGACGACATAGCGCAACTGGTCGATGCCCTGTGCCCGGAGGTTGGAAATCACCTCCAATTCAACATCCCTATGGCTGGCGACGACGGCGGCGTTGAGCCCGGGCGGGAGCATCAAAAGCTGCTCGACATTCTGGCCGGTGATCATGTGCTCGGCATGCAGAATAGGGGTGGCCGGAAAGCGCGAGGCCAGGTCGTGCGCCATGAGAAATTTCGCGGAAAGGAGCACGGCGTCCGGTTTGTCTATGGGGATGCTGGGAAGCTGGTCAACAGTTATGGCGTCAACCTGCACGGTATCCCCGATAATGGGATGCAGCGCGTTGTGGTGGTGTATCGCCACCTCAAGGGTTTTGGCGATGATCAGCAATTTTTTTGGGCGTGCGTGTTGTGTATTCACAATAGGATAATATAGGTTCTTTTAGGCTTTATATTTAGCCTAATATGTATAACTATTTTATTTAAAATAGTTATGTGTATTCAATGTGTCTTTCATGGAAATGCTAGCCTGGATCCATATGGCCTTGGGCGCTAGCTGTAGCAAATAAAACTATTTCGTGCCGAGCGCAAGGTGCGTCGCGCTACGGTATTCATCCTAAAAGATCCTAATAGTGCCTGCTGCTCTTTGCCCAGGACAACCTCCGCCGGTGCCCGGCAGAGGTTTTCTTTTGCCGCGCCTGTTTTTTGAAAGAACCGAGCCACGCGCGCCAGCTTTGGCAATCTTTTTGCTTTATCAGAAACAATAACTAAATACTCCAATTAAAACACAGGAATACGTTATGGAAAAAGCAATGAGGCAACACGGCGCCGGCGCCCTTGAGGGGATCAGAGTGTTGGATCTTTCCCGGGTGCTCTCCGGGCCGTTCGCGGGCATGATGCTGGGCGACAACGGCGCCGACGTCTGGAAAGTGGAGCCCCATGGCGGCGACAACAGCCGCGAGCTTGCGCCGCCGCATATCAACGGCGAGTCCGCCTATTATCTGGGTATTAACCGCAACAAAAGAGGGCTATGCCTCGATTTCCGCCACAAGGACGCGGGGGCTGTCTTGCGGCGCCTTGCCGTCTCTTGCGACGTTGTCCTGGAAAACTTTCTTCCCAAAGTAAAAAAAGAACTGGGCATAGCATACGACGATCTGGTCAAGGACAACCCCGGCATCATCTATTGTTCCATTTCGGGGTTTGGGCAGACAGGCCCCAGAGCGGATCAACCGGGGTTTGACAATATCTTTCAGGGCATGGCCGGTTTTATGGCCGTCACGGGTGACGACTCCGGGCCTGTGAAAGCCGGTGAGCGCATCGGCGACGTCATAGCCGGACTCAACGCGGCGTATGCAGTCACGACCGCGCTGTTCACCCGCGAACGCACAGGTAGAGGCCAGGCCGTCGATCTGGCGCTGGTGGATTGTCTGGTGGCCGCGCAGGCTCCCATGATTTCCTATTATTTCGCCACAGGCGAGCAGCCGCCCAAAAAGGGCAACGGCTCGCTGTTCTCTGTCCCCACAGAAACCTTCGATACCCTGGACGAGCCGGTCAATCTTTGCGTTTTCGTCGACAAACATTGGCGCAAACTGTGCGAAGCTCTGGGGCTTGAGGACGAGCTGCGAAATGAGGCCTATGCGGACAACAACGGCAGGATCGAGCATGCGGACGCCATCCACGCGGCCATTGCCGCCAAACTGAAAACGAACACCGCGGCGCACTGGCTTGCCCTTTTCGACGCGGTAAAGATCCCGGCCGGTCCCATTTACGGGTACGCCGAAGTCTTCGCCGACCCGCAGATCGTGCACAACGGGCTGCGGCGGACCATCAAACACCCCGTTACCGGGGAATACCCGACCATCAATTCCGCGCTGAATTTTTCCGGAACGCCGACCGCCATACGATTGGCCGCGCCGAGGCTTGGAGAGCACAGTGCGGAAATTCTCGCGGAAGCGGGCTATAGCGGGGCGGAAATACAAGCCCTTCGCGCTTCCGGTGTGGTGCGCTGAAACGGGCATTTTCGCCCGGATTTTCGTATCTGGAACATTTAACCCAAGGAGTCGTGATCATGGCAGGCTACAGCTTCAAAAACTTTGCAACGGATTTCTGGAAAGACGCGAAAACCAGACTCAGCTGGGACCAGCTTTTTCCCGGGGAACTGCGCAAATCGCAGCCGATTACCCTGACCAAGGAAGACATCGCCTATTTCGCCAGAAACATCGGCGAAACCAACCCTCTGTACTTTGACGAAGAATACGCCAAGAAAACGCCTTACGGCGGCATTATCGCCCCGCTGCCCATTCACATCCTGCTGATGTTCGCCTGCACCAGCACCGAAGACTGGATGCGTTCCCCCGGCACGGTCAACGCGGGCCAAAACTGGTCGTACAACGAACCGATCCGGCCCGGCGACACCATTACCATGCGCGCAAGCTGCCTTGACCGGTTCATCAAGAAAGGCCGCCTGTTCGCCGTGCACGAAAATGTGTTTTTCAACCAGCGTGGCAAAGTTGTTATCACCGGCCGCGGCCAAACCATCAGACCCGAATAACCGAAGCTACGGAGAGAGCACCATGAACAAATCTTTCGACGCCATCACCGTGGGTGAAACCATAACCAGCGCCCCCTTCACCGCCAGCCCGGAAGGCACCCAAAATTTTGCCGATGCCTCGCTGGACTACAACCCCTTGCATTTTGACAAAGAGTACATGAAAGGCAACTTCGGCAAGACGAACTTCGGCGGGCTGATCATGCACGGCATGCAGAACTTTTCGGTGATTTCCCGCACCCTGATCGAATGGATCATGGAACGCGGCGGTTGCCACAGACGTCTGGAAACCCGCTGGGTGAAGCCGGTCAACCACGGCGACAGCATCGTCGCCAAAGCCGTCATTACCGACAAGCTGAAAACCGCGAAAAGCAAATGGGTGACCTTTGACGTCAACGTCACCAATCAGCGGGGCGAATTAGTCGCTCAGGGCCAAGCCATGGCCGAATTTCCCGACGTGTTCCCCTGGGGGCCGCCGAAGGAATGAACCTTGTGAAGGTTTTTCGCCGGGCCAGGCTTTTTCTGGCCCGGCACACACTGAAATAACACAGCACGTTTGCCGTTGCCGGGCGCAAGTTTTTTTGAAGACATGCTCCCGCAACCGGGCAAAGGCCAATTCTCAGAAGGAGACATCGATGCGTGACGCCTACATATATTCAGGAATACGAACCCCTTTCGGCCGGTATGCCGGAGCCTTGGCCTCTTTGCGGCCGGACGACATGGCGGCAACAACGATAGCCGCTTTGGCGGAGAAAGGACCGTTCCCGGCCGACCGGATTGCGGACGTGATCCTCGGTTGTTCCAACCAGGGCGGTGAAGACAGCCGCAACGTGGCGCGTAACGCATCTTTGCTGGCCGGCTTGCCCATGGAAGTATCCGGAGTGACGGTCAACCGCCTGTGCGCCAGCGGTCTGGAGGCCGTATGGCAGGCGGCGAAGGGCGTCTGCTGCGGCGAAGGAGACATATACATGGCGGGCGGCGTGGAAAGCATGACCCGCGCTCCTTTAGTCATGAATAAGTCGGCCTCTCCCTTTGACCGTTCCGTGCGGATTTATGATTCGACCATAGGCTTTCGGTTCCCCAACGCGCGGTTTCTCGCCGGGTTCGGCGACGACAGCTTGAGTCAGACCGCGGACAATATCGCTGCGGAGTTGGGCATCAGCAGGGAGGAGGCGGATGCTTTCGCTTTCCGCTCTCACGATCGTTACGAAAAGGCGAAATCCCGCGGATTTTTCGCGGACGAGATACTGGCGCTCACTCTTCCCGGCGGGAAAAAGGGTGAGACCAAAGTAATGAACAGCGACGAGCAGCCCCGCCCGGAAACAACTCTCGACGCTTTGGCAAAGCTCAAAAGCGTTAACGCCGGCGGCGCCGTTACGGCTGGCAATGCTTCTTCTTTGAACGACGGGGCCTGCGTGATGTGGGTCGCTTCTCGCGAAGCGGCTGAAAAGGCGGGTGCCGCCCCCGGCATCCGCATCGTCACCGCCGCGGCTGCGGGCGTGCCGCCCAGGGTCATGGGCTATGGGCCGGTGCCGGCCATAAGCAAAGTTTTGGACCGGTCCGGGCTGCGTTTATCCGACATGGGCGTCATCGAAATTAACGAAGCCTTCGCGCCGCAGGTGCTCGGCTGCCTTAAAAAACTTGGGATCGCGTATGACGACTCCCGCGTCAATCCCAACGGCGGGGCTATCGCCGTCGGGCACCCTCTCGGCTCGTCCGGGGCGAGAATAGCCCTGACAACCTGCCGCCATATGCTGCAATCGGGCATCCGCTACGGGGTCATTTCCCTGTGCATAGGCATTGGGCAGGGGCTGGCCGTGTTGTTGGAAAACGAGCAGTCCGCCTTGCGGCAATAGGCCATATTTCTGGTTTCGCCTGGCAAGACAAAGGAAGAGCGCAAGGAGCTGCTATGGTACAAAAAACGAATATGACCCCGCTGTTTCACCCCCGGGCTGTCGCCGTCATCGGAGCCGGCGAGACGCCGGGCAAGGTGGGGCGGATCATCCTTGAACGCCTGATCTCGCACAAACGCAAAATATATCCCGTGCATCCCAAGCTTTCGTCGCTGCTGGGCCTGGCCGCATATCCGTCGGTGTCCGATTTGCCGGATGATGTGGATCTCGCGGTCATCGCGCTCAGCGCGGAGGCTTCGGTGGATGCGGCGGAAGCATGCGCCGCAAAAGGTATTCCCTTTATTCTGCCCGTGGCCGGGGGGTTCAGCGAATCCGGCGAGAAAGGCGTCGCGCTTGAGGCGCGCCTCGCCGCCATACCCCGAAAATACAATTCGCGCGTTCTGGGGCCCAACACTATCGGCGTGCGTTCTTCCGGCGGAGCGGACGGCATACTCGACACCGTGTTTATCCGGGTCACGGACCGTTACATGACAAAAGACGCCGGCGTGTCTTTTATCAGCCAAAGCGGTTCCGTGGCTTCCGGCGCGCTGGAATACGCCGCGAACACGGGCTTTTCGCTGCGCGCGCTGGTGGGGCTCGGCAACAAGACCGACTTGATGGAAACGGATTTTATTGAATACTTTAAAGACGATGATAAAACGACCTGCCTTGCCTTGTACCTGGAGAGCGTTGACGGCGGCAAAGCGTTTTTGCGCCAGCTTCAGGAATTTTCCGCCGTGAAGCCGGTGGTGCTGCTGAAGACCGGCAGAACTGCGGCGGCCGCCGCCGCGGTCAGCTCGCATACCGGCAAACTGGCCGGCTCAGACGGTGTGATCGATGGCGCTTGCAGACAGCACGGCGTTATCCGCGCATACACGGAAAGCCAGTTTATGGACGCGGCCAAGGTGTTGGCCATGAACCCGTTGCCCAAAGGCAACCGGGTGGCCATGGTCACGTCCGCCGGCGGGTACGGGGTCATGGTTTGCGACCAGGTGGAAACGCCGGACAGGGGCGTTGCCCTGCGCATGGCCGAACTGCTGCCGGAAACCATGAAAGGAATCGCGCAAGCCACATTTCCTTTCGTCTCGCCGCGCAACCCCGTGGACATAACGCCCAGCCACACGGAAGACATGTTGCTGGCCTCCCTTGACCTCGTCCTGGCCGATCCGGGCGTGGATATGGTTCTGGTGACGGCCTTTTTCGCCACTCCCTTCATGAGTCCGGGCATAATTCCGCGCCTTGCTGAAAGGGCTCGCGGTGACAAACCGCTGCTCGTCATCAGCCGGACCGGCAAGGATACGGAAGAACACCTGTTTGAAATGCACCAGCATGGCCTTGCGGCTTTTCCCACCGTGGACAGGGCTGTTTTCGGCCTGCGCTGCCTTATGGAACGCAGACTCTGGTTGCAGCAGATCGCGTCAGCGCAAAGGAGCCCCTCGTGAACACGCACATTGCCGCATGGTTGTCTTCCCTGGTCAGGCCCGGCAAGCCCGATGAATATGAAGTAAAGCGCCTGCTGCGCGAATACGGCATCCCTTGCCCCAAAGGGGGGCGCCTGGACCCCGATGCGGTTTTAGACTTGCGCGGCCTTACCCCGCCGTATGCCGTCAAAATATGCTCGCCGGATATCCTGCACAAAACGGAGCAGCAGGCCGTTTTGCTGCGGCGCACGCCGGAAAATATCCATGAGGCCGTGGCCGACCTGCGCGGGCGTTTCCCCGGAGAGCGAATACTGATTGAGGAAATGGCCGCCTTTGACGGACCCGAGATCATCATCGGCGGGCTGCAGGATAGCGTGCTTGGCCCGGCATTGATGGTGGGCGCGGGCGGCATCATGACGGAACTCTACAAGGACGTGGCGTTTCGGCTGGGCCCGCTGGATACCGCGGAAGCCTTGCGTATGCTCGATGAACTGGTCATCGCGCCCGTATTTTCCGGATTCCGCGGATTCAAGCATGACAAAGCGGAACTCGCCCGTATCTGCGCGGCCGTGGGCAAATTGCTGGCGGACTTTGACGGCGGGTGCAGGCAATTGGACATCAATCCCTTGGTATACGGGGGCAATGCAGGATGGCAGGCCTTGGACGGCCTGATGGAATTGGATACGGCGCGGATTCCGGCAAGTTCCTTGAAAAATTGACCGGCGAAACATATCACAAAGTACTTTTTAAAAAGGAAGGCTTTTTGTGGGTATCGCTCCTTATTGCGCCATCCTGGTGACCCTGGTCGCCGGCTGGGCCATGATCAAGCGGTTCAAGACGCATCTGGTGCTGATTTTTTCCGGCATCGCCATCATATCGGTGGCCATTCTTTGCGGCCAGACAAAGATCCTCAACGTGCTGGGCGCGAAAGCCCCTGCCTCCACGGGTTTTGTCTGGTTCGACATGATGGACCTTATGCGCTTCATCTTTATGGGCCAGGTCAGCGGCATAGGCCTTACCATCATGGTGGCCGGCGGCTTTTCCGGGTACATGATCAAGACGGGAGCTTCGAGCTCTTTGGTGCGTTTGTGCCTTATGCCGCTACGCGGCATCAAGCGCCCCTATCTTGTCTTGCCTTTGGCTTACTGGTTGGGTGAGCTTTGTTATCTGGTCATACCCAGCCAGGGCGGGCTTACCATGCTGCTTTTGGTGGCCATGCTGCCCGTGCTCGTGGGCATAGGCATTTCAAAACCGGCAGGCGCCGCCCTGATCGTCACTTGCAGCGGTTTGTCCTGGGGGCCGGCTTCCGGAATTTCCATTTTGGCGGCGCAAACGGCCGGAATAGACCCGGTGGTGTTTCTGGTAAACTACCAGATTCCCATAATGCTCCCCGCCCTTGTGCTTATCCCCGTTCTGCATGTTCTTGTGCAACCCTATTTTGACCGCAAAGGCGGCGATACTGTCGAATCCACGGGACAGTCGGAAGACAAGGCCGTGGAAGCTCCGCTGTGGTATGCTCTTTTCCCGGTGCTGCCCATCATCTTGCTCGTCATTTTCAGCCCGCTGGTGTACTCGGCGGTCAAGCTTGATACCATCACCGCTCTGTTGCTGGTCTGGATAGGGGTCATGTTGGTCGAGGCTGTCCGCTACAAAGGGAATTTTACGAAAGTCTTCGCCGAAGGCATGGAATTTTTCCATACCATGGGCTCGACCTTCGCCCTTATAGTGACCCTCATCATCTGCGCGGAAATATTCGCTGCCGGGTTGAAAATCAGCGGCCTGATCTCCATGATCCTCAATAGCGCCACCGCCTGGGGGCTGGGCATGAGCCCCATGACCATGCTGCTTTCCGGTATTATTGCCTTGGTGTCTTTGCTCACCGGCAGCGGCGTAGGCGCTTTCACCAGTTTTGTAAGCCTGTCAGGCACTATGGCCCCGGCATTGGGAGGCACTATTGAGCAGATGTGCATCCCCATGCTCTATACCGCCAGCCTTTTGCGTTGCTTATCGCCCGTGGCCGGAGCGGTCATCGTGAGCGCGGCCGCCATCGGGATCCACCCGTTCTCTCTCGTGCGGCGGCTTTCAATTCCGGTGCTGGGCGGTTTTTTTGCGATGATGGCCACGTGCTTTATCTACTTGTTCTGAAGCGACACTGAAAAGATAAGCTGAAAAAGAAAATGCCTCTTGGGTGATGAACTCAAGAGGCATTTCGTATGCGCCGCGCCAGTCGTGCATGCCTCGGGATTTTGCCTTCAATGAGCTCCTCGCTTCCTGGCGGGTTATCTGGTACACAGGCTTATATGCAGGCGGCGAGGGCCGCCCTCAATACTGTAAATAATCTGCAATGATAGCCGAGCCGAATCCGCAAAAGGGAGAATGCATTTTGGGAGCACTGCTCGAAATCAACAACCTGAAAACGTATTTTTATGCTCCGGGCAAAGTAATCCCGGCGGTGGACGGCGTCAGCTTCGCAATCAACACGGGGGAGACCCTGTGTCTGGTGGGTGAAAGCGGCAGCGGCAAAAGCGTGACCGCTCTTTCGGTTCTGCGTTTGATTCCCACTCCTCCGGGCCGTTACGTGGAGGGGGAAATTGTTTTTGACGGACAGGATTTGCTGAAAAAACCGGAAAAAGACATGTGCGATGTCCGCGGTAATGCCATTTCCATGGTTTACCAGGAACCCATGACCTCGTTAAACCCGGTTTTTACCATAGGCATGCAAATCAGAGAGGCGCTGCACATTCATAAAGGGCTTTCACGCCGCGAGTCTGACGAACGGGCCGCCCATATGCTCTCCCTGGTCGGCATTCCCGATCCCGTTGCGCGTTTGAAGGACTATCCGCATCAGCTTTCCGGGGGCATGCGCCAACGGGTTATGATAGCCATGGCTCTTTGCTGCGAACCCAGACTGTTGCTTGCCGACGAACCGACCACTGCCCTGGACGTTACCATTCAGGCCCAAATACTGGATTTGCTGCGCAAATTGAAACGCGAACTCGGCATGACCATTCTCTTCATCACCCATGATTTGGGTGTTGTGGCGGAAATGGCGGAGCGGGTAATCGTGATGTACGCAGGCCGGATCGTGGAGGAAGCCCCCGTCAAGGATCTGTTCGCCCAGCCTCTGCATCCGTATACGCAGGGGCTGATAACCTGTATTCCTAAAATCGAAAGCAATGTGCCGCGGTTGAATGTGATTACGGGAATGGTGCCTCCTCCCAGCGATTTTCCGCCGGGTTGCCGTTTCCACCCCCGCTGTCCGTATGCGCGGCCGGTATGCTCCGCTCAGGCGCCGGAAACGGCACAGTATGGCGCTTCCAAGGTCGCCTGCCATTTTCCGCTTTTCCAGGAACGCCTGCACAGGGAAGCGACGGCATGAACGCTGATACGGCAACGCTTTTGCAAGTAAAGGGTCTTACAAAGCACTTTGTAACAAAAAGTGGTAAAGCGAGGCGCGTCGTCCACGCCGTAAACGGTATTTCTTTTGACGTGATGCGCGGTGAAACCTTCGGCATTGTAGGGGAAAGCGGTTGCGGCAAAACCACGGCGGGCCGGGTGATCAACCGCCTTATCGAACCCACGGCCGGTCGGGTCATCTTTGACGGCACCGATTTGTTCGCGCTGAACAAGCAGGAACTGAAGAAAAGCCGCCGCGACATTCAGATGATTTTTCAGGATCCCTTCGCTTCTTTGGATCCCCGCATGACTGTCGGCCAGACATTGACCGAACCTCTTATCATACACGGCATGGGCGACAGGGTTTCCCGCCGGGAAAAAGTAAATAATTTTTTGGAAATGGTGGGCTTGCAGCCGTCATATTATGACCGCTACCCGCACGAGTTTTCAGGCGGCCAGCGCCAGCGCATCGGCATCGCCAGGGCCTTGATATTGAACCCCAAAATGGTAATTTGCGACGAGCCTGTTTCCGCTCTGGATGTTTCGGTGCAATCGCAGATTTTGAATCTTCTCAGCGACTTGCAAAAGGAATTCGGACTCACGTATATTTTCATCGCGCATGGCCTGAACGTTGTAAAACACATATCCAGCCGTATCGGCGTCATGTATCTGGGCAAGATGGTAGAGATACTGCGTTCCGAGGATTTGCTCGCCAGTCCGGCCCATCCGTATACGGAAGCGCTGCTTTCCGCCGTCCCGGTGCCGGACCCCGCCAATCCGCCCAACCGCATTATTCTGGAGGGTGACATTCCTTCTTCCACGCAACTGCCGGACGGCTGCTATTTTTATTCCCGCTGCCGCTACCGCCAGGCTGTTTGCAAACAAGAAATGCCCGCTCAAAGGCACATAGGCGAAAGGATGGTCTTATGCCACTTCCCTCTGATCTGAAGGTGCAATCCCTCGCGCTGAACACGGCCCGGCCCGGCATGGACCGTCTGGCCGCCCGTCTGCACTCGCTGATCCCTTTGCCCGAGCGGGTGGAGCGCATCGCCCGCATCTGCCTTCTTGATACCCTGGGCAGCGGCATTTACGGCGCGGCCACGCCGGAAGGCCAGCGCGTCATAGACGCCGCGGCTGACCTGAGCGACGCGAACGACGCCCTGATTTGGGGCACTTCCCGCCGCTGCGGCACGGACCAGGCGGCGTTTGTCTGCGGTACCCTTTGCCATGTGCGGGAGTTGGACGACGTGCATTTCGCCATACTGCACACGGGCGCGGTTTGCGTGCCTGCCACCATGGCCGCGGCCCAACGGCAAAGCTCCGATTTGGGGCGGGTATTGCGGGCCATAACGCTGGGTGTGGAAGCCATGGTGCGCATATCGCTGGGCATGGATTATCTGAGCCACCGCAAGCGCGGCTGGCATGCCACGGCCACTTGCGGCGCTTTCGGCGCCGCCGCGGCGACAGCGTCCATACTGGGGCTGGACGCACGGGCGCTGGCCGACGCCATGGGCATTGCCGGCAGCCGCACGGGCGGAAGCTGGGCTTTTGCGTTGGATAATGCCATGAGCAAGCGCCTTCACCCAGGTCTGGCGGCCAAGGACGGCGTTTTGAGCGCGTATCTGGCCGCGCGGGGCATCACCGGCCCGCACTATGTGCTGGAAGCGCCGGACGGCGGTTTTTACCAGGCGTACAGCGACGAATGGGATATGGAACAACTGGACAGTCCGAATGAACGCTACGCCATAGAAGATGTGGAATATAAATGGTTCGCTTCCTGTAAATCGGTGCATTCGCCGCATTCCGCGGCCCTGCTTATCAAAAGGGAGCATCCGGAACTGAAGCCGGAAGATGTTCGTCAGATCACGGTGGAGGTGAACTCTTCGGCTTTCTCCATGGCTTCCAGAATGTACGAACAAGATTCCGTGATTTCGGCCCAGCTCAGCATTCCGTATGGCGTCGCCCTGGGTTTGCACGGCCGCCAGGGCGATGCGAAAGATTATGAACCAACGGCTTTGGCGGACAAACGGTTTTTTGACCTGGCCGGCAAGGTGCGCGTGAAGGAAAGCGAGGAGATGAATCGCCTGCGCAAGGCGGAGCTGAAAAGCGGGGCCAGATTACGCGTGGAATTGCAAAACGGGCAAAGCGCCGAAGCAGCGGTTACCGCTCCTAAAGGAGTCATGTCCAATCCCTTGAGCCGGGACGATGTCATCAAGAAATTTAGCGGGCTGACCGAGGATATATTGGGAAAAAGCAAAACCGCCTCCTTGGTGGAAATGGTTTTGAACGGCCCGGCGAGCAGCCCTGTGGCGGAATTGTGCACTTTATTAACTCCCGCAAAATAGAAGGTGATTGTGATGTCGGATAAAGAAGGCGGCTTTTTTGAGCAGGTGCAGGGCAAGATAAACCCGGTGGTGGTGAAGTATTATTACGGACCGCGTTTTGAAAACGCCCCCGCGTCTTTCCCGTATCTGCTCAAGGTCATGAAGGCGCATGCGGTGATGATCTGCAGGCAGGGAATCATTTCCAAAGAAGCGGCCGGGAAACTTCTGGGGGCCATGCGGGAATGGGACAACACGGTGCCGGCATTGGACCCGCGTCTGGAAGACCTGTATCTTAATTTCGAACATATGCTCGCGGCCAGGGTGGGCGCGGATATCTGCGGGCAATTGCCGGTGGCCCGCAGCCGTAATGACGTGGAAGCCGCCATGTGGCGCATCGAGCTTCGGGAAACCCTGTTCACCCTCGCGGATGCCTTGCAGACGATGCTGACCGTGCTGCACAAACGCATCGAAGAAACCGCCGATTTTGTTTTTCCGGGCTATACCTACGGGCAGCAGGCCCAGCCCATAACCATGGGCTATCATCTGCTGGGCATCGCGGCTCCTTTCCTCAGAGATCTGGAGCGCATACTGGCCTGCGTGGACCGTTTCAACCGTAACCCGCTCGGCTCCGCCGCGCTGTGCGGCTCCAGCTATCCCATTGACCGTGAACTGACCGCCAGGTTGTTGGGCTTTGATGCCGTGTGGGAGCACGCGGAAGACGCCATCGTCAGCGCCGATTACATGCTGGAGGCCTCCAACACCGCCCTCATGAGCCTGCTGACCCACGCGCGCCTGGCCGAAGATATCGTCTACTGGTGCTCCAACGAAGTCGGGTTCGCGGATCTGCCCAATGACCTGATCGACTCCAGCAGCATCATGCCGCAAAAACGCAACCCCGTTATCTGCGCCACGGTGCGGACCCAGGCCCGCATTTATGCTGGCCGCTATGCCGGAATCTGCACGGCCAGCTCCATGGAATACTATGCCAGCCGCGATGTTACCGTGGCCTGGGGCGATGTGCTGGAAATCATCCACGAAGCCACCGGCATGTGCCTGATCAGCGCCGAATACACCAAGGGCCTGATCTTCAAAAAAGAAATCATGGAGCAAACGCTGTACGAGGGCTTCAGCAACGCCACGGAGCTGTCCGACAGCCTGGTCATGCAGGGCGGCCTGCCGTTCCGCACGGCGCACACGATAGTGGGCGGCGCCATTTCCCAGCTCTTCAACGCGGGCAAAGGACAGGAGCATCTGACCTGGGAACTGTTGAATGAATGGAGCAAAAAAGTGGCGGGCAAGGACCTGCCCCTCAGCAAAGAGCAAGTGGCCGAGGCCAAGGATTTCCGGGTGGATGTGGAGCGCCGCGCTTGCCAGGGCGGAACGGCCCGGAAGGAAATACAACGCATGCTGGATCTGCAGAAACAGGCCAAAGCGGGCTATGAAAAGCAGTTCGCCAAACGCCGCGCGGATTGGAAGGCGGCGGATGCTCTGTTGCAGGAACAGGCATCGGCAATAATAAACGGCAAATGATGCGGCGGAAAGAGAATCGGAAATACTAAACCGCAAGCGGCGTGAAGGAAGGAAGCATGAAAGTGAAAGGTATCCGGATTCTGTCGGTTATTGTTTCTATGGCGATCATTCTGACGGGTTCTCTCGGCGTTTCCCATGCCGCCCCGGTGGCAAAAGAACTGATTGTGCTTACCGGCGCCGACGCCTCCACTTTTGACCCGCATTTTGCCACGGATTCGGCCACCGAGCTGTTCAACAAAAACATGTACAGCAATTTGACCCGGTTCAATGCCAAAATGCAGATAGAGCCGGATCTCGCCCTCAGTTGGAGCACCTCCGCCGACGGCCTGCAATGGACGTTCAACCTGCGGCCGAACGTGACCTTTCATGACGGCAGCCAGTTGACGGCCAACGATGTGAAAGCTTCTTTCGAGCGCCTTCAGAGCCCGGAGACAGGCTCCCCGCGGCGCTCAGTGCTGAGTTCCATTCAAAAAGTGGAGGTCAAAGACCCGTTGACCGTGGTGCTGCATACCAAGTATCCCACCGGCGCGCTGGTGCAGTTTCTGGCTCATCCGGCGGCCGCCGTGATCAGCTCCGCCGCGCTGAAAACCTACGGCAAGGACTTGGCCAAGCATCCTGTCGGCACGGGGCCGTTCAAGTTCAAAGAATGGAAATTGGGCGAAGAAATCGTGCTGGAGCGCTTTGAGAAGTATTACGACGGCGCCCCCATGGTGCAAAACGTCCATTTCCGCATCGTGCCCGAAGATTCCGTCCGCTCCATGCTGCTGCAATCCAAACAGGCCGATATCGCGCTGCTGCTTCCGGTGACGGAAGTGAAGCGCCTTTCTTCCGACCCCAATATCAAGACCCTGGAAGTCACCTCGGTCATGACCTATTATTACGCCCTGAACTGCAACAAGCCCGTGCTCAGCGACGTGCGGGTGCGCCAGGCCCTCAACTATGCTTTGGATGTGGATCTGATCGTGGGCAACATCCTGGAAGGGCAGGGCGAGGTGGCAGATGCGCCTTTGTCCAAGTTGACCTGGGGTTACAGCTCCATCAGGAAATACCCCTATGATCCGGCGAAAGCCAAAGCCTTGCTGGCCGAAGCCGGGTATCCCAATGGAATAGAGCTGGAACTGTGGCATACCGTCGGCCGCTATCTGATGGACGTGCAGATCAATGAAAATGCCCAGGCCCAATGGGCCAAAGCCGGCATCAAGGTCAAAATCCGCCAGTGGGAATTTCAGGCCCTGATGGAAGCGGTAAAAAAGGGCGCCCACGATATGGTCTATCTGGGTTGGAGCCCGTCCACCGGAGATGCCGACCAGGCCCTGTACGCCACCCTTCACGGCAGCCAGTGGGTACCGCAATCCAACCGTGCTCTGTATAAAAACGCCACGGTAGACAAACTTCTGGACGACGCCCGTGTGGAAGTGAAACCCGCGGTGCGGGCCGATCTGTACCGCCAGGCCATGACCATCATCATGGACGAGTGCCCCTGGGTGTTCATGTTCTGGCCCAAGGAAGTGCTGATGTACAGAAGCAACGTTGACGGCCTGGTATTTCTGCCCACGCAACATTTGCTGCTGGGGAAAGCGACTAAGAATTTATCCGTAAATAAATCTTTCATTTTTTAAGTATTCTGATATGCTTTTCTCCAACGGAGATAGGCATATGAAGCTAAAATCATGGGAAGTTTCCGACGAGTTCTGGGCGATAGTCGAGCCGCTTATACCTTGTC
>JAVBNL010000079.1:0-20975 GCA_031551515.1 Desulfovibrionaceae bacterium
TTATGGGAATCAAGGCACAAAGCTTAGCTCACACAAAGTGGTTGTGCAAGTATCACATCGTATTCTCGCCGAAATACAGAAGGAAAATAATATTTGCTGCCATCCGCAAAAATATAGGCGAGATCTTACGAGATCTGTGCAAATACAAAGGCGTTGAAATTTTGGAAGGGCACCTCATGCCGGATCACGTGCACATGCTGGTGAGTGTCCCGCCAAAAATCAGCGTGTCGAGTTTTATGGGGTACCTGAAGGGCAAGAGTTCATTGATGATTTTTGATAAACACGCAAACTTGAAATACAAGTTCGGCAACAGAAAGTTTTGGGCCGAAGGATACTATGTGAGTACAGTGGGGCTTAACGAAGCTACGATCAAAAAATACATCCAGCAGCAGGAGAAGCATGACATCATGCAAGACAAGATGAGTACTCGAGAGCACGCTGACCCCTTCAAGGGGTAGCCAAGGCGACAAAGGCACTGGGCTTGAACAAAGTGAAAGCCAGCGCCATTTAGGCGCTGGCCGGTAATATGCCCTTATAGGGCTTGTGCAAACCACCCGCTATGCGGGTGGTTTTGATTTGCCCGCGTGGGGTTATGAATGCGCCTCGATTTCGGCCGCCACCGGGGGCAAGCCCCATTCGGTGACGTTTTTGGCGATAAAATCATAAACGGCGGCGTGTTCCGCCTTGCCGTTGCCCGATACGGTCATGGGTTCGCCGAAGCGTATGTTCACGGGTATTTCAGGGCTGACGCGTCCCTGGTCCTTGAACAGCCCGAAGCAGCCGTTCAGACCCCAAGCGTCGGAACGCAGGGCCACGGGCACGATGGGAACGTTAGCCCGCCGGGCCAGTTTGACGCCCATGGAGTTGAAATGGCGCGGATCAAGGTGTTGCATGCGGGTGCTTTGCGGAAAGATGATCATGGAAATGCCTTTCGCCAGGCGTTCCACGCCGCCTTCCATCACCGCGGTGAAGTCGGCGCGGGGGTCTTTGCGCTGCACGCTGACCGGGTCGCGGGACCGCATGACGTGGCAAAAAAACGGGTACGTAAGCAGGCTTTCTTTGACCACGAAAGATACGTTCATGTACGGCTGGATCAGGCCGGGCAGAATGAAGGCTTCCAGCGTGCTCATGTGGTTGCCGATGAATACGCAAGGGGCGTTCAGCTTCTTGTAGTGTTCCATGCCCTCAACGGTCACTTTCACGCCGCAGCGTTCAAGGGCGTGCAGGGTTTCCAGGCTGGCCAGGATCCATTCGTTGTTGGTGAAAACGCCCGCTTTGACCTTGTTGGCGGCCCTGTTCACAATGGAGCACATGGACCAGTAAAAGCTGAGGCTGGGGATCAGACGGCTGACGGCGCCTGTCTGGTTTTCCGCCGTGGTGTAACTGTCGCCGGGATACGGAGGCCAGGGAGAGGGCAGCGGCGTGGGGGTCATTATTTCGTTCCTTTTTTATCCATGAAGCGCTTCCACCAGTTGGAAAGGCGGCCTTCTTCCCCGTTTTCCTTGGGGTAGTAAAAGCGTTTGCCCGCAACCTCTTCCGGCAGGTATTCCTGGTCAACCCAGGCCTCGGGGAAGTTGTGCGGATATTGATACCCCTTGCCGTATCCCCATTGCCGGTGCAGTTGCGAGACCGCATTGCGCAGGTGCAGGGGCACGGCCTGCGGGCCGTTCATTTTTACTTCGCGCGCGGCATTGCCGTATGCGGCATAGGCGGTGTTGCTCTTGCGGGCCAGGGCGAGATAGACTGTGGTTTCCGCCAGAGGGATGAAGCCTTCGGGCATGCCCACAAACTCCACGGCCTGCTGGCAGGCGACGGCCAGGGGCAGGGCCTGCGGGTCGGCCAGGCCCACGTCTTCCGAGGCGGAAAGAATCAGTCGGCGGCAGATAAAGCGGGGGTCTTCGCCGCCTTCAAGCAGGCAGGCGAGATAATAGAGCGCCGCATCCGGGTCGCTGCCGCGAATGGATTTGATCAGCGCGGAAGCCCGGTCGTAATGGCTGTCGCCGCTCTTGTCGTGGCGCATGACCAGCTCGGGCAGGGCTTCACGCAACGCGGCGGCGGTGTGTCGTTCAGGCGGCAGTGCGGCCGCGTATTCAATGAGGTTGAGCAGCACCCTGGCGTCGCCGCCCGACAGGGTGGCAAGCATATCAAGGCTTTCGTCGTCAAGGTTCACTTCTTGCGTTTGCGCGCCCTTGCGGGCCAGGTCCATCAGCTCTTTTTGCAGCAGAGGCCGCAGGCGAAGCACGTGAAGACGCGATAACAGCTGGGGCGTGACGCTGAATGAAGGATTTTCAGTGGTCGTGGCGATAAGGGTCAATTCGCCGCTTTCCAGTATGGGCAGAAAGAAGTCCTGCTGCGCTTTGGAGAAGCGGTGTAGCTCATCCAGAACCAGCACGTCGGTGCCCGTGAGCGTGCGGCGCAACTGGGTAAGGCCCGCTTCAGGCGCGCTGATGCGGGTGACTTTGCGGCCGTGGGTTTTGGCCAAAAGCAGCGCCAGCGTCGACTTGCCGCAGCCGGGCGGGCCGAACAGCAGCAGGCTGGGCAGACGCTTGGCCCGCAGCAGGTTTTCGATCTTGGCCCGCACGTGCTCCTGCCCGACAAAACCGGCTAGGTCGTCGGGCCGCAGGCGTTCGGGCAAAGGGGCTACGATGCTCACGGGGCAGTCTCTCTTCTTCTTCTTTCAAATTCCAAGTAGCGGTTTTGCTTGCCGCCTGACGACGCATCACGGCAAACAGAGCCGCTACTGCCGGGACCACCAGGCAAGGCCGAGACACAGCAAGGCGGCCGTTTCCCAGCGCAGCACGCGCCTGCCCAAGCTGAGGGGGTCGAACCCGGCATCACGCAAGGCGTGTACCTCCTGGTCCGTAAAGCCTCCTTCAGGCCCCAGCACAAACAGCGTGTCGCCGGAAGCGGCAAGATCGCCGCTTTGCAAAAGGGCGCCGCCGGTATCACCTTCCCACAGAATATAGCTTTTGGCAAAAGCGGCGCGGGCTTCGATCAGGTCGGGCACCCCGTGCGGCAGGGTGCGCAGTTCCGGCAGCCAGGGGTTGTTGCTTTGTTTCGCCCCGGCGGTCATCTGCGCCAACCAGCTTTCTTTGCCTTCAAGCGGAACCTTGCCCTGGCTGCGTGCCGCCTGCCAGAACCACAAACCGCCCGCTTCAAGCTCCACGGCTTTTTCCAGCAGCCAGCCGCGCCGCAACCCCTTGCCGTACCCAAGGGCCAGCGTGGCCCGCGAGGCGGGCTTTTCATGCAGCGTGATGCTTTCAGGCTCAAGATCAACGGTGTGCTTTGCCGTGGCCGTGACGGTGAACAGGCCTTCACGGCCGCAGCCATCCAGCAGCCGGATGCGCTCTCCGGTCCTGATGCGCAATACCGCGACCAGGTGACGGGCCTCTTGGCCGGTCACCTGGTAAGGGGGATTCCATTTTTCAGATGGCAGAAAAAAAGTGTGCATGGCCTTATACTTTTACGCGGGCCGTTCCTTTGTCATAAAAAGGCAGACTCACCCTGGTCGCGGGCAGTTCGGTTTTAGCCGCCGTGATCAGGAAGGAGTCAGCATCGGCGTATTCTTTGCCGATATACGCAAGCGCGATGCTCTGCCCCAGCGAGGGGGCGAAAGAGCCGCTGGTCACGACGCCCACTTCTTTGCCGTCCAGAGTCACCACATCGTTGTGCCGCGCGCTGCGGCGGCAGGCGATGGAAAGAGGGACGAGCGATTCGCGCACGTCCTGTATTGCGGCTTTACCCACATAGTCGGCCTGCGAAGTCATCATGACGGCATAGCCCGCTTCCACCGGGGTGTGCTGTTCGTCAAGGTCTTGCCCGTAAAGGGGCAGGCCCGCTTCCAGGCGCAGGGTGTCGCGCGCGCCAAGGCCCGCCGCTTCCACATCCGGGTCGGCCAGGCAGGCTTCCCACAGCTTTTGGGTCTTTTCCCAGGGCACATACAGCTCATAGCCCAGTTCCCCGGTGTAGCCGGTGCGGCTGACCAGCAAAGGAGCGCCGTCAAATTCGCCCCTGGTTATGCCGAAATAGGGCAACTGCCGCCAGGGCCCGGGCAGAATGCGCTCCAGCGCGGCCAGCGAGGTGGGCCCCTGAATATCGATTTTGCCGGTGGCGTCGGAGATGTCGGTGAAAGAGAGCTGCCCCGGCAAGCGCGAGCGGATGACCGCAAAATCGTTGTGGCGGCAAGCGCCGTTGACCACGAGCATGAATTCTTCTTCCGCTATGCGGCAAACGATCAGGTCATCAATGACGCCGCCTTTTTCGTTCAGCAGAAAACCGTAGCGGCACCGTTGCGGCTTCAACGCTGTGGTGTCGACGGTGATGGTTTTGGCCAGCGCTTCCGCCGCGCCTGTGCCCTGAAGCAAAAATTCACCCATATGGGAAATATCGAAAACAGAGGTTTTCGCGCGGGTATGCATATGTTCGGCAATGATGCCCTTGGCGTACTGAATGGGCATATCCCAGCCGGCGAAGGGGGCCATTTTCGCTCCATGTTCTTTGTGCCAGGCACAAAGGGGAGTCTGGAGAAGCTCGGTCATGAAAAACTCCTTTGCCGCGATGTCGGTGTGTTCTTTTTTCAATACGCGAATTTCGCGTAAAGGTCATGCCTTTTCGCGTCAGGCGGAAGGGGGGCGGAAGGGGAAGGGCGGTTTTCTCAGCGTTGCTGCCCGCTAGAAGGGCCGCTGCGCTGCAAGGTATCCATGCGCGCTTTGCGTATGGCTTTGAACTCGTCGATCAGGCTAACCAGCCTGCCGTATTGCTTTCTGATTTCCATGCCTTGCTTGCTGAGGGCGTCATCTTTTTTTTCTATATAGGTACGGCGCAAATAGGCGTCGTTCAGCACGGCTTCGCCTATGGTGATGATGTTGGCGACCAGCGTGTCGAAATAGCTGACGATCTCAAACTTCAGGTCGTGCAGGTTGGAGACCATTTCCCTGAGCATGGTCAGGTACGTTATGCGTTCGCCCTTGACGTTTCTGTCGCGCAGGTCTTCCAGCAGGCGGACTTTTCTTGCCTGTTGAATATAGTTGTATTTTTCAACGACCTCGTGATGCAGGTCGCGCAGGGAGTCAAAGGTTTCGTATTTTTCAGGATCGTGGATGTATTTGTTGAAGATGCGGCTCAGGTTGCCGAAGAACTCATCGCCGTACCCGATAATGCGCCGCTGGCTTTTGGTCATCCAGGCATAGAGAAATTTAAGGCGTTTTTCGTCGGTATCCGTGTTCTCAACAATCTCATTGCGCTTATAGATGATACGCCCGGTGTATTCGCCGTGTACAATGTCGTTCAGCCGCAGGAACATGTTGGAGCTTTCTTTGAGGATGTTGACCACCTGGGCGGGTTCACCCGTCAGGGGGTGGACAAGCTCGTGCGACTCTACGGAAAGGGCGCGTTCCTGGCGGATGTTGTCCGGGTTGAATTTATGCTGGCGATACCGCACCCGGATGATGGCGACCCGTTTATCCGTGTCGACAAGGAATCCCTTCTTGTGCAGGAAAGCGAGGTCTTCGAGGTCTTTGTCCAGCGTTACCAGGGCGATTTTTTCCACTCTGGGATAGTGCGGGTTTTTGCCGTCGTTCCAGATGGTGGTCAGGGTTCTGTCGGACTGTCCCAGCACTCTGATTAAAAAGCGTTCGCCCATTTTGAACAGTCGCCGCGCGAACAGCGCCGCGGAGGTGCGGCGTTCGGAAACCACGGGGAAGCCGTACAGCTCCATCAGGTGTTGATATACAAAATACCGGTTGGCTTCGTACTGTTTGTTGTCGCCAACGGTGAATTTGTTGATGCGCAGCCCGTACCGCTTGATTTCCGTGTCAAGGTCGGAAGGAAACGATGCGTAAACCCCCGCCAGGTGAAAACACGGCTCTTCGGCGCATTCCGGATGCAGTGCGAGCACCTGTGCTCTGTCCATGGTCAGCAGATAGGGTAAAAGCGTCGGGTACAAAGCCAGGCTGGTGACGTCTTTTTTGCCGCACTGCTGGCGCAAAGGCTCGTGCAACGAGCGAGGCAGGCGGTTCAAGAGGGCTTGGGTGTTTCGCCCGAGAAGGCTGCTGTCGGATTGTTCCTGTCCCGGTATCCTGGGGGGGTAAAATGAGTCGTACTGAAAGACTTCGTGGAAATAGTTGAGCGGCCGTTCAAAAGCCACCAGGCTGAAGCCGGGCAGCATTTTGTGTTCCCACATGTCGGCTTCGAACGAAGGCAACAGCTCGCGCGGCTCCAGCGGGGGGTAGTCGGCGACTTCGCAATAGGGTTTGAGCAGGCAGTAGCGGATATGGATAAAGTCCAGAAAAGACTTCAGATCCGGCAAGGTGACCGGCAAGGGCATGGAGCCGAGCGACCATGCGTCCTCCCATGCCAGTTGCGACTTGGTGAAGGCTTTCTGCCAGGAGATCTTCATGCCGTGCCCACAAATTCCGCTGAAGTGAATCCATACCGAGCTTCAAGATGAAGTATATACTTTTTCTAGAGAATTTCCACTATTATCTTTGGGGGAAACAGGTGTTCACATATTTTTATCGTATATTTTGTTGATAACGCTGTAATCGGCTTCTTCATCTTTCCGTTCCATCAAGTGGAACAACTGGTAGGTCAGGGCGGACAGAGGCATGGGAATGCCCGCCGCTTCTTCCAACGCAATGCGTATATCCTTGCGCATCAAGGGCAGTTTGAATCCGGCGCTGTAGTCGCGGACGGCCATCTTTTTAAATTTGTTTTTGAACGCGGTCGAGCCGCCCGTGCTGGTGCTGATCACGTCATACAGCACGTCCAGGTCCAAGTTCATGTGCCGGGCGAAAGACAGAGCTTCCGCGGCGGCAAGTGTGTTGACGCTGACCAGCAGCTGGTTGACGGCTTTGACGGCTTTTCCCGCGCCCATGCCGCCCACCAGCACTACATTCGTGCCCATGACGCGCAGCACGGGAAGCGCATTGTCAAAAATTTCCTTTTGGCCGCCGCACATGATGGTGAGGGTGCCTTCTTCTGCGCCTTTGACCCCGCCGCTGACAGGTGCGTCCAAGCATTGCACGCCTTTGGCGGCAAGAAAATCCGCTACCTCTTTCATGCTGCGCGGCGCGCAAGAGGTCATTTCGATAAGCGTCGTGCCCGGGGCGATGCCCGCCGTCAGTTGCGGGTCAAGGAACAGCGCTTTGAGCTGGGCATCTTCCGGCACGATGGAGATGATATACGCAACGTCGCGCACTACTTCCGCCACAGTGGGGGCCACAATGCCGCCCAGGGCAACGATGTCTTGCGCGGGGGCGGGGTTTTTGTGCACGGCGACCTTGACTGTATGGCCCGCCGCAGCCAGGCGTTTGGCCATGGGCAGCCCCATGTTGCCGAGTCCGATGAATCCGATGACAGCCATGCGCGTTCCTTTTTGCGTTACAAGTGGGCTGGGTTACACAAAAGTAGATGAAAAAACCTTCGAATACAAGAAAGTATTAAAGAAGCAGAGGCTTGGGTTGAGCATCAGACAAGGGCCGCGAAGCGAGCCTGACGCAGTATCATGCCAACCCAAGCCTCTGGCTAGGCTGCCGAGGGGCGCAGCATCTTCACGGCGCAAAACTCGCCGCACATGGCGCAAGCCTCTTCATTGCTGTGTTCGCCCCGGCGTTGGTCAAGCATCGCCGGGTCAAGAGCCGCCCGGCGCATGGCGCACCAGTCCAGTTTCTGCCTCGCTTCGGACATGGCCTGTTCGCGCCGGAGAGCATGTTCTCTGCCCAGCGCCACTTCGCCGGCCTGGGCGGCTATGCGCGAAGCCATGACTCCGGCGGTGACATCGGCACGATCGGGCAGGGTGAGGTGTTCGGCGGGGGTAAGGTAGCAAAGGAAATCCGCCCCCGCCTGCACGGCCAAAGCGCCGCCGATAGCCCCGGCGATATGATCGTAACCGGGAGAAGAGTCGATGGTCAGGGGGCCGAGAACATAGAGCGGGGCGCCGTGCGTCAGCCGTTTTATTCCTCGTATCTGGGCGCTTACTTCATGCAGCGGCACGTGGCCGGGCCCTTCTATCATGGTTTGCGCACCTGCCTGACGGGCCTGACGGGCAAGGCGCCCCAAGGTGATCACTTCGTCCCATTGGGCGGCATCTCCGGCGTCCGCCCCCGCGCCGGGGCGCAGGGCGTCGCCCAAAGACAGGGTGACATTGTACTTCGCGGCCAGAGCGGCCAGACGTGAAAAGTCCTCAAGCAGGGGGTTTTCTTTGTCGCGCTCACGCATCCAGCGGGCCATGATGGCGCCTCCGCGCGAGACTATGCCCAGCACCCTTTCGCCTTTTTCCGAGGCCCAGGCCGCCGCCCGGCGGGTGATGCCGCAATGCACGGTCATATAGTCCACGCCCTGTTCCGCCTGTGCTTCTATTTCGTCGAACAGTTCCTGCACGGAAAAGCCCGCCGGGTCTTTGCCCGCGTCAATATAGCGCTGGGCCACGGCATACAGGGGCACGGTGCCGAGCGGCATGGGGCAGGCGGCCAACATGTACTTTCGGATAGCCGCAAGATCGCCGGCCACTGAAAGGTCCATGACCGTGTCCGCTCCCGCTTCAAGCGCGGCACGCAGTTTGCGCATTTCCTGCTCGGGGTAGTTGCATAACGCCGACGTGCCGAGGTTGGCGTTGACTTTGACGCGTGCAGGCTGCCCCACCAGAATGGGCGAAAGGCCGGGGTGGGCCGGGTTGCCCAGCAGCACCATGGCGCCTGTGGCCAGGTCTTCTGTGATTCTTTGCGGCGCAAGGCCTTCGGCGGCGGCAAGGCGGGGAAGGTGCGTTTCGCAAAGCAGCCGCAACGCGGCGTTACGTTGAAAGAGATCGTTCACGGGTATTCTCCTTGTGATGCGGTACGGGCGCTTCAGTGAAGGAAGAATACGAGGGGCAAACAAAAAACGCCCACACCGGAAAGTGAAGGCGTTGTGTTTCCACGGCAACTTCCCTACGGCAGCATGACCTGCATCAGGTTCAAAGGGTCTGGGGAGCAGTCCCCACTCTCAGCCCTCATTCGGGCTCCCCTGTTATATATAGCAAGAATAACTTCTTTTTGTGCCGCTGTAAATGATGCCAGCATGACGGAGTCTGATACGTGCGACTTTCACCACGTAGCGTATAGATAACGTTTTATTGCGGAAAACCGTGGTTGACTTTTAGCGGGCGATATTTCATAAGATGTGCTACTGGCCATTCCCGTTTGTTGGCGGGAAGGAGGTTGGAAAATAAAAAAATAAATAGGAGATATGATTTTTATAAAACGCGTTGTTGCATAATACGTCTTTTGGAAAAGACGTAAAACTCATGCACTGCACAAAGCATGCATGACAAAGGAGTGATCATGAAGCATCTTTCAGGGATTTTACTTCTTGCAGCATTGGTTATCGGTCTGTCGCCCGGCGCCGCGCTCAGTGCGGAGCAGGAAAAACCCAACTACAACGCCGATCTTGTCCTTGTCCAAGCACTGGATATGATCACCTTTGACCCTATTGTCACATCAGACATGTCAAACACATTCGTGCTGTATAACCTGTACAGCCGTCTGTTCAACTTTGAAACGGACAAACTGGCCCACGGCCCCAAAGAGCTCTGCAAAGAGTATAAACTCGTCAGCCCCACAGAATGGCATTTCACTATCTATCCTAACGTTAAATGCCATGACGGTTCCATTCTGACCGCTGACGATGTTGTCTATTCACTGAACAGAGCCAAAGGCGGCACCGCTCTCGCCGCCCTGTTCAAGCCCGTGAGAGAAATCACCAAGGTTGATGATGTTACCATTTCCATCAAGACGGACGGCCCGTACCCCGCTCTGCCTTCGGCGCTGACCCACGGCGCGACCAGCATTGTGCCACGTAAATACATTGAATATGCCGAAAAGAATAAAGATTGGACCAAGCCCGTCGGTAGCGGCCGCTATAAGTTTGTGAACCGCGTCATCGGCGACACCATCAAATTTGAACGCTTTGACGATTATTTCATCAAAGCCGAAGTACCCAAAAACAAATCAATAACCTTCAAGGTCATTCCTGAGGGCACCAACAGAACCATCGCTGTTGAAACCGGCACCGCCGACCTTAACGTGGAATTTGTGCCGACCGACTATGACCGCGCGGTCAAAAACCCCAAACTGAAGCTGTGGCAGCACCCTTCCTGCATGGTTTGGCACTTGGGCATGGATTTTACCCACCCGTGGTTCAAAAACAAACTGGTTCGCCAGGCCGTCGCTTTTGCGGTTGACCGTAACGCTTGTTTGCAGGTCGGTCACGAAGGCCGGGGCACCGTTGTGTACAACAGCGCCACCTTTGCACCCGACCCCATAGTGATGGGCGGCATCAACAACCCCTTGAACAAGTATTCGTACAATCCTGCGAAAGCCAAAGAGCTCATGAAGCAGGCTAATTGCCCCGGTTTTGAGACCGAAATCATCGTCTTCCGCGATGAAACCGAGCGCGTTGCTTCCGTGGTTCAGGCGTTTCTTGCCGAGATCGGCATCAAGGCCAAGGTCACGCGTATTGAAAACGCCGTGTTTGCCCAGTATATCGCTTCGCACAAAGCGCCCATGTTCGTCACCAGCTGGGGTTCCTACTGGGATCCCGACCTGGTTGTTCCCCGCCGCTTCAGCAAAGACGGTATCGGCGGCGTGAACCGTATTTGGTACCAAAACGCCGAACTGGACAAACTGATTGTGGAAGGCCGTAGTTCCTTTGACGTGGAAACGCGTAAGGCAGTCTACAAAAAGGTACAGGAATTCCTGGCGGAAGAATCTCCGGAAGTGGATCTGTACACAACATTTACGTATGCTCTGTCCAATAACAAGCTTAAGGGCGTAGAGCTTGGCGTTGAAAGACCGTTCAACTATTACAAACTCCACTACTAACAGTATGCCGGCGCTTATGCTGCGTGTACAACGTTTGTTGTAATTTCTAAGAGTTTTTTCGCGGAGCCCTCGAGCTGCAAGGCTCTGGGGCTTCCGCGGAAATAATTGGAGTGCGAATAGAGATCGCCCACACAGGGAGACAATGCATGATTCGATACATTATCAACAGGTTATTTGCTTTAATACCTGTGATCCTCGTTTTAACGTTTGTCGTCTTCACCATTTTGTATATGACGCCCGGGGATCCCACGACAATCATTCTCGGAAATGAATATTCCGTTGAAGCCAGCGTGAAGATCAAAAAAGAGCTTGGCCTGGATAAGCCTTTTATTGTTCAATACATTAACTATGTCGCGAACTTGGCGCAAGGTGATTTTGGCATTTCATATATCACACGGTCCTCTGTCGGCGAACAGTTGCAGATTCGTTTCGTCAACACCTTTCTTATTGTTATCTGCGCCATGACGCTTGTTTGCGTTTTGGGTATCCCCATCGGCATTCTTTCGGCGACCAAGCCTGATTCATTTTTTTCAAAAGCCACGATGATTTTCTCGTTACTTGGCGTGTCGATGCCGGTTTTTTGGCTGGGCCTTTTGCTTATCCTCTTTTTCTCGGTTTACTTAGGCTGGCTACCATCCAGCGGTATGGATAACGGTTTTCTCAGCTTGATATTGCCCGCCTGTGCGGTGGGCCTCAACTACATGGCGAACACTATGAGGACGACGCGCTCGTCTATGCTCGAGGCTATCCGTCAAGACTACATCCGGACAGCAAGGGCCAAGGGCGTCAGCGAGTACAAAGTCATTTACGATCATGCCCTTGGTAATGCGCTTATGCCTACAATCACCGTTGTCGGCTTGAACGTGGGCGCGCTGCTGGGCGGCGTGGTGCTGGCGGAAACAGTGTTTTCCATACCGGGAACGGGCCGTTTGCTGGTGGAAGCCATCGGCAAGCGGGATACGCCTTGCGTTTTGGGAACCCTGGTTGTTATGGCGCTGTGTGTTGCCATAGCCAACCTGATCGTCGACCTCATCTATGCATATATCGACCCAAGAATACGCGCGCAGTATAGGGCGAAAGCAGTGAGGAAAGCATGATGGAACAAACGTTCGCAACGAAAACAGCCGGAGATGGAGTGGAATCCTCATCTCCGAAGCGGAATTTTACAACCAAAAAAGAATTTTATAAGCAGTTCAGCAAGACAAGCATCGCGCTGGAACTGTGGGCTCGCTTCTTTAAAAATAAAACTGCGGTGGTCGGGTTGATCATTTTTTCCATTGTTGTGCTGGCGGCCATTTTTGCGCCGCTGATAGCCAGCTACGATGGGGTGGCCATCAAGATCAACGTCCTTAACCGCCTCAAGCCGCCAAGCATGGCGCATTGGTTCGGCACCGATGAGGTGGGGCGCGACATTCTTGCCCGTATTGTGCATGGCGCGCGCATCTCTTTGGTCATCGGGTTATCTTCCATCGCTGTTTCATTGTTTGTGGGCGGGGCGTTCGGCGCTGTCGCCGGGTATTACGGGGGCAAGCTTGACAGTTTCATCATGCGGGCCATGGACGTGTTCCTCTGCCTTCCCGACGTTTTGCTGGCGCTCGCCATTGTCGCCGCTTTCGGCAACACGCAAACGAACATGGTGCTCGCCATCGGCCTTTCCTTCGCGCCGAAACTTTCACGAGTGGTGCGTTCCGCTGTTATGACAGTGCGGGACAACGAATATGTGGAAGCGGCGCGGTCAATAGGCGCGAAAGATTCGCGAATTATCACCAAGCACGTGCTGGTCAACTGTATGGGCCCGATTATCGTGCAGGTCACTTTGTATGTGGCGAACGCGATCCTGACTATATCTTCGCTGAGCTTCCTTGGGCTGGGCATTGAGGCTCCGACCCCTGAGTGGGGCAACATGCTGGCGGCGGGCCGTTCTTTTATGCGAGACCACCCGTACATCGTTATGGCTCCGGGCCTGTCCATTTTCTTTACCATTCTTGGCCTCAACCTTCTGGGCGATGGGTTGCGGGATACCCTGGATCCCAGGCTGAAGCAGTAGCGGGGGCGCCATGACGGACTCTGTAAAAAATACATTGGAAATAAAGAATCTCACGGCGCAGTATGTCAGCGACAATGAAGTAGTGCGTGCCGTGACGGATCTGAGCATAACCATACCCGCCGGCAAGACTTTCGGTCTTGTGGGTGAAACCGGCGCCGGCAAAACGACCACGGCGCTTTCCATTCTCAACCTTGTTCCTGAACCGCAAGGGCGTATCGTCGCAGGAGAGATCCTGGTTGAAGGCGAAGATGTGTTGAAAATGGACATAAAAGCGTTGCGCCACATGCGCGGCGATAAGGTGGCCATGGTGTTTCAAGACCCCATGACCAGCCTTAACCCCATTAAAACCGTGGGCGAGCAAATAGCCGAAGGCATCAAAATCCACCGTAGCGTGGATGAAAAAGAAGCCCTGAAGCAAGCGACCGCTATGCTTGAGATGGTCGGCATACCCGGCGGCCGGGTAGTGGAGTATCCCCACCAGTTTTCCGGCGGCATGAAACAACGCGTGGTCATCGCCATCGCGCTGGCCTGCAGCCCCGACCTGCTTATCGCCGACGAACCGACAACGGCGCTTGATGTGACCATTCAGGCCCAGGTGCTCAAGCTTATCAATGAGCTTAAAGAAGGCTCACAAATGTCCATGCTCATGATCACGCACGATCTGGGCATCGTGGCGGAAGTTTGCGATACCGTGGGCATTATGTACGCCGGGCGAATAGTGGAACATGGCACGCTGACGGATATTTTCGACAATTTGCGTCACCCGTATACCAGAGGCCTGTTTGATTCGCTGCCGGATATCGGGAACAGGCGGGCGGAGTTGAAACCCATTCGCGGTTTGATACCAGACCCGATCAACCTGCCGCCGGGCTGCGCCTTTCATCCCCGTTGCGATTATGCAAAACCGGAGTGTTCGCAAGCCTTGCCCGAGCAAAAATGGTTCAGCGATACGCACTATGTTCACTGCCACTTGTATAACGACACCGATGCGAACATGCTGAGGAGGTGAGTTCTTTGGGCAAGACACTGCTGGAGGTTAAGAACCTCAAAAAATACTTCAACGTGGCGGCGGGCCTGCTCCATGCCGTGGACGACGTAAGTTTCACCATTGAAGAGGGCCGCACCCTCGGGGTCGTGGGCGAATCGGGATGCGGCAAAACGACTATGGGCCGTACCATTTTGCGGCTTATTGAGCCCACGTCCGGCCAGATTCTGTTCAACGGCGAAGATATACTGAAACTCAATGAAGAACAGATGCGTTTTAAACGCAGAGAGATGCAGCTCATCTTTCAAGACCCCTTTTCTTCATTGAACCCGCGTAAAACCATCGCGGAAACTATTGAAGAACCCATAATGCTGGCAGGGCTTATTCCTGACAGCGACCAGCGCTTCATGCGGGTGCTGGATCTGATGGATACGGTGGGCCTGGCGCACCGTCTGGTCAACACCTACCCGCACGAGCTTGATGGCGGGCGACGGCAGCGTATCGGCATAGCCCGGGCGCTGGCCATGAACCCCAAGTTCATTGTCTGCGACGAGCCCGTCTCCGCATTGGACGTTTCCATTCAGGCCCAGATTCTGAACCTGATGAAGAAAATTCAGAAAGACACGGGCATCACCTATATCTTCATCACGCACGATTTGTCGGTGGTGAACCATTTCTCTGACGATATCGCGGTGATGTACCTGGGGCGTCTGGTGGAAAAAGCCCCGTCGGAAGCGCTGTTTGAAGAGACCTTGCACCCGTATACGCAGGCGCTGCTTTCGGCCATACCCGTGCCGCGTATTCACAACCGGCCGGAACGACTGATGCTCAAAGGCGAAATATCGTCGCCCATCAACCCGAAACCCATCTGCCGTTTTGCCAACCGCTGCAACTATGCGATGGAAATTTGCACCAAGGTGGAGCCGCCGCTTATCGAAACGAAGCCTTCGCACTTTGTGGCCTGTCACAAGGTGAATCCGTTGTAAGACAAGAGAAACGACGGCTAAAAAGCCGATACGAGAAGGCCAAGACTCGCATGGGGCTTGGCCTTCGTTATGGCGTGCCGGGGCGCCTGCGCCTATTTTACGTGTTACTTGCTATAGCGTTTGATGAGTTCCGCCATGCGCTGCACCGCGGCCGCGGCCGCTTTGGGTCTTGCGAGAAGTTGAGGCGGATGAACGCGTCTTCCAACTGGCCGATGTTGATGCCGGCTTTGTCGGAATGGCTCGAGTAATCAAGGCGCACGGGCAACATTTTCGCATCCAGAAACGCGGCGATTTTTCTGTTGGCGAAATAGTCGGGTTCCATGATGGCTATGGGTTCGCCCGCGCCGGCGGTAGCGGCGACCGCCAAAAACAGGGCGCCCTGGGTTCCCTGCGTGATGATGACGCCTTTTTTGCGGCGCATTTTTCTGAACATGGCGTTAAACCTGGAATATTTTCAAGCCGAGTATTCCCGCAATGATCAATGAGACGCTGCACAAACGGGAGAAGGTGGCCGGTTCGTTAAACAGCACGATGCCCACAATAACCGTGCCCACGGCGCCTATGCCGGTCCAGACCGCATAGGCCGTTCCCAGCGGCAGCGTCTTCATGGCGACAGACAAAAGCCAGAAGCTGGCGGCCATGGCCACAAGGGTTACGACGCTGGGCCAGAGCCGCGAAAAGCCCTCGGTATATTTCAGGCCCACCGCCCAGATCGTTTCAAGCAGGCCTGCGAAAAATAAAATAAGCCAATTCATGAGAACTCCTTGTTGATGAGGTCGTCCTCGTGAAATGGCCATCCGGCGGCGGGGTCGTCCCCGCTTTTTTTCATATATGCCGCCCGGTTCGCTTTGGCAAGCCGGGCGGGCGCCTGGCCGGACCCATGAAAGACGCATTGCTTTAGTTGACGATTTGTATACAGTACGCGCTTTGAAACGGTTTTTCGCTACCGGGGGTGGGGGCAAATTTCCTCCAACAATGACAGGGGCAAACCCAGATGGTTTTCGGGTGAAAAGACTCGTCACGTCTACGTATTGTATTGAATATATTGAGGAGCGATCGATATGAGCGAAGCTGTAAGCAGAAAATTGGCGAATTCCGCGTCTGAAGAATCTTTGACCAGAGCCAGGGCAAGAAGCGCACGATCCGAAGCGGCGTTCAGCGAGATTCAGGAGAACACTTTTTTTAAAGTCATCTTCTCCGACAGTTTGTCGCTTGAAGAAAAAGTCGCGGGCGTGACAAAAGCGCTGGAGTTTACCAACAGTAAAGAAGAAGACCGGGCCAGAATCAAGGAATTCGATTCGTTCAAAGAATATCTGCAATCCATTTCCGAAGAAATGTCCAAGCAGCGCATTCAGATGACCGACACGGAAGTTTTTGCCGAACTGCAACGGGTTTACGGCGATTTCAACAATGATTTGAATGAATTTATCGAACAGATAAAGCCACTTACCGATATTACGGACGCTTTGTACAAATTGCGCCAAAGCGGCGAGACCAGAAACGTGCTGGCGCAGATCAAAGCTGATAAAGAATGGGAATTTGAAGCGGATGAGCGCAAGAAGAACTTGGCGGCCGCCATTTTGTCTCTTGAAACGCAGATTACCGACCTGACCAACGCCAACTTCAAGCTGGCTCAGGATAAGAGCTTTTTCGGCTTCGGCCAGATCAAGCCGGCTTCCAAGGCTCTGCTTTTGTCCAACGAAGCCGCCATCGTGAAATTGCAGGAGGAGGCCGGGCGGACCAAAGCGGAGCTTGAGGCTCTGAACAAAGAGATCCTGGACCGTGAATCGCTGCGCTCGCAATCGTTTGAAGCGCAAAAGCTCCGGGAATTGCTGGATCTGACCTCTGAGGAGCATACGCTGCGCCAGGCCAAGATGGTGGAATCCGCCCTCAAATTCGTGAACGAAGGGAAAGAGCGCTTTGGGGCCATCAGGACGCACCTTGACAAGATGGTCAAGCAAATCGAAGGGCTGGGCGACAACAACGGCAACATGATTCAAATTTTCGCGGTGATGAACGAAGCCACCAAAAAGGCGGAAGGCAGCCACCGGGAACGCAGAACGGCGCTGGAAGCGATGGATACCAGCGGCAACCTGGTTGAGAACATGAAGCATGAGGAAGAATGCCGCAATCTGGACGAGCATATCGACACGGTGGCCACCGCCACGGTGGATACCATGCAGACGTATGGCGAGCTGACTACCGAAGCCATCAAAATCAGAAACATGCAGTCCGCGACGAAAAAGCAGGTTGAAAGCGCCAGAGCCATGCACTCGCGGGGTATCGCCTCTGTCGCGTCCCAGCTCAGCGTGGTGGTCACCGCCGTGAACTCCGCCGCCATCAACGAAGCGCAGGCCATGGCCGGCAACACCCTGGCTGAAATGGCCAAGGTCACGAACGACATCGCCAAGAATGAAGCCATCCGCATCGCCACGGGGCGGGATGAGGTCAACTTTGAACTGGAAGCCATGCTGCAGAACCTGGCGGAATTCGGCGATACCCAGCGCGAAGCCACCGAGATCACCCGCACTGCCCTGGAAACCATGCGCGCCAACCTGGAAGAGATAGAAAAGCTGGCTAAGGACGTGCAATCGGATACCAAAGAGTTTGTGGGCGTGGCGGGCGACGTGCTTTCAAAGAAGGCCGGCCCTGCGAAAGCCGCCCCCACCGCCACGTCTCCGTTCAAATTGTGATACAGGGTACCTGGCATGCATTTAATACGCGGCAGCGAGTACCTGGCCAGCTTTTCAAATTTCAAACTGGTGGGGCGGGAGCATGATCTCGAGCGGATCTCTTCCATCCTGATCAGAAAATCATCCAATTCCCTGTTGTTGACGGGGCCAGCCGGCGTGGGCACGTCCGCGTTGGTGCTCGGGTTGCAGGCGGCGAAAGATTTTTCGGATACGCCTTTTGACATACTGGTCAAAAAACTGTTTTGGCTGGACACTGATTCGCTGTTCTGCTGCGGAGACGGCCGCAAGATAAACGACGATTTTCAGCGGATGCTGAAACAACTGGATCAGACCCCTGAATCGGTCCTTGTGATCGATGACGCGTTCAATTTTATCGAAGGGGCGCAGAGCACCGGGAACCCTCATTTCATCAATGCCCTGAATAATGTCGATAAGTCCAACGGCTTTCAGGTCATTCTTGAGGTGCGGGACGAGCAGCTGACCACGGTGTTCAAGTGGAACCCGGCCATTTCCGAACTGTACACCCTCTATGACGTGAAAGAACCTTCCCGCGCGGAGTTGACGCAGATAGTGACCAGCGTGGCCGACGGACTGGCTTTTTATCATCATATCGCCATTGACCCTTCCGCTGTTGACGAAGCCATCCATCTGACCAGCAAGTACAGAGAAAGCCTGGGTCTGGGCGGCGCGCAGCCGCAAAGGGCCATTTCCTTGCTGGATAGGGCTCTTGCCAGCTACCGGCAGTATACGCACAAGCATCACCCCAAAATCGCCGAACTCACGCGGCAGATCGCCGCCGCGCCGGATGCGGAAACAAAGACTGAGCTGCAAGCCCATCTGGCCCAATGGACAGCGGACTGGGAAGCCTTGAAGGCGGAAATCGGCAAGGCCTGCCTGCATCAACGCGACGGCGAGGCTTTGCGCTTTAAATTGCAGGACGAGCTGGCGGTTTTGCTTGAAGAGGAAAAGAACAAAGAGACTGAAGAGCCTTCAACGGTCAAAACTTTTGCCCAATTGACCGCCAACGGCTTTGATTCGCCGCAGGTCGTAAAGATAAAAGACAAAATCCGCCAGGTGGACAAAGAGATAGCCGCCAACGCCGAGCAGCACGCGAAATTGGTCTCTATCGCCAACCAGGGCCTGATGTTGACCAGGAATGAAGTCATAACGGAATTCAGCCAGATATCGGGAATTCCCGCGACCAAGCTGGATGAAAACGAGATCGAGAACCTGATCAACCTGGAAAAGAACCTGTTATCCAGAATCTACGGCCAGGATGACGCGGTGCGGCACGTGGCCAACTCCGTCAAGGTGTCCAAAGTGGACGCCCTGGAAGAATCGGGCCCCGCCGTGTCCTACCTGTTTTTGGGCCCCTCCGGCGTGGGCAAGACGGAGATGGCCAAAGCCATTGCCCAGTATGTTTTCGGCGACGAAAAGTCGCTGGTCCGTTTCGACATGTCCGAATACATGGAAAAGCACGCGGTGGCCAAGCTTATCGGCGCGCCTCCCGGTTATGAGGGCTTTGAAGCCGGGGGCATTCTGACCAACTCGGTCAGAAAGAAGCCGGTGGGCGTCTATTTGTTCGATGAAATAGAAAAGGCCCACCCCGACGTGTTCAATATTTTCCTGCAAATCCTGTCCGACGGCCGGTTGACGGATAACATCGGCCGCACCGTGGATTTTTCGGACATTATCATCATTATGACCTCCAACATCGGTCAGGCCTATTATCTTGATCCGAAACTGTCGGATGAAGAGGCCAAAGAACTGGCCAGCGACGAGTTGAACAAGACCTATCGCTCCGAGTTGCTCAATCGCTTTAACGGGCGGGAGAACATCCTGCACTTCAAGCGCCTGCTGCCGGCGGTTATCGAGCGGATCATCCACCGCGAAATCGCCAAGCTGAATGAATCGTACCGGGCAAAGGGCATAGAAATAGAAGTGGCGGATGCGTGCATCTCCAATTTCTGCAAGGACCATTACGATATCGTGCGGGGGGCCAGAGGCCTGCCGGGCTATATCAAGGCCAACATACGGCCGATCATGGTGAACTATATTTTGAATAACCCCAATGAAAAGGGGAAGTTTGTCGCCAGCTACAACACGGAATCAAAAACGTTTGAAGTGTCCTTCTTAAAAAAATGAGATGCCCGTGGAAAGCCTTAAGCATATCATACAGATGATCGTCAGTTTCGTATCCGTTGTCTGGGACGGACTCAAGTCACCGGTTTTGTACGTGGCCGGCAAAATAGCCAGGGTCTTTGCATGGTACAAGAAGCTGTGGGTCAGGTTCACGCACAACAAGTATGAGGAATTCGTCTATAAAAGAGGCGTGGCCATGGCCGCCGTGACCATAGCGGCCGTTATCATCATACCCAGCCTGATCTGCATGATTTTGCAGGGGTCGTATTATCTGGCCACGTACAAGAAAGAGACCATTTACCTCACTCAGTCGGAAGAGATTTATCCGGACGACAATATCTGGGCCGTAAGAGGGTGCTACACCAAGAATTGCGACAGCGATTCTTCAATGTATTACCGCATCAAGCCTTCGCTGTTCCACCATATCTGGAGCATAGGGCATAACGGGAACATATTTTTTCCCGATACCGTGGGCTCAAGCGTGCCCACGGGCTTGACCCAGTGTGAGGTGATATCGTATGGAATCCGCGCGCGGATTCTGATGACCTTTCACATTTATCCCACCATCTTGAAGATAACCTGTGGGGAGCACGGACATACATCGCAGTAGGGCGGGGCGGGATATCAAATAATGCATAGCGAAGCCGGAATCTTGAGAAAGATTCCGGCTTCTGCCGTGAAATTCTGGTGGCGGCGGCGTGGTTAAGGCCGTCTCAGCGTGTTGAGATGGCCAGAAAAGCAGTGTCGGACGATGGCCTCAATATTCGGCAAGCATGCGTGGCTTTCAGCGTCAGCGAATGCTGTTATCGCTACGAACGCAAGCTGTCGGACGAAAACGTGCTGATAGCTGAGCTTTTGCTGGGTTTGACGCAATCGCAGCGCAACTGGGGTTTCGGCCTGTGCTTTTTGTATCTGCGAAACGTCAAAGGCCACGGCTGGAACCATATTTGAATACGCTGCTGAGGAGGAATAGGCTGCCCAAAAGAAGCCGTGAAATTTGTATTGATTAGACTTGGTTGCGGCTCTGGGATAGCTGACATCTGAACTGCTGATGCTTGCTTAAGATGCTTAGTCACAGGCACGCTCCAAATTTGATTTTATCTCTCCGGTATCATGTACAATATATAAGAATTTATCCGTAAATAAATCTTTCATTTTTTAAGTATTCTGATATGCTTTTCTCCAACGGAGATAGGCATATGAAGCTAAAATCATGGGAAGTTTCCGACGAGTTCTGGGCGATAGTCGAGCCGCTTATACCTTGTC
>JAVBNL010000043.1:0-11019 GCA_031551515.1 Desulfovibrionaceae bacterium
TTTTTCAGTAAGCCCCAAAAGCTTTCCATGGGCGCATTGTCATAGCAATCGCCTTTTCTGCTCATGGAACAGGTCACGCCGTACACTTTGAGTGCATCCTGGTAGGCGGCGCTGCAATACTGGCTTCCGCGATCCGAGTGCAGAATAAGCCCGGCTGGCGGACGATGAAGTCGCATCGCCTTGGTCAGCGCATCCAGCACCAGGCCGGTGTCCATGCGCGCGGACAGGCTGAAGCCGACGATCTCGCGGCTGTGCACGTCTTTGATCCCGGCAAGGTACAACCAGCCCTGCCGTGTGGGAATGTAGGTTATGTCGCTCACCCATACGCGGTTTCGCGCTCCTGAAGCAAAGTCGCGAGCAAGGAGATTGGGCGCGACCGGCAGTGAGTGATTTGAGTCCGTGGTGCGGACAACGCGGCGTTTGCGCCTGCAGACCAGACCCAACTCACGGCGCAATCGTTTCACCTTCCAGAGGCTGACGGCGCAGCCGCCCTCCACAAGCTCCTTGTGCAGCCGCTCTGCGCCATAGGTACCACGCGTCCTCTCATGCGCCGCCAGAATTTGTGCAGTCAGGAGGGCTGTCTTGTCCGCAGGAACCGTGCCGCGCTTAACCCAGGCATAGTAACCCGCTTGCGGATACGCCCAAAGCCGAACAGGCGATCCGAACAGAGTATCGGTGTCGCAGGGTATCAATGGCGGCGTACCTCACAGCGACTCCTTGGCAAAGTACGCCGCCGCTTTTTTTAAAATGTCGCGCTCCACACGCAGCAAAGCATTTTCTTTCTTCAGGCGGGCAAGCTCCGCTTCCTGCTCGCTGACGCCGGGTCCAGTTGCGAACTCCCGCGCATCTTGCCGGTACAGCGCAACCCAGTTTGCCAGAGTCTTCGCCGGAATAGACAACTTGCGCGCCGTTTCCGTCACGCCAAGCCCTTCGACGAGGGCCATACGCACCGCTTGCCGTTTCAATTCCTGTGAATATCGTGCCCGTAGAATTTTCGCCATATGTCCTCCGTTATGGATATGACCTATGGCGTCCGTTTTTTCCAGCCTACCTCATCCCGCAACCGGCATGTCACCCAGTCTCGGCAAGACATGCCGCTCCAGCTTTTTTACGGTATCGTCCACGGTCACAGCGCTCAAAACCGGTTGCCGCCATGTCAGCCATTTCGCCGTCAGCATACGGAACGTCGTAGCGTCCGCCACGGCTTTAATTCTCGCCGCCTGTTTTGCTGCGGCGGGGTTTATGCCCTGGGCTAGCTGTTTCTTTGCATCACGGGCCAAGTCTCGCGCTTCGTCCAGACTAAACAGGGGGTAGGCACCCAGGCGCAGCAGCCGCCATTTGCCCTCAAACTGGTAGGCAAGGCAGAACACTTTCCCACCGGCGACGGACACGGCAACGTGCAAGCCGCCGATGGTTCCATCGCTGACCTTGTATGGTTTGTTTTTAGGTTTGAGGGCTTTGATCTTAGTGTCGGTAAGGGCAGTTCTGGACATAGGGATAAAACCTCCGGGTAGGACGTGTTTTCCCTATGTTTACCCCGATCGTTTACCCTGTCCGAGTCCTTCTCTGAGCTTTTTCACACCTCGGCATGCGCTGGTAGCTCAGCTGGATAGAGCATCGGCTTCCGGGGCTAAAAGTAGATTTTTATAAAAAAAGAGGTCATGGTGTTAACCATAACCTCTTCTAAAGTTGGCGCGCTGGCAGGGATTCGAACCCCGGACCTACAGGTTCGTAGCCTGTTGCTCTATCCAGCTGAGCTACCAGCGCGTTCCGAGTCATGCGTTATATGAAGACGACTCCGTTCCGTCAAGTTTTTTCTTAAGATATTTTGGCATCAAGTTTGCTTACTGATATCGTGAGCGTGACGGGCAGCAGTATTCTGACGCCGGCCGTTTTGCCGGTCCGCCCGTTAAAACCTGCAACCAGTATACATAACCGCTTATGATGCATTCCTTTCTGCCACGCCTGCGCACGCTATGCGCCGCCCTTTTCCGCCGGTATTCCGACGGTATGGGCGAAGCCCTGCGGCAACAGCGGCATCGCCGCCTTGCCGTGCTGGGGCTCTGCGCGGCAGCGGCGTTGACCACCGGGTTTTGGGCCAACACGCCCGAGCGCGGGCGCGGCGTTTCAGCCATCAGAATGCGCATCGACTTTTCGGCCCTTCCGGAAGTGCCCCCCCTTGAAAGAACCAAACGAGCGGCATCACCCCGCCTTGCGAATTTTATGGGCGTCTCTCCCCTTTCCCCGGGGCGCACCTATTTTCGCGCTACTATACGCGACGTCGCAAGAGGCGGGGGGGATGCGGACGAATCGTTCGCCGGAATGAAAAGCTCCCCCTCTTTCATGGATACGCTGTTCAGCATGGAACATATCGCCGGCATGGAACCGGACCTGGCCATACCCCGCTGGCAAGGCAGCGGCCTCCTTGCGGCGCAACGCGAAAAATGGAACGCGGACGACACCTGGATATACGGCGACGGCACGCTTCCCGCCAACGAATGCCCCCTGCCCTCCAGCACAAGCGTCGCCGAAGACCTGCGCCGCCTGCTGTTCAAAATGTCGCTGCCGATTACGCCTGAAAGTCTGACCAGTCGCTCGGAAAAATATACCGGCATGGTCGAGTCGGCTGCCAAACGCTTCGGCCTCACACCGCAGCTTATTTACGGCATCATGCGCACCGAAAGCTCGTTCAACCCCTTTGCCGTCAGCAACGCCGGGGCGCTGGGCCTGATGCAGCTTGTGCCCGACACCGCCGCCACCGAGGTGCACAACTACCTCGGCCGCGCGGGCAACCCCACCCGGACGCTGCTTTTTGACCCGCAAAACAACATCGAATACGGCAGCGCCTACCTGCACCTTTTGGCAACCCGCTATTTTTCGCTGGTCAGCAACCAGACCTCGCGCGAACTGTGCGTCATCGCCGCCTATAACGCGGGCCCCGGCGCCGTGCTGCGCCTTTTCGACACCAACAAAGATGCGGCCATCGTCGCCATCAACGCCCTCAGCCCCGAAGAGCTCTTCACCCGCCTGGCCAAAGACATGCCCGCCGAAGAAACCCGGCAGTATATCGGCAAAGTCCTGGCCAACAGCAACGCGTACCCCGGCGGATGATAAATCCTTATTTGCAAACCCCGCTCAAACAGTTTATAACCGACGCACTTTGACTAGTGCGTTATCTGATTGTGCCCAAACCTATGCCCGGAGCCTTCAATGAAATCCTCGAGCGTACGCCTTGTTCTTTTCGCCGCTGTTATGCTGCTGCTTGCCGGTTGCAACGGCAAAAATCTAGCCGTGGTCAACACGGACACCATTTATCAAAAGAGCGCCGCCAGCGAAAAAGGCACCGCGTATCTTAAAGGCGTAAGCTCTGAGCTGGAAGCCGAACTGACCGCCCTGCAAAAGAAAGCGGAAAGCACCAAAGACAAAAAAGCCGCCCAGATGCAGCTGCAGCAGTCGCTCATGGGCATTCAGCAACGGTTCAGCGCGGAACAGCAGCAGGTCATCACCACTCTCAGCGACCTGTACAAAAAAGCCCTGGAAAATTGCCGGAGCAAGTACAAAATTGACCTGATTTTTGCTTCGGACACCGCTCTTTCGTATGACAAAAGCGTGGACATGACCGACAAGGTGCTTGAGGAAATGAACGCCCTGCCCGTTGAATTCAAGCCCATGAACGCTGAAAACGCCCCGGCGGAAGCCGCCCCGGCAAAGTAGCGTTAGCGCGCCAAACTAAGGCCCCTTGGCGTCGGCTGAGGGGCTTTTTTACTTTCTTTCAACCTGTATTAACGTTATAGAACGCGGTGAGGTACGTATGTCCCGCATGCCCTGGCCCTTATATTTCATGCAGATCACCCGTCTTGTGGCGGAGCGGTCTACCTGCTCGCGCCGCAAGGTCGGAGCTATCGCGGTCAAAGGTAAGCGCATTCTGGCCACCGGCTACAACGGCGCACCCGCGGGCATGATCGACTGCCTGGAAAAAGGATGCCTGCGCGAAGCCCTGGGCATTCCTTCCGGCCAACGCCATGAAATTTGCCGCGGCCTGCATGCGGAACAAAACACCATCATCCAGGCCGCCGTTCACGGTATCTCTCTTGCCGGGGCGGAAATTTACTGCACGCACCAGCCGTGCCTGATCTGCACCAAGATGCTGATAAACTGCGGCATAACCGCCGTGCATTACGCCGAACCGTACCCCGACCCGCTGGGTGAAGAAATGCTGCGCGAAGCGGGCATTCCCCACGGTTTGCTGATTTTTGATTCCACCCCCGGCGTTGCCGAAGCGCCCGAGGAGCCCTGATCCATGACCGCTCACCCTTTGCATTTCGCCATGGACGAGGCCATTGCTTTGGCCCGGCTGGGGCGTTTTCAGACGGCGCCCAACCCGGCCGTCGGCGCGGTGCTGGTTCAAAACAGCGCCGTTGTCGCCCAGGGCAGGCATACCGCTTGCGGTGCGCCGCATGCGGAGGTGGAAGTGCTGCGCGACGCGGCGGGCAAGGGCATCGACGTTTCCGGCTGCACCCTGGTTGTCACTTTGGAACCCTGCAGTCACTATGGCCACACCCCTCCCTGCACGGATGCCATCATCAAAGCGGGCATCAAGCATGTGGTCATCGGCGCTTCCGACCCCAACCCCGAAGCGGCGGGCGGCGCGGAAATTTTACGCCGGCACGGTGTAACCGTTGAAACGGGCTTACTGCGGCAAGAATGCGAAGACCTGATAGCGGACTTCACCACCTGGCAGACCACAGACCTGCCCTATACCATATTGAAGCTTGCCAGCACGCTTGACGGCCGCATCGCCACCCGCACGGGGCACTCCAAGTGGATAAGCTGTGAAGAAACGCGCGACCGCGTGCATGCCATCCGCCGTTATGCAGGGGCCGTCATCATTGGCGGCAACACCTTTTATCAGGACAACCCCAAGCTGACCTACCGCCCGCGCCCTGACGCGCCGCCGGCCGAACGCCAGCCTTTGGCGGTTGTGGTCACATCACGGCTGCCCACGCTGGACCCGTCTTTGTATTTGCTCAAAGAACGCCCGGAACAAACCATCTTCTGGACCACGGTAGCGGCTGCCGCCAGCCCCAGAGCGGAAGCCTTGCGCAAAGTCGGCGCCAGGGTTCTGGGCCTTTCGTCACGCCCCAGAACCAACACCGCTGGGCACGGCCTGCGGGCGGAACTTGAACTGAACGAAGGCCTCTCATCTCTGCGCAAAGAGCTCGGTTGCCTGTACACCCTGTGCGAAGGCGGAGGGCGCCTGGGGCTCTCTTTGCTCAGCAAAGGCCTGGCCCATGAGCTGCACCTGCACCTTTCGCCCAGGATATTGGCCGACAACGAAGCCACTGCTCTGTTTGACGGCCTCTCTCCCCTACAAATAGATGACGCGCTGCCCTTGCGTTTTCTGGAAACGGAACGCTGCCGTGATGACCTTATTATAACTCTGCGGCCCGGCGGCCCTCTCGAATGCATGCAAGAAAACGGTGAAGGCTGAGTATGTTTACCGGCCTGATTCAATGCATCGGCGATGTGCTGACCCTGACCCGCACCGGCCAAGAGGCGCGGTTTGTCATTCGCCCCCGTATCGCCCTGGAATCGCCCTGCGTCGGCGAAAGTATCGCGGTCAACGGAGCTTGCCTTACAGCGGAATCTTTTTCCGGCGGTACGTTTACGGCCTATGCTTCGATGGAAACGCTGACCCGCAGCACGCTGGGTTCTCTCAGTACGGGCTCTCAGGTCAACCTGGAGCAGGCACTGCGCCTTTCCACCCGCCTGGGCGGGCATTTGGTCAGCGGCCATGTGGATGCGACCGCCACGGTTGCATCCGTCACTCCGGCCGGTGATTCCGTCCGGTACCGGCTCAGTTTTCCCTCGGAGCTGGCGGCCCAGGTCATTCCCAAAGGGTCCGTCACCCTGGACGGTGTCAGCCTGACCGTGAATGCTTGCGGAAATGACTTTCTTGAAGTCAACATCATTCCTGAAACCCGCTCCGCCACCACAGTGCGAAACTGGAAAGCGGGAACTTTGGTCAATATGGAAACCGATCTTATCGGTAAATATGTCGTTCGCATGCTGGAATTGCGCCGGAACGGAACCGTTTCATCCTCCGGCCTGACCATGGATTTTTTACGCGAACACGGTTTTTAACAGAGGGATTTACGATGCCGCTATGTACCACTGAAGAAGCTATCGAGCTTATACGCAAAGGCGAAATGATCATACTGGTCGATGACGAAGACCGCGAAAACGAAGGTGACCTCACCATCGCGGCCCAATTCGTCACACCGGAAATCATCAACTTCATGGCCATGCACGCGCGCGGGCTCATCTGCCTGCCGCTCGCGCCGGAATGGGTGGACAAGCTCGACCTGCCGCTAATGACTCAGCGTAACGAATCTGGGTTCGGCACGAACTTTACCATTTCCGTTGAGGCACGGCACGGCGTGACCACCGGCATATCGGCCGCCGACCGGGCGACCACGGTCCAGGCGGCCATTGCGGACAATGTGAAACCCGAAGACCTTGTCACCCCCGGGCATATGTTCCCTCTGCGCGCGCAAAAAGGCGGCGTGCTGGTGCGCGCGGGGCAGACCGAAGGCAGCGTGGACCTGGCAAGTCTTGCCGGCCTGAAGCCCGCCGCCGTCATTTGCGAAGTGCTGCGTGAAGACGGCACCATGGCTCGCATGCCCGACCTGATGGTTTTTGCGGAAAAGCATAATTTGAAAATCGCGACCATCAAAGACCTGATCCGCTATCGCATGCAGCGGGGCCTTCTGGCCATCAGGCCGCTGGTGGAAGCCGATTTACCTACGCACTACGGCCATTTCAGGGTTATCGCTTTTGAGAGCGAAGTGCACAATTCCCCGCACCTGGCCCTGGTCAAGGGTGACATATCGCCGGACAAACCCGTGCTGGTGCGCGTGCACAGCGAATGCCTGACCGGCGACATTCTGGGCTCACTGCGTTGCGACTGCGGCCCGCAACTGGCCGCCGCCATGTGCATGGTGGAACAGGAAGGCTGCGGCGTGGTGCTGTACATGCGTCAGGAAGGACGCGGCATCGGCCTGACCAGCAAATTGCAAGCCTATGCGCTGCAAGACCAGGGGCTTGATACGGTAGAGGCGAACCACAAGCTGGGCTTTAAGGCCGACTTGCGCGATTACGGCATCGGCGCCCAGATTCTGGTGCACTTGGGAGTGCGCAAAATGCGCCTGATGACCAACAATCCCAAAAAAATTGTCGGGTTGCAAGGCTACGGCCTGGAAATCGTCGAACGGGTGCCCCTGGAATCGGGCGCCTGCGAATATAACAGCAAGTATCTGCACACCAAAAAAGAAAAAATGGGGCACATGCTGCATTTTGACACCGACAATGTGTAGCCCCGCAAACAAGGACGGAATCTCATGGCGCAAATTCGCACAATAGAAGGCCGCATGGACGCGAAAGGGTTGAAGTTCGCCCTTGTCGCCACCCGATTCAACGACTTTATCGTGGACCGCCTGATCGGCGGCGCGGTCGACTTTCTGACCCGGCACGGCTGCGAAAAAGACGATATTACCGTTATCCGCATTCCCGGCGCGTTCGAGCTGCCCCTGGTCTGCGGCAAAGCGGCCGCAAGCGGCAAATACAACGGCATAGTGGCCCTCGGCGCGGTCATTCGCGGCGCGACGCCCCATTTTGACTTTGTGGCCTCTGAAGCTTCCAAAGGCCTGGCGCATGTCTCGCTACATCACGGCATCCCCGTGGGCTTCGGCCTGTTGACCACCGACACGTTGGAACAGGCCATTGAGCGCGCCGGGGCCAAAGCGGGCAACAAGGGCGTTGAAGCTTCTGCCGCCGTGCTTGAAACCATTCGGGTCATGGAAAGCTTGTGAGCAAAAAACCGTCACGCCGCAACGAGCGCGCCTTGGCCTTTCAGGTCTTGTATGGTCTCGCCTTTTCACCCGCCAAAAGCAGGCGGGATTTGATCAACGCCTTTTGCAAAGCCCCTGACCAGGCTGAAGAGCGTGAAGGTAGCGAAGCCAGCCCGGAAGGCTTTGCCTGGGATCTGGTGGAAGGCGTCTGGTCGGAGCAGAAAGAGCTGGACGCCCACCTGACACGGTTATCGCAAAACTGGCGCATTGAGCGCATGGGCAAAGTGGAAATCACCCTGCTGCGTCTCGCGCTGTATGAAATACTGTTCCGTTCGGACATTCCGCCCAAAGTGGCCATCAACGAAGCCATCGAACTGTCCAAGCAGTTCGGGGACGAGGGCTCTCGCGGTTTTGTCAACGGCATCCTTGACGCCGCGGCCAAAGCCGTTGAAAGCGGCCAACTCCGGCGTGGAAAAACGCAAAGAGAAGAGTCATGAAGAAAAAACGCATCGCAACGCAATGTGTCCAGGCGGGCTATGTTCCCAAGAACGGCGAACCGCGCGCCGTGCCCATCATTCAGAGCACCACGTTCAAATACGACACCAGCGAAGAAATGGGTCTGCTTTTCGACTTGAAGAAAAGCGGCTATTTCTACACCCGCCTGCAAAACCCCACCAACGACCATGTGGCGGCCAAAATAGCCGCGCTTGAAGGCGGCACGGCCGCCATGCTGACCTCTTCCGGCCAGGCGGCAAGCTTTTACGCCGTGTTCAACCTCTGCTCTTGCGGCGATCATGTGGTCTGCTCTTCGCAAATCTACGGCGGCACCTACAACCTGTTTGCCGTGACCATGAAACGCATGGGCATCGAGTTCACTTTCGTCTCGCCCGACTGCACCGACGCGGAGTTGGACGCGGCCTTTCGCCCGAATACCAAAGCCGTGTTCGGCGAGACCATATCCAACCCGTCGCTGACCGTGTTTGATATCGAGCGTTTTGCAACGGCGGCCCATGCGCACGGCGTGCCGCTGATCGTGGACAACACCTTTCCCACGCCCATCAACTGCCGCCCCTTTGAATGGGGCGCGGACATCATCACCCACTCTACCACCAAATACATGGACGGCCACGCTTCCGCCGTGGGCGGCGTGCTTGTGGACTCCGGCAAGTTCGACTGGACGAAACACGCGGACAAGTTCCCCGGCCTCACCCAGCCGGACGCAAGTTATCACGGCGTCGTGTATACGGAACAGTTCGGTCAGGGCGGCGCGTTCATAACCAAGGCCACAGCCCAATTGATGCGCGATTTCGGCTCCATTCAGGCGCCGCAAAACGCGTTTTTGCTGAACATCGGCCTTGAGAGCCTGCACCTGCGCATGAAACGCCACTGCGAAAACGCGCTGGCCGCTGCGCAGTATCTTGAAAAACATCCGTCAGTGGCCTGGGTCAACTACTGCTCCCTGCCCGGCAACAAATATTACCCTCTGGCGCAAAAATACCTGCCGGACGGTTCCTGCGGCGTGGTCTGCTTTGGCGTGAAGGGCGGCAGACAAGGCGCCGAGCGCTTCATGGCCAAAATGCACATCGGCTCCATCGCCACCCATGTGGCGGACGCGCATACCTGCATGCTGCACCCCGCTTCAAGCACCCACCGCCAGATGACGGAGAAAGAACTTGCGGCTGCGGGCATACCCGCGGATCTGGTTCGCCTTTCCGTGGGCATTGAGGATATCAACGATATTCTGGAAGACCTGGAGCAGGCGCTGGCCTGACGTTTTTGCAACGCTTGAAGACGCCAAACGAACGCTTTTCGGCATTCGTTTGGCGTCTTTTTTATCAGAGCATATTCACAACGGAAAGAAATTCTCGGGCATTTTCCAGGCGCCCTGCCGGTGCGGCAAAGCCAGCCCCCGGCGCAGTTCGCGCATGAAAGCGGCTCTGGGCACCGAGTACGCGCCGAAACGCAGCAAATTGTCCGTCACCTGCTGGCAGTCGACCAGCGAAAAGCCCCATGCGCGCAGCAACCGGACCAGCCAGACCAATGCGACCTTGGAAGCGTCCGGGCAGTGATAAAACATGGATTCGCCGAAGAAAACCTCGCCCAGAGCCACCCCGTATATGCCGCCGGCCAGGCGCCCATCCAGCCAGGCTTCCATGGAGTGGGCATAGCCCGCGCGGTGCAGGCCGCAATACGCTTCAATCATTTCGGGCACCAGCCAGGTGCCCCGCTGTCCCGGCCGGGGAGTGCGGGCGCAGGCGCCGATGACCGCGTCAAACGCCGTATCAAGGGTAAGGTGAAAACGCCGGGAGCGCACGGCCCGGCCGAGGGAACGCGAAATATGCAGGCGGGAAGGCGGCAGAACGCACCGTTCGGGCAATGCCCACCATAAAACCGGCGTGCCCTCGTCGTACCAGGGAAAAACACCGTTGGCATACGCGCACAAAAGCTGCTCACGCGAGAGGTCGCCCCCCACGGCAAGCAACCCTTCGGGCGAGGCCTGCGTAAGCGGAGGGAAGCCGATCTCGCCCGGCCTCAAAAACACGGGCATGTCAGGCCTTTTTTTTGCCCGAGCGCGCCTTGGATGCCGGGGCCTTCGCCGTGCCCGCTTTGGCGGTTTTAGCTGCAGCGGGTTTTGTTCCGGCTGCGGGCTTAGGCGCTTTAGCGGCCTTCGCCTTTTCCCCGGGCTGCGCGGCGCGCGTCTTAGGGGCCGCTTTTGCGGCTTTGGGTGTGGCGGCCGCCTTCGTGTTTACGACTGCTTTGCCCTTTGGCAACGAAGAAAGCGCGGGCGGTACTGCTTTGGGGCTTTTGGGCTCCGGCGCGGCATAGCTGAAGCTGAGCTTCTCCGCTTTAAGAGAAGCGGCATCTACCACAACTTCGCCGCCGCCCGCCAGTTGGCCGAACAGCACTTCGCGGGCCAGTTCGTCCTCCACGGATTCGCGCAGCACGCGGGCCAGGGGCCGCGCGCCGAAAGCGGGATCATACCCTTTTTCCGCGAGCCACGCCCTGCCGCCTTCGGTGAGGAACAGGTCGACCCGTTTTTCCTTCAGCGCGGCGGAAAGTTGCGTAGCGAACTTGTCCACTATCCGGCCCATAATTTCCGGCGACAGGTTGGCAAAGGGCACCATGGCGTCCAGCCTGTTGCGGAATTCCGGCGCGAAGAGTTTTTCCA
>JAVBNL010000062.1:0-32834 GCA_031551515.1 Desulfovibrionaceae bacterium
CCAGCGCGGCGCGGGGCTGGGTTTCGTGTATAACGTGGGCCGCGGCGCTTCCGCGCTTGCGCCGATCATCATCGGCGGGCTGGCGGAGGTTTTCGGCATCGGCTCGTCTTTGTTCATCACGTCCTTCTTCTACATTTGCGGCCTTGCCGCCCTGTACTTCCTGCCGGAAACCAAGGGCCGGAATCTGAAATGACGAGTGAAGTCAAATGAAAAGGGGCCGCAAGGCCCTTTTTCATTTGACTTCCGTAGCCACGCCCCCACCCGGGGCGGCGGGGTCGCAAACGGCCGCGGCCCTTTCTCGCAACACGGTCACGCTCAACGCTTTGCCCGTGGCTTCGTCCGCATCGACAATCAGCCCGTTCAACGCTCCCTCGCCGGAAGCGGGTTTGAAACGCCCCGGCAGGTTGGTGACGAATCGGTCCACAACGCTCGTCACATCCATGCCCAGAATAGAGGCGCTTTCCGCCCCGCACATGCCCAGATCGCTGATAAAGGCCGTTCCGCCGGGCAGAATGAAGGCGTCAAAGGTCTGCGCGTGGGTGTGCGTGCCCGCGATGCAGGTCGCCTGCCCGTTCAGGAACCAGGCCAGGGCGCGCTTTTCGCTTGTGGCTTCGGCGTGAAAATCTACGAAACGCAGTTTCACCGTATCCGGCAGAGCGGCCATTTCGCGCGCCGCCGCATGAAAAGGGCAGTCGGCGGGGTCCATGAACGAGCGGCCCAAAAGGTTGAGCACGGCAAAGCTCCGCCCGTCGGCCAGGGTATGCACTGTGCAGCCTTGCCCCGGAGAGCCGGGCGCGGCGTTGGCGGGCCGTACGACGCGCGTGTCGCGGTCAAGCGCCGTATACACTTCAGGGTGCCGCCAGGTGTGGTTGCCGCCGGTGATGACGTCGACCCCGGCCGCGAACACTTCGCGCAGGGTTTCAACGGTCATGCCCACGCCCCCGGCGGCGTTTTCCGCATTGGCGATGACAGCGTCCAGTTTCAGTTTTTCCCGCAGGCGCGGCAGGCGGGCTTTAAGGGCGGTGCGGCCCGGGCGGCCCACGACGTCGCCCAGCATCAAGATGCGCATGAAAAATCCTTGGTTGCCCTTATGCCTATACCAGCGAACCTTCCCAGACAAGGGCGATGTTGCGTGCGCCGCGTATTTGACGCAAAAAAACAGCCCCGCGTGCTTTCCATGCGGGGCTGTCGTCTTCAGCGCAAGGCGGGGCCGTTACTTGGCCATCACCCGTTTGGCGTGGCACCCGGCGCAATCGGTGTTGGCCGGTTTTTTCACCTGCATGCGGTCATGGCAGCCCATGCATTGCTGATGATAGGCCGCTTTAAGCAACGGGCGGTTGCCCGATTGCGCGGCCGTGGCTCCGGCGGGCGCGCTCTTGTCATGGCAGCTGGCGCACTTGGGCGGCGTTGCCGAAGGCGGGCTGTTGTGGTGGCAGGCGACGCACGCGGTGTAGTTTTCGGCGTGCATGGCCGCCAGGCTGGGGGCCGTCTTTTCGATACTTTTGTTCATCGCGCGGATGATGTCGCCGTGATTCAGCACGCAGGGCTCGAACTCGTTGGAAAGGATGCCGATGGTCACCTTTTCCGGCGGAGCCGCCGGGACTGTGCCTTCCGCACCGGGTGCTGCTCCTTCCGAGCCGGGGGCGGCTGTGCCGGTCCGGCTCGCCGCCGCGGGAGCGGAGGCCGCGCCCTTGTGGCAGAACGCGCAGTTTTGCTTGGTCATGGCCGCGGGTTTCGGCGTGTGGCACCCGGCGCACTGCGGGGTCGTAGTCTTGCGTTTTTCGTGACAGCCCACGCAGGAATAGGTGGAGTCGGCCTTGTGCATGGCTTGCGACATGGTCACGTTGCCGCCTTTGGCAGCGCCTGTCGTCGTGTGGCACGAAGAGCAGTTCGACAGATCTTTATGATGGCAGCTGCGGCAGGTCGGCAGCGCCTGTTCATGCAGCTTGTGGTTGAAGGGCACCGGCGGCAGGGAAGCCTGCGTGCCGTTGCCGTCTTTGGCCGATTTGGGCGCCATCAGGCGCGAAGAGGGCTGCCCGGCGAAAATGGGCTGGGCCTTGGCGGGCCGTGCGTATTTGTTCCAGGTGGCAGCGTCGTGACAGCCGGAGCAATTGACGGGTCCGCTGGGCTTTTTGGCTTTGGCCACGCTCAGGTGGCAGGTGATGCAGCTGTTGTGCGCGGTTTCACGGAAAGGCTCGTGGCAGGCGCTGCACGACTGGCGCGTGCCGATGCCGGAAGCGGCGCCGGGCAAGGCGTGGTGGCAGGCGGCGCAGTTGACGGGAGAGATGCTGCCGGGCCTTTTGCCGGGCGCGGTGATCTCGCGCGAGGTGACGTGACGCGCGTGCAGGCCCTTGTCCAGCGTGGGGTCAAAGGGTTTTCCCGCTTGCGCGGAGGGGGCGGGCCCGTTGTGGCAGGTGCGGCATTCGGCCTCTTGCGGGCCGCTGGATTTTCCGGTTTTGGCTTCTGTTGCGTGACAGCTTATGCAGCCGTCGTGAAAGCCGTCTTTCAGGGCGCCCGCCTTTTTGCCGGCCGTGTCTTTGAAAGCGTATGAAAGCGGTTGCTTGCCTGCGGCCCCCGCTTCCGCGCCTTGCGCTGCAGGAGCCTGGTGACAGCTGGCGCAGTCTTTGCCCCTGTCTTGCATCGCCTTGGCGTGCGCGTCGTGGTTGAACGGCACAGGCGGCAGTTCGCCTTTTTTGTCGGGCGTTGCGGGGTACAGAATGACGCGGCCCACGGGCGCCGCCTGGGCGTTTTGCGTGGGCACCGCTTGGGCGGCAAGGACCAAAAGAGTACAGGAGAGACCGAGGGCGGCCAGTACCCCTGATACACGCGAAAGCGAAAAACGGCTGCTCATGGGGAAGTCCTTGGCATTGTGCGATACGCTGCGGACCAGGCGCGCATCATAGACAAACGGAACACGAAAGGAGCCGTGCGGCCCTGACAAAGTCCAACTTTCCGTAGTCTTATGATGTTCCGAGCGCAGAGTCAAGCGCTGCGGGCGGAAAACGCCGGGCGGGGAAGGGTCCCCGCCCGGGCTGCTTTTTCACGGTACTTTGTAAACCATAGCCGGGTGGCAAGAAGCGCAGAAGTTGACGGAAGGTTTGTGCATGGTGTGGCAGACCCAGCAGTCGGGTTCGCCCAGATGGTTCTTGTGCGGGTTCACCAATTCACCCTTGTCGGGCGTTTTCGCCACGTAATCCTTGTGGCAGTTTTTGCAGGTCGCCTGCTCCGGCAGGTTTTCCGGCTTGCCGCCCTTGTGGCAGGCGGCGCACTTTTGCCCGGCCAGCATGTGATAGTGGTCCGCGGGAATGCGCATGGCCAGGGTTTTTGCCCCGCCTGTTTCCTTTTTGTGACAGGCGGCGCATTCTTTCCAGGTCATCTTCGTGGTGTCGGGATGGTCGGCGCCGACCATTTTTTTGCCTTCATGGCAGGCGGCACAGTTACCGGGCGCCACATTGGGTTTGAAACTGGGGGCCGCCATTGATGCGGCCGCCAGAAGGGCCAGCGGCAGAATCGCCGCCGCCAGCAAAAAGCAGAAGCGGCCAAGGGCGCGCCGGGCAAAAGAAGAACAGTTTGCATGTGTGCTCATGACACGGATCCCTTAGGATTGGGGTTTTTCTTTGGCCGCGTTTTGCCCTGCAAGACGGCCGAAAACGATGCAGTCGGAGGTGGCGTTACCGCCGAGGCGGTTGGTGCCGTGCAGGCCGCCGGTCACTTCACCCGCAGCGTACAACCTGGGCACAACCTTGGCGTTGCGGTCAAGCACCTGGCCGGAAACACCCTTGGTGCGCAGGCCGCCCATGGTATGGTGCACCCCGGCCTGGGTGGGGCTGGCCCAGAACGGCCCTTTTTCAAGAGGTTTGAGGTTGGGCGTGGTCTTGCCGAAATCGCTGTCTTTGCCCGAGGCCACCAGTTCGTTGTAGCGCTTGACGGTGGCAAGGAAGGTTTCCGGCGGGGTCTTGAACTTTTCCTGCAGAATTTTGGCCAGCTCTTCCAGAGTGGGAGCGGTGAAGCACAGGCCCTTGTCCAGAGACATCTTGAGGCGCTCGGGCGAATAGCGCTTGAGCACCCGGTCGTCGGCCACCCAAAGGAAGACCTTTTCCGGCTGAGACATGGTGCCGGCGGCCAGCACGTCGCGGCGGGCGTCTTCGGCCACGTAGCGTTCGCCCTTCAGGTTCACGAACACGACATGGTCCACGCCCAGGTTGGCCAGATCGCCATATTTCTTCGTGAAATAGTTACAGGCCACAAGCAGCTGGATATAATCCATGCCGATGACGTCGGCCCCCACATCCTGTGCGTAGATCAAAGATTCGCCGGTGGCCCAGGGCACGTTGGTGGTGGGCAGTTTTTCGTCATATTGCGGGGCGTATTTGGAGCGGAACGGCACATCGGCCCCGAAACCGCCGGTGGCCAGAATGACTCCGCGCTTGGCCTTGATGTACTTCTGCTGTTTGCCGTCTTTGACCTGCACGCCGAGCACTTCGCCTTCCAGGCAGTCCTTGCGGACGATGCCGGTCAGGGCGCAGTTCATTTTGATCGGGATTTTGCGCTGGTCGGCCTGCTTTTTCAAAGCCATGATGATGGCCCCGCCGCGTCCCTTGTTAATGGGGTCGTGGCTGCGCGGGTGCAGAGCGCCGATGCCGGTGGAGATTTTTTCTTCAAACACGACACCCTGTTTTTGCAGCCAGTGCAATCCTTCCAGAGCGTGATCGGCGTAGTAGCGCACTTTTTCCGGATCGCCCCGGAAGTCGCCGCCCGCAAGGGTCTGCTTGTAGTGCAGCTCGGGAGAATCCTCAATGCCCTGCTTTTTTTGTTCCACAGGGTTGGCACAGTTATACAGGCCGCTGGCAATGGCGGAGTTGCCGCCGACAATGGGGGCCTTGTCGATGACCAGCACGTCGGCCCCGGCGTCTTTGGCTTCTATGGCGGCTGCCAGGCCGGCAAAACCCGTGCCCACGACCACGATATCAACGGTCTGGTCCCATTTTTTGGGCGGGGGTACGGCTTTCGCCTCAGAGAAAGGCAGCGTCGCCATTGCGGCGGCGGCGCCGGCGACAACGGCGCCGGTCAAAACGTCACGACGAGAGACACCGGGAGTTCTTTTCTGTTCGGCCATGGCTCCTCCTACTTCATTCGCAAAAGTGTGTGAGATACGTTTTCATCAATGATATCAGGGAAATTTTTTGGTAAAGCTATGCCATTTCGCTGGTGGCGTCAATTGATTGTGCATTTTTCCGATATGTTTTATCCATAAACCTGATAAAGAAGGCATTTCGAGTTTGCCCGGAAAATCCTTGACCCTAACGCCATATGGGAGGCTGCATCATGTCCAAGATTTCGCAGGTCAGTAGAAGGAATTTTATGAAAACGGCGGCCGTCGCCGGCGCTTCGCTGGCGACGCTGGGCGTTTTGGCCTCACCGGCGGCGGCTACGCCCACGCCGAAACCGGCCAAATGGGATTACACCGCCGACGTGATCATCGTGGGCGGCGGCGCATCCGGCCTTGCGGCTGCCAGCGAAGCGGCAAGCAAAGGGCTTTCCGTGTACCTGATGGAAAAAGAACCCATTCTGGGCGGTTCTTCTATCATTTGCGGCGGGCAGATATCGTTTGCCGGAACGCCGGACCAGGCGGAGAAAAACATCAAAGACTCCGTTGACCTGTACACCAAAGACCTCTTGGAAGTGGGCGGCCACATGAACGACCCGGCGCTGCTGAAAGCCTTTATGGCCGTGCAGCTCGACACCTACAACTGGCTGAAGGGCATGGGCATCAAGATCGACGACCCGCGCCCCAACAGCGGCATGAGCGTGCCCCGTACGCACCAGGTTTCGCCGCCCCAGCTCATCATGCAGCTGAACAAGTTCGCCACAAGCAAGGGCGCGAAGGTCATGACCAACTGCGCGGCCCAGCGCCTGGTTTATGACGGCAAAAAAGTCTGCGGCGTGACCGCGCTGTATCGCAAGAAGCCTGTGACCTTCCAGGCGAAAAAAGGCGTTATTCTGGCGGCGGGGGGCTATTCGCGCAACCCGGACATGCTGGGCCAATACACCCCGGTGATGCGCAACGCGAAAGTTATCGCGGGCATGGGGGTTACCGGCGACGGCATCAAGATGGCCCAGGCCTACGGGGCTGATTTCATCGACAGCCCCTATGTGAAGGCCACCTACGGCCTGACCATGAAACCCGCCACCTTCGCCGACGATTTCATGCAATTCTATTATCGCGGCGCGGCCATCGTGAATAAGGCAGGCAAGCGTATCGTCAACGAATCCATATCGTATAAATTGCTGGGCGATGCGGTTCTGGCCCAGCCGGACGGCTGCGGGTTCCAGGTTTTCGACTCCGCCATTCGTGAAGCCGAGTATGCCATGTGGAAGCTGAATGAAGCGGGCATCAAAAAGTTTGAAGACCGCCCCGGCGTCATCTACAAGGCCGATACCATACCCGACGTGGCCAAGCTGGCGGGCATGGACCCGGCCGCGACGGCGGAAACCATCAAAAACTACAACAGCTATGTGGAAAAGGGCGAAGACCCCGAGTTCGGCAGAAAGCACCTTTCCGGCAACTACGGCAAGCCGGTGAAAATTGAAAAGGCCCCGTTTTACGTGATGCCCTCCACGGCGGCGGTCATCGCCACCTATTGCGGCGTGCGCATCACTCCCGAGTGCCGGGTCAGGGACGTGTTCGGCGAGCTTATTCCCGGCCTGTACGCGTCCGGTGAAATGATCGGCGGTTTCCACGGCGTTGCCTATATGACGGGCACGGCGCTGTGCAAGGCGGTGGTCTTCGGCAGAATAGCGGCCAGGAACGCGGGCGCGTAACGAAGACTGAAACCATAGAGCGCGTAGTTGCCCGCTTTTCCGGAATTCCTGCCGGGAAAGCGGGCTTTTTGCCTGAAAGATGGAGGCATAGGTCGTTTCACACCATTCCCTCACTTTTTTTCTGTTCAGGAGGCTCAGATGTCTGGAAAGAAAATGCTCAGCAGAAGAAATTTCGTGAAGACGGCGGCGGCCGCCGGAGCGGGCCTTGCCGCGCTCAGCGCGCTGCCTGTTCCGGCCGGGGCCGTGCCCACGGCGAAACCGGCCAAATGGACTTATGAAGCGGATGTGATCATTATCGGCGGCGGCGGCGCGGGGCTTGCGGCGGCGTGCGAGGCCGTGGACAAAAAACTTTCCGTCTACGTGCTGGAAAAAGAGCCCATTCTGGGCGGTTCCACCATCATCTGCGGCGGCCAGATGTCTTTTGCGGGCACGCCGGAGCAGAAAGAGCGAAACATCAACGACTCCATTGAACTGTACACCAAAGACATGCTGGAAGTCGGCGAGCACATGAACAACCCCGAGCTGATCAAAGCCTTTATGGATCTGAACATGGATACCTATCACTGGCTCAAGGGCATGGGCATCGCCATCGGCGAACCACGGGCGGCCAGTGGCATGAGCGTGCCCCGAGGGCACCAGGTTTCTCCGGCCCAGCTGATAACGGTGATGCACAAATACGTCACCGACAGAGGGGGCAAGGTTCTGACCAACTGCGCGGCGCAGCGCCTGACCTATGACGGCAAAAAGATCTGCGGCATAACGGCGAAGCTCCGGGGCAAGGATGTTTCTTTCGGAGCGAAGAAAGGGGTGATCCTGGCCGCCGGCGGCTATTCCAGAAACCCGGACCTGCTGGGCCAGTATACCCCGGCCATGCGCCGGGCCCAGGTCGTGGCGGGCATGGGCTGCACAGGGGACGGCATCAAGATGGCCCAGGCTTATGGCGCCGACTTTATCGACTCCCCTTACGTAAAAGCGACCTTCGGGGTCATTTTGAAGCCCAATGTCTGGTCGCAGGACAGAATGTCCTACTATTACAGCGGCGCCGCCGTTCTCAACAAACGCGGCAAACGCATCGTCAACGAATCCATATCGTACAAGCTCATAGGCGATGCGGCCTTGGCCCAGCCCGAGGGGTATGCTTTTCAGGTCTTTGATTCGGCCGTGCGCGCGGCCACCTATGAAAAGAATAAAGTCAGCCCGGAAGCCGCCAGAAAGTTCGAAGAGCGCCCCGGCATCGTCTTCAAGGCTGACAGTATCAAAGAAGTCGCCAAGCTAGCGGGCATCGACCCTGACGCGGCTGAAGAAACTATCAAAAATTACAATAGGTTTGTGGAAAAGGGAACGGACCCGGAATTCGGCAGGCAGTATCTTTCCGGTAAGTACGGCAAGCCGTTGAAGATAGAAAAACCGCCGTTCTATGCCATGCCCACCACGGCGGCGGTCATCGCCACATACTGCGGCGTGCGCATCACCCCCAAAACTCAGGTCGTCGACGTGTTCGGCCAGCTCATTCCCGGCCTGTATGCGGCCGGTGAAATGACCGGCGGCTTTCACGGCTCCGCGTACATGACCGGCACGGCTTTCGCCAAAGCCGTTGTTTTCGGCAGGATAGCGGCCCGTAACGCGGGCGCGTAAGCCAGGTTTCAGGCCGGTATGCGAGCCGCCTCGTTCCGGTGGGAACGAGGCGGCTTTTTGCACGTCGCCATAATGGAGTGAGAATTCGGGGGGCTTGGCGGGCTGTTATTTTATGCGCACGATGCGCACTTTCCGGCCTTCGCCGGTGAGCACCCGGACCTTGTCGCCCACGGCGTAGTCGTCGTCCACGGCCTGCACCACGCTGATGGCTTTGCCGTCTTCCAGCTCGATGGTGAACTCATAGGCGTTTTCAGAACGGACCGCTTTTTCGGTCGCGGCCCCGGCCAGCGCGCCGATGGCCGCGCCGCCCACGATGGCCAGAATGCGGCCCTTGCCGCCGCCGATGGTGCTGCCGATGGCGCCGCCCGCAACCCCGCCGATGCCGGGGCCGACCAGGGTGGAATCCTGCTCGATGGTGGCTTCGTCTATGGCCAGAATGGTGCCTTTCTGTATGGTCTGGGCTTTTCTGGCTTCGCCGGGTTTATACGATTTGCCGCTGCTGGACGCGCAGCCCAAAGCGGAAGCGGTGAAAAGCAGGCAGAGCAAAAGGGCCGCGATACGGGTGCGGGGTGTGGTATGGTGCATGGTTCCTCCTGAAACTTACGGCGCACGGCCGGAAATGGTACAGGCGGATTGGACATTATTTTTTCAAATTGCGCAAGCCGCTACTCCATGAACCCACGAGTCGCTACTTGGATAAGGCCCAGAGGTAAAATGAGGCTACAGAGCCGTACGGGGAATAGCGTTTGCGGCAGCGCTCGAATTTCGTTTTATCCAGTTTTTTCAATCCGTACAGGTTCATCATGCCGCGCCGTATGGCCAAATCGCCCCAGCTCAGCACGTCGGGGCGGCGCAGCGAAAAGATCAGGAACATCTCGGCCGTCCAGACGCCGATGCCCTCAAGGCTTGAAAGGGTGGCGATGATCTCTTCGTCCGGCAGGCCGGGCAGATGCTCAAGGTCCAGTTTCCCGCGCAGCACGGCCTCGGCCAGGCCTTTCAGATAGCCGGTCTTGCGAAAGGACATGCCGCAGCCCTGAATGCGCTCGATCTCCGCGCCGCCCACGCTTTGCGGTGTGACGCCGCCAAGGGCTTCATCCAGGCGCGCCCAGATGGTGCGCGCGGCCTTGCCTGAAATCTGCTGGCTGACGATGCTGTTCGCCAGCGAGGCGAAAGGGTCGGGCGTCACTTCGCGCTCAATGCGGCCGATGCTTTCGATGGCAGCGCCGAGTTTTTTGTCGCGCCGCGTGAGGTGTTCCACCGCTTCGTCGCCGTATTCGAAGATGTGCATGGGTACCGCCTGGCTTAAGGTGGTTGCAAAGTGCGGGGTCCGGCCGCAGGCAAAGGTATATTCGTTTCACGTTTGCGGGGATAGTACGCAAAGTCGGCCTGAAAATCTTCAAAAGAAGTCTCGTGGATTTTTGCGGCGCGGTTTAGTATGTTCGCCCAACCGAGGTGCGCATGCCTACACTATCCGTCGTCAGCCCCGTATACAAAGAGGGCGCGGCCATAAGCGTCTTTTTGGACGCCCTGGAAAAAGTCCTGGGCGAGATCGGCGATTCGTACGAAATCATTTTGGTGGACGACGGGTCGCCCGACGACTCCTGGCAGCATATGCAACGTGAGGCCGCATCGCGCGGCGCGGTACGATGTCTGCGGCTTTCGCGCAATTTCGGCAAAGAGGCCGCGCTGGCGGCCGGGCTGAACGCGGCCGCCGGCGATGCGGTGATCACCCTGGACAGCGACATGCAGCACCCGCCGTCGCTCATACCGGTCATGGTCGCCGCCTGGAAAGAAGGCAAGGCCGATATCATTGAGGCCCGCAAAGAACGCCGCCAGACGGAATCGCGCCTTGACCGCTGCCTGGCCACGCTGTTTTACCGGGCTTTTTTCTGGATAAGCACTTTCGACCTTTCCGGAGCCAGCGACTTCAAACTGCTGGACCGCAAAGTCGTGGAAGCCTGGCAAAATCTGCCCGAGCGCAAGATGTTTTACCGGGGCATGACCTATTGGCTGGGTTTCAGGCGTATGGAGCTGCCCTTTACCCCGGCCGCGCGTGAAGCCGGCGGCACCAAGTGGTCTTTCGCCAAAAAGTTCCGGCTGGCGCTTGATTCCATGACTGCCTACACTTCAAAGCCCCTGTACCTGATCTGGCTTATGGGGCTGCTCTTTTTCGTCTTTTCGGTGGTCATGGGCGGCGAAGCCCTGGTAATGAAGCTGCGCGGCCAGGCCATGGACGGTTTCACCACGGTCATTTTGCTGATTCTGATTACCGGCTCGGCCATTTTGGCTTCCATCTGCCTGTTGGCCATATACCTGCGCCAGGTTTTTCACGAGGTCAAACGCCGCCCGCGCTATATCATCAGCGAACGGGCGGGCGGTGCGGAAAATACGAAAAGCAGGGCGCGCAAGGCGGACGGCTGAGCCATGCTGCGTTGCATTTTCCATGCGGACGACTGCGGGCTCACTCCGCAGGTGACGCGGGGCATTCTTGAGGCCGTGGACAAAGGCAGGCTGCAAAGCACCAGCGTCATGGCGGGCGGCCTGCATGCGGATGCGGCCCTGGCGGCCATGCGCGCCCGGCCGGAAACCTTTGCCGTCACGCACCTCAATCTGCTGGAAGGCAAAGCCTGCGCGGACCCCGCCCTGGTGCCGGACCTGGCGGATGCGGAGGGGTTTTTCCGCCTCAGCCTCTGCACCTTGCTGATCGGGCTTTTTAACGGCGGCAAGAAGGCGAAAGCCCTGCGCGAGCAAATCTTCATCGAGTTCTGCGCCCAGATAGACGCCGTGCGGCAGGGCACAGGGCGGGAGAAGGTGCGCCTTGACGGGCATTTGCACGTGCATGTCATACCCAGTCTGCTGCCGGTGATGGAAAAAATCATGCGCAAATACCCGGTGGAATATCTGCGCATACCCTTTGAATCGCGCTATCTGCCGCGCCTGCCCGCATCGCGCATGGTGCCCGGCGTGCTCTGCCGCGAGCTGCTTGCTTTCTGGTCGCCGCCCTTGCGGCGGCTGGCGCTGCAACTGGGCGTGCCCGTGCCGGATTATTTCGTCGGCGCATACGCCAGCGGCAGCATGAGCCTTGTCGCCCTGCGGCAGGGGCTGGAGCGCGCGGGCAGATGCGCGGCCAAGGCCGGAAAACACGGGGCGCTGGCGGAGGTCATGTTCCACCCCGGCCACATCGGGGTCGGGGGCGACGCGCAGGCGGCGTGGTACGGCCGCTCGGCGTATGCCGGGGCGCACGACCGGCCGGAGCGCGAGGCGGAACTGGCGCTGCTGTTGTCCGACGGTTTCATGGACATGATAAGCGAACTGGGCTTGGCGACGCTTTCGCCGTAAGGAGGCCATATGGACTATATGCGTTGGATTGCGGATCACGAAGAAGAGATCATAAGCACCTACAAACACCTGCACACCATTCCCGAGCTGGGGCACAAGGAATTCAAGACCTCGGCCTATATCGCCGGCGAGCTGCGCAAAGCCGGGCTTGAGGTGGAAGATGCGGCCGAAGGCACGACCGGCGTCATCGCCACGCTGCGCGGGGCGGAACCGGGCCTTACCCTGGGCATGCGGGCTGATATGGACGCCCTGCCCATGCAGGAAGAAACCGGCCTGCCGTTCGCCTCCACCCACCCCGGCGCCATGCACGCCTGCGGCCACGACGCGCACTGCACCATCGTGCTGTGGACGGCAAAAGCCCTGGCCGCCTGCGGCATCAAACGCGGCACGGTGAAGTTCGTGTTTCAGCCGGCGGAAGAAATACTCACCGGCGCACGGCGGTTCCTGGCCAGCGGCAAACTGAAGGGCATAGAAGAAATGGTCTCGTTGCACCTGCGGCCCGTTTCCGAAGCCAAATTCGGCGAAGCCGCGGCGGGCATAGCCCATTCCGCCGTCTGCCAGATTCAGGCGACCCTGCACGGCAAAAGCTCGCACGGCGCGCGGCCGCACCAGGGCGTGAACGTGGCGGAAACCGCCGGGTTGATAACCCACGCCGTGGGCCTGGTGCACTGCGACCCCAGGGTGACGCATTCGGCCAAGTGCACCAGGGTTCTGGTCGACACAGGCACCTTCAACATCATACCCGATAAAGCGGTCATGAACTTCGATTTGCGTTCGCAGAACAACGAAGTCATGGACGTGCAGCGCGAGCGGGTCATCCGGGCCATAACCAAATGCGCCGAAGCCATGGGCGCCACGGCGGATGTGGAGATTATCGGCGATGCGCCCGGCGCCAGCCTTGACCCCAAACTGGTGGAAGAGGCGAAAGCCGCCATCACCGCCGTGCTGGGCTCGTCGCTGGGCGTGGTGGAAGTGCCCGCCAGTGAAGACTTTCACGCCTTTGCCGTGGAAGGGGGCATGCGCACCACCCTTATCGGCATCGGCACGGACGCTGAAACCCACCATAACAACAAAGTGACGTACAACCTCGGAGCCACGCCCATCGGGGTGAAGATTATGACTACCTTTGTGAAGAACAAACTGGGATAGCAACCGTCCGGATTGGCGTGATACCGCGTCAGGCGGGTTCCGTCCGAAGCTCATGTATGTTCCAATACACGTCGCTTCACCCGGAACCCGCCCTTGACCCGGCACCTTCTGTGCCTCGCCCTGCGGGCGGGGTCGCTACGCTTCCCCGTCTCGTTCCGCTGTCCTGCGGAACGGTCTTGTCTGACGCCAATCGGGACGGTTGCCGGGCGGGTTTCCTCCATCCGCTTGGCAAAACGGTTCTTCTATGCCATAGGGTATAGTGACCTGACAGCATGTCTTTGCTTTTCTTTTTCCCCGTTTTTCGTCTGCCCGGTCCGTGGCTTTATATCCTTTGGAGGATAGTATGAAACGTCGTACTTTCTGCTCCGCGCTGCTGGGCGGCGGCCTTGCCGCCGGGCTTTCGGGGCTTGTTCCCGCCGGGCTCTCCCATGCGGCTTCCGTGCCCGGCTCTGCCGCCTCCCGCCCCGATCTGGTGGCGGTGCACGGCGAAAACATCGCGGCGGCGGCCGATGCGGGCCTTGCGGCCTTTGGCGGCATGGAGGCGTTTGTCAAACCGGGCCAGACCGTGCTCATCAAGCCCAACATGGGCTGGGCCGTGACCCCGGCGGGCGGCGCCAACACCAGCCCCGCGCTGATGAAAAGGCTGGTGGAGCACTGCTTCAAAGCCGGGGCCAAGAAGGTCACCTGTTTCGACAACCCCTGCGACCACTGGCGCGACGCCTATCGCGAATCGGGCATAGAGGCCGTGGTCAAGGCGGCCGGGGGCATCGTGGCCCCGCCGCACAGCGAGTCGTATTACCAGCAGGTGACCATTATGGGCGGCAAAACCCTGGCGGCGCCCAAAGTTCACGAAATGTACATGGAAGCGGACGTGATTTTGAACGTGCCGGTGCTGAAGCACCACGGCGGCACGGGGCTTTCCGCCGCCATGAAGAACCTGATGGGCGTGGTCTGGGACCGGCGCTTTTATCACGGCCGCGGGCTTGACCAGTGCATCGCCGACTTTTGCCTGTACGGCAGAAAGCCCGCCCTGAACATCGTGGACGCGGGCAGGGTGATGCTGAGCGGCGGCCCGCGCGGGCAAAGCTATTCGCAATACAAGAAGCTGGACCTGCTCATTCTCGGGCGCGACATCGTGGCCACGGACGTGGCTTGCGCCCTGTCGTTCGGGGCCAAGGCGGAAGAGTTCGCCTATATCGGCATGGGCGCGAAGCTGGGCGTGGGCAAGGGATCGTTGGACGGGATGAATATCCAGCGATTAAAAGTGTAGTAAAAAAGGCAGTTTGCCCCTGGCCGCGTCAACAATATGAAATTTTCTCTCCGCCGCCTGGCAACCGTCCGCCGCATCGTTGCGTCCTTCGTGCTGGGGCTGTTTCTGTTCGCCCTGCTGTACGGCCGCCTGGGCGAAGCCCTGTTGCCCGTTCTGGGCATGACCCAGGCGGGCATGGCGCTGACAGCCGTGGCCGGGGCGGTTTCGGCGGGCGCCTCTGTTTCCGCGCTTTACGGTTGCCTGCTGGCCGCGCAGGCCGTTCTGGCCCTGCTGTGCGGCCGGGTGTTCTGCTCTTGGCTGTGCCCTTTGGGCGCGTTGCAGGACGTGTATCATCATATATATACGCGCGCCTCGCGTGGCTGGGCGGCGCAAGCGGGGCGGCAGAGCCCGCAAGCGGGCCGGGGCCCCCGGGGCCGCCTGGGGGCCAAGGGCAACCAAGCGGGCGGGGGCTATCTGCCAGGCAGCGCGTGGCGTTACGCTATTCCCGCGCTTTTGCTCGCCGCCCTGTTCTGGCAGGGGCCGCGTTTCTTCGGCCTGGCGGAGCCGTTCAGCCTTTTCGCCCGCGCCGCGCACACCCTGGTGCAGCCCTGCGCCACCTTGGCCGTGAACCTTGCTGCCGAATTGGGCGACGCCACGGGCCTTTTCATGCTGCCGCGCGCGGTCTGGAAGTTTGACGCCGCCGCCCTGGCCCTGGCCTTGCCTTCGCTTGCGCTGGTGCTGTGGCTTGCGGGCAGGGGGAGCGGCTTGCCCGCCGGCACGCCCGGTGCGATAGGCGCGGCCGGTGCGACCGGTGCGGGGCCGCGCGGGTATTGCAACAGCATTTGCCCTGTGGGCGCTCTGCTGGGCCTGATCAACGGCGCTGCGGCGGCCGGTGGCCTGCCGTATCTGCGCCCCCGGTTCACGGATTCCTGCATCGGTTGCGGCCGTTGCGCGCGGGCCTGCAAAGCGCACTGCCTGGATTCCGCCGCCCGGAATATAGACGCTTCCCGTTGCCTGTCCTGTTACAATTGCCTTGAAGCCTGTCCGGGACAGGGCATGGCTCTTTTGCCCGGGCCCGTTCGCGCCGCGGGCGCTGTTTCCGCAGGGGCCGCGCCTCTCGCAGGAGTCGCATTCCCCGCTAGAACGAAGAATGCCCGGCGGGACCGCCTGGCCCTGCTGCGCGGCCTTGTGCTGACGGGCACGGCCTGTTTGGCCGGCGGGGCGGGCGCTTTCGCCGCATCCATCGGGCGAAAGGCGCAAGAAGGCGGGCTTTCTTCCCCGGCGAAGGAGGGCGATGCCCAGTTGATGCCCGTGCTGCCGCCGGGCGCGTTGTCGCTGGCGCACCTTGAAAGCCGCTGCACAGGTTGCCACTCGTGCCTGACGGTCTGCCCGCCGCAGGTTTTGCGCATGAGCGGCCCGGCGGCCTGGGGCGCGGGCGGGGCGGGGCGCATGACCCTGCCGGCCATGGATTATTTCCGGGCCTTTTGCCAGATCGGCTGCGCGCGCTGCACGCTGGTCTGCCCCAGCGGCGCCCTGACTCCTCTGGGCCTGGAAGAGAAGAAACGGGTGCAGATCGGCCGGGCGGCGCTGAAAGAAGATCTCTGCGTCGTGGTGACGGAAAAGAACCGCTGCGGCGCCTGCGCGGAACACTGCCCCACCGGAGCCATCACCATGGGGCCGGAAATGCGCGACGGCCTTGCGATACCCGTCATCGACCAAGACCGCTGCATCGGCTGCGGGGCCTGCCAATATGCCTGCCCGGTGCGGCCCGAGCAGGCCGTGATTGTGTCGCCTCTGGCCGTGCACGCGCTGGCCCTGCCCCCGCGCGCCGCCGAAGGCGCCAAAGAGTTGAAAAGCGAAGAGGCCTTCCCTTTTTAACAGGCGAACAAATTTTTTAGCGGAAATCGTAAGAGAGATATATAGATGATGTGTTTTAAAAATAAAAAAACCTCTTGCATTTTTATTTGAAAGTGATATAAATTCGGCAAGAATAAAAAAGCGTAATCATATTTTACGGTTGCGCGACAGTCCGTACTGCCAGGGGGAAGCCGCCAGGTGGCGGTTTTGGTATTCGGACTGTAAGGGGGGATCTCCGCCGCAAGGCGAATCCCAACGGTTACAATAAACGGTGTACGCGGGCCTGGATCCCCATTCCATGCCTGTGCGGTTTTGTTGCGCCGCCGTGTTTTTTTTGGCGATCAAGTATGCGTCACGCATCAACTACTATGAGGGGGACATATGTCTCAGGCATCAGCTTCAAATGTGATCAGACTGGTTCAGCCTTCCGCCGGTGAAATCGTCACCGTGCCCATCAATGCGGATAACATGATGCTGGGCCTGGGCTTCGCGCCCGACCCGAACAACGTGGCCAAAGAAGGCCAGAACCTGGTGTTTTCCTTTGAAGACGGGGGAAAAATCGTTCTTCAGGGATACTACGATCACTTCACGAACAAAACGCTGCCCGTGATGGTCACCGACGGCGGCGACCAACTGCCCGGGGAGCAGTTTCTTGCCTCTTTGCGTGAAGATCTGCTGACCGCGGCCGGCCCGGCCGCCGGTCCCGGCAACCCGTCCAGCGGTTCGGGGGAATACGCTGACGATCCCGGCAATCTTATCAACGGCATCGATCGCCTCGGCTCTCTCGGCACCATTTACTGGGACCGCGAAACCGAAGTTCCTGAAAACTACGGCGGGCTTGAACTGCCCGGCGGCAGCTTCGGCGCCGGTGTTGAGACAGACGGCGGCTCTGCCGGCGGCCTGATGTTTAGCGCGCTGGGCACCTATGAAGACTGGAAACCCTCGCAGAACCTGGTTGACCCCGCTACTGCGCCTGAACATCCCGGGCACCTGGTGTTCAACTTTACGCCCACCGGCAGCACCGTGGTCGACAACGTGGCCCTGTCGGGCTTCACGGCGAAAACGGAAATCTGGCAGGATACCGACGGCGACGGCAAACCCGATACCCTGCTTTATACTGTGAACGGCCCCGGCGAGGTCATCAACCTGAGCTATGACCAGTTGGTGAACCAGGGTATATATGTAAAAGCCCCGGCGAACGACGACGCCGACATGAACATTCATGCCGACGTGACGATCCGCGCGCAGTCTTCCGGCATTACCCAGACCATGAGCGGCGATTTCGGCATCACCGTGGACGCGGTGGCCGACAAACCCATATTTAATTCCGATTCTCCCGCCGGCTTCGGCCCGGGCACCGGCGACATCGTCGTGGAGGACGAAGATCCCCAGGCGTATGCCGCCAAAGCAAACGCCGCGAAATTTGCGGACAAGGTGGCCCAGGACATTACCAAGATTCCTGTTGACGCTCCCGAGACCGTGACCACCAACTTCACCGCCAAAGTGCAGTTCGGCGATTATGAAGACGACAGCGAAAGCCACTATGCGCTGGTTGAATACAAAGAAGGCTGGACCTGCACTTCCGCCGACGGCAGCGTTACTTACGACACCCTGGTCGAGATCAAGGTGGACCCTGTCACCGGCGTGCCCCTTGAAGACCAGTCGCTGACCGAAGTGAACGGCTTGCCTGTGGCGACCAAGCAGTTCATCCAGATCCCCGTGGACAATGCGGACCTGGCCGCCAACAACGGCGTGGCCGACCTCTCGCTGAAGTTCACCATCTCCGTGGGTTCCGAAGGCTTCGACGAATACAAAGACACCACCATCTCGCTGGATATCGCGGCCATGGCCGTGGACCACGAAAGCGACAACGAACTTCGCACCGACAACAACACCGCCGTGACTCCGGGCAAAGCCGACGTGGTTATCGACGTCATCGACTCCACCATGACGCTGGAAGCGGGCTGGGCTTCCGAAGGGCTTAACTCCAGCAAACACACGGGCGGAACCGTCCTTGACGCGGGCGCGCCTCTGACCATCGGCATTTCCGGCGATACCGACGGCGGCAGCGCGGAATTCATTACCAGCGCGATCTTCAACTTTGACTCCGACCGGGGCACGCTGGAATACAACGGCGCGGCGTTGACCCCAGTGGGCGTTGACCCTGTCACGGGCTTTGATATTTACGAGCTGACCTTCACCAAGGCCGACAACGTCACCAGTATCAACAACCTGGTGTTCAAACCCGTTTCCGATCCGAACGATCCGCAGTCCTATAATTCTGATGACGTGGACATCAAGTACACGGTGAAAGTCGAGAACGGCGCAGGCTCCACCGCCACCTACAAGGGCGAAACCACCGTGGTGGTCGACGCCGTGGCCGACCGTGCCGACGACACCAGCGCCGAACTGGTCGGGAACGTCGGAAACGGCAACGATGCCGGCAAAATCGTGGTCAACACCGATGACGACGACCGCCGCGACCCCAACTATGTCAGCACCGACGGCCCCGGCCCGGACAGCCACGATACCAAGGGCTGGGAAACCGACCACTTCAGCCTTGATTATTCCGGCGTCACTCACACCATAGGGCTGAAGGTTTCCGCCGTGTTCCCCGACACGGACGGTTCTGAAAACCACTACATCCTGGTGCAAAACCCCGGCGGCGCCTGGACGCTGGATATAGCCGCGCTGCCCGCCGGCTACTCCTGCGACCCCAATGCCCTGTATACGGCCGCCGACGGCAACAAGTACTTCAAGATTTTCGTTAAAGACTCCACCCAGGGCGATGTCGTCGATCTGCCTCTGTCCTTGTCGTGCTCCGGCATCCCCGGCGATGCGACCGTGAATATCAAGACCGGCACGTACGTGGAAGAAGTGGACGGCAAGGGCACCGGCGGCCGCGAATACGTCGACCCGAACAACTACGCCGAATACACCGACGGCAGCAAGCTGACCTACAAGATCGACGTGCTGAACTCCGGATTGACCGTCAAGACCGGCTGGGGTTCGGAAGGCGCCAACGACGCCAAGCACATCGACGGCGTGAAAGGCGCGGGCTATCAGGTTGCCGGCGACTACGCCGAATCAACCGGTGCGGCCAACAGCGCCTATGACGGCTGCGCGCCCATTAAGTTCAACCTTGACGGCGCTGTTCCGGCCGGTTCTGAAACCATCAAAAGCATCACTTTCGAATTTGACGGCACGCGCGGCACGCTGGAACTGGATTCCGCCTGCACCGGCACGCTGGTTCCCGGCCCCGGCGCCAACCAGTACACCTACACCGGCGCGGGCGCCGACAACGTGACCATGTACTTCCGGCCCGCCGCCGGGTACGACTACAGCGACGTGAGTCTGAAATACTCCGTCACGGTGAAGAACACCGTCGACTCCGAGTATACCTTCAAGGGTTCTTCGCAGATCGCCATCGACGCGGTTGCCGACATGCCCGACGTCGAGCCCCTTGCCGACGGCGCTGACGTGACCTACCCGAACATGATCGACCCCAAAACCGGCGAGACCGTGGAACAAACCGCGGCCAAGCCCGGCGACAGTGTCAAGGTGAGCGGTAAAGTGACTTTTGACGATGATTCCGGCGGCGAAGACCACTTCATCCTGGTGGAAAACGGCAAGACCTCGGGCGACCTGTACACGGTGCAATCCGTGACCATTATGGCCGGCGGCCAGAGCCTGACTCTGACCGGCGCGGAACTTCAGGCCGCCGTCACGGCCGGAACGCTTACCACCGTGACCCAAGACGGCGTCACCTACTACAAGATTCCGGTGGACAACCCCGTCTTCACTAACGGCGACAAGATCGGCACTTTTGACGTGGACATCACCATCAAGACCCAGGGTACGAGCACCCACACCAACAGCGTGGGCTTTGGCGGACGGGCCGAAGTGGCCCAGGTGGATACCAACGGCGACGGTACGCCTGATCGTTCCGGCGGCGCCGCGGGCGGCGCGGCCAACGACAATTACGAGTTCGACCTCAAGAACAACGAGTCCAACGATGTCACCAGCGTGGAAGTGAAAACCCAGGGCATCGACACCAAGGCCGGCAACATTTCGGCCGCGGGCGGCGATACCTATGAACACGACTGGGCGAAGAACAACCTGCCTGACCCCTTGATCGGCAATAAAGTAGCCGGCACCGCCACCGACGAGAGCAACACCGAGCTTTCGGGCGGCGTGAATATCGGCATGAAGGTCACGCCCGCCGGCGGCGAGTATGTCTCCAAAGTGGAAATCACCCTTTGGGAACCCAATGACGCCAATGCCGACGGCAAGCCGGACAGCAACCTGGGCAACTCCAACAGCTGGCACGAGGACAGCTCGCGCGGCCATATCGTGTATGACGGCGCGGCCTACTATCCTGATGCCAACGGCAAGATCATTCTGGGCGGCTTTACCGGCAACTTTGTTCCCTCCAAGGTCGTTTTCGTGGCTGACGGCCATGAAAGCGGCAAGGTGCAGTTGCGCATAGGCGTAACGGTCACCGATTCTTCCAACGGCCTCACCGGCACCTTCCCGATCACGGCCAACGTGAACGTGGACGCCGTGGCCACCCGCTCCGGCGATATCAAGGCGGAAGCCAGTTACGGCGACGACACGCTTCACGCTGTGGCCACCGGTGGCACCTTCGCGATGAAGATCACTACCAGTTTCTTTGACCTGGACGGTTCCGAGAACAAGTACGTTCTGGTCGAGCAACTGCCGGGCTTCACTCCGACCGGGGCCTACACCGTTCAGTACTACGACTTGGACGGCAACGGGATCAAACCCTACTTCAAGATTGCGGTGACGCAGGATCTGCTCAACAAGGCCATGCTCGACCCCAACGCGCAGGTGACGGACGCCGACGGCCATAAGGGCGTCAAGCTGACTGTGCCCGTGGAATTCAAAGTCGACGCCGGCGAAAACATTGACGGGTACAAGCTGCATACCGGCACGGTTGTGGAAGAGACCCGCATCGACCACAACGCCGAAGCCGGCGATTACAACAACGTGGCCGTGCGCCAGGGGCCGATCGAATCCGTTTCGGTGAGCAACGCCCACGGCGGATCCAGCCACAAGGAAGTTTGGGCCTATGAAAACGACCGGCCCGACATGCACACCGGCGACCCGGATGCCAAGGGCGGCGTGGATCTGCCCGTCACAGCTGCCAAAGACGCCAACGATTCCATCGACGGCCAGGTGACCATCAGCATTGACTCCGCTGACTCTGGCAAGGGCGTGTTCACCTATGGCGGCACCCCCCTGACTTTCGTTGACGGCAAAGCCACGGTCACCTATGACCCGGCGGCCAAGCTGCACTTCACGCCCAACGACAAGATCTATGACGACCACGACATCAAGGTGACTTTGACCGGCAAGGTGAAGGACGGCCTGTCCGGCGACACTTCCGGCTTCACCTCTGAAGTGCTGATCAAGATGGACGCGGTGGCCGACCTGCCCGGCTTGCCGGCCCCCGGCTCCGTGACCGTGGACTACAGCGGCGTGGCGCATGATCTTTCCAAAGCCCTGGCGGGCGATGACGGCACGGCGGCTGCGCAGTTGCCCAGAAGCGGCGGCACCATTGAGCTGAACAACATTCAGGTGACCTTCCACGACTTTGACGGCAGCGAGCAGCACTTCCTGCTCCTCGAAGCCAAGGCCGGCATGAGCGTGGGCGGCAGAAGCGACTGGGAAACCTTTGAACAGCCCGTGTATGGCGGCGTGGACGGCAAAGAACTGCTGGGCCATACCACGTACTTCAAGATTCCGCTGGACGGCGCAGGCGCTATCGACGGGTCCTATGTGCACTGGAACGGCGATACGGCCACTGTCGATCATATCAGCGTGACCCTGCCGGCGAACCGTTACGCCGACCAGGGGCTCGGAAAACTGAGCTACGGCGGCCTGGCCCATGATCAGACCTCCGGCGACGCCGAATTAACTTTCCACAACAACACGGCGGCCAACACGGACGGCTCCATCGACATCAACTGGGCGCCCTCCGGCGGCGGCGTGTGGGTTGACGGCCTGTATGAAAACAACACCCCCAACGCGCACATCGGCGATAACACGCAGGTGTACGGCCAGTTGCACGGGTTGGGAGACGCCGCCCCCGCCGGGGCTGACTCGGTGAAAATCACCATTGACAGGGGCGTGCTGGTCAACTCTTCCGATCCGGCCACGGCTCAGGGTTACAGTTACACCGTGAACCCCGACGGCAGCCATACCTACATCATTTCCAAGGCGGATTTTGACAAGATTTTTGTCAAGCTGCCCGAAGATGACAACAACGACAAGGACCTCCACCTGGCGGGCACCACCGGCGGCCTGAAGTATTCCTTTGTGGAAACGACGACCGTGACCGAGACCGAGACCGTGATTTCTCAAGACATTTACGGCGAGTTCAAGAACGAGTCTTCGCTGGTTCTGTACTTCGACCCCAAAGATGCCCTGACAATCACCCTGCCCGGCGGTCTCACGATTATCGACAAAGACGGCACGGGCGTCGACCAGGGCGGCAACGTTTACGGTTGGGAAAAGGTCACAACCACAATCGACGGCGTGGTGGTGACGGTGGATGCGCTGCACATTTACAAAGGCGGCGGCAGCTCCTGGGCCGACCTGTTGCCGGGCATCAAGTTTGCGACAACCCCCGGTAATGAAAACTTCGATTTCAATTCGCTCAAGTTCGTTTTGCATAACGGCAAGGATCTGAAGAGCAGCGTCGGCGGCATGGCCACATTGGAAACGAAGACCACGACCACGACCACGACCACTGAAGTAGTCACTGAAACCGACCCGAAGACCGTGGACGTGTGGGTTGACGCGGTGGCCCAGATTCCGCTTGACGTCAAGGGCGGCCTCACCACGTACTCTGACGGCGACAAGTACGCCGAAAGCGGCGAAACGGTCACCCTGCATGTGAACGCGACCTTCGTCGATATCGACGCCACCACCAGGCACGCGGTTCTCATTGAGGCCAAGCCCGGTTGGGAATGCGTCGACGGCGCCGGCAAGGCGTACGGCATCGTGTACGTTGACGGCAAGGCTTACTACAGCGTGCCCGTGAACCCCGATCCCGCCACCGGCAATGTGAGCGTCGACGTGAGCATGAAGACGGCGGATCCGGCCTCTCTGGCCAAGGACGCCAACGGCATCGCGCACGAAGATTTCAAGGTCGGCGTCATGTCTACGGACAAGACCGTGGGTGACGGCGAAATCACCCTGGGCAACAACGTGGCCGTGCTCTTCCCCGAAGACGCCACGGTCAGCGTTGACATCTCTCCCGTTGATTCGGCCATCGGCGTGTCCGTTGGGTCGGGTTATGAAGACAATATCGGCGGCGGCAGCGGCATCCCGGTGAAGCTTGCCGGCCTGTCCGGACATACTCTGGAAGGCGGCGTCGGCGCGCAGGAGACGCTCTCCGACGTGACCTTCACCTTCAAGGCCGGTGCGGGCAAACTGGTGTACAACGGCTCTGACTGCGCCAACATCACCGACAACGGCGACGGCACGGTTACCGTGAGCATCCCCGGCTTTGATACGGCCAAGTCCCTGAACTTCGTGCCCGCCAACAACCACAGCGCCAAGGATGTGAACATTGACTGGTCCTGCAAGGTTACGGATCAGCTCTCGCATGACACCAAAAACTTTAGCGGTTCCAGCACCATGGTCATCGACGCTGTGGCCCACACCCCGACGGCCGTGGGCGAGGATACCCTGGGCATGGGCGGCCATACCGCGGTGGCGGCCGGCGGCTCCTTCACGGCCGAGTTCGACGTCACCTTTGTGAACGACGGCGGCGACCAGAAGTTCATTCTGGTGGAATCCTTGCCCCAGTGGGCTCTGGAAAACGGCGCGACCTACGAGCTGGTCTACCCCTCCGGTTCGCCCACGGCGGCGGGCGGCGTGTTCTACAAGATTCCGCTGGATTCTTCCTGGGCGGTGACCGATAACGGTGACGGCACCTTTACCGTGCACGCCAAGGTGACGCTCTTCGCGCCCTCGGGCATCACCGGCGACGGTTCCGTGGACATCCGCTACGGCGGCATGACCTATGACCCGAATGCGGCGGGTGACGGCGAAACCTCGCTGATCAACAACGTGGCCTATAACACCGGCGGCACCATGAACGTGGACTATGCCATGGTGCAGGCCACGACCATCAAGGTCACGGCCGAGAAAGCGACCATGAACGAAGGCGACGCCCCGATGAAGCTCAACTTCAGCGTGACCGACGGCCACAACGACACCATCAAAGACGTCACCATCAAGGTGCCGGCGGGCGGCACGCTGATCGTGGACGGCACGGAGTTCTCCACCGCCGGCCAGGCAGTTACCATCACGGCGGCTCAACTGGGCAACGTGTACTTCCAGCCCAATGACACCTGGTCCGGCAAGGTGACCCTGGACATAACCAAGGGCACGCTGACCGATCTGGCTTCCGGCGCGGAAAAGGCAGCCACCACGTTGACCGACGGCTCGTTCACCATCGTCGACAACCATGCGGATGCGGCGACCGGCGTGACCGCCAGCGGCAGTTTCTCCGCCGATCACGGCCAGTACACGCTGAACATCGGCGCGCACTTCCCGGATGTCACCGGCGAAACGCACTACTTCCTGGTCAGCGCCATTCCCGGCCTGATTCCGGACGGGGGCACCCTGGTTCATGACCCCGCTGGCCTTACCGGTGACTTCTACAAGATCGCCGTTACCGGCACCTTGTCTGACCCCAGCGCGACCCTGCATTTCACCGCGGAGCCCGGCTATGTGGGCGGCAACGTTGACGTGCATGCGGTATCCGTTGCGGGTACCGACACGGCCATGGCCACAGCCAGCAGCACGGTGCACGTGGCGGCGGACGGGTTTGATCACTACACCACGCACGGCAGCTATGACGCCTCCGCCAGCGACCTGCCCGTGCACATGTTCGGCGGCGCGCACAACGACACGATCCAGGGCGGCCTGGGCGACGACCTGATCTACGGCGGCAAGGGCTCTGACACCATGTGGGGCGGCGGCGGCGAAGACCTGTTCGCCTGGAAAGCCGCGGATATGGACGGCAGCACCGACAAGATCATGGACTTCCAGATGGGCCAGGACAAGCTGTACTTCCAAGATCTGCTGTCCGACGGCGGCGGCCTTGCCGACATCGACAACCTGCTGGCCAACAGCGTGTTGAAGCTGGGCATCAACGAAAGCGCGAACGGCGTGAAGCTGGAACTGCAAGACAGCACCGGCGCGAACACGATCCAGACCGTGGATGTGACCATGCAAGACTTCACGAACGTCACGGTGAACGGGCAGCAGTATGCTGACTTCAGCGCCTTCAAGTCCGCGTATGAAACCGCCGGGACGAGCGACCAGGCTGACATGGCCGCTGACCTCTTGAAGCACATGATTGCCACCAGCAACGGCTAATGTCTGAATAAACCTACTAACCGGCCGGGCCGGGGCGAAAGCCCCGGCCCGGTTTGCGTTTGCGCGGCCGGTTTTCAAAAAAAGCAAGTTTCATTGTGCGGCGAATCCGCCGTTTTTCAATTTCCCGACTTTATCGCTGCCGGTCCTTGCGGCCGGTGAGCAGATTCCTTCCGTTTTTCAACGCGAAATTGTGGATTTGTCTTCTCCTGGCATTTTTCTGAAGCAAGACACATTCGTCAAAAAAATTGAATTTCGCTTGTTATTTCAGAATACTTCATAGGTATAGTTTAGATGCTCCAATATTTGACAAAATTTGTCATGTATTATTTAGTGTAGTAAAAATACTATAACAAAAATATACATTATAAACATACTTGCTTCGTAAAGTGTTTTTGGATGTAACTAAAATAGTATTATTGCACATATAGTATGGCAATATCATCATGATTATAGAGATTGTTATTAAAAATAATTAACTGTAATTGGAGTATTGAAAAACAATACTGGCAAAAAAAGTATATTAAAAAAAAATTATTTATTATGTATCATTATGTAAAAATTGAAAAATAGATAAAAAAATAGCGTATAATATGAAAAAAACGCCTTGCTATTATTTTGCAGACTGATATTTTATAGCTAAATATATAAAGCATAATCATTTCTATTAGTTATGCAATGGCATGCCACGCTAGGGGGAAGCCGCATAGCGGTTTCAGCGAGCAGGCTGTGTTAAGGGGGGATCTCTGCCGTAAGGCAAATCCCATAAGAGCATTCCGGTAAGGGCGTTGCGCAGGTATCCCCGTCTCTGCGCTTCGCGCTGCCGCGTTTCATGGCGTCATGACTGGCAGTCTTTTACCCGTTTAGCGCCCACCATTTGAGGGGGAGGTACGTATGTCTCAAACAGCCGCTTCCAACGTAATTCGACTGGTTCAGCCTTCTGCCGGTGAAACCGTCACCGTGCCCATTAATGCGGATAACATGATGCTGGGCCTGGGGTTTGCGCCCGACCCGAACAACGTGGCCAAAGAAGGCCAAAACCTGGTGTTTTCCTTTGAAGACGGGGGGAGAATCGTTCTTCAGGGATACTATGACCATTTCACGAACAAAACTTTGCCCGTGATGGTCACGGAAGGAGGCGATCAACTGCCCGGAGAGCAGTTTCTTGCCTCTTTGCGTGAAGATTTGCTGACCGCGGCCGGCCCGGCCGCCGGTCCCGGCGCCCCCTCCAGCGGTTCTGGGGAATACGCTGACGATGCGGGCAACCTTATCAACGGTATTGACCGCCTGGGCAGCCTCGGCACCATTTACTGGGACCGCGCAACCGAAGTGCCTGAAAACTATCTCGGCCCCATTGAAACGCCCGGCGGCACGATCAGCATCGGCCTGATCACTGATGTGCCGCCCCCCGACATCGAGGACGGCCGCATTTCCGGCACCTTCTACAACGTGCTGTTCGAAGACTCCCGCCCCAACCAGCACCTGGACGGGCAGGGCGCCGAACGCGTTCCCGGCATCCTGCAGATCAACATCGTCCCCACCGGCACCACCCAGGTCACGTCGCTCGACATGAGCGGCTTTGCCGCGGGCACCCGCATTGAAATCGAAGGCGGCCGCGTCATTGACATCAACGATCCCACGGATGTGGTCACCTTCAGCCCGGCGGAAATCGCCTCCAAAATTTCCGTGTACGCGCCCGAGGACGACCTTGACGCGGATATGGACATTTCGTACGTCGTGCACTGGTCCACGGCCGGCGGCGTGCCCGGCGACGTGCCGGGCGCTTTCACCATCGTGGTGGACGCGGTGGCCGACCTGCCCTTAAAGGGCGAAGGTTCCGACTGGGTATGCATTGACAGGCAAGGCCATACGGAAACCTGGACGCGCCAGCACGAGCATGAAGACGGCACCGTGCACGTAAAGACCGGGGAACTGGACAGCATCACCATTCCTGTCTCCGCCGTATTTTTCGACTATCAGGACGGCTCTGAATTCCACACCATCGAAGTGGCCGGCGTGCCCGCCGACTGGACCGTCGCCGGCGGCGAATTCGGCGCCTATGCCCGTATTGACGCCGACCTTGACGGCTCCATGTTCTCCGATATCGACGCCGCCCGCGCGGCCCTGCACGGCCAGAGCGGCAGCTACGCCGCGGTGCTGGGCGCCGACGGCACGGTGACCTATATTTTCAACGTGGACGGGAGCGGCGACGTTTCCGGCTCCATCACGTTCGACCCGCACGACTGGACCGGCAAGCGCGGCGCCGACGGTGAACTGCATCTTGACGGAGAAGGCAACCCGACCCGGGTGAACGCCGACATTTCCGTCACCGCCAGAGCCGAAGAAATCAACCTTGACGGCGACGAAGTCACGACGCTCAACAACGTCGCGACCCAGCCCCTGGCCGACTATACCATCGGCATCAAAGAAGACACCCCCGATTTTATGGGCTGCAAGCCCATCACGATTATTTCCGATGAAACGCGCGGCGTGCAGTGGTTTACGGATGAGATTCCCTACGCCGCGTTCAAATTCGACCATTCGCTGCAGAATATCCTCGGCGATCTGCGCGACGCGGGTTATGACCTTCCCAAGGGGTTCCCGGTTTCCGTGGCCCGCGAAGGCATCGCGTACGACCTGCATTCCGACGGCCGCACCGACGGCTTTTTCGCCGGCGACCCTTCCCGCAACGCGGGCAAGGCCGATCTGTCTTTTGCGGATAAAGACGGCGACCCCGCCGGCGATCCTTCCGGCTGGTTCCCCTCCGGCAGCGACCAGGAAATTCTGGTCTACTATGAAAACGGCGTGGCCATCGGCCGCGTGGGCGGCCCTGACGGCGAGATCGCCTTTGTGGTCGTGCCCGAAGGCACCCTGCACAACGGCGTGAACCACGGCAGCATCACCTTTATCCAGTATATGCCCCTGGACCACCCCAACACCGGCTCGCACAATGAAAAGCTGTCTGACAGCCTGTCTTTGAAGCTGGTTTTGACCGACGACGACGGCGACCGGACCACGCAGCTGATCACCATCAACGTGCGCGACGACGGCCCCCATGCCGGTCTGGTCGCGGGCGCGGTGTTTGAATCGCTGTTCCGCGTGCATGACGAACTGCACGCCCAGGGCCACCTGATCGTGGATTTCGGCGCGGACAACCTGGACGGCAAAGCCGTGTACTGGGACCTGAACGCCATTGCCAAAGAAATCGCCGACGAGCATGTGCAGGCCACCGTGGGCCCGCAGGGCGAACGGCATGACCTGGTGGTTCTGGACGGCTCCACCGACCAGAGTGTTCTGATCGGCTACCTGGATGCCGGCGGCAAGCCCGTGACGGTCATCAAACTGGACCTGACGCAGGACAGCCTGGGCCATTACAAGTACGAATATACCCAGTACGACACCATCGTGCAGGAAGGCCGGGGCATTAACGAGATCCTTGAAGCCCTGCAGTTCAAGTATGTGGTGAAAGACAGCGACGGCGACACCACCCGCGGCGCCGTGGCTGTTCATATCAACGACGCCGGCGTGCTGCCTTCCGTTGACGGCGCGCATCTGGACGAATCCTATGATATGAACAAGACCCACACCTTCAACCTGGACCACATCGACTATAACGCGCCCGACGGCGTCAGCGCCGTGACCTGGAACAAAGCCCTGGTGGACAAGGCCCTTAGCGAATACCATGCCACCAATTCCGACGAAGCCCTCAACGTGTTTGTCTCGCAGGACGGCACCATTCTGAGGGTGTACGACGGCGACAGCGATACCTTAGTCTTCACGGCCACCCTTACCGGCAACGCCACGGACGGCTTCCAGGTGGAATACTACCAGAGCCACGCGCTCAGCCACCTTATCCCCGGCCTGGCCCACGACGACCCGCTGCCCCTGCTGCTGACCTTCAACGTGCACGACGGCGACGGCGAAACCTCTCTCAACCTCTTCGCCATCACCGTGGACGACGACGGGCCCGAAGCCCTCTTCGCCTCCAACGTGGCCCTTCTGGGGCATGTCGGCCAGACCCTGCTCGAAGGGCTGAACGACCTCAATTTCCAGAACCCCGAGGCCTTTATTGAGAGCCTGAACACGGTCATGGGCCAGGTGGTTACCGCGGGCCTCACCCTTGAAGGCGGCCTTGATGTGGCGGACCTGCTGTTCAACACGGATCTCGCCCGCTTCACAGGGCCGGAGGCCATGCAACTGCTCTTCGGCGATCCCGAGGATATGGCCAACCACCCGGGCCTGTTCGGCGACGCCACGCACCCGGGACTGGTCACCCAGTTGACCTCCATTGATTTCTCCAACCCCATCACAGGCATTATCCAGGCCACGACCCTGCTGACCAGCCATCCGGAACTCGGCCAGGCCCTTAATTTGCTGGTGCAAGGCAACCCGGACTATACCGGCATCGACTTCACCAACCCTCTCGGCTTCGTGGCCGGCGCTCTGAAGCTGGTAGCCGATCTGCCTGATTTCGCGGCTAACCCGCTGAGCGCTCTGCTCAAATTCGGCGGTACGGACATGGACCGCACCGAGCATGAAGGCGCGGTGTACAGCGGCAAATTCACCCCCGACTTCGGCGTGGACGGCGCGGCCGGCTCCACCAGCCAGATCACCGGTTGGGAGCAGTCGCCCCATGCGGACAAAATCCCCAACGGCGTGGGCTGGAGCGAACTGGGCGTGCAGGGTATGCTGCACCTTTTGGGTGTGCATGCCACGGCCCATCCGGATGCCGCCCTCATGGTGGAAGCCGCGGGCGACAAGTTCCCCCCCGACACCCTGATCATCAAAGCCGCCGGCGAAGACGTGATGACCCTGAAGATCATCGCCAACGGCTACGGCTCCTACCGGTATGAAGTCACCCAGCACATGGCTCTGGAGCACGACCCCAGCGCCATCCAGCAACTGCTGGGCCAACTGGGCGACAGTCTGCTGGCCGGCGGCCTGCCCCTGGACCAGTTCGGCCTTGACCCGGCCATGCTCAGCCTGCTCCAGCCCCTGCTGCAGAACCTGAGCCCCAGCGCGCTGATTGAAGCCCTGGGCAGCGGCAACCTGCTGACCCTGCCCTTGCCCATCGTCATCATGGACGGCGACGGCGACATCGCCCCGGGCATGATCAGCCTGACCATCCGCGATTCCGTGCCCGCCAGGATCGACGGGGCCACCCTCATCCTGTCGGAAACCGACGCGCACCACAGCGGGCCCGGCCATTACGAAGTCATCGGCACCGACGCCGACCGCAACGCGGACAACGTCGGCAAAGACGACGTCACTGACGAGCACACCGTTTCGGGCAAGTTCACCTTCACCGAAGCTTCGTACGGCTTTGACGGGCCCAGCGCCACGAAACCCTTCTTCTGGGAAAAGCCGGCAGCGGGCGAATACAAGACCTGGGGCGCCGAAAACAGCGCGGAGCCCGTGGACATCTGCTGGATCGTGGACAACGCGGCGGGCCGGGCCACCCTTACCGGCTTTGACGCCAAAGGGCACATGGTCATCCAGTTCGTGGCCGTGTACGGCGACCCGGACAACCTCGACATACCCACCGGCTACACCGTCACCCAGTACCTGCCTGTGGTGCATCTGGGCGATGAGAGCGAGAACGTGAACATCCCGGTGACCTTCGGCATCATGGACGGCGACGGCGATACCGCCACCGCCACCCTGAACGTTACCATCCGTGACGACGTGCCCCTGGCCGTGTCTGAAACCGACACCCTCAATGATTTCACCACTGGCGGCACGGCGGATGCCCCGACCTACGCATGGACCGCCACGGGCAACATCATCAATGAAACCGACACGGACATGGCAGGCAAAGGCGGCGACCAGTGGGGCGCGGACGGCCGCAGACCGGCCGACGGCCTGCAGATAGTGCAGCCTGAGCACAAGATTCCGGATCTGAACGACGGCAAGGGGATACCCATTGCCATGAACAGCCAGGGCGAAACCGAAATCAAGGGCGTTTACGGCAACCTGTTCATGAAGGCCGACGGCACCTACCGCTATGAGCTTGACCCGGCCAAACTGGCCGACGCCGAGAAATTCGACCCGCATTACGGCAAGGCCTATGTGCCGCCCGCCCAAACGGACCTCGGCGGCGCGAACGCGGCTCTCAACCTGAAGGGCGTCGACCCGGCCAACGCCGTTGACGGCATCACCTTCAAGGGCTTTTCCGTGGCTGCGGGCAACCTGCCCGGCTCCGTGCCCGTTGACGGCAGCCTGTGGGGCGGCGCCAGCGTCAAAAACGCCGTGGCCACCAACAACGGCATCGGCGTGGCAGGCTACCCCTCCGGCAACGAAATCGGTGCGCTGGAAGGCCTGTTCATCAACCTGCACGGCACGGCCAGCGGCGCTGTGACCCTGACCCTGACCAACCTGGGCCCGACCATCGCGGGTGCGGAAAAAGCTATCGTGGCCTGGTATGACGTCAGCGGCAATCTGATCGCCAATTCCACCACCGACTTGACAGGCGACTCCGCCAACCTGGCCACCGTCACCGGCCCGTCCGGCGCTTCCTACGCCGTGGTTCTGGGGCTTACCGCCTCCGGATACCTGGGCAGCACCTCCTTCACGGTGTCCGCCATTGACGGCGTCATCGCCCGCGACGGCCACTGGGTGGACGATCCCAAGTGGACGCCCAAGGAAAACTTCGACTACATCCTCACCGACCGCGACGGCGACACCGCCAACGCCACGCTGACCATCGACCTGAAGGCCGGCCCGTCGAAGCTGGGCGACCCCGCCCACCTGTACGTGGCCGAAGCCGACCTGCCCAAGGGCACGGACTACATCCCCGGCAGCGAGGGCGCGCACAAGCACGGTACGGATAATCGCAGCGACGGCACGGCGGACGACCACGAAGAGTTCAGCTCGGGCAGCGTGAGCTTCCTCTCGCCCGAAGGCGTCGGTTCCGTTGCGTTCACGGGCACGGGCGCCGCGGTGACCGTCACCTTTGACGCCGACGGCAAGGGCAGCTGGACCGGCGATATTCAGACCCAGTACGGCAAGGTTATTGCCGTGACCTTGGTGGAATATGCTGACACTCCCGGCAAATACAGCCTGGAATACACCTACCAGCTGACCGGCAACCAGCCGAACACGACGGCCGACGACGGTTCCGTCAAGCAGACCGACGCGGACGGCTTCAAGATCGTCATCACCGACAAGTACGACAACTACGATCCTGATCCCATCACCGGCGATGATAAAGATCAACGGGTCTTTAACGTGAAAGTGGACATTCAGGACGACGTGCCCTTCATCGAAGCCGTCTCCGGCGCTGACGGCGTTGACGGCGGCCCGGCCGGCACATCCTGGCAGGGACACACCCTTGGCGACGACATCGTCAGCGGCCTGTTCAGCGGCG
>JAVBNL010000015.1:0-42827 GCA_031551515.1 Desulfovibrionaceae bacterium
TCCATCCAGTCCATGGTGGCTTCGCCGTCATGGGTTTCGCCGAGTTTGTGCGAAACGCCCGTATAGAAGAGGATCCGCTCTGTGGTTGTGGTTTTGCCGGCATCAATGTGTGCCATGATGCCAAAGTTACGCTGCATGTTCAGAGGGGTCTGCCGGGACACGGTACTCTCCAAAAAGAAACGGTTCTGATTAAAAACCAAAACCGCGTGAAGCGGTTTTGGTAAAGAGGCTGCCTGTGGAAATAATTACCAGCGGTAGTGGGCGAAGGCCTTGTTGGCTTCGGCCATACGGTGCGTGTCTTCGCGCTTTTTCACCGCGCCGCCGCGGTTGTTGTACGCGTCAACGAATTCAGCCGCCAGTTTGCTGGTCATACCCTTTTCGCCGCGGGCGCGGCCGTAGCTGATAATCCAGCGGACGGCCAAAGAGACCTGGCGGTCGGGGCGCACGTCCATGGGCACCTGGTAGGTTGCGCCGCCCACGCGGCGGGCTTTGACTTCCAGGTGGGGCTTCACGTTGTCGAGAGCCTTTTCAAAGGCGCGCAGGGCGTCTTCGCTGGTTTTTTCGGCAAGTTGCTCAAGGGCGGAATAGAAAATTTTCTCCGCAACGCCCTTTTTGCCGTCATACATAAGCCGGTTGATGAACCGGGCCGCCAACCGGCTGTTATACACCGGGTCAGGCAGCACTTCACGTCTGGGGACCGATCCTTTGCGAGGCATGTCAAACTCCTGTTATTTCGGCTTCTTGGCGCCGTACTTGGAACGGCCCTGGCGACGGTCTTGCACACCGGCGGTGTCAAGGGTGCCGCGAATGATGTGATAGCGAACGCCGGGAAGGTCTTTCACGCGGCCGCCGCGGATCATCACCACAGAGTGTTCCTGCAGGTTATGCCCTTCGCCGGGAATGTACGCGGTGACTTCCATGCCGTTGGTCAGGCGCACACGGGCGACTTTACGCAAGGCGGAGTTGGGCTTTTTGGGCGTGGTCGTATATACGCGAGTGCACACGCCGCGGCGCTGCGGGCAAGCCTGCAAAGCGGGCGTCTTGCGGCGCTTGAGCACTTTTTTGCGCTCTTTTCTGATAAGCTGGTTGATGGTAGGCATAGCCCCTCCAAAAAATATTCATTGTGTGCGCTAGAGCTGCGTTACATATGCCAGGTAAAAAAACATGTCAAGAAAAGGGTGGAAAAAAAACGTCACGGCGGGGTCAGGCCAGCCAGAATTTCCAGATCAACGAGGCGAACAAAAAGCAGAGCATGCCGAATAAAAGCCGCCGCACAAAAGGCGCGCCGATGCGTATGGCCAGCTTGCTGCCCAGCCAGTTGCCCGCGATGTTGGCCGCGGTCAGCGGCAGAACCAGCCAGAAAATCGTGACCCCGTGCCAGATGTAGACTGCGGTGGCGCTGAGGCTGCCCGCCAGGTTGTAAACCTTGGCCGTGCCCGAAGCTTTGACCAGCCCCATGCCGACAACGGCGTGCAGCACCAGAATATACAGGCTGCCCGAACCTATGCCCAGAAAGCCGTCGTAAAAACCCACGGGGATGCAGATAAGCGGCAAGAGGCAATAGCGGGCGAAGGTGGAGAGGTCTTTGTCTTCGCCCCGGTCTTTTTTGGGCATCATGGTGAAAACGATGCCCAGCGGCAAGAGAAAGACGACCAGCTTGCCGATGGTGGCGCTGTCGAAATAGAGCAGCATTTTGGTGCCCAGAGCCCCGGCCAGCACGGCCACGGGAAGACTGGCCAGCGCACTTTTCCACAGCACCATGCCGCCGCGCGCGTACAGCGCGAGCGAAATGCAGCTGCCGATGGTGCTGCAGGGCTTGTTGGTGCCCATGGCCATTTCAGGGGGAACGCCCGCCAAGAGCAGTGCGGGAATGGAAATGAGACCGCCGCCCCCGGCCACGCTGTCTACGAAGCCCGCGAGGAAAAAAGCCGCCAGCAACGGCCAAAGAAGCCAGATTTCGAACTCCATGCCGTGTGTATAGGGTATACGCGAACGTATGCCAATGGTTTGTTTGCGCCTGGTCCGGCGCGCCGCGCGAGAGAAAAAAAGCGGGGCGGCGCGATACGCCGCCCCGCCGTCATGGAAAGAAGAGGGGGCCGCTATTGCTCGCGCACCGGCGGAAGCGGCTGCGCGTAAGGCAGAGCGGTCTTTTCGTCTTTGGCCAGATCAGGGTTGGCCATTTTCGCGCTGACGTTCAGCACGCTGGGATCTTTTTCCACCCACCAGGCCCAGACAACATGCAGCGGTTCTTTGCTGGTGACCTTCCAACCGTGCACGGCGTACGGTCTGTGGTAAATGATGGTGCCGGGCTTGACGGTCTGTTTTTCGTCATCCACATACCATTCCGCTTCGCCGGAAACCACGAAATAGAATTCCGGAGCGGGGTGGTTGTGCGCCGGATAGGTGTAGCCGGGCTTTTGCACCAGGGGGCCGTAATATAGATAATTGTTTGAGAAAGCCGGCTTGGGCAGCTTGGGGCCGATGAGTTCGTTGTAATAATACTTGGCGTCCGCATCGGCCATCCCCCCCTCGCCGTTGCCTCTGAACCAGGCCGGGTGCGACTTTGTCGCCTTGTCGGGGGTGGCGTTTTTGTGCACAAAGGCCGTTGTGCCCGCAAGGCGGCCGGGCACGGGATATTCGCCGTACTTGCTGTTGACCGTGTCGCCCTCTTTCATGCGGACCCGCGGCAGGGGCACGGCAACGGGCTGCACCTTGGCGCGGGAGGCGAAAAGATCCGGGTTGGTGAAGCGCGCGCCTTTGGCCAGCACGGAGGTGTCGCCCTCAGCCCACCAGATCCAGACCACGCGCAAGGGCTTGGTCTTGGAAAGGTTGCGCCAGCCGTGCACTGCATAGGGGCGGTGGTAGATCATGCTGCCTGGCGTCACCGTCTGGCTTTCGTCATCCACGAACCATTGAGCTTCTCCTTCAAGAACATAGTAAATTTCGGACGAAGGGTGATTGTGCGCGGGGTAGGTTTCGCCCGGCTTCAGCTCCAGCGTGCCCATGTTGATATATTCATTATGATGCGCTTTGCCGACAAACGCCGCGGGACCGATAAGGTCGACGTAATGATACAGCGAACTTTTGTCCGCCAGGCCGTCTTTGCCCTTGCCCCGGTACCAGGCGGGGTACGATTTGTTAGCCTTTTTGGGACCGTCGCTTTCACTGTAAAAGGCGGTGGTTCCTTTAAGGCGTCCGGGGATGGGGTATTCCCCCTGGGCGGCGAAAGCGCCGCCGCAAAGGCCGGTCAGCAGGAGCAGGGTAAAAACAGCAGTTCTCATGGGGTTCTCCGGTCAAAGGTGGATAGGGCGGGAAGCATGAAGCCTATATTTCAGAAAATATTTTTGCAAGCGGCCCGGGGACGTCTTTTTTTCAGGAAGAAGAAAAAAATAAAAAAGCTCTTGACCGGCAAGGCCTCTCTGTGTATTTTGCCCTTTCGCGTGCGGAACCCTGTTCTGCGCGCAGGCTTTTCGCCCCTGTAACGGCAGGGGAAGATCGGGTCGAGCCCGGTCTGATGCGCCTGGTTGTACAATGCCAATCAGGTTTGACATTTGCAGGCGTCGCCGAATGCCGTAAAAATGTCCGCCGTTCCAGCCTTTTAGAAAGGCTGCAAGGCAGTGTGCATGATGAGGTGGAAGTCTCCTTATATAAGGATACGCTTTCCCTCGCTGGTGACCCTGCGACCACCTGACCGGTTCTGTAAAGGGCCGGGGCCAGGCTGGCGACAGTGTTGGATGTTCTTCGCGTTTGCGGATGAAAGACCGGCGGCCGGCCCAGGCCGACCAGATTTTTCCCCCAACAACAGCAAGAGCATCAACCGCAAAAGAGGCGGTTTTCGTCGTCACCCCGGCTTTGCCGGGTGAACGAGGCTCCGGCGGGCAAAACCCGTCCGGAAAGTTGTACTGAGAACGGAGTACGTAACAATGACGACAGTTAGCAGTGATCGTATCAGAATTAAGCTTAAGGCTTACGATTACCGCATCCTGGATAAGGCCGTGGCCGAAATCGTGGATACGGCGAAAAACACCGGTGCCGGGATAGCTGGGCCCATTCCCCTGCCCACGAATATCCATAAGTACACGGTGAACCGCTCTGTTCACGTCGACAAAAAGTCGCGTGAGCAGTTCGAGATGCGCATTCACAAACGGCTTATGGATATCCTTGAGCCCACCCAGCAAACCGTGGACGCGCTCGGCAAGCTCTCCCTGCCGGCCGGTGTCGACGTGGAAATCAAACTGTAGGGAGAGAGTCATGGCTGATACTATGGGAATTTTGGGCCGCAAGCTCGGCATGCTCCGCGTCTTTACGGGCGAGGGCACCTCGGTTGCCGTGACCGCCATCGTCGCCGGACCTTGCCCTGTGATCCAGGTCAAGGGCGTTGAAAAAGACGGCTACGATGCTGTGCAGGTCGCATACGGCGCAGGCAAAGAAAAACATCTGACGAAGCCCTGCATCGGCCACCTGAACAAGGCCGGCAAGGGGTTGTATCGCACCCTGCGCGAGTTCAGGCTGGACGAAGCGTCCACCCTGGCCGTGGGTGACGAATTGACCGTTGATATGTTCGCCCCCGGCGACTTCGTGAAAGTTACCGGCAAAAGCATCGGTAAGGGCACGGCCGGGGTTATGAAACGCTGGAACTTCAGCGGCGGCAGGGCTTCGCACGGTGATGAAAAGACGCACCGCAAGGGCGGCTCCATCGGTAACAACACCGAACCCGGCAAAGTGTGGAAGAACAAAAAGATGGCCGGCCACATGGGCGCCCGTCGCGTGACGGTGCAGGGCATCGAGATCATCGATGTACGCCCTGAGGATAACCTGATCCTGGTCAAAGGGGCTGTTCCCGGTCCCTCCAACGGCCTGGTCATAGTGCGCAAGCAGTAAAGAGGGACGCCACATGGCTGTTGTAAAAATATACGATCAGACGAAGCAGGAATCCGGCGAGATTACCCTCGCTCCCGAGGTTTTCGAAGTGCCGGTCCGGCCTGAAATTTTGAACCTGGTTGTGCGCTCCATCCGTGCCGCCCGCCGCGCGGGCACGCACTCCACGATGACCCGCTCCATGATGAAGGGCGGCGGCGCGAAACCCTGGCGGCAGAAAGGCACGGGCCGCGCCCGTTCCGGTTCGAACATTTCGCCCATCTGGCGTGGCGGCGCCGTGACTTTCGGCCCGCAGCCGCGCGATTACTCCTTCAAGGTCAACAAAAAGGTGCGCACGCTGGCCATGAAAATGGCTCTGTCCGCCCGCCAGTTCGACCAGAAGCTGATGGTGGTGAAATCCATTGAGCTGCCGGAAGCGAAGACCAAGCATTTCGCCTCCGTCGCCAAAACGCTGGGCCTGGGCAAGACCTTGATCGTTCTGCCCGGCAGGGATGAGGCGCTGATGCGTTCGGCCCGCAACATCCCCGGCATCACGGTGGCCACGCTTGAAGAGCTCAATGTGTACACCGTTCTTTTGCACCCCCAGATCGTGCTCCTCGAAGGGGCGGTTGCGCCTCTCGCGGCGCGGCTCAGTTAAGGAGGCGAGTCATGGATTACTCGCAGATCATCATGAAACCGCTGGTTTCCGAAAAGGCCACCTTCATGAAAGAGGGGGCCAACCAGGTCGCCTTCTTCGTGAACCCCCGCGCTAATAAGATCGAAATCAAGCGCGCCGTGGAAGAAGCGTTTAGCGTCAAGGTCACCGACGTTCGCGTGGTGACGAAAAAGCCTGTGGCGAAAATGCGCCAGGGCCGCGTTGTTGGCAGGGTCGCGGGCTACAAGAAAGCCTACGTCACCCTGGCCGAAGGCGCGAAGATCGAATTTTTTGAGGGAGTCTGATCATGGCCGTGCGTAAGCTGAAACCAACCTCCGCGGGCAGACGTTTTCAGATGGTTTCCGATTTTGCGGAAGTCACCTGCAAAACCCCTGAAAAGAGCCTGACCGAAGGTCTGCCCAAAAAGGCCGGCCGGAACAATAACGGCCGTGTGACCAGCCGCCGTCGCGGCGGCGGGCACAAACGCCTGTACCGGATCATCGACTTCAAGCGCGACAAAATGGGCATTCCCGCCAAAGTCGCGACGATCGAATATGATCCCAACCGTTCGGCGCGTATCGCGCTCTTGAACTATGCCGACGGCGAAAAGCGCTATATCCTGGCGCCGGTCGGCCTCACCGTGGGCGACACCGTCGTTTCCGGCGAAGGCGCCGACATCAAGCCCGGCAACACGCTGGCGCTGTCGAAAATCCCCGTGGGCACGCTGATCCACAACGTGGAACTGCACCCCGGCCGCGGCGGCCAGTTCTGCCGCGCGGCGGGCACCTACGCTCAGCTGGTGGCGAAAGAGGGCGCGTACGCGCTGCTCCGCATGCCTTCGGGCGAAGTGCGCAAAGTGCTGGCTCACGGTCTGGCCACCATCGGCCAGGTGGGCAACATTCAGCATGAGAATATTTCTTTGGGCAAAGCCGGCAGAAACCGCTGGCTGGGCCGCCGCCCCAAAGTGCGCGGCGTTGCCATGAACCCCGTCGACCACCCGTTGGGCGGCGGCGAAGGCAGAAGCTCAGGCGGCCGTCACCCTGTCACCCCCTGGGGCAAGCCCACCAGAGGGTACAAGACCCGCGACCGGAAAAAAGCTTCCGGCAAGCTTATCATTACCCGGCGGAAGTAGGTAGGAGAGACCCATGCCAAGATCGTTGAAAAAGGGCCCGTTCATTGACGGGCATCTGGAAAAGAAGGTGGAAGCAGCCGTTGCCAACAGCGACCGCCGGGTCATCAAAACCTGGTCCCGCCGTTCGACCATCGTGCCGGAAATGGTGGGCCTCACCTTTGCGGTGCATAACGGCAAGAAATTCATTCCCGTGTTTGTCACTGAAAACATGGTCGGCCACAAGATGGGCGAATTTTCGCCCACCCGCGTGTTCCACGGCCATGCCGGCGACAAGAAAACCAAAGCCGGTAAGAAGTAACGGGTGAAGTCATGGAAGCAAAAGCAATAGGCAAGTTTATTCGCGTATCTCCGCGCAAAACCCGCATCGTGGCCAGAAACGTTGTGGGCAAGCCCGTGGAAGACGCTATGAACATCCTGAAATTCACGCCGCAGAAGGGCGCCGAAGTCATTCGCGCCGTCATGCGCTCCGCGCTCGCCAATGCCGAACAGCAGACGAACGTCAACGTGGACGCTCTGATCGTGAAACAGGTGATAGTCAACGAAGGCCCCTCCTGGAAGCGTTTCATGCCCCGCGCGCAAGGCCGCGCGACCAGCATCAAGAAACGCACCAGCCACGTAACCGTCATTCTTGCCGAGAACAACTAGGAAACGCTATGGGTCAGAAAGTCCATCCCTTCGGGTTCCGGCTCGGGTACAACAAGAACTGGCAATCGCGCTGGTATAGTAAGAAAGAGTACCCGGCCTTCGTGTTCGAAGACCACACCATTCGCACGCACGTCAAAAAGCTTTTGTACAGCGCCGGTCTTGCCAAAATCGAGATCGAACGCGCCGGCGGCAAAGTGCGGCTCATCCTTTCCACCGCCCGGCCGGGCATCGTCATCGGCCGTAAAGGCGTTGAAATCGAAAAGCTGCGCGCTGATCTGAAAAAGCAGTTTGGCAGAGAATTTGTCATTGAAGTCAACGAAATCCGCCGCCCGGAAGCGGACGCCCAGCTGGTGGCCGAAAGCGTTGCCCAGCAGCTTGAGCGCAGAATCGCCTTCCGCCGCGCCATGAAGCGCACGGTGGCCATGGCCCGCAAGTTCGGCGCCGAGGGCATCAAGATCAACTGCGCCGGCCGCCTGGCCGGGGCTGAGATCGCCCGCACCGAATGGTACCGCGACGGCCGGGTGCCCCTGCAAACCCTGCGCGCCGACATTGAGTTCGGTTACGCTGAAGCCCGCACCACTTACGGCATTATCGGCGTGAAGGTGTGGATCTTCAAGGGTGAAATCCTCGACACTGAGGTGGAACAGTAATGCTCAGCCCTAAAAAAGTTAAATTCCGCAAACGCCAGAAAGGCCGCATCAAAGGCCCCGCCCTGCGCGGCGCGGACGTCGCTTTCGGCGATATCGGCCTGAAGGCGTTGGAACACGGCAAGCTGACCAACCAGCAGATTGAAGCGGCGCGTATCGCCATGATGCGTCACATCAAACGCGGCGGCCGGGTGTGGATTCGTATCTTCCCCGACCACCCGTATACGTCGAAGCCTCTGGAAGTCCGCATGGGTTCCGGTAAGGGTGCCCCTGCCGGTTGGTATGCGCCGGTGAAACCCGGCCGCATCCTGTATGAAATCAAGGGCGTTTCCATAGAGCTGGCCAAAGAAGCGCTGACGCGCGCCCAGCACAAGCTGCCCATCAAGACCCACATCGTGCTGCGCGAGGGCTTGTAAGATGAAAGCGAAAGAAAAAAGAAAAGAACTTGCGACGCTCACCCGCGAAGAGCTGGCCAAACGCCTGGCGGACGCGCGCAAGGATCTGTTTGACCTGCGGTTCAAGCATGCCACCGGCCAGTTGGAAAAGGTGGCGGAACTGCCCGCCGCGAAGCGCGACGTGGCCCGCATACTGACGTATATGAAGAGAGGCGCTTAAGATGAGCGAAGCCGTTAGAAACAGCAAAGGCCGTACCCTCGTCGGCGTCGTCGTCTCTGATGTGAACGACAAGACCATCGTGGTGCGCGTCGAATCGTTGGTGCAGCATCCTCTGTTGAAGAAATTCGTGCGCCGGCACAAGAAATTCACCGCGCACGATCCCAACAACGAAGGTAAAATGGGCGACAAGGTGTCGATCATCGAGTTTCGGCCCATGTCGCGCAACAAGCGCTGGCATCTTGTGTCCGTGCTTGAAAAGGCCGTGTAGGGGTAAGCCATGATCCAGGTAGAAACAGCATTGCAGGTGGCGGATAATTCCGGCGCCAAAGAAGTGGCCTGCATCAAGGTGCTCGGCGGTTCCCATCGCCGTTACGCATCGGTCGGGGACATCATCATCGTGTCCGTCAAAGATGCCATGCCCCACAGCAAGGTGAAAAAGGGCGAAGTCATGCAGGCCGTCATCGTGCGCACCAAAAAAGAAGTGCGCCGCCCTGACGGATCCTACATCAAGTTCGACTCCAACGCCGCGGTCCTTTTGACCAAGCAGGGCGAACCCGTCGGCACCCGCATCTTCGGCCCCGTGGCCAGAGAGCTGCGCGCCAAGAACTTTATGAAGATCGTCTCGCTGGCGCCAGAGGTCCTGTAGGAGTCCGCCATGAAACAGTATCGTATCCGTAAAGACGACAAGGTGAAAATCACCGTCGGCAAAGACAAGGATAAAGTCGGCAAGGTGCTGAAGATCCTCAAGAAAAAGGACGCCGTGCTGGTCGAAAAGGTCAACATGGTCAAGCGCCACACCAAGCCCAACCCCTACAAGAAACAGCAGGGCGGGATCGTGGAAAAGGAAATGCCGATTCACGTTTCCAATGTCATGGTCGTGTGCGACAAATGCACCGAGGCCACTCGTGTAGGCTACCGTCAGACAGAAGACGGGAAAAAAGTTCGTTTCTGCAAGAAATGCAATGAAATAATGGATTAGGGTGAAAGACGATGACGCGTCTTGAAAAAACTTATCGCGAGAAGGTAGTGCCGGCCCTGCGTTCCGAGTTCGGCTACAAGTCGGCCATGCAGGTTCCCGGACTGGAAAAAGTCTCGCTGAACATCGGTCTTGGCGCTGCCTCCCAGAACAACAAGCTGATGGAGGAAGCGGTGACGGAATTGACCGCCATCGCAGGGCAAAAAGCCGTGGTCACCCGGGCGAAAAAGTCCATCGCTGCCTTTAAGCTGCGTGAAGGCATGCCCATCGGCTGCCGCGTCACCTTGCGCGGCCAGAGAATGTGGGATTTTCTCGACAAACTGATGAACTTCGCGCTGCCGCGCGTCCGCGACTTCCGCGGTGTGCCGGACAGGGGCTTTGACGGCCGGGGCAACTTTACCCTGGGCATCAAGGAACACTCCATTTTCCCGGAACTGGAAACGGACCGGGTGGAGAACACCAAAGGCATGAACATCACGATTGTCACGACCGCTGCGACAGACAAGGAAGGCAAGCTGCTGCTTGAACAGCTCGGCATGCCTTTCAGAAAGTAAAGGAGAAGTCCCTTGTCCCGTACCTCACTGGAAGTCAAGGCTGCCCGCAAACCGAAGTTCAGTAGCCGCGGCTACAACCGCTGCCCCGTTTGCGGCCGTTCCCGCGCGTATATGCGCAAATTCGGCCTGTGCCGTATTTGTTTTCGCAATATGTCGTTGCGCGGCGAATTGCCCGGCATCCGTAAATCAAGCTGGTAGAAGTTAAGGAGTTAAAGAATGGTAACCGATCCTATTGCTGATATGCTTACGCGTATCCGCAACGCGCACTTGGCCCTGCACAAGGAAGTAAGTGTGCCGCGCTCGAAGATGAAGGAATCTCTTGCCGCCATCCTCAAGCAGGAAGGGTATGTGGACGAGGTCTCCGTTGATGGCCGGGCGATCAAAATCGCGCTGCGCTATCAAAGCGGAACGGCCGCCATCGCGGGTCTGAAACGCATCAGCACCCCCGGCCGCCGCGTCTATGTGGGCTTTGAGGCTATTCCCAAGGTGCAGAACGGCCTTGGCATTTGTATCCTTTCCACCTCTAGCGGGATTATGGAAGGCAACGCCGCCCGCGAGAAAAAGGTGGGGGGCGAACTTTTGTGTGAGATCTGGTAGGGGCTTGTCATGTCACGCATAGGAAAAAAACCGATTGATTTGCCTAAAGGCGTCACTGTCGCCCTTGAGGGCGACGCGTTGACGGTCAAGGGCCCCAAAGGCCAACTGGTCACTCCGTCTCACGCTTTGCTGAAATACGAAATCGAAGCGACGGGCGTGACCATCACCCGCAGCGATGAATCGCGCGAAGCGCGTGCCCAGCACGGACTGCGCAGAACCCTGCTGGCCAACTGCGTCACCGGCGTTACAAGCGGTTTTTCAAAAACCCTTGAAGTTATCGGCGTCGGCTATAAAGTGGCGGTTAAAGGCTCTACCATCGAGCTTGCCCTGGGGTTTTCCCACCCTGTTGTGGTGGACCTGCCCAAAGGCATAGAAGCGAAGGTCGACGGCCAAAAGCTGACCATCAGCGGCATCGACAAAGAGCTGGTCGGCGAAACCGCGGCCCGCATCCGCCGCCTGCGTAAGCCCGAGCCGTATAAGGGCAAGGGCATCAAGTACGAAGGCGAACACATCAGGCGCAAGGTCGGCAAGTCCGGCAGCAAGAAATAGGCAGGCACGATATGGCTATGAGCAAAGAACAAGCGAGAGTGCGGCGTAAAATCCGCATCCGTAAGAAGATTTCGGGCGACGCGGCCCGTCCGCGCCTGGTGGTGTTCCGTTCGAACTCGCATATCTATGCGCAGATCGTGGACGACCATGCGGGCAGCACGCTGGTTTCGACCTCCACCCTGGTTTTGAAAAAGACCGAGGATAAAGCGCACGGCAACAAAACCGGTGCCGATCTGGTAGGCAAAGAGATAGCGCGCCTTGCCAAGGAAAAAAATATCACCACCGTGGTGTTTGACCGCAACGGGTATCTGTATCATGGCCGCATCAAGGCAGTAGCCGACGGTGCCCGTGAAGCCGGCCTGGAATTTTAACGGGGACTCTCATGGAACAGAATGAATCAGGCTTCATCGAGAAAATAGTTTCCCTGAACAGGGTTGCTAAAGTCGTCAAAGGTGGCCGCCGTTTCAGCTTTTCCGCCCTGGTGGTGGTCGGCGACGGCAAAGGCGGGGTCGGTTTCGGCCTGGGCAAAGCCCAGGAAGTGCCCGAAGCCCTGCGCAAAGCGACCGAGCATGCCCGGCGCCATATGATCCGCGTGCCGCTGATCGAAGGGACCCTGCCCTATGAGGTGCTGGGACGTTTCGGCGCGGGCCGGGTGATGCTGAAACCCGCCTCCAAGGGTACCGGCATCATCGCCGGCGGCGCTGTTCGCGCCGTCATGGAAGCGGCCGGGGTTGCCGACGTTCTGGCGAAAGCCATCGGCACGAACAACCCGCACAACGTGCTGCGCGCCACCGTGGAAGGGCTTGCCTCTCTGCGTAGCGCCGACGATGTGGGCGCGATTCGCGGCAAGAAACTGGTTACTCCCCGCAAGTAAGCGGGCGGAAGGTACGCCATGATTAAGATAAAGCTTATCCGCAGCATGATCGGCTGCCAGCCCAGACAGCGCGAGGTTCTGCTCTCGCTGGGCCTGAAGCGCATGCATATGGTCAAAGAGTTCAAGGATACGCCCGCGATTCGCGGTATGATCGCCAAGGTCCCTCATATGGTAGAGGTGGTGAAATAATGCAACTGCACGAATTATATCCCTTCCCCGAAGAGCGCAAAGGCCGCAAACGCGTTGGCCGCGGCGCCGGATCGGGCCTGGGTTGCACTGCCGGCAAAGGCAACAAAGGTCAGAACGCCCGTGCGGGCGGCGGCGTGCCCGCCGGCTTTGAAGGCGGCCAGATGCCGCTGCAACGGCGTCTGCCCAAACGCGGCTTCAAGAACCATCCGTTCCGCATCCGGTACGCCGTGATCAACTTGAGCGACCTCGTTGCCGCGTTTGAAGGCAAGAACGCTATTTCTCTGGCGGATATCTACGAGCGCGGTCTTGCATCTTTCGGCGCCCCGGTGAAAATCCTGGGTGACGGAGAACTCGCGGTCGCCCTGACGGTTGAAGCGCACAAGTTCAGCGCTTCGGCTCTTGAAAAAATCCGCAACGCCGGCGGCGAAGCCAAGGCACTGGAAGGGTAAAAAGTGGCACTGAGTGGAGTGGAGAATCTGGCGCGTCTGCCCGACCTTCGGCGCAAGCTGATGTGGACCGCGCTTATCCTTGTGGCCTACCGGCTCGGGGTTCATGTCCCCGTGCCGGGTACCAATGCCGTGGCCTTGGGCGAATTCTTCCAGAGCGCGCAGACGCTGTTCGGCATTTTCGACATGTTTTCCGGTGGCGGTCTCAGAAACCTTTCTGTGTTCGCGCTCGGGGTCATGCCGTACATTTCCGCCTCGATCATCATGCAGCTTTTGCAGGTGGTCAGCCCGGACATCAAACGCATGGCCAAAGAAGAAGGCGCCGCGGGCCGCAAAAAGATCACGCAATATACCCGCTACGGCACCGTGCTTATCACCATCGTGCAGGGCTTCGGCCTTGCCACGGTGCTCGAGGGCATGCACAGCCCCCTGACCGGCGCGCCCGTCGTGCTGATGCAGGGCGGCATGTTCAAGCTGATGACGGTCATCACCATGACCGCCGGCACCGTGCTGATCATGTGGCTTGGTGAGCAGATAACCGAAAAGGGCATCGGCAACGGCATATCCCTGGTCATTTTTTCAGGGATTGTCACGGGTATTCCCCGGGCCATCGGCTATTCCACCGAACTGATCGGCGCGGGCACCATCAGCATATTCAAGGCGGTCATTATTGCCGTCTTCATGCTGGCCGTGCTGATTGGCATTGTTTTTGTGGAGCGCGCCCAACGGCGCATTCCCGTGCATTACGCCAAGCGCCAGGTGGGCCGAAAAATGTTCGGCGGGCAGACCACGCACTTGCCGCTGAAAGTGAATACCGCCGGGGTTATTCCGCCGATTTTCGCTTCCAGCTTGCTGATCTTCCCTGCGACCGTGGCCCAGTTCGCCACGAACACGCCCTGGCTGAAGCAGGTGGCTGACTGGTTCGCGCCGCAGACGGTTATTTATAACGTGCTGTTTGTGGCTTTGGTGGTGTTCTTCTGCTTCTTTTATACGGCCATCATCTTTGATCCCAAAGATATCGCCGAGAACTTGAAAAAGCAGGGCGGCTTTGTGCCCGGCATCCGGCCCGGCGGTAAGACGCGCGAATACATTGATAAAGTGCTGACCCGCATCACCCTGTGGGGCGCGGCGTACATTTCTCTGGTGTGCGTCATTCCGCAGATTTTGATGAGCCATTTCAACGTGCCTTTCTATTTCGGCGGCACGAGCTTGCTCATCGTTGTGGGCGTCGCCATGGACTTTATGTCGCAGATCGAATCGCACCTGATCTCTCGCCAGTACGAAGGGTTGATGGGTAAAACGCGCCTTAAGGGGCGGTATTCGTGAAGAAGTTTCGCGGGGTCTTCCTCAAGAACGCGAACGAAATCGCTCTCATGCGTGAGGCGAACCGTCTCGTGGCGCTTGCCCTGGACGAGCTGGAAGCAGCCGTGCAACCCGGCGTGAAGACCATGTTCTTTGAAGAGATCGCTCGTGATTTTTGTGAGCGGCACAGCGTCAGGCCGGCTTTTTTGGGGTATCTGGGTTTTCCCTTTGCCCTGTGTTGCTCGGTGAACGAAACGGTGGTGCATGGTTTTCCCTCTGACCGCGTGCTGCAAGAAGGCGACATCGTCAGTTTCGATATGGGTGTCGTTTTTGAGGGCTTTTACGGCGACTCCGCCCGCACGGCGGCTGTCGGAACCGTAAGCGTTCAGAACAGAAAACTTTTGGATATCACCCGCGAATCGCTGTTCAAAGGCATCGCGAAAGCGCGGGTGGGCAACAACCTGAACGATATCGGCATTGCGGTTCAAACGCATGCGGAAGCGCACGGGTTTTCCGTCATCCGGCGTTTTGTCGGGCACGGCATAGGCAGAAGCCTGCATGAAAAGCCGGAACTGCCCAACTATTACGCGCCTGGGCTGCCGGAGCTGCCCCTGCAGGAAGGAATGGTGCTGGCCATAGAACCTATGGTCGCCACCGGCACGTATGATGTCGACATTCTGGCTGACGGCTGGACGGCCGTGACCCGGGATAAAGGCATGGCGGCGCATTTCGAGCATACCGTCGCCGTGACTGCCGGTGATCCGGAGATATTGAGTTTGTCGCCGCGAATAGGCGCAGCCGCTTGACGGACCTTTTCGCTGGTGCTATACGCGGTGGTTCGAGTTTTGTTTGTGAATAATGCCCGTTTGGGGCATGGTATGTGACGATATATTGGAGTGGACCATGAAAGTCAGGCCTTCCGTGAAGAAAATGTGCCCTAAATGCAAGGTAATTCGCCGCTGCGGCGTTTTGCGTGTAATTTGCGATAACCCCCGGCACAAGCAGCGCCAGGGCTAAGCGAAGCAGGAGTTCCAAGTGGCCAGAATTGCTGGAGTTGATTTGCCTAGAGGCAAGCGCGCGGACATCGCTCTGACCTATATTTACGGGATAGGGCGCGCCACCGCGTTGAAGATTCTTGATGTGACCGGCGTTGATTGGACGCGCGGCATCGACGATCTTTCTGCGGACGAAATCAATGAGATCCGTAAGGAACTCGAACAAAACCATAAGGTTGAAGGCGATCTGCGGCGCGAAGTGTCCAGCAGCATCAAGCGGCTTATGGACATCGGGTGCTATCGCGGCCTCAGGCACAGAAAGGGTTTGCCCTGCCGCGGCCAGCGTACGCACACCAATGCGCGCACTCGTAAAGGTCCGCGTAGAGGCGCTACGCCCAAGAAGAAGTAAGTCCAACCTTTGAATCGAGAGTGAGTCATGGCTAAAGCCAAGCGTGCGGTTAAGAAAAAAGAAAAGAAGAATGTGCCGGTGGGCATAGTCCACATTCAGGCTTCATTCAACAATACGATAATTACCTTTACCGATACCCGCGGCAATGCGGTCAGCTGGGCTTCCGCCGGGCAGGCCGGGTTCAAGGGTTCGCGCAAGTCTACCCCCTTCGCCGCACAGGTCGCCGCTGAACAGGCTGCCCGCCGCGCCCAGGATAACGGCATGCGCACCGTGGGTATTTATGTGCAGGGGCCCGGCACCGGGCGTGAGTCCGCCATGCGGGCCATCAATACTGCCGGGTTTAAAGTCGCGTTTATCAGAGATGTGACCCCCATCCCGCACAATGGCTGCCGCCCGCCCAAACGGCGTCGGGTCTAATGCGCGGATTTTTTCCGGCAACGAGATACTAATAGCGACGGCGCCGCGCTTTATGCGACGATGCGGCCGTCAGTGTGACCAGAGCTGCTCGCCACCGCAGGCAGCGTCACGCGTACTTAAAATAAGCGGGTAATAAGCATGCTCACTAAACAAGGCGACAGGCTGATTAATGCCCGGAACTGGTCGGAACTGGTCAAGCCGGAACAGATACTGCGCGACAGCGACCCCGCTGACACGCAGTACGGCAAATTTGTGTGCGAACCTCTGGAACGGGGGTACGCCACAACTCTCGGCAACGCGTTGCGTCGCGTTCTGCTTGCTTCCTTGCAGGGCGCCGCGCTGGTTGCCGTGAAAATATCCGGCGTGCAGCACGAGTTCACAACCATTCCCGGCGTTCTTGAAGACGTCACCAACGTTGTACTGAATTTGAAGCAGGTTCGCCTGGCCATGGATACCGATGCGCCGCAGCGCCTTACCCTTGACGTGAAGGGCAAAGGGCTTGTGAAAGCGGGCGCCATCGTTTGCACGCAGCACGTTACCGTGTTGAACCCGGAACTGCCGCTGTTCACCATGACGGAGAATAGCGAGCTTTCCATTGAGCTTGAAGCCCGCATGGGCAAGGGCTATGTGCCCGCCGACATGCATGAGGGCCTGTCCGAAGAAATCGGCCTGATCTCTTTGGACGCGAGCTTTTCGCCCATCCGCAAGGTCGCTTATGCCGTGGAGCAGGCGCGCGTCGGCCAGATGACCAACTACGACAAGCTGATCATGGAAGTGTGGACGGATGGTTCCGTCACGCCTGAAGATGCCATTGCGTATTCCGCCAAGATTCTGAAGGACCAGATATCCGTGTTCATCAACTTTGACGAACGCGCGGCGGGCGGTTCCGGCGGCAGCAGCTCCGGCATTTCCGACCTGAACGAGAATGTGTTCAAGTCCATCGACGAACTGGAGCTTTCGGTTCGCGCGACAAACTGCCTGAAAAGCGCCAATATCGACCTGGTGGGTGAGTTGGTGCAAAAGTCTGAGGCTGAAATGCTGAAAACCAAGAACTTCGGCCGCAAGTCCCTTGACGAAATCCGCAAGGTGCTGGGCGAGATGAGCCTTGATTTCGGTATGAAAATAGACGGATTTGAGAAGAAATACCAGGAATGGAAGGGGAAACAGCAAAATGAGGCATAAAAATTCCGGGCGTAAACTGAGCCGGACCCCCGCTCACCGCAAAGCCCTGTTCCGCAACATGGCTAAAGCTCTGCTTACCTATGGGCGCATCACGACAACCGAAGCGAAAGCCAAAGAACTGCGCGGCGTTGTTGAGCCCCTGATCACCCTGGGCCTGAAAAACGACCTGCATGCGCGGCGTGAAGCGTACCGGGTGCTGGGCAGCCACAAGCTGGTGAAGCGCCTGTTTGACGAAATCGCGCCTGGCTTTGCCGGTATTCCCGGCGGGTTCACCCGCGTGCTCAAACTCAGCCAGCCCCGCCAGGGCGATGCGGCTCCCATGGCCGTTATCGAACTGACGCGCGGCGCGCCTTCTTTGGATCCCAAAGACAAGGCGGATGCCGATAAGGCCAAGGCCAAAGCCGCCAAACCGGCCGCCAAAGCCAAGACGGCGAAAACCGCCAAAGCCGACGGTCCGGCCGCAAAGTCCGCCGCCAAACCCAAAGCCCCCAGAGCGACCGCGCCCAAAGCGCCCAAATCCGCTCCCAAGGCTTCCGCTCCTAAAAAGCTGAAGATCGGCGGCGAATAAGCCGGTGTAATGAAGAGCCATGCAGCGGCGCGGTCCTTACGGATCGCGCCGCTCTTTTAGAGCATATTCACTTTGGATTGTCGCTTAACGGCGAGCAAAGCACAGAGCCTGTGTCCGCGACTCGCCTACGCCAATCTTGTGGCGAGGATTTGCGAACAAATCCTTGCAGAGCGGATGAGCATTTTCAATGTTCATCCGCTCTATGCTTCAATTTGCAAAAGGCAGACGGTGAAAGGCAGGTGCGGGAAGGTTTTCAGCGCGGTGCGGGTGAAGCCGTAGGCTTCGTACCAGTCGAGGAGCACTGTATTTTCGAAAATGACCCCGATGGAGATACGCTTTCCTCCATGCAGGCGAACGTATTCTCGGCCGTGATCCATCAGTTGTCTGCCGTATCCTTTATGCCTGCGCGCGGGCAAAACGGCCAGTTTTTCCAGAAACCAGAGGCCGGAATCGCTCTTTTCGAGCGCAACGAAGCCCACTTGTTTTTGTCCTTCAAAAAGGCCGAGCATGCGTACGCCCCGCGCAAGCTCTTGAAAAAGTTTTTCATCCGTCAGAAAGGCGGGGTTTGTCGCACAGTTTTGCCGGGTCAGTCCGAAATCGGCGGCCACGGTGGCGAAGGACTCTCTGATGACAGCCGCGCTGCGGGGGATCTCGCTGTCCGTGATTTCTCTGATCACAATGGTTTGGGGCATGGGGGCTCCTGAAATATGGCGGTTGGCAAGCTGTTCTCCAATATTGGCCTGCCTCATGGGCAGGATAACGGAGCTGCTGGGGCAACCGGCGTATTCGGGCGCAATTCCTAAGGGCGTTGAATCAGGCGTATGCCCAGCAGAACCATGACAAGCCCCGCGCCCAGCGACCAGTCCAGCTTTTCGTTCAAAAACAGCCAGCCGCTCAAAATGCCGAACACGGGTACCAGGTTGATGAAAATGGCCGCGCGCCGCGCGCCTAGCCGGACAATGCCCAGATAATACAGGGTAAAGCCGAGCGCCGTGCCCATTGCGCCCAGAAAGGCCAGCGACAGCCAGGTTACGTGATTGAAGGCCATAAAGGCGGTAACGCCGCTTTCCAGGCAGGCGGCGGGCCCAAGAAAAATCAGCCCGAAAATGCAGGCCCAGGTGGTGGACATCAAAGGGCTGAGTTTTTCAAGAGCCATCTTGCCCAAGAGCGAATACGAAGCCCAACAGAACACGCAGCCGAAAATCAGCACCTCGCCCGCGCCGATCTGGCCGGAAAAGATGTTCCAAATTTGGCCGCGCGTAATAGTCACAGCAGCCCCCACAAGGGCGCAGGAAAAGCCGAGCACCCCCAAGGGTGAAATTTTTTCTTTGAAGAAAACGGCCAGGCCCAGATAGGTCATACTGGGATTCATGGCCACGATGACGGAAGCGCGCCCGGCTTCGGCCATGCTCAGCCCTTTGATAAAGAAGTAATTGTAGCCGAACATGCCGGTCAACCCCAGCAGCGCCAAAATACACCAGTCCCGGGCGGCCAAGCCGGGGGGCACGAGGCGGCCTTCCCGATACAGGGTCAGGGGAACAAGCACGAGAGCGGCCAGCACAAAGCGCCAGAACGCGCCGCTAAGGGGGCCGGCATCGAGGGCGACCAGGCGTCCGGCCACAAAGGTGCCGCCCCAGGCCGCCATGGTCAGCACCAGCAGGGCATAGGTCGCATACGCAGAATTTTTCGCAGTGGAGCCGGGCATGGGCGTGTTCCTATCCGTGTTTCGTCGTGAACAGCAATACTATTGAAAGCACTAGGAATGCGGCGAACAGATAATTGCAGCGGCGCATGGCGTCGGAAGACAAAAAGCGCCGCATGGCGGCGCCGCCCGCCGCCCACATGGCAATGGCCGAACCGCCGAACACACTAAAGAGAATGAAGACAAAAAGGAAGCGCGTGTTTTTCTCCGCCCCCGCGCCGATATACGCGCTAACGGCGACGATGTTGGTGATCCAGACCTTGACGTTGATAAGCTGGAAGAAAATTCCCTGAAAGAAGGTCAGGGGTTTGAAATCCGCATTCCCTTCGCTTGCCGCGCCGCCGGTTCTTCTGTTGCCCAGCCCCGAGATTTTCCAGGCCAGCCAGAGCATGTACAGCGCGCCCGTCACGCTGAGCGCGCTGTACAGCACTGGAAAACGGTCGAACATGGCGCCCAGCCCGAGATAGACCAGGATGAGCGTGATGTTGGCGCCCGCAGTCGCTCCGATACACAAGGGCAGAGCTGCCCTGAACCCCTTGCTCAGCCCCGTGGCCAGCGCCATGGTGTTGTTGGGGCCGGGGGTAAAGCACATGGCCGCCGCGAACAGCACGACCGAAAGCGCAAAGGCCAGATCCATGGTTACCAGCCGTAAAAACGGGGCCAGACCGTGGCCGCGCCTTTTTCATCCAGAGCGTGGTATTCGGGGACCTGCGCGCCCGTCGCACAGGCATGGTTGGGCAAAATGCGCAGCAATGTGCCGACGGGGAAACGCGCCGCGATGTGGTCGTCTTTTTTGCCGCCGGTCAGGCTGATGATGCCGTGTTCCTGGTTGGCGGCGCTCATGATATAGCCGGGCAGCAGCGCGCCCGAGGCGTCGCAGACCTGGCCGTAGCCGAAATCGGTGCCGTGCCGCGCCGTGCCCCGGTCGCGACTCATGGCCATCCAGCCTGCGTCCACGATGGCCCAGCCTTTTTCTTTCTGGTGGCCGATCACTGTGGTCAGCACTGACAGGGCGATATCGTCAAAAGAACAGGCCCCGACGTTGTGCATGACCAGGTCATAGAAAACATAGACCCCGGCCCGCACTTCGGTAACGCCATCCAGCTTTTTGGCGGACAGGGCGGTGGGGGTTGAGCCCACGCTGACCGTGGGGCAGGCGAAGCCCGCCTGGCGCAGGCGTTCGGCGGCGCGCACGCACAGGCTCCGTTCCTGTTCGGCCATGCGTTCCAATGCGGCGGGATCGGAATAATCATAGCTGGACCCGGCATGGGTCAAAACACCTTCCAGCGAAGCGCCACCCGCAGTGGCCGCGCCACCCGCAGTGACCGCGTCACCCGCAAGGGCCGCCGCGATGGCGGGCAGGGCGGGGTCTTCAGGCACGACGCCGGAGCGGTGCCCGTCCGTGTCAATTTCTATCAGCACTGAAAAGACGGCGTTATTGGCTTTGCCGAAATCGGCAATGGCTTTTGCTCCTTCCAGGCTGTCCGTGATGATTTTCAGGTCGCAGCCCCGGCGCATCATATTCAGCGCCAGGGGCAGCTTTGTCGCGGCCATGCCCACGGCGTAGGTGATATCCGTGTAGCCCGCTTCGAAAAACTGCTCCGCTTCTTTCATGGTGGAGACGGTAATGCCGCGCGCGCCGGCCTGCCGCTGCGCTTCGGCCACGGGCAGGCATTTGGCGGTTTTAACGTGGGGCCTGAAGGCGACGCCCAGGCCGTTCATGCGTTCCTGCATGCGGCCGATATTGGCCTGCATGCGGGGAATGTCGATAATGGCCGCCGGGGTAATGATGTCGGTCAAACTCATGGTTCCTCCTCGGTGGGTGACGCTCAGCGCGGCGGGTCGGCCCGCAGTTGCAGAATTTTATCCGTGGCTTTCAGGCCGGAACCGGAAAGCAGCACAACGGTGCGTTCATTCGGCCGGATCACCCCTTGGCGCAGCAGCTTGGTAAGTCCCGCCAGGGCCGTTGCGCTGGTGGGTTCCACATAGATGCCCAGCCGGGCCAGCTGTTCGAAAGCCGCCCAGATTTCTTTTTCGGACGCGGTCTCAAAAGCGCCGTTGCTTTTGCGTATGGCGGCCAGCGCGGTGCGGGAACGCACGGGCGCGTTGGAGGCGATGCCCTCGGCCATGGTCGGGGTGGCTTCAAACGGCCGGGCAGCCTCGTCGCCGCGTTTCCAGGCGTCATACAGGGGCGCGCAGTTCTCACTCTGAATGCCGAAAACGCGGGGCGTGCTTTTGCCCGAGGCCGCTATTTCCGAAAAACCCTGCCAGGCCCCGCTGACCAGGCTGCCCTGGCCCGCCGGGGCTACCATGTTGTCGGGAACCGTATTTCCCATCTGCTCGAAAACTTCAAAAGCATAGGTTTTGATGCCTTCGGGGAAGTAAGGGTTCCAGTTGTGGCTTGCGTAATACACGTTTTTCGCCGCTTCTTCCGCCGCGACGGTGGTCGCGGCGCGCGGGCCGGGGATGCGGTGCAAGGTCGCCCCGTAAGCTGCTATTTGTACGCATTTGCCCTCGGAGGCGGAAGCGGGCACGAAAATGTCGCAGGCAATGCCCGCGGCGGCGGCATACGCGGCCATGGCGGCCCCGGCGTTGCCTGAAGAATCTTCCACCAGACGGGTAAGGCCCAGTTCTTTCAACCGGGATATCTGCACGGCGATGCCTCTGTCCTTATACGAACCCGTGGGGTTCAGCGCTTCGAATTTGCACAGAATTTCCGTTTTGCCCGTGCCGTAATCCCAAACACAACGGGTCAGGGGAGACATGCCTTCGCCCAGGCTGACCGGGTTTTGGGGCGCGGCAAGCGGCAAGGACGAGGCATAGCGCCACAGCCCCGGCAGAGACGGGTCGGGCATAAAACGGAAGGAGGCCGGGTCGCAGAACAGCACCCCGCCGCAGTCACAACGCCAGGGCAGGCTTTCTTCTCTGACGGTTTGGCCGCAAAGCTCACAATACAGCATGGCTTCTCCTTGTAGGACATATCCGATTATTTTAGATAATTGTAGACGGTGGCGCGCGAAATGCCCAGGTGCCCGGCCACGGTTTCCATGGCACGCCGCAACTCAAGGCAGCCCGATTCTTTCAGTTCACGCAGTAAGAGGCGCCTGTCGCCCGCTTTCAGCGCGCGGGGGGTTGTGGAAAGGCGCGCGGCAAAGCTGTCGATGTGGCTTCTGATGGTTTCCGCGCCCGCCGGGTCGAGCGATTCGCGGGGCACGGCGTTTCCGGGTGTGTCCATAGCGCTGAAATGCTCCAGCACGCTGCGCATGCCTTGAAAAAGGGAGAGGTCCACGTTCAGGCACAGGGCCGCGATATATTGGCCCGTTGAGTCTTTAATGCCGACGGAGGTGCTTTTGGCCTGGCGGCCGTCGGCGAACATGTTGGCGTAGTTGGCAATGACCTGGGCGTAGTCCGGGTCGGCTATGCGTGAAAGGCCCAGTTCCGTCGCGGGGTTTCCCGTTTCTCGCCCGGAAAGGTTGTTGTGAATGGCCAGCACGGCGTTCTTGGGGGTCAAGAGGTCGTGGACCACAACCTCGCAAAAGGGGGCGAAGGTGCGGCCGATGCCTTCCGCGATATTTTCCAGCTGGGCGAAGAGCAGTTGCTGCTCAGGGGTACGTTTTTTCATGAAGACAAATTATCTAAATTTAGATTATTTGTCAATATCGAATTTTACACCGCGCCGGTCAAAGCCCGCGCATGTCTTGTGCGATGATTTGGGCCGCGCGCCGCACCGCGCCCGGTTCGCCCATCAGCGCGCGAAGCTCTCCCAGTTCCGCCCGGATGCGCGGCAAGGGGGCGTCCGTAGAATCCGGGCGCAGCCAGCGCCAGGCGGCTTCCGCCAGGTTGGGGCCGTCACAGTCTTTTTGCAGCAGCTCGGGAAACAGCGCCCTGTTTAAAATCAGGTTGGACAGGCTGATATAGGGTATCTTCAGCATCAGCCGGGCGGCGGCATAGGTCAGCGGGGCCACTTTGTAGGTGACCAGGGTGGGGGTGCCGGTGAGCGCCGCTTCCAGCGTGACCGTGCCGGAGGCTGCGATCAGCATTTCACAGCCGCGCATGAAGGCGTAGCGGTCGTCGGGCGGCACGACGGTCACCGGCACATCGCTGGGCCACAGGGCGCGCAGTTCTTTTTCCGTAAAATTGGGGGCGCGCACCATGTGAAAGGTCAGGTTCGGCAGCCGCTGGCGCAAAATACGGGCGGCCTTGCCGAATTCCGGCAGCAGGGTCGCTATCTCGCGCTTTCTGCTGCCCGGCAGCAGCCCGATCTTACCGGCTTCAAAGGGCATGCCCTGCAGGCGTTCCCAATCGACCATGTCCACCAGCGGGTTGCCTACATAGTCTATTTCCATGCCGAAACCACGGTAAAAATCAACTTCAAAAGGCAGAATAGAGATCAGGCGGCGCACGTGCTCTTTGATGAACAGGGCGCGTTTCGCCTTCCAGGCCCAGGCTTTGGGGCTGATGTAGTAATAGACGGGTATGCCCAGGGCGCGGGCGGCCTTGATGACCCGAAAATGAAAAGAGGGCGCGTCAATGACGATCAGGGCGCGCGGCTTCGTTTCCGCCAGGGCCGTCTTGATGCGCGAGAGCAGGCCGAAAATGCGCGGCAAATGGCGTATGACTTCGCCCAGCCCCATGACGGAGAGTTCTTCTATGCCGAAGCGGGCGTCAAAATTGGGTTCGGCACGCATATAGGGGCCGCCCATGCCGGTAAAGGTCAGGCTGGGGTCCGCTTCGGAAAGCGCCCGCAAAAGCGGCGCCCCGTGCATGTCGCCGGAGAGTTCGCCGGCGCTGATCCAAACGGTGCTCGTTGCCGCCATTGTCGCGCTATTCCGGGGGCACGGCCGTATAAATATAGTCGGCCAGGGCCTGGGGCCAGGGGCGGGGGATGATGCCCGTGACTTGAGTGAAGCGGGAGGTGTCGAGCACGGAATAGGCGGGGCGCACGGCCTTTTGCGGGTATTCTTTCGAGGTGATGGGGTTGATGGTGCACTCCACTTGCGAGAGGCGCACCGCTTCCGCAGCCAGCTCGCACCAGTTGGCCTCGCCGGAGTTGACCACATGGAAAAGGCCTGTGCCGTTTCCCGCTTCCGCCAATTTTAGGCTGTAAGCGGCCAGGTCGAGGCTGTAGGTCGGCGAACCCAACTGGTCGTGCACCACGTTAAGGCTGTCGCGCTGGCGACACAGGTCAAGAATGGTGAGCACGAAATTCTTTTTGCCCGGCCCGAAAAGCCAGGCTGTGCGAATGATGCAGCAGTTGGGCATTTGCAATTGCTGCAGCGCCTGTTCACCGGCCAGTTTTGTACGGCCGTAAGCGCTCAGCGGGGCGGTCGCGTCTTCGGTGGTGTACGGGCTTGCCTTGCGGCCGTCAAAGACGAAATCCGTGCTGTAATGCACAAGGCGGATATGCGGCCTGGCTTTGATGATGCGCCCCAGCATGCAGGGAAAAACCCTGTTGAGCTGCAGGGCGGTCTCTTCCTGCTCTTCGGCCATCTCGACCAGGGTATAGGCGATGGTGTTGAAAACGATTGCGGGGTTGACGCTGTCGATCAGGTCGGCAAGGGCCGTGGAATCGCCCAGGTCCAGATCCTGCCTGTTAGTGGCGGTGACGGCATAGCCCGCGGCTTGAGCTTTTTGCACCAGGGCCTGGCCCAAAAGGCCCGTGGCGCCGCCCAGAACCAGCACGGCGCGTTTGTCGGAAATGGTTTTACCCATAGCATCCTTTAGACAGGCCGATGGCGTGTCAAGGTAAGATAATACCGGCAGGCGCAAGGGGGGTCAAGCGGGGCGCGCGGCGGGTAACTATATAAACAAAGCCCCGGCCGGGAAATACGGCCGGGGCTTTGTCCATTACGCGATCTTCAGCCTACTTGATGTTCTTGGCCAGCCACTTTTCGATGAAAGCGGCAATTTCCAGGCTGTTCTTTTCGATCATCAGCATGTGTCCGTTGCCATGAATGCCGTTGGCGGCAAGCGGAGCATAGGTGTTCTTGACACCGGCCTGGGTCAGGAAGCGCGAAGTCCATTCGTCATACGCCGCGTGATAGGAAGCCTCGCCCACGGTGATCAGGATGGGAATGCCCTTCAGGTTGGGCAACTGGCGGGCGGGTTCTTTCTGCAGCATGCCGGGCACGATGCCGGGGCCGGTGGAGGGTACTTCTTCGGTAGCCAGTTCCGAAGGGCTTTTGGCGGGCGGGTCAAAGGTCAGCGGAATATCGGTGATGCCCCAGATGCGGTTGGGCGTGTTCACGAACACCGATTCGCGGAAGGGGGGGCCGTTGGGCTCAAGGGCCACGATGCCTTTCACCAATTGAGGCCGCGCGTCGGCCAAAATCCAGCCGAAAGTTCCGGCCTGGGAGTGGGTGACCAGAACGGCGGGGCCGATCTTGTCCAGCAGGGCGGTGCCTGCGACCTTGATCAGTTTTTGGGTTTCAAGGCCGCTGGCGATGGAAGAAACCTGCGTCGCGTAAAAGGCGTCAAACACCGGGTCGCCCATGCGGCCGGCGTTGGGGTGATTGCTGGGCCAGTTCTTTTGCAGTTTGGCCTGGGGCCAGTCTTTGGGCTGTTCGGCAAAAGCGGTCGCGGTGAACAGCTTTGAAATGGAGGGCGCGGTTTCCACCCGGCGTTTGGGGCCGTCAAGCTGATCGGAAGAGCGCCCGCGCGAGGGCTGGTCCACGATGTACACGATGTAGCCTTGCTGGATGAAATAATGCAGCCAGCCTTTGCGGCCGTCCGGGGTGCCCATCCAGTTGGTGCCGGTCTGGGCCAGGCCGTGGAAAAAGACCAGCGGATAGGGCTTTTTCACTTTCTTGGGCTTGTACACTTCCACGTACATCTGGCCGGACATGGTTTCTTTGCCCGCGTCCCCGGTATACTGGCCGCCGACATAGAAGAACCCGTGCGCGGAAAAATGCGACAGGTCATGCATGGCGACGGACTTGGGAATGGCCGCCGTTTTTGTCGCGGCCCCGGCGCCGCACGGCAGGGCGAAGAGGAGAATGAGAAGGCCGGTGAAAAGCGAAAGCGTTTTGCGCATACGTACCGCCTGTGGTTAGAAGTGTACGAAGAAAAAGAGCGCTTGGGCGCGAGCGCCGGCGCATTTACCGGCGCATGGTCGATATGAAAACGCCGCCGGACGGGATGACCCGGCCGGCGGCGAAACAATCATGCGTAAGGCATGAACTACTTCTTGCCCAGCCAGGGCATCATGGCCCGCAGTTCTTTGCCCACCGCTTCGATGGGGTGTTCGGCCTGCAGGCGGCGGGTGGCTTTGAAGCTGGCCATGCCCGCCTTGTATTCAAGGATGAAATCGCGGGCGAAGATGCCCTGCTGGATTTCGGCCAGCACTTTTTTCATCTCTTTTTTGGTCTCGTCGTTGATCAGGCGCTTGCCGGTCACATAGTCGCCGTATTCGGCCGTATCGCTGATAGAGCCGCGCATTTTGGCAAAGCCGCCTTCGTACAGCAGGTCAACGATCAGCTTCACTTCATGCAGGCATTCGAAATAAGCCATTTCCGGCTGATACCCGGCTTCGACCAGCGTTTCGAACCCGGCCTGGATCAAGGACGAAAGGCCGCCGCACAGCACGGTCTGTTCGCCGAACAGATCGGTTTCCGTCTCTTCGCGGAAGGTGGTTTCGATAACGCCGGAACGGGTGCCGCCGACGCCTCTGGCATAGGCCAGGGCTTTTTTCAGGGCGCTTTTGCTGGCGTCCTGGTGAATGGCCACCAGGCAGGGCACGCCGCCGCCTTCGGTAAAGGTGCGGCGCACCAGGTGGCCGGGGCCCTTGGGCGCGATCATGAACACGTCCACGTCTTTGGGCGGGGTGATCTGCCCGAAGTGGATGTTGAAGCCGTGAGCGAAAAGCAGCGATTTGCCTTTTTTCAGATGCGGCTTGATGTCTTTTTCATAGACTTCGGCCTGGTACTGGTCGGGCAAGAGAACCATGATCATGTCCGCTTTCTTGGCGGCGTCGGCCGCCGTCATGGGGGCGAAGCCGTGTTCTTTGGCCAGATCATAGTTGGGGCCGCCGGGGCGCTGGGCCACGATGACGTCCATGCCGGAATCGCGCAGGTTCAGGGCGTGGGCGTGCCCCTGGCTGCCGTAACCGATGATGGCGATGGTTTTGCCTTTCAGCGTTTTGATATCCGCATCTTTATCGTAATAAACCTTCATGTCGACTCCGTCCGTAGATAGTTATTCTTACACTTCGGGCTGACTGGAGCGGCGCAGCGCCACAGTGCCCGTGCGGGCCATTTCCTTGATGCCGAATTTACCCAGCAGGCCGAGAACGGCCTGGAGTTTTTCATAATTGCCGGTGACTTCCAGCGTCAATTCCGTCAGGCTGACATCCACGACCTTGCAGCGGAAAATGTCGGCCAAACGCAGCACTTCGCCCCGGCGTTCTTCTTCGGCCTGGACTTTGACCAGCATCATTTCCCGTTCCACGGTGACGATGTTGTCGAAATCCACAACCTTGACCACGGTGACCAGTTTGCGCAGTTGCTTGACGATTTGCTCAATAACCTGCGTATCGCCCCTGGTGGTGATGGTCATGTGCGAAAGACCCGGCTCCAGATGCGGGGCCACGTGCAGCGACTCGATGTTGAAGCCCCGGCCGGAAAAAAGCCCCGCCACACGGGAAAGGACCCCCGGCTCATTTTCAACAAGAACGGAGAGAACACGGCGCATGCGATACCTGCCTGTGCGCGGCCGCCGATGATAAGAGGGGGCGGATAGCCCCCTCGTATCACAGCAGCGGCATATAATTATTATTTATCTTCGCGGGCGTAGCGTTCCAAAATGGCGACCATCTTGGTTTTGCCCTCGAGTTTTTGCTTTTTCAGTTGTTTCCTTTGCATTTCTTCGGCGGGAGTGCGGTAGGCTTTCGCCTCCAGCTTTTCAAGCTGTTTTTCATACAAGGCGTGTTCGCCCTGCAGAGCGCGCAATTCTTCATCACGAGGGGCATATTTTTCCAGCAATGTGCGTTCTCTTTGGTCCATAACACACTCCTCCTCTTAGGGTGCATCCGGGGGGCATAACGCTCCCCAGTCCGGTTCAGGCGTCGCTGTCAAGAGCAGCGTTTTTTGCCTTGCGGTTTCGCCGCTCGCTATGCGCAGGCGGCTTATCCTGACCCCCAGGGTCTTGGCCACGAATTCGGCCAGGGCCTGGTTGGCCTTGTTATCCACAGCCTGGGCCATGATGCGCACGCGCAGCCTACCTTCCTGCAGGCCTGTCACCTCGCTGCGTTTCGCCCCCGGCTGCACCCGCACATAAATGTGCCAGGCGCCGTCGCCGAGCGGCTTTACCCATGCGGGGTGCGGCGTGTTCGCCGTCACGGCCGTCTCTACGTATCCGTCAGGCGGTTCGTCAGCTTGGCCGTTGCGGCTTCAAGGCTGGCGGATTCCTGGCGGTCCAGTTCCATCAGGCGCAAATGCCCTTCGATGACGGAACGAAGTTTCAATTCAAACTGGGCCTTGGCCTTTTTGGCTTCCGCCACTTCTTCCATAAGCCTTGCCAGACGCAGCACGGCGTTGCTCAGCAGGCTTTCCGCCCGGTTGTTGGCGGTATCCAAAATAAGCTGCGCTTCTTTCTGGGCGGCGGTTTTCATGCTTTCGCCCGCGCGTTGGGCCGCGACCAGCGCTTCCTGCAAAGCTACCTCACGTTGGCGGTGCTGCGCAAGGGCCTCTTCAAGCTGCGCCGCGCGCTTGGCCAAAGAGACCTTTTCTTCGCTCATGCGCGAAAGCGCGTCAGAAAGATCCTGCAACAGCCGGTCCACTTCAAGGCAAGAGTAGCCGCGAAAAGAGCGGGGCAGGGTCTGGCTGATAAGGTCAATGCGGCTGTGTTCCATAGGTTACATGAGGCCCGTGTTTCCGCCGGCAAGCAGCGTCATGCTGAAATAATTCAAGCTGCGCACGATGACGAGGTCGAAAAATTGCAACGCGAAAATAACCACCACGGGCGAGAGGTCAATGCCGTTTACATAGACAAAGGGCATCAGCCGCCGCACGCGCCACAGCACCGGTTCGGTCAGGGCGCGCAGGGTGCGCACGATGGGGTTGTACGGGTCGGGGTTGACCCAGGAGAGCAGCGCGGAAATAATAATGACCCAGGTGTAAAGCCAGATGACGTTGTGAATGATGTAGGCGACCGCGGAAATCAAATTGGACAGCAGATACATGAAACCTCCGGAAAAATGCGGTTGCTTTCACCGACCGCCATGCAGAGAGTTTTGCCCGACTGCACGGAAGAATCAAGCAAAAAATGCGTTAGCTGCGCAAAACGGGCAGCAACATTTCTCCCAGTTGCGAAAAACTGTCTACATGCAGCCTCGCGTGCAGGTCGGGGTTGGCGAAACTCCAGAACGGCACGCCCGCGGCGGCAGAAGCCTGCTGGTCCACAAGCGAATCGCCCACAAAGGCGATGTCGCAGGCAGGGGCGCGCCACTCTTCGGCGATCTGCAACAGCCCGTCAGGATAGGGCTTGGGTTTGGCCCGGCTGATGGTGACGACCGGCGAAAAAAACCGGTCCATGCCGAAATGGGTCAGCACGTCATGCACGGAGTCACTGCGGTTGGTGCATAGCGCAAGGCGCAAGCCCTTGCCGTGCAGGGCGGCAAGGCAATCGAACACGGCCGGGGCGGGCCGCATCAGGCTCATAAAATGATCGCGGTAGCGCAAGGAGTCGCGCGCGGCAAAAGCCGCCTTGTGCAGTTCTTCGGGGATCATGCGTTCCAGCGCTTCGGTTGTGGAAACCATGTGCGCGTATGCCGCTTCCGCCCGGTTCATGGGCGGCAGGCCGATGGCGGCCCTGATATGGTTGTAGTACGCGGTGTTCGCTTCTTTGGAATCGAACAGCACCCCGTCGCAATCAAACACCAGGCCGGCAAGGCCGTGGGAATATTCTTGCTCCAGCGTGCAGGGCGGCGCAAAAGGCGCGATAAAATCGTTGTCGCTCATAACGGGGCCTCAGTCGGACAGATAAGTATCTCGGGCGCATGCAGCAAGTAGGGTTTATTTTCAGGCGGGCGGGTATGGCCCAGAATGCGCCACAAGGGCAAATTGGCCCATAAGGTCGCGGCGCGCAGGGCGGGCGGCCAGGCATCAAGCAATTCGGCCGTGTCTTCCGGCAGGGGCTGCAGCATGCCCGCATCGCGCATGCTTTGGCGCATTTCGGAGTGCGCGGTCACGATAACGGACTCGGGCGGCAAAAACGCCGCCATGGCCGCAAGGGACAACCGCCAGTCCACGTTTTGAATGCCGTCAGGCGGCGGCGTGAAAAAGGCGGCTTTTTGCGGCACGCTGCGGTCCGATTCATCTTTTTCTTCGGCGTTCGCGGCCAGGCTCAGAGCCAGGGTTTGCCCGGCGGCGGCGATGGTTTCACGCAGCGCGGCCAGCTCAAGCAGGCGTTCTTCCAGGTCCCAGGCCAGAAGCAGAATTTTTTGCGCGGCGCTGAAGGGGCTATCCGTATTGTTTTCAGACGCGCCCTGCGTTCCGGCATAGCCGCCCTCCGTGGCAAAGCGGCCGAGCGCCGCCTTTTCGCCGCCGGAGAGCGAAGAGCGAAGAACCCGGGCCGGGCGTTCAGCCGCGCCGGTCCACAAGGCCGGGTCGTCGGCCACCTCAAACGCTTCGCCCAAGGCCAGCAAGTCGACCAGAACAACCTTGGCCTCCGCCGGAGAGAACGGGTACGCCGCGGGTAAAAAAAAGTCCGCATCCGTTTGCTGGCCGGGCAGGCCGGGGCGCAGAAACAGCACCCCGGGCGGCGCGGTAAAGGGCGCAAGCTCTTTGTGCATGGTCGGGGCGTAAATCAAGGGGCGGGGTGTGGTCTGAAAAACGGGCATGGCGGTCCTGGCTGCGGATAGGGTTGTTCAGCAGGCACTGTAGCTGTTACCGTCGCTCTATGCAATGACCGGTATGGGCTTGGCCCAGGTATGCGGCAACGTCGCTGTTGGCCGTCAGGCGAGAAAGGCGAGTTTTTTGCGCAGGGAGCATACTCTTATGGTATTTGACCGGAGTAAAAAACGATGCCTGACAAAGCATCACAGCCAACAGCGACGTTGCCGTGGTTGACCCGGCGGAACGGGTGCTATATTTACAGAGTATAAGGAGGCGGTATGCCCCATTTAAGCATGTCTGAAATCCTCATAATTCTGGTCGTGGCCGTGGTGCTTTTCGGCTCCAAAAAATTGCCTGACGTGGGCAAGGGACTGGGACGCGGCATTAAAAATTTCAAGCGTTCGCTGGCCGAACCGGATGAAATAGACATTACGCCCAAGACGCAGCAGCAGGAAACGGAAAAGAAAAAGACCGACGCCTGAGCTTTCACCGGTCGTGAGGCAGCGCTGCCAGCGCTTCTCGCAGCCGTTCTATCCACATTTGCGCGAAAAGGTCATGCTCGACCATGCCTCGTGCATGGCTAAGGCAGGCTATGCCTGCCTTTTCTAATTCCGCGCGCCAGGAAGCGGCTTTTCGCCCGGCCATGTCGTACGCGGCATGCCTGCCCGGCAGGGCGAAAAAAGGGATCAGGCGGGCCTTGCGAAAGCCCAACCGCAAGAGATCGGGCAGCAGGGCGCCCACGCTCCCGCCGCCGTTCAGGGTGCCGAAAAAAACCGGCGGTTCTTCGCTCCGCAAGAGCTCGGCCAATTTGCTGTAATGTTCCTGCGCCGCATGCCGGGTGCCGTGGCCGACCCAGATGGCGGCTTCTTCCGTATCGGGCCGCGCGGGAGGAAAAGAGCGCATGGCCCTCGCCACGCACGTAACGGATTCTTCATCCGCCAAAAGCGAACGGCCGACGCTGACGCAAAGGCCCGGGCAGGTTCTTTGCGCTTGCGCCACCTGGTCCAGCAGCGCGGCGTGCTCCGCGCCGGGCACCAGGTGCAGGGGCTGCGCGGCCACGCGCAGCACGCCTTCATGGGTGAACAGGGCGAGAGCCTCCGCTACGGCCGGGCCCGCTTCGCTCGCGGAATCTTCGGCCAGGACCGGCCTGCGCGCCTCATGCCGCGCGGTGAAGGCCCAGCGCACGGGAGTGCCGGGAAAGGCCAGCCGTACCTTGGCTTCAAATTGCCGCAGCGCCGGCGCGCCCTGACGGGTGCCGACCCCGAAGGCCACAAGAAGAATGCCGTGAGGCGTTTGCCGCATGCGGCCTTTACGTCCGTTTTTGGGCCATGCGGCGGGCCTTGTCGTGTTCCGCCAGAAGGCGCAGGTGTTTCTGTTCTTCTTCGATACAGGCCTCGATATGAACGGCTTCCGCTTCCGGCACCATACGGCGCATGGCCGTGAAAAAGAGAATGGTGTCTTTTTCAAAGTACATGGCCTGCATCAGGGGGTGCTGTTGCAGCAATTCTTGCTGTTCGGCCATGAACAGGCTGTGGCTGTTCAGCAAAAGGTCGACGTATTCAAGATATTCCGGCTCCGTGCTGCCCGCGGGCAGTGAGAGACCCCCCACGCGCTGCAGCATGGCCTGGAAGATTTTTTCGTGGCGCTGCTCTTCTTTGGCCATGAAGGTGAAGAAGTCTTTGTCTTCCTGTTCCTGCGCCTCATTCGCCGCACGCACGTAAAACGCGTGCCCCCGGCATTCTATTTCCACTGCGGCGGAGATGATGTCCGCCGCGTTGACAAAACTGGCCATGATTCGTCCTTGGGTTGAGGTGGGCAAGCCGTGATACGGCATTTGCCGCATCATAGGGCATCAAGGGGCCGGAAGCAATAATTCCGGCCGGTATTCAAAATGCATGAAATCAAAGGCGCTCCATTTGCCGCCCCAAATGAAGCCCTCGGCTTCAAAGGCAGCCACAATGGCCTGGGGGTAGTCGTTTCTGGTCGCTTCGACCTGGGCCGCATCGGGTTTCCATTGCCAGTACAGGCCTTTTTGCGCGTTCAGGTCGATAGCGACGCCGAAAGCGTGGGCCGAAAGCTGGCCCGTGCCTTTGACCGGCCGCCAGGCGAAGGTGCCCGCCAGAGGCAGGATATAGGCCGCATCTTCGGGGTGCGTAGCCAGGTGTTTTTTCAGGCGTTCCGCCACCCTCTTGAGCGCGGCCGCCGCGCCGAAGCGCCGGTTGAACATTACGCGCTGCCCCAGAAAATCAACGCTCTCGCAGTTGGCGCGAACAGCCTTTTCGTCACCGCCGTAAAGCGCCCGCAAAAGCGGCAAACAGCGGGTTCTGCCGGGGTCAAAGCTCTCGGCCGGGCGGCGTCCGCCGTTGCCCTTGGGATAGGGCTGGGCCAAACTGTCCGCCACGGTTACGGGGAAGGTCATGTTTTCAGGAGGATTTTTGACCAGAATGGCCGCCAGCAGGGGCACCGCATCCGGGCCGCCACCGGGGGAAGTCAGGTAGTAGCCGTTTGCGCCGGGCACGGGTTGCGCGTGATACAATTTTTCAAGCCCGGGATAGGCCCGAAACAACAGGTGCGCCAGGTCTGCCGCTCTGGCTCTGTCGTGCGGAGTGCTGCCGTAGGAAGGAGAGGCGGCGCAGCAAACATAAGCCGACAGAAACAGGACCGCGAGGGACAGTATGGCGGCGCGGGACAAAAGGCATCTGGATCCCCGTCTGCGCGGGAATGACAAATACTTGTGCGAAGGTTGCGGCATCGGCTTTTGCGTCCTCCGGACGTCATCCCCGCGCAGGCGGGGATCCAGTTCTTTCCGGCTGCCTCAGGTCTGCCCGTGCAGGCTTTTCAGATAGCGGAACAGCTCGCGGTATGCTTTGGGCGGCCGCTTTTTCTCCCGTTCCTGCCGGGCCAGGCCCGCCATGTGGCGCAACCGGGGCAATTCGGCCGCCGGGTTGGCGGTGGCGAGTTCCTGCAGCATCGCTTCCAGATCGTCTCCGTTCGCTGCCACCAGTTTGTCGCGCAGCGCTTCCAGGCGATGCAGGTCCGCCGTTTCCGCCCGGCCGGGCGCGAGGTAGGCGTTCAGCCGGTAGTTCAGTTCCGCTTCGTCCACTTCGCGCATCAATCGGCCGATGTACTGCATCTGGCGACGTTTTGCCTCGTGCCCGGGGTACTTTTTCCAATCCGCAAAAGCCTGAACGAGCTCTTGCGGCAAATCGAAGCTTTGCAACGCGGAAAGGGGCAGCGCGGCAAGGGTCGCTCCCATGTTCTGCGCGGCCGTGCTTTCCCGTTTTTTTTGCGAGCGGCTTTTGCCGCTTTCGTCATCGTAGTGCGTCATGAATAAATAGCCGCCAGTACGCCCCCGAACAGCACGACGGAAACGATGCCGTTCAGGGCGAAAAAGGCCAGGTTTAAACGTGAAAGGTCATCGGGCTTGACCAGCCCTTGCTCCCAATACAAAAGGCCCGCCACAGCAGCGCAAACCGCATACCAGGGCCAGGCGAAGCCCAGGCCCCAGCCCGCCAGAACAAGCAGCAGCACGGTGTTGCAATGGCAGCACCCGGCGATGATCAGGGCGGCGGGTATGCCGAAGCGCACGGGCACGGAACGCAGTTTGTACTGGATATCAAAATCCAGGTCCTGGCAGGCGTAAAAGATGTCGAAGCCCGCGACCCAGAACAGCACGGCAAGGGCCAGCAGCACCGGCGGCAGGCTGAATTCGGGGTTCACGGCCAGCCAGCCCGCCATGGGAGCCATGGCCAGCACCAGGCCCAGCACAAAGTGGCACAGCCAGGTAAAGCGTTTGGTGTAGCTGTACAGGGCCGCCACAAGCAGGGCCACGGGTGAGAGCATCAGGCAGAGCTCGTTCATGCGAAAGGCGGAGAAAATGAAACCCAGCGCCATGACTCCGCAAAAACTCCAGGCCTGAAAGGCTGTTATCTCGCCGGTCACCAGGGGGCGGTCAGCCGTTCTGGGGTTAAGCCGGTCATAGCGTACGTCAATGATGCGGTTAAAGGCCATGGCGAATGAGCGTATGCAGACCATGGCGATGGTCAGCAGCAGCAGGTTCACCCAGCCCGGCCAGCCTTTGGCGGCGGCGAAAGCGCCCATGAAAGCGAAGGGCAGCGCAAAGACCGAGTGCTCGATTTTTACCATGCGGCAGAGCATGCCGACGGGCGCGAAAAGAGGCATAAGCACCCCCTTGAATTATAAGAGTTTCTGACTGACCCAGCCTTGTTCCGAAGCGGCGTGCTTTTCCAGGGTTGCGCCGCCGATGACGCAGGTGTTGCCTTGTTCCAGGGCCTTGGCCATGACCGCGCCGAATTCGCGGAAATGACCCTCCGTGGTGCCGAAAATTTCGTCCCGCATTTTTTGCCGGGATTCTTCCGTATCCCCCACCAGTTTGCGCGAGAAAGAGGCCATGCCCTTGGCGTCGGGCAGCATGTACGCGTCCACTTCGCCGATGGCCCCGATGATCGCCGCGTCAAGGTCGCGGCGCGACAGGCTGATGTTCGCCAGGTGCTCTGCCGTGCGGCCAAACACGTCGATGGTGTTTTTGACGTTGGGGTCACGGTATGAGACCAGCGCGAACGAGCCCGTCAGGCGGTCGAAAGAGCAGAAAGCGCCGTACGCGCCGCCCTGCACCCGCACCTTTTCCCACAGCCAGCCCGTGCGCAATTGCTTCATAATGACGTGCACGGAACCGTGATAGCCGTAGCCGCTGTCGTACAAATTGCCGCCCCGGCCCACGTAGTTGACCTGGGCGGGCAGCAGCAGCGCTTCGCGCCGGGGCAAGTTCGCGGCGGTCCAAGCGTTGGGAGCCGTGGCGGAAGCGGCCGAAAGCAACGCCGCCGCCAAGCTCTCGGCGAGGCCTGCCGCTTCATCCAGCAAGAGCGCCTTGTTGGCTTCTTCGCTGGTGATGTTCCAGGTCAGGTTCGGCCGGGCAAGGGCGAGATTGCGCAGGGTTTCAAGATCCCGCAGCACGCCGGGCCAGTCGGAAGAAACCCGGCCGGCCAACTCGCGCAGGTACAACAGGTGGCTGACGCCGCCCAGCAGCTCTTCCATTTGGCCGGTTGCGGACTGGGCCGCGCGCAGGCGCACGGAAACCAGCGAGTGGCCTGAAGGAACCAGCGCATGTTCCAGCCGGGCTTTTTCTTCCAGCACCATGCGCGAGAAACGCTCTTTGTCGTCCAGCTTCGCTTCCAGCAAAATTTCACGGAACAGGGCGAAAAGATCGTGGATTTTGTCGGGCGCGGCCTTGCCTGAAACGGCCATGCGCGGCAAGGGCGCGCGCGTGTCGCCCTTGGTCAATACTGTTGGCCCGGCGCCCAAGCCGCCAGTTTTGCAGGCGATGGCCATATTCAGGTCAAGAAAATCGCGGTTTTTGGTGCCCATTTCCACCAGCGCCCGGCCCATGAGGGGCAGCAGGGGGTACAGGGCGGCGGGCACGCCCTGTAAGTCAAAAAAGGCCTCAGCGTATGCGATTCCACTGGTAGGCAGATCGTGAAACAGTAGGGGGACGCCGCTTTTTTCAATGGATTCCGCCGGGATGCTGCCGCCCTTTGGCGGCAGATCAGCCACTTCCAGGCGGGGTATGCGGGCAAGGGCGGCCGGGTCGTCCGGCTTTTCTTGCAGAGCCTTGAGGGCTTCGGCCCGCGCGGCCAGGCTTTCCCGCTCGTTCGCGGGCAGGGCCAGCAGGGCAGCCTTGACGCGCTCGCGCTCTTCCGCTTCTTTGACTTCGCCCAAGGCCGGGTCGGGCGTCAGAATGACGGTGGCCCTGTGCGTATTTTCCAGGAAATAACGGCGGATAAGGCTTTCGAAATAGGCTTCGCCGCTTGCGATTTTTTGCTTGATGGCGGCAAGCGGCGCTTCATAGCGCAAGGACGCCAGCGGGTCGCCGTCGTGCAGCCAGGTGGTCAGGGCTTGCAGCATGACCGCAAGGCCCACGGGAAAGCGGCCGGTATTCTTTTCGCGCAGGGCGAATTCAACGCTGTTGATGGCCGCTTCGACGCACAGCGGCGGTATGCCGTCCCGCGCCAGGCCTTGCAGCGTTTCGAGAATAAGTTTTTCCACTTCTTCCGCGCGCGTGGGGTCGATGCCGCGCAAACCGACGGAGAAAGAGCTTTGCCGCAACTCTTCTTCCAGCCCGCCGCCGGTCAGATCTTCACCCAGGCCGGATTCGATAAGCGCCCGGCGCAAAGGTGACGCGGGCATGCCCAGCAGAATGTGGTCAAGCATGCGCAAGCCGAGGGTCGTTTCCACTTCGGAACTTTCGGCCAGCAGCCAGTTGCAGGCGGTCATGCCCTTGCTTTCATCCGCGCCGGCGGCAAAGGGAATGCGCGCGTATTGCGGCGCAGGCAAGCGTTTTTGCAAGCCCACGGCGGGAGAGGGCGCCTGGCGGGTGAAGCCGACTATGGCCGCGCTGACCTGGGCCAGGCGCTCGTTTTCGTCATCGTCGCCCCAGAAGAAGAAGCGGGCGTTGGACGGGTGGTAATAGGCGCGGTGAAAGCGAATGAAATCTTCGTATGTAAGGCTGGGTATCACTTCCGGGTCGCCGCCGGATTCCAGTCCGTAGATCGTATCGGGAAAAAGCTCGTGCAGCGAATTTCGCCCCAGTACGGCTTCCGGGGAGGAAAAGACGCCTTTCATTTCATTGTACACGACGCCCTTGAACACGAATTCGCCGTTGTCGGCGGGCTCGAGGTGCCAACCCTCCTGCTGGAAGACGTCTTCGGTGATGCGCGGAAAGAAGACCGCGTCAAGGTATACGTCGGTCAGGTTGCGAAAATCGCGCGTATTGGCGCTGGCCACGGGGTAGCAGGTTTTATCCGGATAGGTGAAGGCGTTCAGAAAGGTTTGCAGAGAGCCTTTGAGCAGTTCCACAAAAGGTTCTTTGACCGGATACTTTTCCGAGCCGCACAGCACGGAGTGTTCCAGGATATGGGGCAGGCCCGTGGAATCGGCGGGCGGCGTGCGGAAAGCGACGCCGAACACTTTGTTCTCGTCGGCGTTGCGGCAGGAAAGCAGCTCCGCGCCTGTGGCGTCGTGGCGCCAGAGCGCCACCGCGCTTTTGCATTCTTCAACGTGATGTTCCCAGGCTTTGGTAAAACCGTGCGTGCTCATGAAATCTCCTCGTGCCGTTATGCGTATGGCGGCTGTCGTCACTACTTTGTACCATGCCGTGCGCCGTTCTTCCAGCATATTAGCGTGGTTCGCGTGAAAGAAGAAAGCCCCGCCGTAAAAAGAAGGGGCTTTTCAGTAACCGCGAAGGTCGAAAACGCGGAAACGGCTTTCAACGGATATACGCGCGCACCAGAAACCGCATGTGTTCAAAGGGCAGGCGGTTTTGAATGGCAAGGCAAAGGTCTATGGAAAGGTTCATTTTTCGCCGCATGTCCGCCAGGATGGACGCTTTGAATTTTTTCATCCACTTGCGCACGAAGGGCGCGTCAAATCCATCCACCACAAGGGCCAGGGCGTCGGTAAAGAACAGCGAGCCCGCCTGCGGCAAAAAGGGGCGCGCCGCCGCTTTGCCGTGCCGCCTGGCCAGGGTGGCGTAAAAGAGCAGGGTGGTCACCAGCGCTTCTTCGTTCATATTGTGGTTGATCTGGTACGATTCCGGCTGGGCCGCACCTTCCAGAGCGATGGCAAGGCGCGCCTGGGCCGCCTCCAGCAAATGCTCGGGGTTGGCCAAGGGCACGGGAAAGCAAGCCGTGATGCGGGCCAGCGTGCGCAAGGGGTTTTCGCCGGTGGCGATATCCATGACCGCGATGCGCATGAGGTCGAACTGCCGGTCCAGCCGGTCCAACTCCCCTTGCGCGCTGATTTCGGCGAACTGGCGCGCCTGCGCGGAAGCCGTCTCGGAGAGCAGCATATCCAGAAGATGCCGCACGAAAGGCTCGCTGACGTATTCCGCCTCCGGCTCAAGCATTTTCAAACTGCGGGAATTGCCCAGCAGTTTTCGCAGCGAAAGCCAATAGGCGGCGACCCCGTCGAGGGGCATGTGCAAAAAGGTCAGGTCCTGGCGCGTCTGGGTCATGCTGCCTTACAGATTGAGCAAAGAGTTGTCCGCCTGGGCGAAATCGCACCGTTCGTAGCCGTCGGCCTGCGGGTCGTTAAGCCATCTCTTTCCATCCGCCAAATAGCGGAATTTGACCACGGCATCCACGGGCAGGGTCACATCAAGCACAAAAGTGCCGTTTTTCAGGTGCCGCATGGGCGACGCCTGCGGGTCCCAATTATTGAAATCCCCGGCGACGCAGATGCTTTCCGCTCCGTTCGCTTCTTCCGCGCTGAGCTGAAACCGCACTTTGCACTGGGGTTTTGTCTTTAAATATTGTTTTGTAAGGGCCATGTGCTGCTCCCCGGCTGTGAAGTTGCGCCGCCTGATGAAGACGCGGCGAAAACGGCCAGACACCCTACCAGATCCTGCGCGTTATGCGCAAGGCGGCAAACAGGATGTCGGCGCGCGGGGAGAAAAATATCAGCTGTTGGCCGCTTTGAGGGTGTCTTCCAGAAAAGCCCGCAACGTGTCCGCTTGCGCCGCATCGACCCCGCAAAGGCCGAAGACCACCGCAAGGAGCATGTCCACCCGCAAAGTGATTTCCTGTAAGCCATTATTAATATGGCACAGATCGTCCTCAACGTGCAAGACATAGACGCGGCGCCACTTGGCGGAGCTGGAGCCGGAAACGACGGAATACACCTGGCGGCCGTCGTTGGTGACATACAATTTCAGCCGGGTCAGCGTGCCTTGCTCTTCGTCAAAGTATGAACTTTCGGAGAACAGTTTGCCCTGAAACTTGACTTCCACGCCCGCATCGTTGCGCAGCACATGCTCTTCCGACTGTTCCTGCCACTCTTCTGCCATGACTTACCTCCTCCGAGGCGGGGCACCAGGCCCGTCGCATACAAATCCCCATCAGAACCCGTAACCCCGAAAACTAACGGCCATTCCCCGGAATCAGCCTGTGGGCAGCGTCAATTGTTGCGGCCCGGCGGGTTTTGCCGCCTTTTCTTTGGCCTGCGTTTCAGTCCGGCTGCCCTGAGGCTGCTCTTCCTCTCCCTGCATCTGCTCGGGAGAGAACAGTTCGCCGCCGCCCTGGGCGGTCCAAAACGCCTGTAAATCAAAGCGCGAAATACGGTACTCGCGACCCAGTCTGGCTGCCCGCAGCTCTCCGGCGCCAATGGCGCGGCGCAGCGTTTCTTTGTGGCAGCTGAGCAATACAGCCGCCTCAGCCAGCGTGAATGTAGTTTTCCGCATTGTCACTCTTCCATTATCGGGCAAACTATCACGCCGAATCAACTGGTGTCAACTCAAAGCGTTTCATGGGGGCAAGGGATAACTCTAACACAATAAAAGCGGCAGGCGTCCGCGTAAAGCGCGTATGCGCGGCAGGTGTTCATTCTTATCCGCGCATATACGCCCATACACGTTACCGCACGGCCGTGCGGGTTGCGTTTCACTCACGCGCGGTTGCGTAAGCCACGCTTCGCTCCCGTCTGGCAACGATCATGCGGCCGCGTGTTTACCATTTGGCGGCAAGCTGGTATCGAAGGCGGATACGAAGCCGTTATGAGGAGTTACCGTATGCGCATCGCCGCCTTTGCCATAGCCTGCCTGCTTGTTTTGAGCCCCGCGACGTATGCCGCTTCGCCCAAAGCCACGTCCAAGACTTCCGCCAAAGCGCAGCCCAAGGCCGCGCAGGCCGCGCCCGCGCCCGCGCCCCTTGACCCCGCGACGCAGGCCACGTTGCGTTCTGCCGTTGAGGCATACAACAAAGGGGACTATGCCGGGGCCGTGAAGCTGCTGACGCCGCCTGCCGAAAACGGCAACCCGCAGGCAGCGTTCCTTTTGGGGCTTATGGCCGTGCGCGGCCACGGCATGCCGCAAAGCCCTGAAACCGCCGCCAAGTGGTGGACCCGGTCCGCCAAGGCGGGCTTTCCCGATGCGCAGTACCATTTGGGGCTGCTGCATTACCGGGGCCTTTTGGGGCCGCGTAACGCCAAGATCGTGCTTGACTGGTGGACGAAAGCCGCCAATGGCGGGCAGGCGGAAGCCATGTTCGGCCTGGCGCAGATGCTGCGTTCCGGCGACGGCACGGCCAAGGACCCTAAAGGCTCGTTGCGCTGGTTCAACGCGGCAGCCGACCTGGGGCACCCCGGCGCCTGTTACGAATTGGGCCTGATGTACAAAACCGGCAAAGGCCTGCCGCAAGACGCCGTCAAAGCGCGCGCCTATTTCCAGAAAGCGGCGGATGCGGGCATGCCGGAGGCCAAGCGCGAACTGGCGAGCCCGACGAAATAGTGACGAAATAACCAGTGAAATAATTGGCGAAATAAGCATTGATGATCGACATTCTGAATCTTTCCTTTGCCGAGCTGTCGGCCTTTATGAAGGACGAACTCGGCCAGCCCGGCTTTCGCGCGGGCCAGATCTGGCAGTGGCTGTGGCAAAAACGCGCCCGTTCTTTCGCCGCCATGACCGACGTTTCCAAAGAGACCCGGCGCGTGCTGGAAGAGCGCTGCGTCATACGCTGGCCGGAGATCGCGGCGGAGCAAAAGTCCGCTGACGGCACGGTGAAGCTGCTGCTGCGCCTTGGCGACGGGCAGTGCGTTGAAACCGTGCTCATTCCCAGCGAATCGCGCGAGGGGGTGGGGCGGCTGACCCAATGCCTTTCCTGTCAGGTGGGCTGCGCCATGGGCTGCACCTTTTGCGCCACCGGCGACATGGGGTTCATTCGCAACATGAGCATGGCGGAAATTCTGGGCCAGGTGCTAATCGCCCGCGAATACCTGCATGAAGAACCCGACGCGCCGCAGTTGCGCAACCTGGTGTTCATGGGTATGGGCGAACCGCTGCTTAATTTGCGCGAGGTCATGCGCAGCCTTGAAACGCTGAACCGCGAACCGGGCCTGGCCTTTTCGCCGCGCAGAATCACCGTTTCCACCTGCGGCCTGGAAAAGGGCCTGCTGGAGCTGGGCGAGAGCGGTCTTGCCTATCTTGCCGTGTCATTGCATGCGCCGGATCAGGAACTGCGCAGCCGCATCATGCCCAAGGCGGCGCGCTGGGCGCTGCCTGACCTGATGGGCGCTCTGGCGCGTTACCCGTTAAAGACGCGCGAGCGCCTGACCTTTGAATATTTATTGCTGGGCGGGGTCAACGACGGGCCGGAGCATGCGCGAGCTCTGGCGAAGCTGATGGCCAAGGTCAAGGCCAAGCTGAATCTGATTCTGTACAACCCGGTGGAAGGCTCGCCCTATGCAGCGCCGGACCCGGCGCGGGTGGAGGCTTTTGAGGCCATTTTACGGGGAAAGCACATCACGGCCATCGTGCGTAAAAGCAAAGGGCAGGATATCAAGGCGGCCTGCGGCCAGTTGCGGGCGGAGAGCCTTGGGGAAAATCAAAAATAGACACCGGAAATCCGGAGCATGCGGGAGCGGTCCGTTGGGGCCGCTCCCGTTTTTTTGCGACTTTTGCCGGCAATGCTGTGGCGCTATATATCCCTTGTGACGTAATTTTTATAAAAATATACGTATAATATATGGGGATGTCCTAGAGAGTGTCGTCAATAGATTTTTGCCCAAATAGCGATGCACCTGATATGAACGGCGGCCAGAAATGACGCGGTATTCTTGGCATACCGTGTGGCGACACCGCGCCACGCCTTCAACTGCAAAAAAGCATTCTCGACC
>JAVBNL010000009.1:0-43401 GCA_031551515.1 Desulfovibrionaceae bacterium
CGTCGCTTTTTTCGGGAATGACGATGATGTCGCCGTTTTCAAGGGCGATGTCGGCCACCGCGCCGCCATCGCCGCCACCCACCATGCCTTCCGGCGCCACCCCCCTGGCCGACGGCGATACGGTGCAGTTTCTGGCCGCCACCCCCGGCGACACCATCATGGTGGACGTCACCGGGGCCATTCGCGGGGCATCGCGCTTTCCTTTAAAAAACGGCGCGCGGCTGCGCGACCTGCAACGCTATATCGCTGTGGACCCCGCGCGCGCCAACCTTGCCGGTTTGTATATCAAACGCAGAAGCGTGGCCACGCTGCAGAAAAGAGCCATTGACGAATCGCTGCGCCGCCTGGAGCAAAGCTCCATGACCGCCACCTCGTCCAGTTCGGAAGAGGCGCAGATCCGCTCGCACGAAGCCGACATGATCGCCAAATTCGCCGAACGGGCCAGGGCGGTGGAGCCGGAAGGCATCGTGGTTGTCGGCGAAGGCGGCGCCGTGGCCGACATCGCCCTTGAAAACGGCGACATCATCGTCATTCCCGAAAAAAGCGACGTGGTGCTGGTCAGCGGCGAAGTAGTCATGCCCCAGGCTCTCGTCTGGAGCAAAAAGAAAAACATCAAAGAATACGTAAAAGGCGCGGGCGGCTTCACCACCCGGGCGGATACCTCGAAAATCCTGATCATCAGGCCCAACGGCGAAGTTGAAACCGACGACGACACCGTGCGGCCCGGGGATCAGCTCATCGTGCTGCCGAAATTCGAGTCCAAAAACCTGCAAACGGTCAAAGACATCTCGCAGATCATCTACCAGATCGCGGTGGCGGCCAAGATGGTCATGCCGCTGTAGCGAAAGCAGTCAAAATCGAATGCCCACTGGCGGCATTTTCTGAATGGTGAGCGCAAAAGCCGGGCAGGCAGCCACGGACCGGCGGCACGCATTCATCTCTTGCCGTTTACGGTCGAAACACGTAAGTTACGGCGTTCAGCACTTTAATTTTCAAGGACTCCACAGGCATGAGATACGATCCGCAGGCCATCGAAATCAAATGGCAGAAAAACTGGGCAGACGCCGAATCGTTCCGTAGCGACATCCGCAAGGACAAGCCCAAATACTATTGCCTCGAGATGTTCCCGTACCCTTCGGGCAACATTCATATGGGGCACGTGCGCAACTATTCCATCGGCGACGTGGTGGCCCGCTTCAAACGCATGCAGGGCTTTAACGTGCTGCATCCCATGGGCTGGGACGCCTTCGGCCTGCCCGCTGAAAACGCGGCCATCAAAAACAACACGCACCCGGCCAAGTGGACTTACGCCAACATCGAAAATATGAAAGCCCAGCTCAAACGCCTGGGTTATTCCTATGATTGGGACCGCGAACTCGCCACCTGCGATTCTTCCTATTACCGCTGGGAACAGCTGTTCTTTCTGCGCTTTTATGAAAAGGGCCTCATCTACCGCAAAAAAGCCCCCCAGAACTGGTGCCCCGACTGTCACACCGTGCTGGCCAACGAACAGGTCATCGAGGGGCTGTGCTGGCGCTGCGATTCGCCTGTGGTGCAAAAAGACCTGACCCAGTGGTTCGTGCGCATCACCGCCTATGCCGACGAGCTTCTGGCCGACCTTGAAAAGCTGGAAGGCGGCTGGCCGGACCGGGTTCTGACCATGCAGCGCAACTGGATAGGCAAGTCCATCGGCGCGGAAATCCAGTTCCCGCTGGAAGGGTCGGACGAACGCATCACCGTGTTCAGCACCCGGCAAGACACCGTGTTCGGCGCGACCTTCATGAGCCTTGCCGCCGAACACCCCCTGGTGGAAAAACTGATCGCAGGCAAGCCGCAGGAAAAAACCGTTCGGGCCTTCGTCGCCAAGACCAAAGCCATGGACAACTCCACTCGCACCGCTGAAACCATGGAAAAAGAAGGAGTGTTCACGGGCGCATACTGCATCAACCCCTTCACCAAAGCGCGCATGCCCATCTGGGTGGCCAACTTCGTGCTGGCCGGATACGGCACCGGCGCGGTCATGGCCGTGCCCGCCCACGACCAGCGCGACTTTGAATTCGCGCACAAGTACGATTTGCCCGTCAAAGTGGTCATTCAGCCTGAAGGGCAAAATCTGACCCTGGAAGACATGCGTAAAAGCGGCGAAGCCTACACCGGCGAAGGCGTCATGAGCGATTCCGGCGAATTTACCGGCCTGCCTAACGAAGAGGGCAAACTGCGCGTGGCGGAATGGCTGGAAAAAAAAGGCTTTGGCAAGCGCACGGTCAACTGGCGTCTGCGTGACTGGAATATTTCGCGCCAGCGGTACTGGGGCGCGCCCATTCCCATGATCTATTGCGACGCCTGCGGCCTGGTGCCGGAAAAAGAAGAAAACCTGCCCGTCGTCTTGCCGCTGGATATCAAAACGCACAGCGACGGGCGTTCTCCCCTGCCGGATACCCCGGAATTTTACGCCTGCACCTGCCCCAAATGCGGCGGGTCCGCCAGGCGCGAAGCCGACACCATGGACACCTTTGTGGAGTCCTCTTGGTATTTCGCCCGCTATGCCGACGCCCGCAATGAAAAAGAAGCCTTCTCCAAAGAGGCGCTGGCCCATTGGCTGCCGGTGGACCAATACATCGGCGGCGTGGAACACGCCATTTTGCACCTTCTGTATTCGCGCTTTTTTGTCAAAGCCCTGCGCGACTGCGGCTTTATGGAACTTGACGAGCCCTTCGCCAACCTGCTCACCCAGGGCATGGTGCTCATGGACGGGTCCAAGATGTCCAAATCCAAGGGCAACACCGTGGACCCCACCGAAATGATCGCCCGGTACGGCGCGGACACCGTGCGTTTGTTCTGCCTTTTCGCGGCGCCGCCGGAGCGTGATTTTGACTGGACAGACTCGGGCATCGAAGGGGCCAGCCGCTTTGTGGGCCGCATCTGGCGCCTCAGCGAAGAATTGCAGGGCAAGCTTCCCCCTTCACGCGCCTGCGCCGCGACCGCACAAGATGCCGCAACGCCGCTGGCCCGCGAGATCCGCCTGAAAGAACACGCCACAGTCAAAAAGGCAGGCAGCGACATCGCCCAGCGCTTTCAGTTCAACACCGCCATTGCCGCGGTCATGGAACTGATCAACGCCCTGTACCTGGCCAAAGACGAACTGCTGCAAAGCGATGGCGGCAAAAAGACGCTTTCTTCCGCCCTGGCCACGGCCGTTACCCTGCTTTCGCCGGTCATTCCCCATATCTGTGAAGAGTTGTGGGAACAAAGCGGCATGAGCGGCCGCCTGATCGATGAACCCTGGCCCGCGCATCAGGAAGAGGCCCTCGCCCGCGACGAGGTCACCGTCGTCGTGCAGGTCAACGGCAAGCTGCGCGGCAAGATCACCGCCGCCAACGACGCAGCCAAAGACGCCCTGGAACAGGCGGCTCTGAATGAACCCAACGTTCAAAAACATCTGGAAGGGCTCACTGTGCGCAAAGTACTGGTCATTCCGGGCAAGCTCGTCAACATTGTGGCAAACTGAGGATTTTTCATGCAATCACCCATGCGCCGCACAGGTTTTTCTCTGCTTTTCGTCGGGCTTTTATTCGTAATGACCGTGGCTGTCCTTAACGGCTGCGGCTACCGGCTCGGCGCGGATATGCCCACCGTGCTGCAGCAGAACGGAACATCGCCGACCGGTGCTTTGCCCACGCTGAAGATCAAGGATGTGGATAACCCCACCATGTACCCCTGGTTGACCTACAGCGTGCGCAACCACCTGCGCGACGAACTTGCCGCGCGCCATGTGGCGAAATGGGTCGATTCGGGCAAGGCCGACTATGAAATCAGCGTCCGGGTGCAGTCCTACACGTACCGCACCTGGATGCGCGACGACAACGACGTGACCACCTTATATTCCGCCAACATGACGCTGGAAGGCATCATATACCGGGGCGACAGCAACGCGGTGCTTTGGCGTTCCGGCAATATAAATTATTACCAGACTTATGAAACGACACAGGACAGAACCGCGGCGGAAGATCTGGTCCTCAACCTCATCAGGCAGCTCGTTGACAAGATGCGCAACAATTTTTAACCGTCGCGGTACGTTGTCATGACACGCCCCGGCTTCAGCATTTACCTTTGTCCTGACAGATACCTGATCCGCGCGCAGGCGGAAAAGGCCCTGGCGAAACATACGCCGCCGGATGCGGACTGGGAACGCCACGCGTACTGGGGCGACGACGCCTTGCCCGCTTCGTTTTGGGAAAACCTGACCGTTCAAGGCCTGTTCAGCACGCCCAAAACCCTGGTCGTGCACAACGCCCAGAATATCCCCGCCGATACCTGGAAGCGCATTTCAAGCGCCCTTGGCTCCCCTTTGGGCGATGTCTGGCCCTTTTTATGCCTGCAAGTCGATTTTGAACGAGGGCAACCCAAAGTGCCCGCTCATATCGCGAAACTGCAATGCATGGCGTTTGCGGAAAAAAAAGGCTGGATCTGGTCTTCGCCCGGCCTGGATGCGCGCGGCAGAAGCCTGTTTGTGCAGGCCGAAGCCAAACGGCTTGGCCTCACGCTCCGCCCCGGCGCACTGGAAGCGCTGTGCGCCCGTCTGCCTTTTGATGCCGCCACCATCTGCCGCGAGATGGAAAAAATAGCTCTGGCCGCCCCGCCTGACGGCACGGTCGCGCCGGGCCTCGCCGCCATAGTCGAATATGAGCCGGAACCGGATATTTTCAGCCTGATACGCACGCTGCAACAAGGCGACGCCTCTTCAGTATGGCGGCAGGCGTTGGCCTCCGGCCAAGGCGGCGACAGCGCCACCTTCGCCTTTCTTGCCACCCTGACCCGTGAAGCCCGCCAGCTATGGCAGCTTCTGGCGGGGGAAAGCGTGCGCATGCCCCCTCAGGTTATTGCGGCAAAAACCGCCTTGGCCCGCTCGTTGGGTTTTGCCGGCGTCGCCCGGCTGTGGCACCTTGCCCTTGAAGCGGACAAAGGCGTCAAAACCGGCGAACGCGGCGTGGACCAGGCCATGGAAGGCCTAATCGCGGGCCTGTCGCTGCTGTTTCGCGCCCCCCTCCAACACGGGCGGCGGTAGCGCACGGTGCTTGCATGCCTATGAAAAGCCATACACAGGGGCACCGCCAGCGTTTACGCTCGCGCCTGCTTGAAAACCCGGCCGCTGTCGCGGATTATGAGGTGCTTGAGCTGCTTTTGGGCCACGTTCTGTTGCGCTGCGATACCAAACCGCTGGCCAAAGAGCTGCTGGCCCGCTTCGGCTCATTACGCGGCGTTCTGGATGCCCGCCCCGCGGAATTGGCATCCGTGCCCGGCTATGGCCCCGGGCTTTCCGCCTACTGGACTTTGCTGCGCGAACTCTTGGCCCGCTATGCCGAAGGGCCCGTGCGCAAACGCGAAGTGCTCGGCTCCCCGCAGTCAGTGGCCATGATGGCCCGGCAGCGTCTGGCCGCATCTCCCCACGAAGAAATCTGGATAGCCTACCTTGATAGCCAAAACCGCCTTCTGGCCTGGGAACGTGCAGCCAAAGGCACCCCTGAAACCGCTCCTCTGTATCCGCGTGACGCCCTTGAACGGGCTCTTGCCTTAAAAGCTACAGGTATTATTGTTGTCCATAACCACCCCGGCGGCAACCCGAAGCCTTCCGGCGCGGACATCGTGCTGACCGACAAACTGAAAGCGGCGGCGCAGACGCTGGGGATACGATTTTTGGATCACGTTATTGTGACGGACGACGCCTGTTACAGCATCGTGCAGGACGGCATCGTCCAGCCCGGTTGGTAGAGCAGCCTCAAAACCCGATGGATTATTTTCGCCGCCGGGCTTTTTGCATGACTTTTTGTTTGCATACGAGCTATACTTGATACAACCAGGTACGGGCCTGATTGATTACGGCATTGAACTGAGGAAACCACCATGTCAAACAGCAACGACGACTCCACGAAGTACACGGGCGAACTCCGTTTCGCCTCTGAAGATACTCCTTCCGAATCACCCGTGACGGACGATTCGTTAACCGGCTCCACCCCGGATTTTCCGGCCACGTTGCCGGTTCTGCCCGTTCGCGACATCGTGCTTTTCAACTATATGATTTTGCCCCTGCACGTCGGGCGCGACGCCTCCGTCAAAGCGGTGGACGCCGCGTTGAACGGCAGCCGCTACCTTTTGGTCATGACCCAGAAAGATGAGCAGGTTGAAGACCCGAGCCCCGCCGATCTGCACCCCGTCGGTACCGTAGTCATGATCATGCGCATGCTGAAAATGCCGGACAACCGGCTGAAACTGCTGGTGCAGGGCATAAGCCGCGCGCGGGCCGACTCTTTTTCTTCGGCAAGCGGGTTTATGGAAGCGAACGTCACCGCCCTGCCGGAACGGGATGAATACCCCGCCGGTGTGGAAGTGGAAGCCATGATGCGCGCCGCCCGCGAGCAGTGCGAAAAGATTCTCAGCATGCGGGGCATGGCCTCGCCGGAAATTGTCGCGGTTTTGGCCGGGCTTGATCATCCCGGCCGCCTTGCCGACCTTATCGCGTCCAATTTGCGGCTGAAGATCACCGACGCCCAGGCAATTCTGGAATGCCTCGACCCCGTCGAGCGGCTGCGGCTGGTCAATACGCACCTTTCCAAAGAGGTGGAAGTGGCCAGCATGCAGGCTCGCATTCAAGAAAGCGCCCGCGAAGGCATGGACAAGGCCCAGCGCGATTATTACCTGCGGGAGCAGCTCAAAGCCATTCGCAAAGAACTGGGCGACGGCGACAATGAAGACAATGACCTGATGGAATTGGAAGCGGCCCTCGAAAAAGCCGAAATGCCGCCCGACGTTCGCAAGGAAGCGGCCAAGCAGTTAAAGCGCCTGGCTTCCATGCACGGCGAATCGTCTGAGGCCTCCGTGGCCCGGACCTATCTGGAATGGCTGGCGGAGCTGCCCTGGAGCAAACTCTCCCGCGACCGCCTGAACATCAAAAAAGCCCATGCCATTTTGGAAGAAGACCACTACGGCCTGGATAAAGTCAAAGAGCGCATCCTGGAATTTCTGTCGGTGCGTAAACTGAACCCCAAGTCCAAAGGCCCTATCCTTTGTTTCGTGGGCCCTCCGGGCGTGGGCAAAACCTCGCTGGGGCGCTCCATCGCGCGCTCGCTGGGACGCAAGTTCCAGCGCATGTCGCTGGGCGGCATGCGTGACGAAGCGGAAATTCGCGGGCACAGGCGCACCTATGTGGGCGCGCTGCCCGGCCGCATCATCCAGACGCTCAAATCGGCCGGAACACGCAACCCGGTCATTATGCTGGATGAAGTGGATAAAATCGGCGCGGATTTCAGAGGCGACCCCTCTTCCGCCCTGCTGGAGGTTCTGGACCCCGAACAGAACTTTTCGTTCAGCGACCACTACCTGAACGTGCCTTTCGACCTTTCGAAAGTCATGTTCATCTGCACGGCAAACAGCCTGGAAACGATCCCGCCGCCGCTGCGCGACAGGATGGAAATTATCCGTATCCCCGGCTATACCATGCAGGAAAAAGTGAATATCGCCAGGCGGTTTCTGCTGCCTCGCCAGGCCAAGGAAAACGGACTGGCGGCCAAAGACGTGATTTTGGATGACGCGGTAATCGCCGCCGTGGCCACCGGCTATACCCGTGAAGCTGGCCTGCGCAACCTGGAACGCGAAATCGGCTCGCTCTGCCGCAAACTGGCCCGCCGCAAAGCGGAAGGCGAAAAAGGCCCCTTCACAATCACGCCGGAAGTGATGCACACCTTTCTGGGCGCGCCGCGTTTCACGGAAGAGGAACGCGAAAAGACCCTGGTGCCGGGCGTGGCCATGGGCCTTGCCTGGACCCCCTTTGGCGGCGAAGTGCTCAGCGTCGAAGTTTCGACCATGAAGGGCAAAGGCAGCCTGACCCTGACCGGGCAACTCGGCGACGTGATGAAAGAAAGCGCCCAGGCTGCCGTCAGCTATGCCCGCAGCCATGCCGAAGAATTGGGTATTGACCCGGTCTTTACCGAAAAACGGGATCTGCACATCCACGTGCCCGCGGGCGCGACGCCCAAAGACGGCCCCTCCGCCGGGGTGACCCTGGCCACCGCGCTGATTTCCGCCCTTAGCGGAAAACCCGTGGATCCCTCGTTGTGCATGACCGGCGAAATAACCCTGCGCGGCCGCGTGCTGCCCGTGGGCGGCATCAAGGAAAAAATCCTGGCCGGCGTCGCCAGAGGTTTTAAAGACGTGACTATTCCCCGGCAGAACACCAAGGACCTTGAAGACATTCCCAAGGATCTGCTGGAAAAGATTCGCGTGCATCCGGCCGATACGCTGCACGACGTGCTGGCGCTCGCGTTCCGCAAAGCGGATAAGACAGCCAAAGCCCCCGCCGTAAAGGCCGCGGCAAAAATCGTGAAGAAGCCTGTCAGGACAAAGAAATACGCGGGGCTCCGCCCCGCGCCCCGCCAGGGGCATGATGCCCCTGGACCCGCAATAAACAAAGGCGTTTTCCCCGATACGGAAAACGCCTTTGTTATAAATTCTGGAACGGCTTCTATCTACCGCTGCAGCGGCCGGGACGGAAATGAATAGTCACTTCACGGCCGGGGCCGTCCTGCAAAGGGGCGGCAAGCACGGCCCGCAGGCTTTTGCTGATGGCGTCCACAGCTTCCGGTGAAAGGGCCACATCTTTGCCGTCGCAGTGCACGGAAATCAGGTCGGTGCAGTCCGGATCTTTTTTCACATTTTTACTTTTGTTTTTGGGCACGCAGGCATATTCCCCGCGCGGCAGGTCAAGGCCTTTTTCCAAAATCAGGCCAGCCAGCTGCTCGGCGGTTTCCGGGTCTATCTCGGCGAAATGCGGGCCATTGCAAGGTACGGCGGGTTTTTCACCCTGCGTGGCGATAATTTCAGCTTCCTGTTTGTTGCACAAGGCGCTGATTTCTTTTTTGCCGCCCTCTTTCAGGCACAAAATCCGCGGCACGCGGCAAGGGACTTCGCCGCCTTCAATCAATGCCACATCAGCCCGCACCAGAGACGTGATCTCCGCAAAGTCCAGTTGCTGCGGCCAGAAGATGGCTGTTTCCTCGGGCGAAACGCCAGCCACGGTACGGCCGGGCCGCATGAACCAAAAGGCGTCGGTATTGGCTTTTTCCAAAGGTTTGCTGCTGTGCTTGATAATGGCGACGGAATGCCCGCGTTTTTCAAGGGCTTCGGCCAGCAAGGCAACCAGGGTCGATTTGCCGCTCTTTTTCGGACCGGCTATGGCAACGGCTCGCATACATTCTCCGAAAGGTTGAATCCTACTCCCACACGCTGCAGGCGCGCACCAGCTCTTTGCCGTCACCGACACGCACAAGGCTGTGAGCGAAAATATCGCCGTTCGCGCTTTTCTCTTCGGGCAGGGCGCGGGTTCTGGCAGATACCGCATCATTATAAAACGCTTCCGCTTTAAATGACAACTCCAGCCGCCGCAAATTACGCGCTTCACGCACCGCATCCGGCGCGCTTTCAAATACCCAGTCCATATAACGCACGTTGTTCACGTGTTTGTTGCGGTCGATATCCGCAAGGCGCGCCCGAAAGCGGCAGGCCTCGTCGGCCTCTTCCAAAGCGGGCGGGCGTATCTTTCCGTCTTGCATGGCGGTTGTTGTGTTATCGAGAGCCACCTCCGCGATAAAAGCGGGCACGCGCCCCACACGGCGCGTTTGCATGGTAACCACGACCCAGTGCGTGATGGCCCGCGCCGCGATAGAACCGTCTTCATTGCGCACGATAAAATCACGACGGTATTGCAGCCCCTCGACCGCCACGGGCCAGGTCTCCACGCTAATACGGCCGTTTATGGCCGGCAGCTTTTCCGGCGCGACCTGTATGCGCGAGAGCACCCAGGCCACCCCTTCGCTGTACAGGCGCTCGATTGAAAGCCCCAGCTTTGCGGCATGGTTGCCCGCCGCTTCTTCCATATACTCACAAAGCGCGGGCAAGGTCGCCCTCCCTTCGCTGTCGCCTTGAAACCCGTAAATAGTGAACCATTCCTGATGCGGAGCGACTGCCACAAAGCCTCCTCAGTAGTATAAATAACGGTAAACGAGTCTGAATTTCTTTACAAGGCCCCGGTCCCATAACAGCGACAGCCCGGCCCCGCGCAGGAACGCCGGGCCGGGCCATACGGAAAAAAACCGCTGTAACGACCGCCGGGTTAGAACTCGTACCCCAGCGACACGGAAACGATGTTGGTGCTGGTGGCCACGGATTTAGACTTCACCACGTGCGTATAGTCGTCCTGGCTGTAGTTGCGGCCCTTGGCGTCAATGTACGCGTACGCCAGGTCCAGGGTCCAGGAGTTGTACTTGAACCCAACGCCTAGGCTGTAGATATTTCTGCCGTCCGTGGGCACCAGGTAGTCGGCATATTTATCGGTCATGGGCGACTGGTCATAGACGTAACCCGCGCGCAGGGCCAGCCAGTCAAGCACCTGCCACTCCACGCCCACGTTGAGGCGCCAGGTGTCTTTCCAGTTTTTGCGGTTCTTGGAATCCTCCATGGGGCTGGGCAGATGGATGTTCAGCGAACGGAAGGTGCTCCAGCGGGTCCAGATGGCCCCGGCTTCGATGGAAAGCTCGGGAATGGGCGTCCAGGCAACGCCGCCCGCCACGGAGTCGGGCAAGATCACGACCGCGTCGGCCTGGCCGTTGTTGGTATTTTGCGCGTATCCATTTTTGAGAAGCCCGCGTACGATACTTTCACCAGGGCCAGCCGTGGCCGCGTTGTCCCCCACATAGCTGAATTCCACGTTGCCCCGGGCGTGCACCCGCACCTGGCTGCGGTATGAAAGCCCGGCGGCCCACTGGTCGCTGAACTGATAGTGCCCGGCCACGTTAAAGCCCGGCGCCACGTCGTGGGCGTCGGAGATGTCGCTGTCCCCTTCAAAATAATACGAACCCAGCCCCCCCGTGAACCGTTTGTTCAAATCCAGGCTGACGTAGACGAGTTCCAGGCCCACGGCCAAAGAAAGCTTATCCGTGGCGGCCCAGGCGATGTTGGGGTTGATGGAGGCCGACTGCAGGTCAACCTGATACACGTTGAAACGGCCCGGCCAGTTGTGGGGGTATTCAAAGCCCAGGCCGAAACGCGAGAATTCGCCGATGCCGAAATACCAGTTGTCGTTGATCTGCTGGGTATAATAGGCGTTGGGCACCAGCCAGGTGTTCTTTTTCAGCTTGGTGGTGTCTTTGTCGCCGGCATCGTCCCAAGTTTCCATCTTGCCCGAAGGCGTGATGGCAGAAAAACCGGCCTGCACCTGCGCGCCTTTCAGCCGGGTTATCAATGCCGGGTTGGTGGCCACCACGGAAGGGTCGGGCTTGCGGGCAACCGTGGCCCCGCCCAGCGCCACGCCGCGCGCGCTGTATTCATAAAGCGCGAACCCCTCGGCGAACGCCGTTCCGCAAGACAGCAGGACCAGAACTGAGACCAGAACCGCAAGACGTTTCATAAGCCACCCTTTACGTGTTTATCTAAGAAATAGGAGTCATCAAATGAAAACGGCGGAAGAGTGAGCGTCACTCTCGTTGCCGCCATTGCGCAATAGCAAAAAATAACGCGCGACACAAGGGGGGACCTCCTGAAAACAAAAGATTTTCCGCATTCGTGCTCCGCAACGCGCGGCAGGGCGGCTAAAAGAAAGGCCCGCCTTGCGGCGGGCCATACTCTCGCAAAAAAGCGGTTTAATTGCCGCGCGCGGCAATGGCCGCGTCAACGGCGTCTTCAAGATGCTTGCCGCCGACCCGGTGCAGCAAGAGCGCCGCAACCGTGTTGCCGAACACGTTGACCGTGGTCCGGCCCATGTCCATGAAGCGGTCGATACCGACCAGAATGCCCATGGCTTCCAGCGGCAGGCCCAGAGACCCCATGATGACCGCCAGCACCACCAGCGAGGCGGCGGGCACGTTGGCCGTGCCTTTGTTGGCGATCAGAGTGGTCAGCAGAATGGTCAGAATGGAGGGCAGGTCAAGAGGCAGGCCGTACGCTTGCGCCAGGAAGCAGACGCACAACGATTGATACAGGGCCGCGCCGTCAAGGTTGAAGCTGTAACCCAAAGGAATAACAAAAGAAACAACGCGGTTAGGAATACCGGAGCGCTCCAGAATTTCCATGTGCACCGGCAGGGTCACTTCGGAAGAGCAGGTGGTGAAGGCCAGCAGCAGCGGCTCCATAACCTTTTTCAGCAGCCCGATGGGATTTTCGCCAAGGCACTTGACAATAATCAGGAAGGCCACGACGACAACCGCCAGGCCCAGGTACATAAGGCCGATCAGTTTGGCCATGGCGATCAGCACCTTGAGGCCTTGCGTTGCGAACACCCAGGCCATGATGCCGGCCACGGCGACGGGGGCGGTGGCCACGATGCCCTGGGTCAACCTGAACATGGCGCCCATGAGGGTTTCGAGCATATTGGTGACGGGCTTGGCTTTTTCACCCATGCCGCCAAGGCACAGGCCGAAGCAGATGGCGAAGAACAGTGTGGGGATGATCTTCTGCTGGGCCATGGCATTGATGACGTTGTCAGGAATGATGTCCAGGAAGAACTTGGTCCAGTCAATGCTTTGGCCAATGTGCCCGGGCAGCTTGGTGCCCGCGGAAACGGCAAGGTCGACGCCCGCGCCGGGTTGGAAGATCATGGCCAGCGTTATGCCGAGAACAATACAAAATCCGGTGGCCAGATAGAACCAGATGAAGGCGAAAGCACCAAGCCTGCCCAGCTGTTTCAGGTCAGAGCCCATTTTGTAGATGCCCAGAGTCACGGCGGAAAACACCAGCGGCATAACGATCATTTTGATGGCTTTGATAAAGGCCGTGCCTATGGGCTGCAATTTAGCGCCAAGAGCGGGCCAGGCAAAACCGATAATACAACCGATCACCAAACCGATGAGGATCTTAATCCAAAGGGCCATCCCTTTGGGTTTCGACTGCTCTGCATGACTTGCCATCATGAACTCCTTTTAATAATGGGATTCGTGACCTGATACACAGCATGCCAAATACATACAAATGAATTTGGTATACCTGACCATTCTTGTGCAAGTATTTAACAAAAGCCATTGTGAGAGTAAATATTCTTTTTAATATCGGGCAACTACAGTAAACGATTACTCAGTATTTATTTATTACTGGGAAAAAAAATGCACCGATAACGTCATATGACAGAAATAACGTGCCGTTTAGTACCACTCCTGCATTGAAAACAGTTGTCAGGAAAATATTTTTTTGTACTACAAGGCAGTAACTGTAAACGATTACCGATACGCATTCTTATTTTCGAACAGAAGCATGAAAACAAATATCAATACCGGCAAACCTCTATCAGCGTTTTCATCCGGCAAAACCTATGCCGGCCGCAGGCGGCCCGTGCCTTCCCGTAATTGACAAGGCAGAGCAATGGCTATAGCGTTTAGCCGGTAACCGGGAAGGCTCCAACGGCCCTCCCCGTCTTATTTGGGTGGCATGTCTAACGTTTTCAGGAAGGGCATATGCAGATAGCAAACCGAGTCAACGACCTGGGGACTGAAACCGCTTTCGCCGTCGCCGCGCGCGCAGCGGCTCATACTGCCGCGGGGGGCACGGTGTACCCCTTTCATCTCGGCGACCTCAATTTGCCGACCCCGCGCAACGTGGTGGAAGCGGCGGAAAAAGCCATGGCCGACGGCAAAACAGGCTATTGTCCCCCGGCGGGCATCGCCCCTCTACGCGACGCCCTGGCGCAGGACACCAACAGGCAGCGCGGCACCAAGTACAGCATGGAAAACGTGTCTGTGCAGCCGGGCGGCAAGCCGGTCATCAGCAAATTTTTGCTGACCCTCATGAACCCCGGTGACGAAGTGCTGTGCCCCACGCCCGGTTTTCCTATTTATGAATCGCAGATCAACTTTCTGGGCGGCGTTGTCGCGCCCTATCCCATCGTGCCGCGCGAAAGCAGTTTTTCCATTGATTTTGACGCGCTGGAAAAGGTCGTCACCTCGCGCACGAAACTGCTCATCGTCAACGATTACCACAACCCGACGGGGGCCGAATGTTCGACGGCCGAACGCGCGCGCCTGGCGGAATTCGCCATTCGCCACAACTTGTGGGTGCTGCTTGACGAAGCCTATTTTGAAACCCACTACGACCACGCGGCCAAAAGCATCGTTTCAGAGCCCGGCATGGCTGAGCGCAGCGTGCTGCTGTATACTTTCTCCAAGAAATTCGCCATGACCGGCTGGCGCCTGGGCGCCGCCGTGGGCCCCAAATCTATCATTGATATTTTCAACAAAATGAACGTCAATATTGAATCCTGCACCAGTCAGATCGTGCAGTGGGCGGGGCTTGAAGGCATCACCGGCGACCAGAGCGGCCCGCGCGCCATCGTCGAAACCTTGCGCGCCCGCCGCGACACGGGCGTGGACATCATGAACAGCATCCCCGGCGTGCGCTGCATCAGGCCCAACGCCTCGTTCTATCTGTACCCCGACATCACCGACCTGATGGCGAAAAAAGGCTTTGCCGACAACTACGACGCCTTTGCCGACGACGTGCTGACCAAAACGGGCGTTTTGTTCTGCACCCGCATGCATTTCGGCAAACCGCTGCCTTCCGAAAACCGCCGGTACATCCGCCTGGCCTTTTCCGGCATTGACGAAGACGCTATTCGCGCCGGCTTGGGCAAGCTCAAGCAATACGCACAATAACAACACTCATATACCGCAAGCCGGGCAGCAAAGGCTGCCCGGCTTGCTTGCCTGGATATCCCCATGTCTGAATATCTTCTTGCGACCATTCTCGGCATCGTTCAAGGCGTGACGGAATTTTTGCCCGTCTCTTCTTCCGGCCACCTTATTATCACCAGCGCTCTTTTGGGTGAAGCAGGCGCGCGCATAAAAACCTTTGAGGTCGTGATCCAGTTCGGCTCCATCCTGGCCGTTGTCGCGCTGTACTGGGGGCGCTTCTGGGGGCTGCTCTTCCCTGTCCCGGGGTCGCGTTTTTCCGGCGCGCGCGGGCTGTTTCTGCTGTTTTTGACCTGCCTGCCCGCCAGTTTGCTGGGCCTTTTCGCCCGCAATTACATCAAGGCCTATCTGTTCAACCCTGTCAGCGTGGCCATGGCCCTGGCTGTCGGCGCCGTCGCCATGCTGCTGATCGAGCGGATACGGCCGCGCATACGCTATACCGAGCTGGATGAAATAACCCCGCTGCTGGCGCTGGGCGTGGGCTGCTGCCAATGCCTGTCCTTGTGGCCGGGGTTTTCGCGCTCCGCCTCGACCATCATGGGGGGCATGCTGCTGGGCGCGAGACGAGCTCTGGCGGCGGAGTATTCTTTTATCGCCGCGGTGCCCATCATGGTGGCGGCCACCGGTTTTGACCTGTATAAATCCATGGGAGACCTAAGCCGCGCCGACATACCCTTTTTCGCCGTGGGCACGGTCGTTTCGTTTTTTGCGGCCCTGCTGGCCGTCAAAGTCTTTATCGGGCTTGTGGGCCGTATATCCTTGCGCCCCTTCGCCTGGTACCGCCTGGCTCTTGCTCCTCTGGTCTATTGGTTTTTCCGTTAAACGGCATTGATGGCTGGTGACCGTGCTGTACTTGCTGAAGTTGTTCCTGACCCCGGCCTTGCTGGGCACCGCCGTTATCGCGGCCCGGCTCTGGGGGCCGGTCGTCGGCGGCGGCCTGGTGGGGTTGCCGTTCGTTTCCGGCTCCGGGTCCATCGTCTTTGCGCTGGAACATGGGCCGCATTTCGCCTCTACGGTTGCGTACTCATCCCTGCTGGGCGTCGTCGCCGTCAGCGCCTATTGCCTGAGCTACGCCCATAGCGCGCGGCGATTCTCCTGGCCTTTTTCCCTGGCCTGCGCCGTGGCGGCATTCGCCGTCTGCTCCAATGCCCTGAAGCTCCTTCCGCACAACCTGCCCCTGGCTTACGCCGCTGCCTTTGCCGCGCCCTGCCTGTGCCTCGCCCTGATGCCCTCCATGCCCGGTAACCAGCTGCAAGCCCGAAACAACTCCCGCTGGCGGCTGCTCACGCAAATGGCCTGCGGCGGGCTGGCCGTTTTCACCCTGACGGAACTTTCAGGGATTATTGGCGGACAATGGAGCGGTTTGCTGTTGACCTTTCCCATCATCACCTCCATTCTCATTCCGTTCACCCATGCCGGTGACGGCCCAAGAGCCGCTACCTTCACTCTCAAAGGGGTGACGATCGGCTCTTTCGGCTCTTCCGCCTTCAGCACCGTCATCGCCACCCAGTTGGAAAGCTTCGGCCTGATCGCCGGGTACCTTACGGGCTTTTCCGCCGCTTTTATTGCCAGTTACGCGGTCGCTTTCGCCGACCGCAAATTGACGCGCCGCGCTTACTGATTCGGCGCGCACAACAACCAGGAGGCCTCCATGTTAGCGCTCGCCATCAATGCCAGCCCCCGCAAAGGCGGCAACACCGAAACCCTGCTTAACCACGTGCTTGCCCCCATCGCCAAAGCCGGATGGGAAACGGAAATGATCCAGATAGGCGGCAAGCCCCTGCGCGGCTGTATCGCCTGTTACCAATGCTTCGAAAAGAAGAACAACCGCTGCGCGTTGGACCAGGATGCTTTCAATGACGGGATTTTTCCCCGCATGCTGGCCGCCGATGCGATTATTCTCGGCTCTCCCACCTATTTCACGGACGTCACCGCTGAAATGAAAGCGCTGATTGACCGGGCGGGCCTTGTGGCCATGGCCAACGGCAACCCCTTTTCCGGCAAGATCGGAGCGGGCGCCGTCGCGGTGCGCCGCGGCGGGGCGACCCATGTCTTTGATACCATGAACCACCTGTTTCAAATTTTGGGCATGGTCATACCCGGCTCCACCTATTGGAACATGGGGTACGGCCTCAAACCCAAAGACGTGGAAAACGACAACGAAGGGCTGAATAATATGCGCCACTTGGGTGAAATGATCGTCTGGCTTGGCGGCGCGCTCAAACCGCATATGGGGTCTGTGCCCAAATAAATGCCCCCGGCCGCTTTACTTCGCCCGGACTGTGCCTATTGTATAAAAGTGTCGAAGACCCCGACGCATGACCTTTTTCGCCGCGCGGCGAGAAAGGCTCTATGCGCCGTTGTACCCAAGGAGACCGGTATGGTTCGTAAATCCATCTTTCTTGCATTTTTACTTGTAGCTCTGACAGCGACTTCCACCCCGGCGGCTATCCCTGCCGATTTCACCGCGCTGGTCAAATCGGCAGGTCCCGCGGTGGTCAACATCAATACGGAAAAAGTGGTCACTTCCCGCCCGCAAAGAGGACCTTTCCCCTTCCCTTCGCCTTTTGACGATTTTTTCCGCGACCTGCCGGGCAGTCCCTTCAACCGGGACCAGCAGCAGCAAGCCCCGCGCCAGCGCAAACAGCGCTCGCTGGGTTCAGGTTTCGTCATCTCCTCTGACGGCTATATTGTCACCAACCATCACGTTGTGAACGGCGCGGACAGCATCCAGGTCTCTTTCGGCGAAAAAAGCGGCAGAGAACACTCCTATAAAGCCACTCTGGTCGGCAGCGACAAAGAAACCGACCTTGCGCTGCTGAAGATCAACGCCACGAACCTGCCTTTCCTCAAATTCGGTGATTCCGACGCGTTGCAGGTGGGCGAATGGCTGCTGGCCATCGGCAACCCCTTTGGCCTGGACCATACCGTCACCGCCGGGATCTTGTCCGCCAAAGGGCGCAATATCCGCTCCGGCGCTTTTGACAGCTTTTTGCAAACGGACGCTTCCATCAACCCCGGCAACAGCGGCGGCCCTCTGCTGAACATGAACGGTGAAGTCATCGGCATCAACGCGGCCATTATCGCCGGTGGCCAGGGTATCGGCTTCGCCATTCCCAGCAACATGGCGAAAAAAATCATCGCCGAACTGCGTTCCGACCGCAAAATCACGCGCGGCTGGATAGGCGTAACCATTCAGAGCCTTGACGAAAACGGCGCCAAGGCCCTGGGCCTGCCCGACGCCAAGGGCGCGCTGGTAGGCGACGTGCAGGCCGGCAACCCCGCTGCCAAAGCGGGCATGCAGGCGGGCGACGTCATTCTGAAAATCAACGGCGAAACCGTGGCCGATTCCGGCGATCTGGTACGCAAGATTTCTGACCTCAAACCCGGCACCAAAGCCACGGTGGTCGTTTGGCGCAACGGTTCGGAAAAAGAATTGTCGCTGACGCTGGGGGAGCGCAGCGCGGAAAACGACAAAGACAAATCTTCCGCCAAATCCGCGCCCGTGGTTGAAATATTGGGCCTCACGGTGCGGCCGGTGGCGAGCGACGAAGCCGGCCGCCTGCGCCTGGAAAAAGCCCAGGGCCTGCTTGTCACCGACGTTGCCGTCGGCAAATCGGCTGACGAGGCCGGGGTGCGCTCCGGCGACGTCATCCTGGGGGCCAGCGGCCACCCGGTGAACAGTGTGGAAGATTTGGACAAGGTGCTTGAAAACCAGGGCAAAGAACGCGGAGCGGTGATGCTCTATATATCCCGCCAAGGCCAGAAGTTCTTCCGCACTGTTGAAGTGGCGAAGAAATAAGGCGTAGCGAAACAAACGACCGGGGCCGAATCTGTCCGATCCGGCCCCGTTTTTTCACAGCAGCCTCCAACACGGGATAGGTATGAGCACGACCCTCACACCCCGCGAAATCGTCGCGGAACTGGACAAGTACATCATCGGCCAAAGCGAAGCCAAACGCATGGTGGCCATCGCCATACGCAACCGCTGGCGGCGGCAGCAGCTTGACCCGGCGCTGCGCGACGAAGTAGCCCCCAAAAACATCATCATGATGGGCCCCACGGGCGTCGGCAAGACTGAAATAGCCCGCCGCCTGGCGAAGCTGTGCGCCTCGCCTTTCATCAAGGTCGAAGCCACCAAATACACCGAAGTCGGCTATGTGGGCCGGGATGTGGAATCCATGGTCCGCGACCTGATGGAAATAGGCATCGCGCTTATACGTGACGAAGAAACCGACGCCGTTTTGGCCAAAGCGGAAGAGCACGCGGAAGAGCGCCTGCTGGACCTGCTTTTGCCCTCTTCTCCCCACGGTTCCAAAACGGATTACACGGCCCACGCCGACGCGCAGCCGGCCATACCTTCCGGCGCGTTTTCCGGCCAGTCCACGCGTGAAAAACTGCGGTCCTTGTTTCGCGAAGGCAAGATGCTCGAGCGCGAACTTGAGATGGATGTCGAGGAAAGCGCCCCTCAGGTGGAGATGCTCTCCATGCCCGGCATGGAACAGGTGGGCGGGCAGTTCAAAGACATGTTCAGCAAAATGTTCCCCTCCCGCAAAAAACGCCGCCGCATGAAAATCAAAGATGCGTATGCGATTTTGGTGCAGGAAGAAACCCAGCGCCTGGTGGACCCGGACAAGGTGGCTGAAAAAGCCCGCGAGCGCGTGGAACAGACCGGCATCATCTTCATCGACGAAATCGACAAGGTCGCCGTGCCCACCCAGGGGCGCCAGGGGGCCGACGTCTCACGCGAAGGCGTGCAGCGCGACCTTTTGCCCATTGTCGAAGGCAGCGTGGTCAGCACCAAATACGGCATGATCAAAACCGACCATATCCTCTTCATTGCCGCCGGGGCCTTTCATTTCGCCAAGCCTTCGGATCTTATACCAGAGCTGCAAGGACGCTTTCCCCTGCGGGTGGAACTGGCCGCGCTGGGCAAGGACGAGTTTTTGCGCATTCTGCAAGAGCCGCACAACGCCCTTACCCGGCAATATGAAGCCTTGCTCGGCACGGAACAGATCTGTGTCAGCTTTACCCCAGACGCGCTGGAAGAAATCGCCGCCTTTGCCGAAGAGGTCAACCGGCAGACGGAAAACATCGGCGCACGGCGGCTTTACACCATCATGGAAAAAATTCTGACCGACCTTTCGTTTGACGCGCCGGAAAAAAGCGGCGAAAGCGTGGTCATCAACAGCGATTATGTGCGCGAACGCCTGGCCGACGTGCGGGTTAACGCCGACCTGTCGCGGTACATTCTTTAATTAATACGGCTGCCGCGCTGCTGCGCGGGATTTGCATCCAGAAAATCCACGATCTCTCTTTCCAGCCAGCCCACGGTTTTGCCCGTGGGCCCTGGAAAGCCCACATGCCCGCCGTCTTGCGGCATCACAAGGGTCAGCGTTTCGCTGGCCTTTGCCGTATGCACGGGAAAACACTCCTCATTCAAAAAAGGGTCGTTGCGGGCATTGATCAGCAGCGTGGGTACCGTAATATCGCCAAGGCACGGCGCGCTTGAGGCCTTTTCCCAATAGTCCTCGGCAGAGGCAAAACCATTCAGCGGCGCGGTAAAACGGTCATCAAACTCTTTAAAGGTCTTCATGGCCTCAAGCCCGCGCAGATCAAAAAGGTCCGGGTACCGGGCTTTCTTTTCCCGCACTTTGGCGCGCAAGGTGCGCAGAAAATATTCCATGTAAACCCGGTTGGCCGGTTTTGACAGCGCCACGGAACACCCCGTCAGGTCGCAGGGAACCGATACCGCGGCGGCTGCGGTCACGGCGGGTGGCACTTTCGCCGCGCGCTCACCCAGGTATTTCAACGTCTGGTTGCCTCCAATGCTGAACCCGGCCAGGGCAACGCTGCTGTACTTCTTGCTCAGGCAATGCCCGACAAGGCTGTGCAGATCGGCCGTTTCACCACTGTGGTAAAAGGTGGGCAAGCGGTTCATCTCGCCCCCGCAAGAGCGCAGGTTACGGGCCGCCACATCCCAGCCTCTGTCCAACAGGGCAAAAGCCAACGCCCGCACGTACGAACGGGTGGAATCGCCTTCCAGGCCGTGCGAAATCACGGCCACCTTGTCGCTTGGCGCGGCGGGGTTTTTGGAAGCGAACTGCCAGTCCACAAACATGAAATCGCCGTCGGGCAACTCCAGACGTTCCCGGTGATAGGCGATGCGGGGCACAAAACAAACGACGCGGCTGCCGATGGTCTGCGCGTGGCCGCCCGGCAGCCAGAACGGCGGCACGTATGCGCAGGCGGAACGAAGCGGCATAACAAAGCTCCTTGTGTATCGGCAGACGTATAGTACTCCTGCCTCTACACTGTATAGCACAAAAAAAGCGCGAAAATCAATTTTCCCTGTTGACCTCCAGGCCATGTTAGGCTAGTTAAACCCTTCCCAACATGGGTCGTTAACTCAGTAGGTAGAGTATCTGCCTTTTAAGCAGAGAGTCGCAGGTTCGACCCCCGCACGACCCACCAGGAAAATCAAGCGGTTATCCTTGAACAAGGGTAACCGCTTTTTGGGAACCGCCATGTTTTTTTCCGATCGCCCCGCCCTCTCGCTCTTCTACGGGCGTTCGTTTTCTCTCCCGCCGGGAGGGCGGCCGTGAGGCGCTCCTTTTACCGGCGCGGGTCGCTCGGCTTTCTTTCTGGTTCTTCCCTCCACTCCCATCTGATCTCTTTGCTCTTTTGCCGCGAATACCGTCACGGTAAAAACGGCTTTTCCATTCCCGCGCGCATTATCAGACCGGGCCTGTCCGTTTTTCACACGGCAAGGCGGCGATCATGAATCGCTTCTCTTGCCGGCGCGGGTCGCTCGGCCTTCTCTTCCTCTCAGGGGCACGCCTCCTTCCATTCCTGAAAGCCTTTTTCCCCCGGCCGCCATGAGGCGACTGCCCGGCGCCGGTTCGGCGCCTTGCCGCCGCATGCATTTTCCATCTCACCACAATTCATTCACGTACGGAGTCATCATGAGGACCAATACAGGTTTGTCTTGCCAACGCAGTGAAAATTTTCTGGCAACCACCACAGGCATACTTATCGCGGGCGGAGTTATCGGCATTCTGGCCGCCCTGCTGCAATATTTCGGCAACCCCGGCAATATGGGCATCTGCGTGGCCTGCTTTGAACGCGACATCGCCGGAGCCTTAGGCCTTCATCAGGCCAAAGTCGTGCAGTACCTGCGCCCGGAAATTATCGGCCTGGGCCTGGGGGCATTTATTGCGGCTCTGACGGCGCGCGAATTTTCCCCGCGCGGCGGGTCTTCACCCCTTATTCGTCTACTGCTGGGTGTAATCGCGGCTGTCGGCGCGCTGGTATTTCTCGGTTGCCCCTGGCGCGCGGCGCTGCGCCTTGCGGGCGGTGACGGCAACGCCCTGCTGGGCCTTGCCGGGCTGGCGGCGGGTATTTTTATCGGCACCCAATTTTTACGCAAAGGCTATTCGCTGGGAGCGTCTAAAGAACAACCGCTTGCCATGGGGTTGATCTTTCCGGCGGCCCTTGTCGCGCTGCTGGCTCTGCGGATTGTCTTCGCACCCGTACAAGGCGAAGCTCAAAGCGGCATTCTGTGGTACTCGTTGGAAGGTCCGGGGGCCAAGCATGCCGCGCTGCTCGTATCTCTGGCCGGCGGTCTGGCGGCCGGTTTTCTTGCCCAGCGCAGTCGATTCTGCACCGTCGGCGCATTTCGTGACATATTTTGGCACAAGAGCTTCCATTTGTTCTCCGGCCTTGCTGCTCTTTGCGTTGCCGCCTTTGTCGTCAACCTGGCCGTGGGGCAATTTCACCCCGGTTTCACGGGGCAGCCTGTCGCCCATACCGACGGATTATGGAACTTCTCCGGCATGCTGGTAGCGGGCTTGGCCTTTGCCCTTGCCGGCGGCTGCCCGGGACGGCAGCTTTTTGCCGGCGGCGAAGGCAGCACCGACGCTGCATTCTTTGCCCTGGGCATGGTTTTCGGCGGGGCGGCCGCCCATCGCCTGGGAACTGCAAGCTCCGCGGCCGGTGTCGGCCCCAACGGCCCCCTGGCCGCGGGCATCGGGCTGGTGTTTTGCCTAGTTGTCGCCTTTATGTATACGCGCAAACTCCGAGCCTGACGAAGCCCCACACAAAATGGCCCCATCTCCACTTTGGAGATGGGGCCATTTTGCTATGATCCGTTCTCTGCCGGTCAGCAGTCTTCGCTCGTGTCAGGCTCCAGCAGCCTGCGAATACGCCCGGCCATGGTTTCCAGATGCACGACCGGTTTATGAAATACGTCGTCATCTGTCATGCCCGCCGCTTCCAGCTCGGGCGTCAGGGTAAAATTGGCGGAACCGGTGTGGATTAAAAAACGCGTGCACGGCCATTTTTCCGCGCTGGCGGAAATAAAATCACTGCCGCTCATGCCCGGCAGACGCAAGTCAACAACAGCAACCCGCACCCGGCGCTGCTCCATAATGCTCAGTGCCTCTTCGGCGCTGGCGGCGCCGCGAACTGCAAAGCCCTCGTCCTCTAAAAAGGCCACCAAGCTTTCCCGCACCATGCGTTCATCGTCAATGATCACAATCATCTCTTCAAAACCCGTCATCATTCCCCCGGCGCATGCGTCCGCTTTTCCGCAACAGTACCGTGTCAAGATGCATGGCCTCGATATACAGCATGCTTTTGAGAATAACCAGTGCAAAAATATCTCGTTATAAAAACATGCCACGGTCTTTCTACGAGAAAAATCCACACTGGTGCATTCATACCGCTCTTGTTGCAGACAAAAATATCATACAATTTTTCTATGTATTGCCGCTGTGCAACGCAGAGCTGCACAAGAGCAATGCGCCCGACCATGATATAAAAGCCTGTGCTTTCTGTGAATTTTTGATATTGAAACTCCAGGAGAGCGTGCATGCCGAAATCTGAAGCTGCCAACCGCCATGTGACCCTTGAAGAGGTGCTGGCCAACAAAGAGGCCCGCGTTCAACGCCAGCGCGAGATGATGCAGGCGCACCCCGGCGGCATTATTTCCATCACGGTCAATATGCCCGGGCCGGTCAAAGATTCCGCCAGGTCGCGACTGGTTTTGCGCGCGGCCGAAAAGGCTATTACGACCGCTTCCGACCGGGACGGCTGGAGTATTACTTTCCACCAAACTCTGCTGCTGCCCACAGGACCGGAAGCGCTCATTTCCGCCAACCAGAACCCGGTTTCGCTGAAAAAAACCATGATCGCCATTGAAGAAACGCACCCTTTGGGCCGCCTCTTCGATCTGGACGTGCTGGATGAGGACGGCAGCCCCATACCCCGCGCCGCCTTCAGCGCGGCGGAACGAAGCTGCCTGGTCTGCGGCAAAACGGCGAAAGAATGCGTCCGCTCCCGCGCGCACAGCAGGGAAGAGCTGGACGAAGCCGTGGCCGCGCTGCTTGATGACTACGAGGAATGAATAGCGGGCAAGCGCTTTTTTGCCCACCCTCTACCGGGAAATGCCCATGCAGACGCTATCCATACGCACCGAAGCCCGCGAAGAAATGCGCCCGATCACTCCCATGCTGGACCGCCTGGTTCACGAGCAACAATGGCGGGACGGCGCGCTGCTGCTTTTCTGCCCACATACCACTGCAAGCCTCACCGTCAACGAAGCCGCCGACCCGGAAGTGGCCCGCGACATGACCGCTTTTATGAACGCCCTCGTGCCGCAAAACGCAAACTTCCGTCACAGCGAAGGCAACAGCGACGCGCATATCAAAACCAGTTTGTTCAGCCCACAGCTCATGCTCATCGTCGACAACGGCGCCATTCGCCTGGGCCAGTGGCAAGGCGTTTATTTCTGCGAATGGGACGGCCCCCGCAGCCGCACGTTGTGGGTACAATTCTTGCCGGGCAACAGAAGCCTTAACGAACCGTCCGCTCCTTGATCGGCAAATTGACCACGGCGGCAAGCGCGGCAAGCGTTATATCCGCATACCACATCCACAGGTAACTGCCGGTGTTCGCGACAGCCAGCCCGCCAAGATACGCGCCCAAAAAGCCGCCCACCTGGTGGGTCAGCAAGGTCAACCCGAAGAGCGTGGCAAGATACCGCGTGCCGAACAGCTTGCCCACTATGCCCGCCGTGGGCGGCACGGTCGCCAGCCAGGTCAGGCCCGTGCCCGCGGCGAATATGTAAAAGGTCAGCTCCGTCTTGGGCGCGGCCACAAAGGCGGCGATCATCAACGCCCGCGCGCCGTAAGTGGCCGCCAGGATATATTTCATGCGGAAATAGTTGCCCAAAACGCCCGCGCCCAGGCTGCCCGCGATGTTGCAAAGCCCGATCAACGAAAGAGACGCGGCGGATACGGCGGCGGAATGGCCGCACACGGCCACTTCACCCGGCAAGTGGGTCACCAGAAAGGCCACGTGAAAGCCGCAGGTGAAAAAACCCGCATGCAGCAAAATATAACTGCGATCTTTCAAAGCTTCGCGCAGTTGATCACGCAGCCCCAGGCCGGAAACAGGTTCCGTCGGAGAAGGGGCTGCATACGCGGCCACGCCCTTGGGGCACAGCGCCCGGGCCAAGGGGATGGTGGAAAGAGCCCAGGCCGCCAGCATGAACAGCGCGCTGGCATATCCCCACATCTGGATGAAAAACTGGACCATGGGCGCGAAGATGAACTGCCCCACGGATCCGCCCGCATTGATCACCCCGCCCGCGAACGAGCGGCGGGAAGCAGGCAGCCGCGCCGCCGTGGCCCCGATCAGTATGGAAAAGCTTCCCGCCGCCGCGCCTGTTGGGGTAAGTCCGCCCAGCATGACGAGCAGCAACATGGTATTATCCGCCCAGACCGTTCCGGCCTGTCCGGCGGCCAGGAGCAGCGCGCCCAGCGCAAGTACGCCGAACCCGCCCCGTTTGTCGGCAACGGCCCCGAAGACGGGCTGAAACACGCCCCACAGCAGCTGCCCCACAGCCAGGGCGAAACTGATGCCGACGATATCCATGCCTGTGCCATGCGCGATTGGGTGCACAAAAAGCCCTACCGTCTGGCGTATGCCCATGGTGATAAGCAAAATAAGAGAAGACATCAGAATCAAGGTCCAGCCCGAGGGTCCCGCCTGAACGGAAGAGGCGCCCTTATGGGCTCCTTCCGGAAATACCTGCGCGGGCGCGGCCGTTTGTTCCTGCGCCATGTTCTTTCTCCGTGCCGCCTTGCGGTCTCAAAGCAAATATGCTCTAAGCGCTGCGTTTCGCGGGCAAAAGGTATTGTGTGACTATTCGCTTCAAATCCCGCACAGGGTCCGCGCTTTTTGCGGCCTTGGCGGCTATCAGCGCGCCCTGCCAGGCAAACCAGATGCAACGCGCCGCATCCGCGGCATCCGGAGTTTTGGCAATTTCTCCGCACTCTTGCCCTTCGCGCACGCAGGTTGCGAGCTGCGCTTCCACTTTTTTCAGGGCTTCGTTCGCCGCCATACGCAACGGCTCTGAAAGACCCGCCATCTCTTGGGCCATGCCGCCCAGCGGGCAGCCGGCGGCAAAGCGGCCCGCTTCCAGCCTTTCCGCACCCCGGTCAAAAAGGGCTTCAATACGCCGCAACGGCGAAAGGCTTGCATCTTCAAGCGAGACAGCCCAGCGCGCGCGGACCTCTTCCGCCTGACAGGCGATAACGGCCAACGCAAAATCCTCTTTGCTGGCAAAAAAATGGTAAAAAGACCCTTTGGGAATTTTCGCCGCGCTCAGGATGTCGTTAATGCCTGTGCCCTGGTAGGAATGCCGCAAAAACAACCCGGCCCCTGCCTTGATGAGTTCAGCTTTTGTGTCGCGCATAAACCTTGAATAGACCGGTCGGTCTATTCAGTCAAGCGCTTTTCACGTTTGACAAAAACCCCCGGCCACGCGAAACAAAAACCTGACGCCAACCAAAGGACCAGCATGCGTTTTCGCTTTTTTTATCTTGCAGCATGGTCGCTCGCCATATCCGCCCTGCCTGCTTTTTCCGCCTGCGCGGCGGAGGATGAATGCTGGCGCAAGACCGCCATCGACCCCATGCGGGTGCTGGTCTGGTCTCCTGAAGAGCAGTTGTGCGGTTACCAGAACATGGAAAAGCTCTGGCCAGCCAACACGGCCGCAAAAGGCGCGAAAAAAACCTCTCCCCTGCCTCGCGCCAAAGAATTGAGCCTGCCCTCGGCGGAAGCTTTCATGCGGCGCAACGGCGTGCGCGGCATGCTGGTCATTCATGACGGGACCGTGGTTCTGGAAAAATACCGGGACGTTTTCGGCCCGGACAAGCGCTGGACTTCTTTTTCCATGGCCAAATCCATCACCTCCGTTCTGGCGGGCGCGGCAGTTAAAGACGGCAGCATCAAAAGCCTGGACGACCCCGTAACCCGGTACCTGCCGGAACTGCAAGGCGGCGGCTACGATGGCGTGACCGTACGCCAGCTTTTGACCATGACTTCCGGCGTGCGCTGGAACGAAAACTACCGCGACCCCAAATCGGACGTGGCCCGCCTGGTGAACTTGGCCGACACCACACAGCCGGTGCTGCTCGGGTATATGGCCAAGCTGCCCAGGGCGGCAAAACCCGGCACGCTGTTCAACTACAGCACAGGGGAAGCGAACCTGAGCGGGCATCTTGTGCGCCGCGCCACGGGCAAAAGCCTGGCCGCGTATCTTTCGGAGAAAATATGGTCCCGCGAAGGCATGGAGATGGACGCGTTCTGGAGCGCCGACCGCATGGGTTCCGAAGTCAGCGGCTGCTGCTTTAACGCCGCCATGCGCGACTACGGCCGCATCGGTCTTCTTATGTTGCGTGAAGGAACGCCGGGCAAAAACACTCTGCTGCCAAACGGCTGGGTGAAAGAGGCGACGACTGCAAGCGCGCCCGCACGGGTCGCGGGAAGGTCGTACGGCTATCAATGGTGGGTGCGTGATGGCGGCTCATATCAGGCCAGCGGTATTTTCGGCCAGATGCTGCATGTGGACCCGGCGCGAAAGCTGGTCATCGTCATGCTTGGCGCGTGGGAATTGCCCACCGGCACGGCGGAACTGCATCAGGAGCGGCGGGTTTTTGTGGCCGCCATCAAAAAGGCCGCAGACGCAAGCAAGGAAAAAAACAACGAGGCTTCCTGACCGCAAAGGCCCGTTGCCGGCTTAGCCGCGCAGCAGCGGCTTTCGCTCCGCGTTCCCGGCGCTGCCGCCTTGCAGCAGGGCGGCCATGCGCCCGCCGGATTCCGCATAATGGTGCCGCACGGCCTTTTCAACGTGGTCCGCGTTACGGGTCAGCAGAGCCTCATAGACCTGCCGGTGCCGTTCGTAAATCTCTTCGGGGCCGAAAAGGCTCTTCCATTCCCGAAACATCAGGTACTTGGATATAACCCTGCAGCAACGGCGCGAAATACTGACCAGCAAGGGGTTTTCGGCATGCCGCAAATACGCGTCATGAAAATCGGTGCTCAGGCCGGGCAGTTCTTCATGGGGGTCGCCTTTGGCGGTTATGCCCCGCATTTTTTCGATCAGCTCTTCCAAATCTTCCCAATCCCGGCCGGTCATGATCCCCGCAACCGAGCTTGCGGCGGCGCCCTCAAGCAGTCCACAGACTTCGTAACTGTGCCGGATGCTTTCCGGAGTCAGCAGGGTCACGTAGCGCCCCCGTTTGGGGTGCGACATCAAAAAGCCTTCAGTCTCCAGAAGGTACAGCGCTTCCCGCACCGGCGCCCGGCTTATGCCGCATTCTTCAGCCAGGCCGGCTTCGTTGATCTTATCGCCGCAGCGCAACTCTCCGTCGCGAATGCGCCGCCTGACAAGATCAAAGACCTGTTCGCTGTATGTCGGCTTGCTCAACTGCTGCATACGGTACTCGAGTAAGATCGGTAAAAGGCTTATCGCTTGAATGCGCGACCGGCAAAGTCTCCGTGCACTCCGCCCAAAAGGGTCAAAACAGCCGGCCCGACAGCGGCGACCACGCCGCGCCGACCCGCGTTGAAAACGATCTCATCCAGTCGCAAGACGCTTTCCTGAATATAGACCGGAAGAGGCCGCCGCATTCCGAACGGTGAAATACCGCCCGGTATGTAGCCTGTCAACTCTTCGGCCATGGCCGGAGAACAGGGCCGTATGCGCCGCAGCCCGGCAAGGCGCGCCAATTTACGCGCGGAAACCTGCAAATTGCCGTGTATCAGGGCCACCAGCGGCTGTTCCTCTTTTTCCAAATCCAGGCCGACAAAAAGCAGGGTCTTGATCACGGCATGCTCGTGCAGCCCCAACTGCGCCGCTGCATCTTTGGTTCCGCCGCCGGGATGGTAGACATACTCCAGGCGGCGGGGGGCGAACCCGGCTTCGCGCAGCAGCCGCAACGCGCGCGGATCATCATGCATGCGCCATCTCCCTTTTTCCGGCAGCCTTCAAGTTAGCCGCTACGAGAGCAGCGGCTCCGGAAAATTGATATGCATCAGCCGGGTAAAGAACAAGTAAAAAAATGCGACCACGCCTGCCGAGAATAACAAATTGAGCGCCATGGCCGTTTTTGTCCGTTCGGCGGTGAGAAACACTGTCACGCTGAGGCTCATAAAAAAAATCGTCAGAAAAAAGGATACATACAAAGCGCAGAACACGCTGGCCAGAAATACGCAAATCACAAAGCCGAAATGCCGGATATTCAGATCGCCGAAAAAAGGCAGAACCGCATCGCGGGGCAGAAAAAACGCCCGCACGGCCATAAGCGCCGCGCAAGCGATCAAAGCCCAGAGAATCACATTGGGCAAAAGCACGCCTTCACGGGGTACGCCTTCCAACTGCCGCATCAAAAACAGGGACAGCAGGCAGATGAAGACCGCCGTGCCGATGTCGACAGCACGCTCTTTCATGATTGCACCCTCGAGGATCGCGATTGCTCTTTGCTCTCTTCCGTCCGCAGGTCCGCCTTCCCGGCTTTGGCCTTATATTCCCTCCACACGGAATAGACCAGAGAAAGCACTGTCAGCAGTATTAAAATGAGGCTGGCCGGACGGGAGAAGAAATACCAGACGACACTGCCTTTGGCCGCACCGAGATGCAGCGAAAGCTTGAATCCTTCCTCAAGGGTCTGACCGAGGATCAGGCCCAGCGCCAGCGGAGCGACGCCGAATTTGAAGCGAATGAGCAGATAGCCCAAAACGCCCATACAGCCCATGGAAATGACGTCCATATTCGAACTGTTGATGGAATAGGAACCGACAATGGCCAGAGCCATGATGCTTGCAACCAGCGTGCGCTGCGGTATCTGTAGCACCTTGACGAAACCGCGGACCAGAACCAGCCCCAGAGCCAGCACCATGATGTTGGCCACGAACAGCCCGATCATGTAGGTAAAGACCGTATTGCCCTGTTCGGTGAACAGCTTGAATCCGGGTTTGAGCCCGTGGGTCATCAACGCGCCCAAAAGTACAGCCGCCGGGGCGCTGCCGGGAATGCCCAGCGTCAGCAAGGGGATTTGCGAGCCGCCGACAACGGCGTTGTTGCAGACCTCGGGCGCCATGATTCCTTCGATGATGCCGGTGCCGAAGCGTTCCGGCTTTTTGGAAAAGCGCTTGGCCTCGTTATAGGCGATAAAGGTGGCGATATTGCCCCCTGCCCCGGGCATGATGCCGATGATAATTCCGACTATCCCGCTGACCCCGACCACCCAGATATGGCGGCAAAATTCCTTGCAGGTCTGCCAAAAAACGCCCGGAATTTTTACATATGGAGCCAGGGCGCTCTGCCCGGCCGGTTTAAGCAGCAAGAGCGCCTGCGGTATGGCAAAAAGCCCGATCAGCGAGGGAATGACGTTAATGCCGTTAAGCAGCTCAAGCGTGTTGAAAGTGAACCTGGGGTGCCCTGTCACGGGGTCCATGCCTACACAGGCGAGAATAAGCCCCAGCAGCCCGCCTATGAGGCCTTTGAGCACGTTTCCCGCCGAAAGGGAAGATATGATGGTCAGAGCGAAAATGCAGAGCCAGAACTGTTCCGGCGCGCCGAATTTCATGGAGACCATGGCCAGGGGAATAGAAAGAAACAACAAGGAAATGGCCCCCACTATGCCGCCCGCCATGGAGGCGATCAGAGCGGTGAGCAGGGCTTTTTGCGCCTGCCCCTGCCGGGCCATGGGATAGCCGTCGAATGTGGTGCACAAAGCCGCGGCGGTGCCCGGCGTATTCAGCAAAATGGCCGGTATGGAACCGCCGTATTCCGACCCGCAATACACGGATCCCAGCATCAGAAGCGCCACATGCGCCTCCATGCCGAAGGTGAAAGGCATGAGCAGCGCTATGCCCAGCGTGCCCGTCAGGCCGGGTACAGCTCCCATGACAATGCCGAAGCACACGGAAAGCGCCATGAGCAGCAAGGTCAGCGGATCAAGCAGGTTGGAAAGGACAACCAAGGGATCGAACATGCGTACCCTCCCGGCTGTTGATCATTGCGGAGAGCGCGCGGCGCCAGGCTTTCCGGACGCCGCGCGCGAAAAGCTATTCTTTCAGTTCGCCCATTTTGACGAGCAGGGGGCGGATTCTGGCTTTCTCTTTGGCGATGGTGTCGGCGAATTCCTTGCTGGTCTGATAGTACGGCATCAGGCCGACATTTTTCACCGCTTTCTGATATTCCGGGTTGGCCGCCATTTTTGACAGTTGCGCCTCAAGAAAGGCCTGCGCTTCCTTGGGGAACTTCAAGGGCGTGGCCAGGCCCCGGTATTTGGCTGAGAGAAGCGCATAGCCCTGTTCCTTGAAAGTGGGGATACCAGAGCAAAGCTCGAAACGCTTGTCGGTCGCTATAGCCAGGCCCCGGGTCTTTTCCATGCGCAAAAAGCTGTTGGCGGATCCGAAATAGCTGTCCACCTCGCCGCTGAGCAGGGCGGGAATGGCTTTGCCCCCGCCGGGGTACGGCACCTGCGTGAACTCCGCCCCGGTGAGATTTTCAACCTGCATCAGAAATAGATGGTCGCCCGTCAGCTTGCCCACCGTGGCAACCGTAACTTTTTTGGGATTGGCTTTGGCATAGTCCAGAAACTCTTTCAGCGTTTTCCATTTGCTGTCTTCGCGGACCATGATGATGTCCGGATCATAGACCAGCCCGCACAGCGGGTTCAATTCTTCCGTTTTATATCCCGGCTGGCCTTTGGGCCGCAACATGGGCTGCAGGATGATGTGCGGTATGTCCACGCCACCGATGAAGTAACCGTCCGGCTTGCCCTGGGCCAGTTCCGTCCAGCCCATTTCACCGCCCGCCCCCGCCTTATAGGTCACGACGATGGGCTGCGGGATATACTCTTTGGCGAATTTTTCGATGGTCCTGTGGCTCACGTCGCTGCCGCCGCCCGGGTTGAACGCGGTCAGCAGAGTAATGGGTTTCGCCGGATAGTCAGCGGCGGAAGAAATGGACGTGAAACAGAGCAGAAAAACGAAAGACACCGCTAATAGTGCGCGAATTTTCATAGCCCTATTCCTCTGTTGTGGTGTTGACTTCATATTCCGCTGTAAGAACCACCTGTATCCATTGTACTGCACACAGTTGCCGACGCTTAGCCGAGTGTCGCGGCAAAGCGTTTGATTCTGGCGATCCCTTCCTTCAGTTCATCCCAGGACCGCACACAGGTGCAGCGCAGATATCCCTCGCCGTGAGCGCCGAAGGCCGACCCGGGAACCGCCGCAACATGGTGTTCGCACAGCAGCTTCTCCGCAACCTGGGCGGAACTGAGCCCCAGCTTGCGGATATCGGCAAAGGCGTAGAAGCCCCCTTCCGGCATGGGGCACGAAATGCCCGGCACGGCGTCAAGCTCCGCCGTGAACCAGGCGCAGCGTTTCTCCCAGTCCTGCCACAGGGCTTTCACCTCGGGGCGCGGTGGTTCGCCAAAGGCCGCGGCGGCCCCGGCCTGGACAAAAGAATTGACGCAGGTCAAAAGATGCCGCTGCATTTCCAGCATGCCCGCAATGTCGGCCGGGGGGGCGTAAATGAACCCAATACGCCAGCCACCCATGGCAAAGGTCTTGGTCAGGCCCATGATGGTCCAGGTGCGCTCGCGCATGCCGGGCAATGTTGCAATGCTGGTGTGTTTTCGCCCGCCCCAGGTCACCCGTTCGTAAATTTCGTCGGCCACCACGGTCAGGTTGTACTTTTTCGCCGCATCGGCCACTATGGTCAGGTCTTCGGGCGTATGAACCACCCCGGTAGGATTCTGCGGCGAATTGAGCAGAACGGCCTTGGTTCTGGAAGTAATGGCCTCTTCAAGCTGCCGGGCTGTCCAACGAAAATCGTTTTCCGCAAGAAGCGGCACCGGAACGGCTCGCCCGCCCGCCGCGTTGATGAGCGGTTCATAACTGACGAAACAGGGGTCTTCCATCAGCACCTCATCGCCGGGGTCAAGCAGGCTGAGAAAAGCCAGGGTCAACCCCTGCTTGATGCCCATGGTCGCGACGATCTCCGTCGCCGGGTCCGCCACGATGCCCTGCGTGGAACGCAGCATGGCCGCGCAGGCTTCTCTGAAGGCGAAAGTGCCCTGTCCGTGCGTCTGATGCGTCTCTCCATTCCGGATGGCCCTGATCCCGGCCTCACAGACATACTCCGGCGTGTGCTCGGCCGCCCGCCCGGCGGAAAGGTCCACCACGCTGACGCCCTTGCGGCGCATCTCGATGGCGATATCCGCTATTCCTACCGTGGCTGAAGGTTGCATGGTGCGCGCCAGCTTTGAAAGTACCGCCATGGCTCCTCCTTTATGAACTATACCGGTTGATCGGCGTATGCCGTCAGGGCATGGACTCCAGAGCCGCCTCCACAGCCGCCCGCGTCGGAGGTATGGGCTCAGGCATGACGCAATCGGCCGCCACGGCCTGGGGAAAATTCAGCCCGTGCCCGGTAATGGTGCATACCGTATGGCCGAGGTCGGAAAATCCCGGCTGTTTGCGTAGCGTTTCCACTGCCGCTACGCTGACGGCGCCGGCCGGCTCGGCGAAAAGGCCTTCTTCCCGGGCCAGCGCCTTTATGGCCGCAAGAAATTCCTGATCCGTCACGGAGACAAAGGCGCCGCCCGTTTTGCGCGCGGCCTGCAGGCAATATTTACCCCAATAGGGGTTGTTGTTCATGATGGCGTCGGAAACGGAAATCTTTTTTTCCACAGGTGTCACGGCTTCTTTGCCCGCTTCGAAAGCCTGCGCCGTGGGGTTGCAGGCGGCGAGCTGCACGCCGACGAGACGCGGCATGCGGTCGATGACGCCCGCTTCCAACAGCTCTTCAAAACCGTCGTGCATGGAGACAAGCCCGGCCCCGCCGCCGCAGGGCACAAGGACCGTATCCGGAGCGCGCCCGAGTTGCCGGGTGATGCCGTACGCGGCAAGGCGCTTGGCGGCCAGACGATACGGATTCGGCCCCCCGCACTGAAACCAGCCTTTGGCCGCAACCATGGCGGAACAGAGCGCGCTTGCCGCAGCCATGTCGCCCTCGACCCGGATCACCCGCCCGCCGTAGACCAGGCACTTGGACATCTTCGCCGGCGAAACGTCGCGCTGAACAAAAACCACCGAGCGCAACCCTGCCCGCGCCCCGTACGCCGCAATGCTGGCCGAGTTGTTGCCGGAAGAAGAAAGGCAGACGGTATCGCGCCCCAGCTCCAACGCCTTAAGCACGCAGAGCGAGGTGCCCCGGTCTTTCAGCGACAGGGTCGGCCCCATCTCCAGCTTGAATGACAGATTCGGAACGCCGAATTTAGCGCCCAGGCGGTTGGAAGGCAGCAGCGGCGCTTCATTCTCGCCCAGACTGACCTTTTCGATAAGCTCAGGCCGTGAAATGGGCAGAAAGCGCAGCCATTGACGCAAAAAAGAACCGTCATCGGCGGGAAAACCGCCGCGCAGTTCTTTCTTCAAGGCCTCAACGGAAAAAACGACTCGCAGCGGCGCGGCGCAACGGGCGCAGGTCAGGGAAAATTCCTTTTCAGGAACGAGGGCCCCGCAATCCCGGCAGCGCAATCCTAAAACCCTGTCAACGTACATGAGCACCTCCTGAAACTATATGGAAGCCACAGCAGGCAAAAGAAGGGACACCGCGCCGCCGGCCGTACACGGCGGAACAGTGACGTACGACCGTCGACAGTATTACTAAATAGGTACCGCCTGTCAATGAAAAACGCCCGCGCCGCCATCTACGGCGCGGGCGTTTACCGCCTGCTGCAATAAAACTATTTACTCCGACCGGTTCGGCAGAACCAGGTGCAAAAACACCCCCACCACCCCGGCAAGACCGATGCCGCCCAGCATGAAATCCCCGGCCTGAAAGACCATGCCGCCGATGCCGAACACCAGCACCACCGCCACGATGGCCATGTTGCGGGAAGCCATCAAATCTTGCCCCGCGCGCACCAAAATGTTCATGCCCACGACGCAGATGGCGCCGAAAAGCAGAATCATGATCCCACCCATGACCGGCGAGGGAATGGACTGCAACACCGCGCCCAATTTTGTCACAAACGAGAGGGCAACCGCAGTCAATGCCGCCCAGGTCAATACGGCCGGGTTATACGCTTTGGTCAGGGCTATGCCGCCGATGACTTCCGCGTACGTGGTCGCGGGCGGGCCGCCCAGCGCGCCGGCAAGGCTGGTGGCCACGCCGTCGCCGAACAGGGTCGCGTGCAGGCCCGGGTCTTCCGCATAGTTGCGGCCGGTTATGGAACCCACGGCCATGATGTCACCCACATGCTCGATAATGGGCGCGATGGCCACAGGCACAAACAGGATCACGGCCTGCATGTTCCATGTGGGAAAGCTGAAATGCGGCAGGCCGATCCAGTCGGCCTTGCTGATGATTGAAAAATCGACGATCCCCATGCCAACGGAGGCGATATACCCCGCGCAAATGCCGATCAGGATGGGGATGAGCTTGAGCAGCTTTTTGCCGTACACCGCAACCCCGATGGTCGCTGCCAGAGAAAAAAGCGCGATGGGCAGCGCCAGATTCACGGGAAAAAGCTCGATTTTGCCGTCGCCGGTTTTGCCCAGCGCCATGTTTACGGCCACCGGGGCCAGCGAAAGGCCGATGACCATGATCACCGGCCCGGTGACGATGGGCGGCAACAGCCGGTACACGGCTTTGATGCCTTTCCAGCGGATCAGGGCGCTGACCAGAAAATAGGCCAGGCCGGAAGCCACCATGCCGCACAAGGTCTCGCTCATGCCCCAGTTCTTCACGCCATACTGAATGGGCGCGATGAAGGCGAAAGACGAAGCCAGAAACACCGGCACCTTGCCCCTGGTACAGACCTGAAAGATCAACGTGCCGATGCCCGCGGTAAACAGGGCCACGTTGGGGTCCAGCCCGGTCAGAATGGGCACCAGCACCAACGCGCCGAATGCCACGAACAGCATCTGCGCGCCTACCACTGATTGGCGGAAGCTGAATGCGTAATCCAGGGCCGAGATGGAATATTTATCCACCGGACCTGACGGAGCTTCCTGAGCCTTTTGCGCTATTTCCATCGAACATCACCTCCGGCGCGCAGCGCCGTTCACGATTCAAAAAAAAGGGCCCTGCGGCCCTTTGCTTATTTCGTTCCGAAAATCTTGTCCCCGGCGTCACCCAGGCCCGGCAGAATATACCCGTGCTCGTTCAGGCCCTGGTCGACGGCGGCGGTGTACACCATCACATCGGGGTGCGCCTTTTCCAGCCGGGCGATTCCTTCGGGCGCGCTGACCAGAAACAGCCCCATAATGGAGGTGCAGCCCGCTTCTTTCAGCAGCGTGACGGTCTCGCACAAAGTGCCGCCCGTGGCCAGCATGGGGTCGAGAATCACCGCCGTGCGGTGCTTCATGTCTTTGGCCAGTTTGACGTAATAGCGCACCGGCTCCAGGGTTTCTTCGTTGCGGAATATGCCCACAACGCTGACTTTCGCGCCGGGGATAAGGTCCAGAAAACCGTCCAGCATGCCGATTCCCGCGCGCAGAATGGGCACTACCGTGATTTTTTTACCTTTAATGCGTTCGACCTCGACAGGACCGGCCCATCCTTGTATGGTCAGCTTCTCTGTTTCCAGGTTTTTTGTGGCTTCGTAGGCAAGCAGCCTGCATATTTCGTTGGAGATTTCGCGGAATTCGCGAACCGGGATATCCCGCCGCCGCAGAATGCCCAGTTTATGCCGGACCAGAGGATGGTTAACCACGTGAACTGCCACAAAAACTCCTTATTGCAAAAGTGCACAGCCGCTTTTGTATAAAACGGCGGCAACGGCGGGTCAAGACGATATGAGCGCGCATACCTTCACTGTGCCTGATTCCGCGCGGAAAGAAAGGCTGGATAAATTTCTGGGCGAGAACCTGCGCGACTCCGGCATCTCTCGCGAAAAAATAAAACTGGCCATTGCCGCCGGGCTGGCCGCCGTCAACGGCGAAACCTGCCTTTCGCCCAAAACTTCTCTTCGCCCCGGCGATACCGTCAGTATAGAAGCCGCCCCGCCGCCCGATACCCTCAGCCCGGAACAAGGCGAAATCACCCTGCTGCACCGCGACCGCCACCTGGCTGTTTTGAACAAACCGGCGGGTCTGACCGTACACCCGGCGCCCGGCCTGGCGGAAGGCACCCTTGCCCACCGGCTGATCGGGCATTTTCCCGAACTTGCGGAACAAGGCGGCCTCCGGCCCGGCATAGTGCACCGGCTGGATAAAGACACCAGCGGCCTGATGCTTGTGGCGCTTAATGAAAAGACCCGCCTTGCGCTCAGCCGGGCTTTTGCCGCCCGGACCGTGCACAAGGTATATCTGGCCCTGGTCCGCGGCGTGCCCAAACCCGCCGCCGGGGATATCAGCGCGCCCATCGGCCGCCACCCCACGCTAAAAACCAAAATGGCCATACTGCCCCTTGAAAAAGGCGGCCGTGAAGCCAAAAGCGCCTATCGCACCCTGTACGCCGACCCCGGCGGCCGGTTCGCCCTGCTGGCCGTCGCCATCCATACAGGCCGCACCCACCAGATACGCGTGCATATGGCCCATACAGGCCACCCCCTGCTTGGGGATGCTGTCTATGGCGGCGCGGATGCGCGTGGCACCGCCCCCCGCCAGATGCTGCACGCCTGGAAGCTGCGCTTTACACACCCGGAAAGCGGCAAAGAGATGACTTTCACCTGCCCGCCGCCGGAAGATTTCGTCGCCGTGGCTCGCGCCCTTGCCGCGCCGCCCCAACGGGTGGTGGTCACCGGTTCCGCCGGGTGCGGTAAATCGAGCCTGATGGCGATTTTTCGCGAAGCGAATCTTCCGGTCTGGAGCGCGGATGCAAGCGTGCGCGCCCTTTACGGCCCCGGCGGTGATGGCGCGTACCTTTTGCGCAAGCGCTACGGCAGCCGTTTCGTGCCCGAAGAAGGCGCCGCCGTAGACAAAGCCGCCCTGTTCGCGGCCATGCGCGAATCAGACGCTCTGCGCCGCGAGGTGGAAAACCTCATCCGCCCCCTGGCCCGCCACGACCTTGAAAATTTCCGCCGCGCCCACGAACAGGGGCCGCAGATCGCGTCAGCCGCACGAGCCACCCTCAACGCAGGGGGCGCACCCCTCACTGTGGCTGAAATTCCCGTGTATCTCGAATCCGGCTGGCGCGGCCAGAGCGACTGGCGCCAGAACGGCGACCATGCGGCGAAGCGCCCCGCGCCCGAAGGAATTAAAGATTTGCTGGTCGGCATTTACTGCCCTTTCGCCTTGCGCAAAGAACGGATGATGCGCGGCCGGGGTTGGGACGAAGCGACCATCGCGACCATGGAGGCCTGGCACTGGCCTGAAGACAAAAAAATTTGCGCGGCCGACCTGGTGCTGGATAATTCCGGCAGCCTGGAAGACCTGCGCCGCCGGGCAAAGTCCCTGATCCGCCTGTTGGAAAGGCTGCGCGAGCACGCCGCCGCAAAAACCGAGCGCATGCTGCGCGCCCTGTGGGAGGAAAAACATGGCTGACACCAAAACACGCTGCCCCTGGGCGCTGAAGAGCGAACTTGAAATCGCCTATCACGATGCGGAGTGGGGCCTGCCCCGCTTTGACGACGCCGGGCAGTTCGAATTCCTGACCCTTGAGGCGGCCCAGGCGGGCCTTTCGTGGATAACCATTCTACGCAAACGCGAAGGGTACCACCGCTGCTTTGCCGGTTTCGACCCGCACACGGTGGCCCGCTTCACGGAAAAAGACGAAGAACGCCTGCTGCTGGACGCATCCATCGTGCGCAACCGTTTGAAAATCAAAAGCGCCATCAAAAATGCCCGCCTGTTTCTGGAACTGGCGGACAAGCACGGCTCTTTCAGCAACTATATCTGGAATTTTGTGGACGGTCGCCCGGTTGTCAACGCCTGGAAAGATATCAAAGACGTGCCGCCGACCAGCCCCCTGTCGGACAAGGTCGCAAAAGAGATGAAGAAGCTCGGTTTCACTTTTCTTGGTTCCACCGTGCTCTATGCCCACATGCAGGCCACGGGCCTGATCAACGACCATCTGGTCAGTTGCTTCCGCCATGCCGAGGTGCAGGAGAAATATTGAGTTTTTTGCGGAAAGGATGGGGGTACGGGGGAAGGGAAACCCTTTTTTTGCAAAAAATGGGGTTTCCCTTCCCCCGGCGGTCTCATTCTTCTAAGTACGTCGCACTCTGCGGCCCGCGTTCGGAAACGGTAACTTCGCGCATGCGCACGCCGCGCGCCGCAACCAGCGGGGCCATGCCCTGAAAGATATAGCGCGCCAAGTTTTCAGATGAAGGGTTGATGCGGTCGAAAGGCGGCACCGTATTCAGGTCTTTGTGGTCCAGGCTTTCCAGAACGGCGGCCAGATCGCGTTTCAAATCGGAAAAATCGGCCAAAAGATGCGTGTCGGGCGTCAGGGTGTCGCCCTGCACCACGGCCTCAACGCTGAAGTTGTGGCCGTGCACGGCTTCGCATTTACCTTTATAGCAACGCAGGGCGTGGGCGGCGGCGAACTCCGACCGCACGGCCAGACGCCAGAGGGGTTGTGCCATTTCATTCTCCTTCCTCTTTCCTATAACAACCCTTGCCTTGTCCGCCAAGCTGTGCCACATCAAAACCAGCTGGAAAGAAGACCCTTTTTATGGAAATACTCGGCAAACAAACGGAAAAAAATACCCTGTACATCGCGGTGCTGGCCCTGGTGGTGCTGGGCCTCGCCCTCGTGCTTTCCACCTGGCGCATGCTGCGCCAGCAGGAAGAAGCCGGGCTGGAGCATCTGGCCCTGACCGCGCGCTCCATTTTGCAGGCGGTTGACAGTTCCTTGCGGCGCGGCCCCGCGCACATGGGCCGGGGCATGGGTATGGGACAGGGCCGCTTCAACACGGAAACGCGCGAGTTTTTTCAAGACCTGCAAACCAGCGGCGACGTGCTCTTTGCGGGCATTATCGACGACAAGGGCAACCGTTTTTTGGGCCCCAGGCCGCCGCAGGAAACGCCGCTGGACCTGCCGCCGGAAGCGATGGAAGCGTTGCGCAAAAACAACCGCTGGCATGGCGTGGCTAAATATGGCGACACTGTCGCGTATGTGGCCGCCCGGCGCTTGCAGATAATGCGCTTTCGCATGATGCGCGATGGAGAACGCCCGCCGCGCCCGGATCAGGGTGAAGCGAACCCGCACCACGGCATGAGCATAATGCGGCCCGACCAGGCGCCCGCACCAGGCGCGCCTCGGCCGCCCCTCTCGCAAGACGCGCCGCCTCCGGGCGCGGAACAGGCCGCTCCGGAAACGCCCCAACCACCCGAACTTTTTCTGGTGGTCGCTCTGGATATGGATAAACACCAGGCCGTGTACCAAGCTTTTCGCCGCACGGCCCTTTTTCAGACCGCCTATATTCTGGCGGCGGCGCTGTTTATCTGGGCGCTGGCGGCCCGTTTTCTGTCACGGCGCAAACTGGCGGGCAAAGCCGCCTATCTTGAGCGCTTTCAGGCGCGCTTGCTGGACAATCTGCCGGACGGCCTGTTGATCGTCGACGGCCAGGGTGATATCCGCGCGGCCAACCCGGCGGCGCACGCCATTCTGGCCGGGCACGGCGCTTCTTCCGCCGCCGCTCTGGCAGGCAGACCCATCACGGATTTTTCATTGCCGCCCATTGCGCCGGCCGACAGTTGCGAGACCGGCGAAGACTGGCGCCAGCTCGAACTTTCCGGCCTGCACCTTGAAGTGCGCTGCCTGCCCTTTCACGGCGAAGAAGAAAGCCCGGCCCTGATGGTCATTCTACGCGACCGAACGCGCATCCGCAGCCTTGAAAAAAGCCTGGCGGAGGCTGAAAAACTGGCCGCCGTCGGCACCTTGGCCGCCGGGGTGGCTCATGAGATACGCAATCCTCTTTCCGCCTTACGCGGTTTTGCCCAATATTTTGCCAAGAAGCTGGCCGGCAAAAAACCGGAAGAAGAATACGCCACGACCATGGTGCGCGAAGCCGACCGCCTGAACCGCGTGGTGACCGACCTTTTGTATCTGGCCAGACCCCGTTGCGCTTCCCCCGTGCCCACCCAGCTGGAACCGCTCTGCGACGAACTGGAAACGCTGCTGCGCTTCGACCTGCGGGAAAAAGAGCTGGCCCTGACCCGCGATTTGGCGGCAACAACCGTTACGGCCGACCCCGACGCCTTGAAACAAGCCCTGCTCAATCTGCTGCTGAACGCTCTGGAAGCCATGCCCTCTCCGGATAAAACCGGTTCGCCCCGCGTCATCACGCTGCAGGCGGAACGCGATGCGGTAAAAGACGGCGTCTGGATTCGCGTTGCCGACACCGGCCCCGGCATGACCGAAGAGCAGAAAAAGCAAGCCTTTGAACCTTTTTTCAGCACCAAAAGCAAAGGCACGGGCCTGGGGCTGGCCCTGGTGCACAGCATCATGTCGCAGCACGGCGGCGAGGCCGCCATTCAAAGCGCCCCCGGCCGGGGCTGCGAAATCGCCCTCTTTTTTCCCGGCGCGCCGCACGATAAAGGACAGGCATGAAGCATATTCTGGTTATCGACGATGAAGCGGCACTGCGCCTGATGGCGCGGGCCGTGCTTGAAGACGTCGGATGGAAGGTTACGGAAGCTTCTTCCGCCGAAGAAGCTTTGCGCCTGCTGGCCGGGCCCGCCGGGCACGAACCCGGAGTCATTTTGCTGGACGTGGGCCTGCCGGGCATGAGCGGGCAAGATCTGTTGCCCATTTTGCGCACCCGTCACCCGGCCTGGCCGGTGGTCATGCTGACGGCCTTCGGCACGGTGGGTTCCGCCGTGGCGGCCATGAAAAAAGGCGCGTTCGACTATCTGACCAAGCCCGCCGACAATGACGAGCTTGTCACCGTGGCGGAAAAAGCCCTGGAACATGCGAACCTGCTGCGTGAAAACAATCGCCTGCGCGAACGCCTGGCGGGCAAAGACCAGCTCTCGCCCCTGGTGGGCGACGGCGCCGCCATGCGGGCCGTGCGCGAGTTCATCCGCCAGGCCGGGCCCAGCGAAGCCACCGTGCTGATCAGCGGAGAATCGGGCACCGGCAAAGAGCTGATCGCCGATGCGCTGCACGCTCTTTCAACCCGCGCGGCCCACCCGCTGATCAAGGTCAATTGCGCCGCCCTGCCCGCCAATCTGCTGGAAAGCGAACTTTTCGGCTATGACCGGGGCGCGTTCACGGGCGCCGCCAAAGACAAGCCCGGCCGCTTTCAGATGGCGGACAAGGGCACCCTGTTTTTGGATGAAATCGGCGAACTGCCTCTTGATTTGCAGGCCAAGCTGCTGCGGGTCTTGCAGGAACGCGTGGTGGAGCCTTTGGGTTCCGTGCGTTCGCAGGCCGTTGACGTGCGCATTCTGGCCGCGACAAACCGCGACCTGGCAGCCGCCGTGGCGCTGGGCAGTTTTCGCGAAGACCTCTTCTTTCGCCTGAACGTGCTTGAGGTCACAGCCCCGCCTCTGCGCGACCGGCCGGAAGACCTGCCCGCGCTAGTTTCCGCTCTGCTGCTCCGCCTATGCCGCAAAAACCGCAAAGACGTGCGCGGCATCAGCCCGGAAATGCTGGCCGCGCTGTCCCGCTACAGTTGGCCGGGCAACGTGCGCGAGTTGGAAAACGTGCTGGAACGGGCCGTCATTTTGGGCCGCGCGGATATTCTGGGGCCGGAATCGCTGCCCGACAAGATACGCCTGGCCGGCGGCGCAGCCGCTGCGAGTGGTGCGACCACCGCGGGTGGTGCGACCACTGCGGGTGGCGCGGCCACTGCGGGTGGCGCGGCCGAAGCCGCCGGTACCGAAGCGGGCCGGACTTCGCCCCCTTCCGCCCTGGAAACGGCGGAACGCGACGCCCTGGTGCAAACCCTGGCCTCTTTTGGCGGACATCGGAAAAAAACGGCGGAAGCCTTGGGCATCAGCCGCCGGGCCTTGCAATATAAGTTGAAAAAATTCGGCCTGGCCAGAAAAGGCGCAAACTGAAAACGCGGCATAGCACAAAGCGGTGATGCGGCCTGCGCCGCCACCTCGCAAGCCCCCGAAAAAAACGGGACTTTGCCTTGACAAGGCGTGCCCCGATTATGTATTGGCTTAGTTCCGCGCCGCTTGCGGCCGGATGGAGAGGTGGCCGAGCGGCCGAAGGCGCTCCCCTGCTAAGGGAGTATACCTCATAAGGGTATCCGGAGTTCAAATCTCCGCCTCTCCGCCAGATTTCAATTCAGCCGAGTCCCCGGCAAGCCGGAAAGTGCTTCCTGGCAAGGGATTTAACGAAACGGCTTGTCCGGGTTCGGCTGGAAAAATCCATAGACAGCTCACTCCTTTGGGGGTACTTCTGGGG
>JAVBNL010000078.1:0-8243 GCA_031551515.1 Desulfovibrionaceae bacterium
GCGCAGCGGCCCAACTTTTTGGGGGGTACATTTCTTAAAATGGTTTTAACTGCTTCTTGGGGCTTGGACCCCCCCCCCCCCCCCCCCCCGAAATCCGCCGGTGAAGCGTACGGATAAAATATACCGATTTGTACTATTATATATAAAGAATATTCGCTATACATTTTTCCCCTCAGACCACATACCTGACAGAACGCAGCGTGTATTCAGGCGCCGCCATGCTTTGCGCATGTATTCATGTGCCCGCTTGGCGCGCCGCGGACAAGGCGCCTTCCGGAACGACCAGAGTTACTCAACAATAAGTATCCGGGAATATATCCGCAGGCCGCAGCGACGGCCAGACCACCCGGACCTGACGCAACAGGAGTTCGACGTGGAAATGCAAATCGGATTCATCGGCCTCGGCGAGGCCGGCTATTTTATGGCCAAAGGCCTTGCGGAAGAAGGCATTGCAGGCATCAAAGCCTATGATGTCGCCTTGTCGCTGGGCGGCGACTATAAACGCACAGTTGAAGAGCGGGCCAAAGACGCCGGCGTGACCCTGGTCGCATCCATTCAGGAACTGGTGAAGCAGAGCACGGTTGTTTTTTGCGCCGTTCAGGCCCAGTACGCCGTCAGCGTTGCGGAAGAAGCCCTGCCCGCCATGCGGCCGGAGGTGCTCTTCGCGGATGTGACCACCGCCAAACCCAGCCAGAAAGAAGCCGTGGCGAAACGTTTCGCCGACAAGGGTTTTTCGTATATCGACGCGGCCATGCTGGGCTCTTTGCCGATGAACAAGCACAAGGTGCCCATCCTTTGCTCCGGCAAAGGGGCGGAAGAATTCATGGCAGTCCTGAAGCCCTGCAACATGGATCTGGAATTCATGCGCGGCGCGGCGGGCATGGCTTCGCGGCTGAAGCTGGTGCGCAGCTCGTATACCAAGGGCACCGAAGCGTTGGCCACTGAAACGCTTTTGCTGGCCCACAAGCTGGGGCTTGAAAAAGAAGTGATTGAATCGCTCAACGCCACCTCCGGCAAACCCACCTTTGCCGAGGCCATGGTGCGCCAGGTCAAGAGCAGCGTGATTCACGCCGACCGCCGGGCCCATGAGGCCGAAGACAGCGCCGCGCTGATGGAAGAATGCGGCATAGAACCCCTGATGATGCGGGCCACCGCGCAGCGCATGGAACGCACCGCGAAAATGGGCCTGAAGCAGGAACTCAAGGGCGTGACGCCCAAGACCGCCGAAGAAGTGTACGCCCTGTGGGACGCTAAAAAATACAGCTAACCGGCTTCAATCGCCGGCTGCACGCCGGCAAGGAGTGCATCATGAGCAACGGATTTCGCGTTTTTTTGAAAAGGAACTTGCCGCCCCAGTCTTTGATCGACGCTTACAAGACCCTGCCCGCGGCCAACGTGGCCGACTGTATGGGCCGCATCAGCGCCATGAGCTCGCAGATCCGCCTGATCAGCAAGCCGTTTTCCGGCTCCATGGTCGGCCCGGCCCTGACGGTGAAAGCCCGCCCCGGCGACAACCTGATGCTACATAAAGCCTTGAACATGGTTCAAGAAGGGGACATTATCGTGGTCTCCAACGGCGGGGACCGCAGCCAGTCTTTGATGGGCGAAGTCATGACGGCGTATGCCAAGTTCAAAAAAATCGGCGGGTTCGTTTTCGACGGCCCCATTCGCGACGTGGATGCGCTGTATGAAATGGGCGTGCCCATTTACGCCACCGGCTCCACCCCCGGCGGCCCTTTCAAGGAAGGACCCGGCGAAATCAACGTGCCCGTCGCCTGCGGCAACATTCACGTGAACCCCGGCGACATCATCCTGGGCGACACGGACGGCGTTATCGTGATTCCCCGCCAGGATGCGGCGGCCCTGCTTGAAGCGGCCAAAAAGTTTTCGGCCACCGACAAGGCCAAATACGAAGCGGCCATTCAGGGCAAATCGGACCGTTCCTGGGTTGAAAAAAGCCTGGAAGCCAAAGGATGCGAGATCATCGACGGCGCCTTTGAATAACAAGGAGAAGACATGACGCGGTATCTCATCAAACGGTTGCTGGCGGCCATTCCCGTCAGCCTTGGGGTTGCGTTCATTCTCTTCTCGCTCTTGTACTTCACGCCGGGCGACCCTGCCCGGCTGGCGCTGGGCGAAGAAGCTTCCGAAGAAAGCATTGCGGAATTCAGGCAAGAGCACGGTCTGGATAAGCCCTTTCTGGTGCGCTACGGCATTTTTATCTACAAAGCCGTGGTGGATCAGGATTTCGGCACTTCGTACATCACGCGGCAGCCCGTTGTTTCCGAAATCGCCAGGGTCTTTCCCACGACCCTGATCCTGGCTTCGGGCGCGGTGGCGCTGGCGGTCCTTTTCGGGGTGCTGCTGGGCATTGTCTGCGCCATCAAGCAGTATACGGTCTTTGACAACGTCACCATGGTCTTCGCCATGATGGGCATATCAATACCGAACTTTTATCTAGGTATCTTGCTGTTACTGCTCTTCGCCGTCAATTTCCGATGGCTTCCCTCATCGGGCTTTGACACCTTCGCGCAGCGCATTCTGCCCTGGGTGACGCTATCCACCACATCCATGTCCATCATCACCCGCATGACCCGTTCCAGCGTGCTGGAGGTCATTCGTTCGGATTATATCCGCACGGCACGGGCCAAGGGCCAGAAAGAGTCCGTGGTCATCTTCCGCCACGCCCTGAAGAACGCGCTGATTCCCATCATCACCATCGTGGGCATTCAGTTCGGGCACCTCTTGGGCGGCTCCATTTTGACGGAATCGGTCTTTTCGGTTCCCGGCGTGGGGCGTCTGGCGGTGGAGGCCATCAAGACGCGCGATTATCCCATCGTGCAGGGCGCGGTCATTTACATGGCGCTGGCCTACGTGCTCATCAACCTTCTGGTGGACCTTCTGTACGCCTGGGTGGACCCGCGGCTGCGCACCCGCTACCGCTAACGGGGATAAGGAGAGATCATGGCACTGAAAAACAACAGTAATCTGTACCTGACCCTGGTTCGCCTCTGGCGCAACAAGTTGGCCGTGCTCGGCCTTTTCGTGATGCTCGCGCTGGTGGTCGTCGCCATCTTCGCGCCCTGGATAGCGCCCTATCATTACGCGACCCAGAATCTGGTCGACGCGTTCGAGCCGCCCTGCGCCAAATACTGGCTGGGCACGGACGAATTCGGCCGCGACATCCTCAGCCGCATGATTTACGGCACTCGCATCTCGTTGCAGGTGGGCATTCTGGCCGTGCTGCTGGCCATGGTTTCCGGCGGGCTGCTTGGGGCCGTCGCCGGCTATTACGGCGGGCGCATGGACGAGTGCATCATGCGGACCATGGACGTCTTCCTTTCCATCCCCCAGATCGTTCTGGCCATTGCCATCGCGGCGGCGTTGGGACCCGGCCTTTTGAACCTGACCGTGGCCGTGGGCATCGCGGCCATGCCGACCTTCGCGCGGGTGGTCAGGGGGGCGGTGCTCTCCATTGTGGGGCAAGAGTTCATTGAGGCGGCGCACTGCATGGGCGCGCGCGACTCCTGGATTCTTTTCCGCCATGTGTTGCCCAACTGCAGCGCGCCCATCATCGTGCAGGCCACTTTGCGCGTGGCTCAGGCCATTCTGGCCGCGGCCAGCCTGAGCTTTCTGGGCCTGGGCATTCAGCCGCCCTTTCCCGAATGGGGGGGCATGCTGGCGGGTGCGCGCGGCTTTATCCGCGATTACGCCTACATGATGATTTCCCCCGGCCTTGCGATCATGATCGTGATCATGGCCCTCAACTTCGTGGGCGACGGGCTGCGCGACGCCATGGACCCGAAACAGAAGCGCTAGGCCGCTTTCACCGAAGATAAGGAAACGCCATGCCAGAGCAATCCGAGTATTTACTGTCCATCCGCGACCTGCGCGTGCGGTTCAATACGGATACCGGCGTCGTCAAAGCCGTGGAAGGGCTTTCGCTGAACCTGAAAAAGGGCGAGTCCCTGGGGCTGGTGGGCGAGACCGGCGCGGGCAAGACCACCACAGCCCTTGCGGTCATGCAGCTTATCGCCAGCCCGCCCGGCGAAATAACCAGCGGCGAGATCATGTTCGAAGGCGAAAACCTGATGACCGTCTCCGCCGACAGAAAACGCCAGATCAGGGGCGGCAAGATCTCCATGATCTTTCAGGACCCCATGACCAGCCTGAACCCGGTCATGAGCGTGCAGGACCAGATCGCGGAAGTGATCATCCTGCACCAGAAGGTGACGGAAGGCGAAGCGCGCGAAAAAGCGCGCGAAATGCTGCGCCTGGTGGGCATCCGGCCTGAGCGCGGCCCCGATTACCCGCACCAGTTCAGCGGCGGCATGAAGCAGCGGGTGGTCATCGCCATCGCGCTGGCCTGTAACCCCGCCCTGCTTATCGCGGACGAACCCACAACCGCCCTTGACGTGACCATTCAGGCCCAGGTGCTTGAACTGATCAACGAGCTGAAAGAGCAGTTCCGCACGGCCACCGTGCTGATCACCCACGACCTGGGCATCGTGGCGGAGTCGTGCGACTCCGTGGCCATCATGTACGCCGGGCGCATCGTGGAACAGGCCGACACGCGCACCCTGTTCAAAAACCCCGCGCACCCGTATACCACGGGCCTGTTCAACTCCATACCCGATTTGACCAAGAACGTGCGGCGGCTGAACACCATCGCGGGCCTGCCGCCCGACCCCACCGACCTGCCGCCGGGCTGCTGTTTTCAGCCCCGCTGCGGGCGCGCCCTGCCGGAATGCGCCATAACGGCGCCTGAAACAGTGGAACTGGAACCGGGCCATTTTGTGGCCTGCCGCAATTTCTTCCGCCCCGGAGAGGAGAGAGCATGAGCGCAGCCGCAAAACCCCTGATTGAAACTCGGAACCTGAAAAAGTACTTTCAGACCCCCAAAGGGCTGCTGCACGCCGTGGACGGTGTGGATATCGCCATCGCCCAAGGCGAAACCCTGGGCCTGGTGGGCGAATCCGGTTGCGGCAAGTCCACGCTGGGCCGCGTGGTCATCCGCCTGCTGGAAGCCACGGGCGGCGAAGTGCTGTTCGACGGCGAGAACATTCTGGCGCTCGGCAAAGAACAGTTGCGCCAGCACAGAAAGCTGGCCCAGATGGTTTTTCAGGACCCCTATTCGTCCCTGAACCCGCGTCTGCCGGTGGAACAGCTCATCTCCGAACCGCTGCGCATTCACAACGTGCACCCCAGCGACGCGGATTTGCGCGCGCACGTGAAAAAATTGATGGATACCGTGGGCCTGGCCCAGCGGCTTGCCACCTCTTTTCCGCACGAGCTTGACGGCGGCCGCCGCCAGCGCATCGGGGTCGCGCGGGCGCTGGCCCTGAACCCGAAGTTCATCGTGCTGGATGAACCCGTCTCCGCCCTGGACGTCTGCATTCAGGCGCAGATTCTCAATTTGCTGCAAGACCTGAAAGACGAGTTCGACTACACCTACCTTTTCATCACCCACGACCTTTCCGTGGTGCGGCATATTTCCGACCGCATCGCGGTCATGTACCTGGGCAAGGTTATTGAGCTGGCGGACCACCTGGAAATATTCCGGAACCCGCAGCACCCTTACACCCAGGCGCTGCTTTCGGCCATTCCCGTGCCGCAGGTGGATGTGTCGCGCGACGGGCGCATCATTCTTGAGGGCGACGTGCCCAGCCCGGTCAACCCCCCGGCGGGCTGCCGTTTTTACGGTCGTTGCCCCTCCCGGCAGGAGGACTGCCTCGCGGCCATGCCCCCGTTGACCGATATCGGCGGCGGCCATTTTCTGGCCTGCTTCCACCCCGGTCCCATCGGCAAAAAGGGCGGCGCTACGGCATGACGCGAGGCAAACTGACGGAAATTCTGACGCCGGACGAGCGCCAAACCCTGCAATGGCAGGCTGTGGTGCCTGTGGCGACGAATCCGTTCATTTTGCTGGAACTCGTGCAGATGTCGTTCGCGGCGTCATGCGCCGGGCTGGTCATCATGGGCAGCGGGCTGTGGCTGGTGGGCGGCGGGTTGCAGCCCGGCGACATCGTCATGCTGCTGCAGGCGTCAGTGGCTTTTTTCGTCATCATCGTCGCGGCCTTTTTGTGCGTCACGCTCGTGTTTTTCAGAAACCGCTATTACGCATCTTACAGTTGCAGCCGCGACGGCATCCGGTACGAGGGGGTGCGGGGGCGCGACGAGAGCGGGTCGCTGTTCACCTGGGCCGTGCGGCCTTTCGCCGTGCGGGGAGTGCCGAAAGGCTCCGCCCCACGCGCCAGAGAGCTGCCCTGGGACAAGATCGACCGCTTCGTCAGTTTCGCGTCCATGCGGTCCGTGCAGCTGAAGCGCGGGCGTTGGCATTTATTGCGTTTGTATACTCCGGATGCGGAAACCCACGAGCGGCTGGTGGCCTTTCTGGCCGCGCGGCTGCAAGAGGTCAAAGCCTGAAAGGAATGTTCCCGCCACGCGGGAGCGGCTTTTTTTGCCTAGTGCTTTTGTCACAACCAATGGAGGCAGTATGAAAAAGAGTGTCATTGTCGCAAGCCTTATGATGCTGTTGTTTTGTCCCGCCGGGGCTTTCGCCAAAGGCGACACGCTGACGGTCGCCATCCCCACGGACGGCAGAAACCAGGACCCGCACGTGAACACGGACTCCGCTTCCGGCACGGGCATGCGCCAGGTTTACGAGTCGCTGGTCATGCTCAACGACAAGGGCGAGCTGGTGCCGGTGCTGTGCGAACGCTGGGAAGCGTCTGAAAACAACACGGTGTATAAGTTCTTTATCCGCAAGGGCGTGAAGTTCCATAACGGCGAAGCCATGACCGCGGACGACGTGCTCTTTTCGCTGAAACGGGCCACCGCGCCCAACGCGCCCACGAGCATGTACGCGGGCTATATCGATCATAACAGCCTGCAAAAGATTGACGACAACACGGTGCTCGTGCGTACCAAACAGCCCATGGGCGCGGCCTTTCTCGCCTCCATGAACCACCCCTGGGCCTCCATCGTCAGCAAAAAAGCCGTTGAAAGCGGCCACAACATGGCCCAGCAGCCCATCGGCACGGGCAAGTACAAGTTCGTCTCGTGGACCAAGGGCGACAAGATGGTCTTCGTGCGCAACGAGGAATACTGGGGCGAAAAAGCCAAGATCAAGAACCTGGTCCTGCGCGTGGTTGTTGAAAGCTCCAGCCGCACCATCGAGCTTGAAAGCGGCGCCGTGGACGTGGTGCAAGATCTGCCCGCCGTGGACATCAACCGTATTCGCGACCACAAAGACCTGATGGTCTATATCCAGCCCGGCCAGCGCGTGTTCCACCTGGGCCTGGACATGCAGATGAAGCCTTTTGACGACGTGCGCGTGCGCGAAGCCCTGAACATGATGGCCAACCGCAAGGGCATTGTGAAAGCGGTTTACAAAAACAACGCGGAAGTGGCCACCGGCCCCACCTCTTCTTCCGTCAAGTACAACAAGGTCAAGGAAACGCCGGAACCTGTGGCCGACGTGGCCAAAGCCAAAAAACTGCTGGCCGACGCGGGCTATCCCAACGGCTTCAACATGGAAATCGTCACGCCCGACCGCGGCGACTACATGGGCATCAGCACCATTTTGCAGGCCGACTTCGAAAAGATCGGCGTGAAGGTCGCCATCAAGGTGCTTGAATACGGCGCGTTCCTCGGCGAAATCAACAGCCAGGGCATCCATCCCCCGCACATCCAGAACGTCTGGGGCGGCGCTCCCGCTCTTGATCCCTTTTTCATGATGACCCCGCGCTTCCTTTCCACCGCGCCGCGCAACGGCAACCGGTATTCCTACAAGAACCCGCGCGTGGACGAATTGCTGAACAAGGGCGCCGGCCTCGACGACGGCGTCGAACGCCAGGCCGTGTATGGCGAATTGTGGGATATCCTGAACAAGGACCTGCCCTGGATCAGCCTTGCCACCCCCAGCTTCGCCCGGGGCGCGGTGAAAGAACTGAAGGGCGTGAACTTCACGCCGAGCTTCATCGTTTATTACGGTGACGCCTATTTTGAAAAGAAATAGTATCGTTTGAGATTATATAGAAAAAAGCCCGCTTTCGCGGGCTTCAGACTGCTGACAAAGTCCCTGTTTGCAAGAGCAGGGACTTTGCTTTTTTTATTCTTATGTTATGTGAAAGTATGATAAAAAAGAATCAACAACGCCAATTGAAAATGGAATTTGTCTGTCTTGATGATCTTATTCCCGATGAACATATCTTGAAAAAGATAGATAAGACTGTTGATTT
>JAVBNL010000076.1:0-10767 GCA_031551515.1 Desulfovibrionaceae bacterium
ACCTGGTTGCGGACGAATTCGGTCATTTCAGAAGCGACGTCCACGTCAGAGATGCGCGATTCAGCGGCTTGCAGGTTTTCAGCCTGGATCTGCAGGTTGCTGATGGTGTTTTCCAGGCGGTTCTGCATGGCGCCCAGGTTCGCGCGGATTTTGTCCTTGGAGATGATCGCGGTGTTCAGCGCGTCCAGAGCTCTCTGCGCGGCGCCCTGCGTGGAGATGGAGTACCCGTCGCCTTCTGCGGCCTGGTTGCCCACGCCCAGCGCGGAGGCGGTCGCCGTGCCGATGTTGATATAGTAATAGTCTTCAGCGGAGTCGTTGGCCGTACCGAAGTGGATCTTCAGCTGACCGGTGGACTGCATGCCTTCGCCGTTGTGCACGCTGCCGGAGAGGTTGCCGTTCAGCAGGTACACGCCGTTGAAGTCGGTGGCGTTGGCGATTCGGGTAATTTCCGAAGCCATGGCCTGATATTCGGATTCGATCATCAAACGCTGGTCAGAGTTGTAGGTGCCGGTGGCAGCCTGTTCGGCCAGTTCTTTCATCCGGATCAGCTTTTCGTCGATAACGCCCAGGGCGCCGTCAGCGGTCTGGATCAGAGAGATGGCGTCGTTGGCGTTACGCACGCCCTGGTTCAGGGCGGCGATATCGGCGCGCATCAATTCGCGAATGGCCAGACCGGCGGCGTCGTCGGCGGCGGAGTTGACGCGAAGGCCCGAAGAAAGCTTTTGAACCGAGCTGGCGAGGTTGCTGTAAGAAGTACCGAGGTTACGCGTGGCGTTCATCGCCATCATGTTGTGATTGATAACCAGAGACATAACATTCCTCCATGAATATTATGTTTGTGCCCGGTGGAGCACTATGCCGGCCGCTTCCCTGCGGCACTGCCACCGTTGCGTTGTTACTTTCTTTTCGACGGTTCCCCAATTTCCTTTAGGGATTTTTTCCCGTTTTACGAGAAAATTTTCCGCCGCAGATCACCGGCCGTCCTGTTGGCGTTGAGTCCGTGCCCCCGCACTTTCCCCCGGCGAATTTCCTGCCCCTCTTTTCGGCGCTCATCAGCCTTTCTTTAGGCCCTGCCCCCTGAAAAGCGGTTTTTCTTTTCAAGAAGGAATGGTACACCTACTCCCGGTTGCAAAAAAACGCCCGGAGCCCGCATGAGCACATATAACGCCCCCGACAAAAGCCCCCTTTCCGCGCCGGATATCAAAAATTGTAAAAACGCGCGCAAAATAGCATCGCTTACCGCCTATGACTCCTCTTCCGCCGCCCTTGCGGATGCGGCAGGAGTGGATGTGGTGCTGGTGGGCGATTCACTCGGCATGGTCATGCTGGGCCGGTCAGACACCCTTTCCGTAACCCTGGATGAGATGATTCTGCATTGCCGCTCGGTCATGGGCAGCGTCAGCCGAGCCCTGGTGGTGGCCGACATGCCTTTCATGACCTATGAGACCGGGGTAAAAGACGCCCTGGAAAATGCCGCCCGCCTGTGCAGAGAAAGCGGCGTGCGCGCGGTCAAGCTTGAAGGCGGCAGGCGCATTTTGCCGCAGATCACAGCCCTGGTTACAGCAGGCATTCCCGTCATGGGGCACCTGGGCCTTACCCCGCAACGCGCCGCCGTGCTGGGCGGGTTCAAGGTTCAGGGCAAAACCGCGCAAGCCGCGGCGGAACTGATGGAAGACGCTCTCGCCCTTGCCGATGCGGGCTGCTTCGCCCTGGTGCTTGAAGCGGTGCCCGCGCCGCTGGCCCGGCGGGTGACCGAACGCCTTGCCATTCCCACCATCGGCATCGGCGCGGGGGCCGATTGCGACGGCCAGATTCTGGTCTATCATGACCTTTTGGGCCTGTATGAACGGTTCACGCCGCGATTCGTCAAACAATACGCGAAGCTGGCCCCCGTCATTCGCGAGGCGGTCGCCGCCTATGCCGACGAAGTGCGTTCCGGCGCTTTTCCCGGGCCGGAACATTCGTTCGGCATGCCCGAAGAGGAAGCCGCCCGCCTGGACGAGCTGCTTGCCCCAAACAACAATAATTACCTTTAGTATAAGGAACGATCATGACCAGCATCGGTACGCCCGGCACGACGACGGCCAAAAAAATTCTCCTTCTTGGCTCCGGCGAACTGGGCCGCGAAGTGACCATTGAAGCCATGCGCCTGGGCGCGGAAGTGGTCGCGGCCGACCGCTACGCTGGCGCCCCGGCCATGCAGGTCGCCCACCGCTGCGCGGTCATTTCCATGCTGGATGCGCAGGCTCTCGCCGCGCTGATCGAAAAGGAACAGCCCGACCTCATCGTGCCCGAAATAGAGGCCATCGCCACCGAAACCCTGGTGGAACTCGAGAAAAAAGGCTTTCGCGTCGTGCCCACCGCCAAAGCCGCCTATCTGACCATGAACCGCGAAGGCATTCGCCGCCTGGCGGCGGAAGAGCTGGGCATCGCCACGTCCCCCTACCGCTTTGCCGCGACGGAAGCGGAATTTACCGCCGGCGTCGCCGCCGTGGGCATGCCCTGCGTGGTCAAGCCGGTCATGAGCTCTTCCGGCAAGGGGCAAAGCGTTATCCGCACTGATGCCGACGTCAAAAAAGCCTGGGACTATGCCCAGTCCGGCGGCCGTGCCGCCGGCGCGGCCGGTGCGGGCGGCAGCAAAGTCATTGTCGAGGGTTTCATCGATTTTGACTATGAGATAACCCTGCTGACCGTGCGGCACAAAGGCGGCACCACTTTCTGCGAACCCATCGGCCATTATCAGGAAGACGGAGACTACCGCCTCTCCTGGCAGCCGCAGCCCATGTCCGACACAGCCCTGGCGGAAGCAAGACGCATCGCTGGCGCGGTTACGGCGGCGCTTGCCGGCGGCAAAGATGGCTGGGGCATCTTCGGGGTTGAACTTTTTGTCAAATGTGAACCGGGGGGCGACCAGGTCTATTTCAGCGAAGTTTCCCCCCGGCCGCACGACACGGGCCTGGTGACCTGCATCTCGCAGAACCTTTCGGAATTCGCCCTGCACGCGCGCGCCGTTCTGGGCCTGCCCGTGCCCGCCATTCGCCAGTATGGCCCGGCCGCCTCCGCCGTGATTTTGCCCGAGGGGCACAGCAAGGCCCCGGTCTTCCATAATATTGACGAAGCCCTTGCGCAGCCGGATACCGGCATCATGCTGTTCGGCAAGCCGGAAATAGCCGGCCGCCGCCGCATGGGCGTGGCGCTGGCCTTGGGCGCGACTCTGGAAGAGGCGAAGACGAAAGCCAAGCAGGCCGCCGCGGCCGTGAAAGTCGAAATGTAAAAACGGGGCTCTGCCTCGCGCCCCGCAAGGGGCCTGAGGCCCCTTGACCCGCGATGGGGCGGAACAATGCAACGCTTGATAGACCTCCATACCCACACTACCGCTTCCGACGGCACGGACAGCCCGGCGGGACTGGTGGCCAAAGCCAAAGCCGCAAACCTTGCCGCCATTGCCGTGACCGACCACGACACGGTTTCCGGCCTGGCGTCCGCGCGTGCGGCCGGTACGGAACTGGGGCTGGAGGTGGTGCCGGGGGTAGAACTGGCCGTGTCTTCACCCTACGGCGAGATACACCTTTTGGGCCTCTGGCTGCCGGAAGAAACGCCGCGCCTCGCGCCCGCCCTTGAGGCGGTGCGGAACGAGCGAGACAAACGCAACCGCCTGATGCTGGCAAAGCTGCGCGAAAACGGCATTGACATCAACTATGACGAGCTGCAAGCCCTTGCCGGGTGCGAATCGGCCGGGCGGCTGCACATGGCCCGGCTGCTTGTGGCCAAGGGCTTTTGCCGTTCGGCGCAGGAAGCCTTTTCCACCTTGCTGGGCGAAAAAGGACGCATGCACGTGCCCCGCGTTTTACCCACGCCGCAAGAGGGCATGCAAATGCTGCGGGCGGAAGGCGCGGTCACGGTTTTCGCCCACCCCATGCTGCTGAAAGCGCCGCAAGACTGGCTGCAAAAAACCGCCGGAGAACTTGCGGGCATGGGCCTGGATGCCGTGGAAGCCTATCACCCGGAGCATAACGCGGCGGGAACGCGCTTTTGCGAAAAAATGGCCAAACGGTACGGCCTTGCCCTAAGCGGCGGATCGGATTATCACGGCGGAGCGAAGCCTGACGTTGCCCTGGGATACGGCAAGGGAAACCTGCGCGTGCCCTACGACTTGCTGGAAAAATTACGCGACTGCAGACAATAACCATCCGGTGAGGCGCTGCCTCACCGGGCCCCTCCGCCAAGGGGAGAATCTCCTTGGAACCCATTTATAATGGGGGTCAAGGGGCTTCAAGCCCCTTGCGGGGTTGTTTCGGGCCTTCCTGGCCCTCACCTTGCAGGCGTTGCCTGCGGCAACGACACATTCCGCCATCCTGCGGAATGGTTGGGGCAGAGCCCCAAAAGGAGATCCGATGCCAGTTACCCGAGCGATGCGCGCCAACGCCATCAGAGCCCTGTCCATGGATGCCGTTGAACAGGCCAAATCCGGCCACCCCGGCGCGCCGCTGGGCATGGCGGATATGGCGGAAGTCTTGTGGACCGATTTCATGCGCCACAACCCGGCGAACCCCGCCTGGGCGAACCGCGACCGCTTCGTGCTATCCAACGGGCACGCCTCCATGCTGCTGTACAGCGTGCTGCACCTGACCGGCTACGATCTTTCCATGGACGATCTCAAAAACTTCCGCCAGCTGGGTTCCAAAACCCCCGGCCATCCGGAACACGGCCTCACCCCCGGCGTTGAAGCCACCACCGGCCCCCTGGGCCAGGGCATCGGCATGGCCGTGGGCATGGCGCTCGCGGAAAAGATGCTGGCCGCCGAATTCAACCGCACAAATTTCCCCCTTGTGGACCATTATACCTATACATTTTTGGGCGAAGGCTGCCTGATGGAAGGCATCTCAAGCGAAGCGTCTTCTCTGGCCGGAACCCTGGGCCTGGGCAAGCTTATCGCGCTTTTCGACCAGAACGGCATTTCCATTGACGGCAAGGTCGGCGCCTGGTTCACCGAAGACGTGCCGGCCCGCTACAAGGCATATGGCTGGCATGTGATCGCTAATGTCGACGGCCACGACCCGCTTGCGGTGAAACGCGCCATCGCCAAAGCCCGCAAGGTTACGGACAAACCCAGCCTGATCTGCTGCATCACGCAGATCGGCCACGGTTCTCCCTCCAAGGCCGGGTCTGAAAAGGCGCATGGAGCGCCTTTAGGAGCGGAAGACATCATGGGCGCGCGAAAAGCGCTGGGCTGGGATTCGCCGCCTTTCGTGGTGCCCGCCGCCATCAAAAAAAGCTGGGACGCCAAGGCCAAGGGCAAGAAGGCGGAAGGCGAATGGAACGCCCTCTTCGCGGCCTATGCCGAAAAATGCCCCGACCTGGCCAAGGAATTCACCCGCCGCATCAAGGGCGCGCTGCCCCAAAATCTGAACAAAGACCTGACCGCCTATGCCGCTTCCGTGCAGAAAGCGGCGGAAAACCTCGCCACGCGCGTGGCTTCCGGCAACGTGCTGAACCATTTGATGCCCGCGAAACTGCCGGGCCTTTTGGGCGGGGCCGCCGACCTTTCCCCTTCGGTCAATACACAATGGAAAGGCGCGAAACTCGTCAGCCGCGACGACGCGGCGGGCCAATACATCGGCTACGGCGTGCGTGAATTCGCCATGGGCGCCATCATGAACGGCCTGGCTTTGCACGGCGGCTTCATACCGTACGCGGGCACCTTCCTGGTCTTTTCCGACTACGCCCGTTCCGCCATTCGCCTTTCCGCGCTGATGCGGCAGCGGGTTGTCTGGGTGCTGACGCACGACTCCATCGGGGTTGGCGAAGACGGTCCCACGCACCAGCCGGTGGAGCATGTGCCCAGCCTGCGGTTGATTCCCGGCCTGCATGTCTGGCGGCCTTGCGACGGCGCAGAAACCGCCGCCGCCTGGCTGGCCGCGCTTGAGCGCGCCGACGGCCCCAGCGTGCTGGCCCTTTCGCGCCAGAACCTGCCCGCCATGCCGCGCGACGAAAAACAACTGGCGGCGATTGCGCGCGGCGGCTATGTGCTGCGCGACTGCAAAGGCAAGCCTGACGCCATCATCATCGCCACCGGCTCCGAAATAGGCATCGCGGTGGAAGCGGCCAAGACGCTGGAAGGCAAGGGCCGCAAGATCCGGGTGGTTTCCATGCCCTGCGCCGAGCGTTTCGACGCCCAGGATACAACCTGGAAAGACGCCGTGCTGCCGCCCGCCGTGCGGGCGCGGGTGGCGGTGGAAGCGGCGCAAAGCGATTATTGGGCCAAATACGCGGGTCTTGACGGGGCCGTTATCGGCATGCGCTCGTTCGGCGAAAGCGCGCCGGGCGGCACGCTGTTCAAGCACTTCGGCTTTACCGCCGACAATGTGGCCAAGACCGTGGAAAGCCTGCTGTAACAGCAGGGTGACAAAGCGGGGCGCTCAGGAGCCCCGCTTTGTTATGAAAAAACCGTCAGAATTACCTGGAACTTTCACTAGAGACAAAAAAATCTTCATACAATTCCGCAAGCTGCGCCAGCTCCACGCCCAGCGCGGCCGTGGCCCGCTGCAGCGCGACGATATCCGGATTATCGCTCTTTTCCATCATGGCGTATAGCGAACGCGGAATGTCCATGCGCCGGGCCATCTCTTCCTGCGTCAACCGTTTGTGCTCGCGCCAGGCGCGCATGGGGCTGACGCCGTCCAGCACTTTTTCAACCACGTCCTCGGGCGTGGCATCTATATCAATAATTGATTTCCGCGACATTTCCCAATACGCCCCGATGGGCAACATCACATGCGTCACAGCGCCGTTGGCGCTAACTACGGAATAAGGAATATGAGGTTTCACATGCCCGGTGCCTTTAGCCATGGCGTTACCCTCGCGCAGTATCAATTTACGGGTTGCTATCAGTAACTCCTCCTGATTTGTGATGACTATTTTTTCCCAGCGCGTCAATATGATTTCCTGACGTAAGCCGCAACGCCGTATATTCCGGCCCGGCATGTTTTTCCCCGCCCTTGCCCCCGGCGGCTCAAAAAGCTATATTTATCGTAAGAAAAGGATAGGCCATGTGGGATGCTGCGGAAGAAGTCGCCCGCTATGAGGCGTGGTATGCAAGCGCCAAAGGCGGCTACGCCCTGGCTTGCGAACAGCGCCTTATCGCGTCGCTGATCTCCGCCTGGCCCCGGCGCGGCCATTCGCTGCTGGAAGTAGGCTGCGGCGCCGGGCATTTTCTGGAACTTTTCCACAGCGCGGGCTTTGACGTCACCGGTCTGGACAGCAGCCTGCTCATGCTTGATGCGGCAAAGGCCCGCATGGGCCTTCGCGCCACGCTGCGTTTCGGCCAGGCGGAACACATGCCCTTTGACGACGGCGAATTCGACTTCGCGGCCTTGGTCACTTCGCTCGAATGCATGAAAAACCCTGACGCCGCGTTGCGCGAAGCGTTCAGGGTGGCTTCGAAAGGCGTTATCATCGTTTTTCTCAATTCCTGGTCCTTGTACCGGCTGGAACAATGCGGCCGCACCCTGGCCCGCATAAAGCAGGCCCTGGGCAAACTGCGCCCGCGCCCGTCAGACCCCGAAACCGCGCAAGAGCGGACGAAATCCGGCAACAACCATCGCGGGCACACCCTGGAACAAGCCCACTGGTATAACCTTGTCGGTATGGCCAAAGCCGTGTATAAGGCTTCGGGTAAACACCCAAAGTGCATCCGCTCGGTTCTTTTTTCGCCCTCCTTTCTCTGGCGGGGCGGTAAACGTGTCTGCCCGGTCGGTGCCTACGCTCTGCCTTTCGGGGCTGTGGTCGGGCTGCGAGTGGATTTGACGCCGGTCTGCGTCACCCCGATCGTCCTGCCCACGGGCAAGGCCATGCCTGTGGCGCAATAACGCTTGTACGAGGAAACCATGAAAAAATGCTCCACGAAATCGCTCTCGCTCGTGCTGATGAGCTCGCTCACCCTTGGCGTCGCCGGTTGCGGCGATGACAAGGTAACCGAAGAATTCAAGGCCTATCGCTCCATCGACGAGTGCGTAAACGATCAGCAATATACCCCGCAGGAATGCCGCGAAATGGCTCTTGCCGCCGTGAACCAGAACCCGAAGTTCACCGATCAGGCGGAGTGTGAAAAAGAATTCGGCGCGGGCAACTGCCGCCAGTTGGACAACCAGCAGACGGCCAATGCCGATGGTACGCAGCGCACGGGTTCTTCCTGGATGCCGCTGATGGCCGGCTACATGATGGGCCGCTACATGGGCGCGAACGGCGCCATGTACGGCGCGCAGCCCCTGTACCAGCAGCCCCAGCAGCAGCCGGGCGCGACTTCGGGCGCCCGCCCCTCCGGCGGTTTCGCCTACCGCACCCTGGGCGGCGGCTCTGTTACCGCCGATTCAACCGGTAAAGTGGCCAACCCGCCTTCCAGTGTGCGCCAGGGCTTTGCCGGCACGGCGAAATCCTACGCCCCGCGCGGCGGTGGCGTTTCCCGCGGGGGCTTCTTCGGCGGGACATCCGGTTCATGAAGCGCCATACGCTGATTCCAAGACCCGGCTGGCAGGCGAAAGCCGAAGCGGCCGGGTTCATCTTTCATCATGTGGATGGCGACATCTATTGGGATGAATCCGTCTGCTACAGTTTCGCCCTGCGTGAACTGGAAACAATGATCGAAGACCCCACCCAGGAGTTGGCGGACATGTGCCTGGACCTGGCCGGGGAGATCGTGAACAGCGATGCGTTGCTTACCCGCCTTGCCATACCCCAAACCGCCTGGGATCTGGTGTCTGACAGCTGGCAGCGCGGCGACAGAACGCTATACGGCCGTTTCGACTTCGCCTATGACGGCAAAAACCCGGCCAAGCTTTACGAATACAACGCCGACACCCCCACTTCGCTGTACGAAAGCGCCTATTTTCAATGGAACTGGCTGGAAGAAGCGCGGCAGACCGGCATCGTGCCGCCGCACGCGGACCAGTTCAACCTGATTCAGGAAAAACTGATCGAAACCTTCGCCTCGCTGAACCTGACCAGCCCCATGCATTTCGCCTGCGTGACCGGCACTGACGAAGACCTGGCCACCGTGCACTATCTGCGCGACTGCGCGGAGCAGGCGGGCATCAAGACCCGCCACCTGTATATCGAAGATATCGGCGCGGACGAAAACGGCCAGTTCGTGGGCATGGATGACGAGCCCGTGCGCCACCTCTTCAAGCTCTACCCGTGGGAATTCATGGTGCGCGACACCTTTGCCCCGCACCTGGCCAAGTGCGACACCACCTTTTTTGAGCCGCCCTGGAAGATGGTGCTGTCGAACAAGGGCATTTTGCCCCTGCTGTGGGAACGCCACCCGAACCACCCCAATCTGCTGCCCGCCTGGTTTCACGAACCGGGCAAGAAAGCGCCTTACGGCGACTATGTGCTCAAGCCTTTGCTCTCGCGCGAAGGGGCCAATATACGGGCTTTTCGCGACCACGAAGAAAAACTCGCAACAAACGGCGAATACGGGGCGGAAGGCTACATCGGGCAACTGCTTTGCCCGCCGCCATATATCGACGGTTTCGGCGCGGTCATCGGCTCCTGGGTGGTAAATAACGAGGCCTGCGGCATGGGCATCCGCGAAGACGACGGCCCCATCACGGGCAATCTGTCGCGCTTCGTGCCGCATATTCTGCTGGATTAGTCATTTCTGGCAAGGGACCGTATATGCGCCGCAGCTTCGCCGCATTAGCCCTGCTTCTTTCGCTGTCAGTCGCGCCCTGCGCCGGGGCAGCGCCGTCCGTCGCAAAACCGGCGGCAAAAACCGTGCCGCAAAGCCCCCAGGCCCTTTTCGCTTCCATTGATCCCTCGCGGCTTACCGTCATCGTCACGGACGAGCGTCACCAAAAAATCCGCATCAAAGCCCCTTTCTATGCCAGCCCCCAGGCCGCTCTTGAGGCCGTGGCGAAAAGCTGTGAAAACGACGGCGATAAAGAACGGTTCGCAATCGCGGTCAACGTGCCTACTGTCTGCGATATGGCCGTTTTCACGGCCGACCCCGATTTCGGCAAAGGCGGCCGCTTTGCTTTCAATTTCAAAAAAAGCGACATCTGGCAGCAAAATTTCCATTATGGCGCCAGCACCAGGCTGGCGAGGTATTTTCACGGCACCGAGGTCGAATATCTGGGCTGGCCGTGGGAACCGGCGGCGTTACGCGCCGCCGGAACCGCCAAGGTCACCGCTGACGCCTGCACGGCGGAGGTCACCAACAGCGCGGGTAAAACCGCCTGGCTGACCCTGCGCCAGACCAGGCCCGGCAGCTGGCGCGTCATTGCCGTTTCGCCGGATCGGAAAAAAGCCCTGCTTTGCGCCGACGAGGCGCTTTGGAAGCAGTATCTGGCCACGAAAATCACGATTATACGCGACCTCACCGCGGACCTCGACAAGCGCTGGGCCCGCGCCAGAAGCCTGTATAAGGGTCTGCGCGTGCAAGTCGCCAATTTCAAGGCCGATTCCGGGTACACGTTCACCACCCTGACCTTCACGGCCACGGTCACCAACGATACGGATCTGCCCCTTTCTCAGATAACCGCGACGGCGGGATGCTTTTTTCTGCGTGAAGCCCCGAAAAGGCCCATAGGCAGAGGCGGGCTTGCCGCCACGGAAGCCGGAGACAAACTTCCGCACGGCGTCCTGGTGAAACTTGCCGAAACCATTGCGCCCCACAGTACGGTTACGAGAACCATTGTCCGAAAATGGTCGAAAGAAGACTACGAGGGGTATTCGCAGTGGAAAGAGCTGCTGCAATGCCCCAAAGAC
>JAVBNL010000051.1:0-21546 GCA_031551515.1 Desulfovibrionaceae bacterium
GGGTACAAAGGTTCCGGCATATGAGTTCAGTTTTCATTCTAATTAGTTGCGAACTATGCTTTGTATATTTTGTGGCTCTGCATGCTTGAAATCAGCAGAGCCATGTTGGCCCCATTGGACGGGAATGGTGCGCTTTGCAACATGCTCGAAACCAAGGACGGAAGAGCGGCATGTGCCACATCAAAGCGGCGAGTGTGGCTGTTGCGAAGCGCACTCCCTCAAAAGTGTGCCGCTCACCAGCGTTGTGGCTGTTTTACTCTGCCCTTTTCAAGGGGTAAGCTAAAAAAGTTAGATAAAGACGTCTTAAAAAGTCCGGCTCCATCTACAAAAAATGTTGGTATTGCTGCTGGTATAAAATTATACAAAAAATATTTAAGTTAATTATTTCAAAATATAGACAACAATGTCAGATTAGCTTTGAGATGCTTGCTCGACGGCTGGCATAGCCAGCCTGCAAGCATCTCGCGGCAAGGTTTTGAGAGCAAATCCTTGCAGAGCAGATACGCTTTTTCAAAGCGAATATACTCTCTAGGCCTTGCTAACAAATAAATTGTTTTTTAGGCTGAAAGTGCTATGTTTGCTGCATGGAAAAACTCTACAGTCTGACCGACAAGCAATTTGCGCTTATCGAGCCGATATTGCAGGAAGAAAGAGACGCCCGAGGCCGTAAGCCCAAAATTACGGACCGACATGCCCTGGAAGGCGCATTGTACATTCTGCGCGAGGGTTGCAGATGGAGGGCCATGCCCGAAGCCTTCGGGCATTGGATGATGGTCTTTATGCGCTACAAACGCTGGGTTGAGCGCGGGATATGGTGGAAGGTGCTGATGCGATTGCAAAAAGTCGGAGTTCTCAAGGTGAGCGTCACCTTCATGGATAGCAGCGTTATCCGGGCTCATCGCCACGCGGCGGGTGCTCGGAAAAAAGGGGCTGCCAAGCTTTAGGCCGCTCCAAAGGCGGTTTTGGCACTAAGGTTCATTTCCTTGTGGATAATTTAGGGAGGCTGCTCAAGTTGGTGCTGTCGCCAGGGCAGTCAAATGACTGTAAGCATGCTCCTGAACTTGCCGCACATGCAATAGCATGCCAGGCCCAGACGGTGATGGGCGACAAGGGATACGACAGCAAGGTGTTGCGCTGGCAGATTGAGGGCGCCGGATTGGAGTCGATAACTCCTTTCCGAAAGTGCCACAAACTGCAGCCCGAGATAAACCGCGACAAATACAAAGAGCGTAACGTTGTCGAGCGTTTTATTGGCAAATTGAAAGAAAACAGGCGGGTGGCCACCCGATATGACAAGAAAGCCACCCACTTTGCAGGATTTCTAATCTTGGCAGCAATCAAGGCTTGGCTTAAAATTATTTGTTAGCAAAGCCTAGTGCAGGGCCAAGAGGGCTTCGCGCAACGAATCCAGCCGCACGCACAGGTCTTTGAACGCGGCGGAGGCGGCAGCCCCGTCGCCGTCGCGGCAGGCCGTCTCAAGCTTGTACGCTATTCCGCGCAAATCATCCGCGCCCACGGCCGCGCAATTGCTTTTCAGCGAATGGGCCAGGCGTCGCGCCTCAACCCAGTTGGCCGCGCGCAGCAAATTTTCCAGGTTGCCTTTGGATGCGGGAATGGCCCCGGCGAAAAAGTGGGCGATTTCGAGATACAACTCGCGGTCGCCCATGCGGTCGACCGCTTCGTCGATATGCAGCGTGCCGTGCGGCATGGCATAAACCCGCGTTCAGCCGCCCGGCCGCAGTTTGTCGCGCAACGCTTCGGCCACGACGAGGGCTGTGCTGAAATCAAAACCGGCGATGGCCGTGCCCAGAGTTTGGGCCAGCATGGAATCCAGGCTTTCAAGCTCACCCTTCATGCGGCGAAACTCGTCGTCGCTGCGCGCGTCGTCGTCGCGCAAAAGAGCCAGCAGCGCTTCCAGTCGGGGCAAGAGGGGAGTCGCCGGGGTGGGCGCGGGCGCGGGCGCGCTCTGGGCTTGCGAAGCGAGGTAGGCGCGCACGGCGTCTATGGCGGCGCCAAGATCGGTTTTGTACGCGGTAAAAGCGGCGTCTATGGCCGGCTGGCCGGCATTTTCACGGCAAAGGCGCTCAAGCGCGGCGGCGGACTCTTGCAGTTTCACGGCCCCCAGGTTGCCCGCAAGTCCTTTGATGGTGTGGGCGACGCGTTCGGCCGTGGTCATATCGGAAGCAGCCAGAAGGGCGGCCATTTCGTCGCCCGCGCCGGCATAGGAATTTTGAAACTGGTCAAGCAGGCGGGCATACAGCTTGGTATTGCCGCCCAAACGCTTGAGGGCGGTTTCAACATCCAGGCCGGGAGTATTTTCAATGCTCATGAGCGGATTTTCCTGCCGTTGCTGGCGTTCACGCCGCAGACGCGGCTTTGTGTATCTATTTGCGTATATGCCTTTTGCCAGTGGCTGTCCAGAATTCAAAACGCAAATTCAAAACACATTCCCCCGCGGGTTTCCGGATTTTTTTTCCGCAAATGCCGTTTTTCCTTGTGCTCATCGCGCATCTTTGCTAGAAAAACCCCTCCCATGTCATGTACGTGGGAAATTTTGTCGGTTGGAGAAAAATCGGTATGGTAACAACTCAAGAACACGAGGGCGACCTCAATTTCGCCAGCGCGCTGGAGAACTATCTTAGTTCGGACTTCGGCGATCTGGAAGAAGGTTCCATTGTCAAAGGCGAAATCGTCCGTGTGGACGACGACCACATCCTGGTGGACGTGAACTTCAAGTCTGAAGGCCAGATTCCGGCCGCCGAATTCCGCGACCCTTCGGGCGTGATTTCGGTGAAGGTCGGCGACCAGGTGGATGTGTTCGTCGTGCGCAAGAACGAAATGGAAGGGTCCATCACCCTTTCGTATGAAAAAGCCAAGCGCATGCAGCTGTTTGATCAACTGGAAGACATCCAGGACAAGAACAGCACCTGCAAGGGCCGCATTCTGCGCCGCATCAAAGGCGGCTATACGGTCGATCTGGGCGGGGTCGAGGCCTTTTTGCCCGGCTCGCACGTCGATCTGCGCCCCGTGCCCGACATGGACGCCCTGGTGAACCAGGAATTCGAGTTCCGGGTTTTGAAAACCAACCGCCGGCGCAGCAACGTCATTGTTTCGCGCCGCGTGCTGCTTGAGGAAGAACGCGACTCCAAGCGCGCGGGCCTTCTCGGCACTCTGGCCGAAGAGCAGATCGTCAAGGGCCGGGTCAAGAACATCACCGAATACGGCGTGTTCGTGGACCTGGGCGGCCTGGACGGCCTCTTGCACATCACCGACATGAGCTGGAAGCGCATTCGCCATCCCAAAGAACTGGTCAGCATGGGCCAGGAACTGGAACTGAAGGTGCTTTCTTTCGACAAGGCAAACCACAAGGTTTCCCTTGGCCTGAAGCAGCTTATCTCCGACCCCTGGCAGGATATCACCGCCAAGTTCCCCATTGACGCGAAGCTGAACGGCAAGATCACCAACCTGGTGGACTACGGCGCTTTCGTCGAGTTGGAAGCGGGCGTCGAAGGTCTGGTGCACATTTCTGAAATGTCCTGGACCCGTAAGCTGCGCCATCCTTCTCAGATGGTGCGCGTGGGCGACGAGGTGGAAGTGATCATCCTGGGCGTTGACCAGGAAAAGAAACGCATCTCGCTGGGCATGAAGCAAGTGAAGCCCAACCCCTGGGTCATCGTGGCCGAACGCTATCCCGAAGGCACCATCCTTGAAGGCGCCATCAAGAACATCACCGAATTCGGCATGTTCATCGGCATCGAAGACGGCATCGACGGCCTTATCCACGTTTCCGACATCAGCTGGACCAAGAAGATCCGCCATCCTTCCGAAGTGTATCAGGTGGGCGATGTGGTGCAGGCCAAGGTGCTGGTGGTGGATCAGGAAAGCGAAAAGTTCACCCTGGGCATCAAGCAGCTGACCGAAGACCCCTGGTCTTATGTGCCGAACAAATACCCGGTGGGCGCCATGGTCGACGGCCTGGTGACCAACATCACCGATTTCGGGCTGTTTGTTGAAGTGGAAGAAGGCATCGAAGGTCTGATCCACGTGTCTGAAATCAGCAACAAAAAGATCAAGACCCCGGCCGAACTGTTTAAAGAAGGCGTGACCATTCAGGCGAAAGTCATTCACGTTTCCGCTGAGGAACGCCGCCTGGGCCTGTCCATAAAACAGTTGAAAGACGATGAAGAAAAGAAGAAGCCCAAAGAGTTCCGGACTAGCGGCGACTCGGCGGGCGGCCAGAGCTTGGGGGATCTGATCAAGCAGAAGCTTGAGGAAGATTCCGCCGCTGAATAAGCGGTAAGAACCAGAGCCGGGCCGCCCACGCGACCCGGCTCTTTTGTTTTTTGGAGGCCCCATGAAATTCGCGCCGCATTGCTGTTCCGTGCCGGAGATCGACGCGCTTTTGCGCCGGCTCTTTCCGCTTTGCCGCAGCCTGACCGGCCCCGGCAACCGTGAGACGTTGCGCATTCTGGGCGAGGTCATCCCCCTGGCCGTGCATGAATACCCTTCCGGCACCAAGGTTTACGACTGGACCATTCCGGATGAATGGACGCCGCGAGAGGCCTGGATCAAAGGTCCTGACGGCCGCGTGCTGGTGAATTTCGCGGTGAACAATGTGCACCTTGTGGGGTACAGCGTGCCGGTTTCCGGATCCTTCACCCTGCGCGAACTGCGGCCCCACCTGCGCTGGCGCGAAGACCTGCCCCAGGCCATCCCTTACCGCACCAGCTATTACAAGCGCGACTGGGGTTTTTGCCTCAGTTGGGAGCAATATCAGCGAGACTTCGAGCCCCTGGGCGACGATGCGCGCTTTGAAGTGCTGGTGGATACGGTTCTGGAGCCGGGCAGTTTGACGGTTGGCGAACTGCTCATCCCCGGCGATACAAAGCAGGAGATTTTGCTCTCCACCTATTTCTGCCACCCTTCCCTGGCCAACGACAACCTTTCCGGCCCGGTGCTCACGGCCTATCTGGCCGGGGAACTGCTTCGCCGCAAAACGCGCTATTCCTACCGCGTTATCTTCGTGCCCGAAACCATCGGGGCCATCGCCTATTGCGCGCACAACGAAGCGGCCATGAAGGCCATTGACGCGGGTTTCGTCATCACCTGCACGGCGGGCAAGGGGCCGTGGGGCTACAAGGCTTCGTTCGATGCGAACCACCGCGTCAACCGGGTGGTGGAGCAGGCCTTTACGGATCTGGGCGTGCCCGTGCTGCGCTATCCTTTCGACCCGCACGGCAGCGACGAACGCCAATACGCCAGCCCCGGTTTTCGCATCAACACGGCCAGCATCCACAAAGACAAGTATTACGAATATCCGCAATACCACACGTCCTGCGACGACCTGGACTGCATCAGTGCGGACGCGCTTTCGCGCACCTTGCTGCTGTATCTGCGGGCCATAGAGCTCTTGGAAGACGAAGCCTTTTACCGCAGCAAAAACCCGCATTGCGAGGTTATGCTTTCTCCGCGCGGGCTGTACCCTGACGGAGGCGGCGGCATGATGCCGGGGCAGAACTCCGGGCAGCAGCTGGACGCCATTCTTTGGCTGCTGATGCTGATGGACGGCCGCACATCCGTGCAGGATGCGGCCGCCAGGACCGGCATGCCCGTGGCGGAACTTTTGGATATGGCGGAATTTTTGCGCGAAAAAGGACTTTTGGACCGTCTGGCCGGGCCGGACCCGAAATAGGGGGATCAGAGTATGGCTGACAGCAGATACCGCGTTGAAAAGACGGAGCTGGGCGAAAAGTGGGACGCGTTTGTGGCGAAATCGCCCAACGCCACGGTCTTCAGCCGGGGTGAATACCTTGGGGCCATCCGTCAGAAGGTGGGCCTCTATTCCATCTATCGCAACCAGGAAGTGCGCGGCGCGCTGGTCGTGCCCGAGAGCGATACCGGCGAAGACGCGGCGCTGAACGATTTGATCGTCTATTCCGGCGTGCTGTTTCCGGCCATCGCCCACAACCAGAACCGGGCGCAAATCACCACGGAACGCTTTGAGGTCTGCGAAGCCGCGGCTGTTGCTTTGCCGAACCTGTACAAGAAGGTGGAGCTGGCCCTTTCCCCCGGCGTCAGCGATATCCGCGCGTTTTTGTGGCACAACTATGGGGCGGATGCGGGCCGCTACATTCCCGACGTGCGCTATACGGCCGTCGCTTCCATTGCGGAACTGGCGGAAAAAAGCACGGACGAGAGCGATCTTTTCGCCCAGTGTTCGTCAGCCCGGCGTCAGGAGGTGCGCTACGCTCTGAAAAAGGGCGTAACCACCACCGAAGAATTTTTGCCCGATGCGTTCACGCGTTTTTACGCCATGACCATGAACCGCCAGGACATCGCCGTCCCGCCGGAGCATTTGGAGGATATGGGCCGTCTCATCGCGGCCCTCGGCAAGACCGGGCTGGCCCGCATGTTCGTTTCGCGCACCGCGCAGGGCGAAATCGGCAGCATGGCGGTCATGGCGCTTGACGCGTATCGCGCTTATTACCTTTTCGGGGCTTCCGACCCGGCCCAGCGCGATACCCATTGCGGCTCCGCCGTGATTTGGGACGCGTTCGTGGCCTTGGCCAAAAGCGGGGTTGCGGAAGTGGACATGGAAGGGGTGAACAGCCCCAAACGCGGCTGGTTCAAGCTGAGTTTCGGGCCGGAGATGCGGACGTATTATGAGTTAACCTTACGGTGAAAAGATGGCTTTTGCTCCCTGGACCACGTCACGCGGTGATTCCGGTCCAGGGCTGTACCGCAAAAGTACTATCCCTGGCCCGGAATCACCGCGTTTCTTGCCAGGAAACAAAATCCATCTTTTCAATAAAGCGTATTTGTGCTTGATTTTTCAAACAATGTACCTAAAGCATAGCGAAGCAAGGAGTTACCATCATGAGCGCAAAGAAGTTGGTTGTCGCCGTTGTCGGCGCTACAGGAGCAGTCGGCAGGGAGATGTTGAAAACGCTGGAGCAGCGCGATTTTCCGGCCACGGAAATCGTGCCCCTGGCGTCCGCCCGTTCCGCAGGCAGCACCGTGCCTTTTCAGGGGCGTGAACTGCTGGTGAAAGAGCTGAAAGAAGATTCTTTCGCCGGTATTGATATCGCCATTTTTTCCGCCGGCGGCGGCACTTCGCAGAAGTTTTCCCCTCATGCGGTGAAAGCCGGCTGCGTCGTGGTCGACAACTCCAGCGCCTGGCGCATGGACGACCGCTGCCCCCTGGTCGTGCCCGAAGTCAACGCGCATGACCTTGAAAAGCACAACGGCATCATCGCCAACCCCAACTGCTCCACAATCCAGATGGTGGTCGCGCTGAAGCCTTTGCACGACGCCGCCAAGATCAAGCGCGTGGTCGTTTCCACCTATCAGGCCGTTTCCGGCACCGGCCAGAAGGGCATTGAAGAGCTGGACAAGCAGGTGCGCGCGCTCTTCAACATGCAGGAAGCGGAATGCAACACCTACCCGTACCAGATCGCCTTCAATTGCCTGCCGCACATCGACGTCTTTCTGGATAACGACTACACCAAGGAAGAGATGAAGATGGTGCACGAAACCGTGAAGATCATGGGTGACGCTTCCATCAAAGTTACGGCCACCACGGTGCGCGTGCCCGTGTTTTACGGCCATTCCGAAGCGGTGAACGTCGAAACCGAAAAGAAGCTGACCGCCAAAGAAGCCCGGGTCATTTTGTCCCGCGCGCCGGGGGTCAAGGTTCTCGACAACCCCAAGGAAAAGATCTATCCCATGCCCATTGACGCCGCGGGTGAAGATGAGGTTTTCGTGGGCCGCATTCGCGAAGACCACTCCATCGCCAACGGCCTAGATATGTGGGTTGTGGCGGACAACATCCGCAAGGGCGCGGCCCTGAACGCCGTGCAGATCGCGGAAGTGCTGCTGAAGAAAGACCTGGTCCGGGTGAAGAACCCGAATCTGTTTTTGAGCTAAACGGCCTGTTCCGGGGAAGGGATTTTCCCCTTCTCCGGGTTTTGAAGGAGTCGCCTATGATCCCCGTCGTTTCCGGCGAAGAGTATCTCAAACGGATGCTTGCCCTGCCTCGTGCCTGCGCCGGTGAAGTGCTGGCCTATTATGAGCACCGTATCGGCGCCATCACCACGGACCCCAAGACCATGCTGCTGCCTTTGGACGACCATTTGGCCCATCGCGGCGACGGCGTGTTCGAGACCGTCAAATACACCGACGGTCGTTTGTACCAGCTTGACGAGCACCTCGCGCGCATGCAGCGTTCCGCCGCGTCCATGTTTCTGGACGCGCCCTGTTCCTGGGAAAAAATACGCGAGATCGTCATAGAGGTCGCGGCGGCGGGCAAAGAAAAAACCGGCCAACTGCGCGTGCTGCTCGGGCGCGGGCAGGGCGGTTTCGGCATCGACCCGGCGGAATGCCCGGAAACGAGCCTGTACGTCGTGGCCTACCGCTTTCACACCAAGCCTGAATCCTGGTTTGAAAAGGGCCTCCGGGGGTTTCGCACCTCCATCCCCGCCAAGCAAAGCTATGTGGCGCGGGTGAAGAACACCAATTATGTGGCCAACGCTCTGATGATCCGCGAGGCGAAAGAAAAAAACGCGGATATTCCCTTTTGTTTTGACGACAAGGGCAACCTTGCGGAAAGCGCGGTGGCCAATTTGTGCATTGTGGACGAGGCGGGACATCTGGCCGTGCCGGCGTTTGACCATGCCCTGCCCGGCACGACACTGCTGCGGGCGATGGAGCTGATAAAAAACGAAGTGACGGTGACCACGCGCAACATCCCAGAGGCGGATATTTTTCGCGCCAAAGAAGCGGTGCTTTTGGGCACGGGGCCTGACTGCGTGGCCATCGTCAGCTATGAAGGCAAACCCGTGGGCAGCGGCAAGCCCGGCTCTGTTTCCGCGCGGCTGCGGACTTTGATCAAAGAAGACATCAAAAAGAACGGCATCCCGGTGCCCGGCCTGGTATGACGGCAACTTCACATGCTCACGCGGGCCGGGCTTTGCGCCCGGCCTCGTTTTGTACCGGGGAAATGGCGCTGCCGTGACCCGCGTCCATTTGCTGCATCTGGACGCCTGGACCTGCGGACGGCAACAGACGTTGGCGCTCGCGCTCGCCCTGCGTGAAGAGGGGTGGGACGCCCGCATCGTCTGCCGCCGTGGCTCGCCTTTGCATGTCGCCGCCCGCGCCCGGCAGTTGCCCGTGCACACCCTGCCCTCGCGCGGCATTATTTCGCCGGCCGTGCTCTGGTCCTTTTTCCGCATCTTTTCCGGGCTGCCCAAAGACGAGCCCTGCCTGGTGCAGGCTTGTGATTTTTCCGCCTCGCGTCTGGCCGCGTTCGCCGCCCGCTGGAAAAAGAACCTGCGTCTTGCGCATGTCTGGCGCGGATCTTTTGACGCCCTTGCGGGCAGGGGCTCCCTGCGCTATTGCATCCCTCCCGCGCCGGTGGTGGCCGATAACGAGGCTGGGGTCAAAAAACTGCGCGAAGCGGGCATTGAAAGCGTGCGGGTGCGCATGATCCCCTGCGGCGTGAACCCCGTGGGCTATGCAACGCGCGAAAGCCGCAATGACGGGCGCTTCGTCTTGGCCGTTACCGGCAGCCTGACACAAGACAAAGGACATGCCGCATTGTTTGACGCAATGGCGCTTTTGGCCCTGCGCCAAGATTTGCCGCCATGGGAACTGCGCGTGCTGGGCCAGGGGCCGCTGTTCCTGCCTTTGCTTGCGGAAACGGAAAGCAAGGGTATAGCGGGGCGTTTGTCCTTTTTGGGCGGGCAGAACAGCAGCCGCCAATTGGCCGCCTGCGACGCGTTGGCGCTTCCCGCCGGCGAAGGAGAGAACTGCCTGCCCCTTGTTTTACAGGGCTGGGCCAGCGGCGTGCCCATTGTGGCCGCGCAGCGGCCGGAATATGCCGGGTGCCTGGAAGACGGCGTGAACTGCCTGACCGTGCCCGCGCACGACAGGCAAGCGCTGGCTGACGCGCTTTTTCGCCTAAGCCGCGAAGATGATCTGCGTGAAAAACTGCGCCGGGGCGGCCATGCCGCGCTGCAACGCTTTTCACTGACGGATATGGCCCGGGCCTATGCCGCCTTGTACCGCGACATGCTGGCCTGACGTTTCCGCAAGTAAACATTGGATTTGATGGCTTACTTGGGTGGTTGCTTGAGTAGTCGCATAACGATCCGCAAAACAAAGGCAAGACCTTGAAAGGGCGCTCCCGTTTGCCGGAAGCGCCCTTCGCGTATGGTGAAGAGGCGAGGCCCCTTGGGTTTTGCCTTACGATTTCTTCATTTCTTCAATCAGCGTTTCAAGGTTGTGCGCCAGGCCGTTCAAGCCGGACACGGCCTGTTCGGCATCCTGCATGGTCAGCGCCGTTTCAGAGGTGATGTGGTTGATCTCGCTCGTGCCCCTGTTGATCTCTTCGCAGGTGGCGGACTGTTCTTCTCCGGCGGTGGCGATGGACCGGATCTGGTCAGCCGTGGTTTGCGACAGAAGGACGATCTGGTGCAGCGCTTCTTGCGCGGTGGTGGCGAGTTCCGTGCTTTGCTTTACGGAATGGGTGGCTTCTTCCATGCCGGCCACGCTTTCCGTGGTGCCTTTCTGAATGGATTCGACGGAAGTGCCCACTTCTTTGGTGGCGGTCATGGTTTTTTCCGCCAGTTTGCGCACTTCGTCCGCCACAACCGCAAAGCCGCGGCCCGCTTCACCGGCGCGGGCGGCTTCAATGGCCGCGTTCAGCGCCAGCAGGTTGGTCTGGTCGGCAATGTCGGTGATGACGGTCATGATCTGGTTAATGCCTTGCGCCTGCGTGCCTAGGTCGTTGATGGCGCGCTTGAGCGCTTCGGTTTTGCGGTCCACTTCCGCAATGGCGTTTTTGAGCGCGGAAACCATCTGCGCCCCTTCATTGGCCTTTTGCGTGGTGTTGCCCGCGCTGTCTGAAGCCTGGGCGGAGTTCCGCGCGACTTCCATGGCAGTCGCGTTCATCTCGGTCATGGCGGCTGCGGTGTCGCCGGCGTATTTGCTCTGCATGGCAGCGCCCTGCACCGCGCGTTCCACGTGGCGAGAGAGCGTGTCGGCAGACTCTTTGGTCTGGTGCACGATGCTTTCAAGGCGGCCTGCCGCCTGCAGCATGCCTTCGCGTTTGGCCGATTCCGCCTGGCGGCGGGCGGCGTCGGCGTCGCCGACCGCTTGCTGGGCAAGCTGCGACTGGCGTTCCGCTTCCTGCGTTTTTGCTCTTGCGTCTTCAATCAGGGCGGAAAGGTTGGTGGTCATGCGTTTCAAACTGCCGTGCAGCTCCAGCATTTCGCCGGTAAAGCCCGCGCCGTCGGGCAACGCTGCGAAATCACCTTCGGCGATGCGGCCGGAAGCGCCCACAAGCAGCGTGATGGGCTTTGTCATGGAACGGCCCAAAAAGAAGACCACGGCCAGCATCAAGACGCCCAAGCCGAAACCGAGCATGATGATTTTGTTGCGGGCCTGCACGCTTTCAGCCAGCACTTCGTCCTGCTCGATCAGCACGGCGGAGCGCCAGCCAAAACTGGGGTTGGTGTGCGCAAGCACCTGATAGGTTTTGCCGTTCGCGGCGTATTCAAAAGAAGGCTCGCCTTCGCTGAGCACCCGCTGAAACAGAGTTTTGTCCGCAAGGTCTTTCACGTTTTTGAAAACGGTGGAAGGGTCGGCGGGGTTGGCCAGAACAAGCCCGTCTTGCGAAAGCACCACAACGTGCCCCGTCTTGCCTATCTTCAGCTTCGCCAGGTAGTTGGTCAGCCCGGAAAGGTTGAAGTCAATGGCCAGAACCCCGATGTGCTTTCCCGAAGGGTCGTAGATCTTGCTGGTGACGGAACAGACCACGTCTTTGGAAGAAGAAACATAGGGAAGCGATATGTTGAAATCGCCCTCTTTGGCCATGGCCTGCTTGTACCAGGGGCGCTCGCGCGGGTCATAGCCGGGGCCGAAGGTGTCGTTGGCCTTGCCGGGTTCGTTGGCCTCAATGATGGTGCCGTCGGAAAAGCCGATGAAGATCAGCCCGTAAGTGGGGTGGCTGAGCTGCATTTTTTGAAATTCGTCGTAAATCTGCTTTTCATACGCGGTATACATGTCATATCGGTTTTCCGTCACTTCCTTTTTGGGCATGAAAGTGTTGGTGACCTTGCCCAAAGCGCCCCTGACCACAGGGAGCTTCGCCAGGTACCCGGCGCTTTGTTTGCCCGTATCGGCATACTGGGCAAAGATGTCGTCGATGCGGAGCAGTTGTCCCTCCGCCGTGGTTTTGAACGTCTCCAGGCCCGTTTTTCTCGTTTCAACAACGACCAGAGCGGCGATGCCGCCGATCAGGATGAGGCAGAAGCCGAGAAAAGTGAGAAAAAGCTTGCTGCGAATGGTCATGGTCTATTCCGTCCTCGTAAGTTGGTGCTGCCCCGCTCGAAGAAAACCGCGGGTAAAACCGGCCGGTGATCCAATCGGCAAACATCCGTACATGCCGCATATCGGCAGCATACGGCAAAGTATAAGAGCCCATGCTTATGAATAGCAGTCCACCTACCATAAAAAAATTTGTATGCAATAGAAAAACAGAGGGGTTTTTTCATAGAAAAAAAGTAGGGATTTGCCGCAACGCGTTGACGCCCGCTAAGAAAAAGGCCCCGATGTCCGCACGCGGACGACGAGGCCTTTTTCTTAGCGGGCGTCAACGCGGGTTCATTACTGGGGCGCTTTCGCCAGGGTCGCAAGCACCCAATCGCTGTTCTGGGCCAGGGCTTTGGACGCGGCGATGCTGAACGCGGCGACCAGCTCCTGAGGCGATTCTCCGGCGCTTTGCTGGGCAGTGTCGATGGCGGTGTTGCCCAGCGCCTTGCCGCTGCGCAAATCGATCAGGCGCAGGCGCAGCGATATCTCGGCCACGGGCGCTTTGCCCGGTTCCTGATACCGCAGGTAAAAGCGCTTGATATCGCAGCTGAGGCGAACCTGGGGGTCAAGGCCCGAATCGTCCGTGCCCACCCCGGCGATGCCGCCTGTCGCTTCCAGTGAATCCACCAGCAGGCGCTGCACCATGTCGGGCACCGCGTTGGCCCATTTGGCGGAGTCGAGATAGCGGACCTCATAGCCGTTCATCAGCGCGGCAATGCGGTCACCGGACAAGTCATTGGCGGACGTGGGCTGGGAAACGACCAGTTGTAGGGGCAGGGTGGGACCCTGAACCTTGGCCGGCATGCGGGCGGAAAGCAAAACCTGGTTGAGCGGGGGGCCCGGGTCAAGAATTTTGCCGCAGCCGGCCGTGGCAAAGGCAAGCAGAATCAGGGCGAAGAGCGCGTGCATTCTGTTCGCCGCCGCGAAAGAAAGAACGGACCGGGGGCGGGATATGGCTATGGCTGTGTTCATGGCGCTTTAAACTCCGGAACAGGGTTGCCGAACATGAAGCGGCGGGGGTCGCTTTCCATTTTTTGGGCCAGCCGGTTCATGGTGGCCATAAGGCGCCGCGTTTCAACCAGCAGGCGTTGCAGTTCGTCAGTGCTTTCGCGCGATGCGCGGGTAAGGCCCGGCTCCATAGCTTTAAGCAAGGAATCCAGGCGGGCCGCCGCTTTGTTGACGGAGTCGGCGGCGTTGGTAATGTTCTGGTCCATCAATTTTTGCGTGCTGCCGGCCAGCTTGTCCAGTTTTTTGCTCATGGCGGCCAGGCTTTTGCTGGCTTCGGCCACATTGTTCAGCCCTTCTTCCATCAGGGGTCTGCGTTTGGACAAAAGTTCCGCCACTTCGGAAAGCGACTCAAGCATCCGCCCGAACGCTTTGGAGTTTTCAGGCGTCAGCATGCCGCTGGCCCGGTCAAGCAGCTCGTTCATCGAGGTTAAAAGCTGCGGCATGCTGGCCATGATGGTCTGCAAGCGGGAAAGTTGCGAAGGAATGCGCGCGGGCGTGCCCGGCGTGGCTTTGATCAGGGGGCTGTCAGCCGTGCCGCCGGTGACGGCCACCACGGAAAGGCCCGTCAGGCCTTGCGGCTCAAGGCTGGCCCTGGAATTTTCGCGCACAGGGGCGTCGGCCGCCACCGTCAGCAAAACGACGACGCTGCCGGGGTCGGAGCGGCTGATCCTGATGGAGGCCACCTGCCCGACGCGCACGCCGTTCAGCAGAACGTCGTTGCCCACCGCCAGGCCGGAAACGCTTTGATGAAAAGTCACCTCGTACTGGCGTATGGCGCCCTGGTCCGTCCTGCCGGCCCAAAGGACAAAAAGAAGCGCGCCGATAACCGCCAAAAGGGCGAATGAGCCCACAACCAAATAGCTGGCACGGGTTTCCATTATAAACTCCTTGCTGCGGGCTTCTCCGTTACGGCTCTGCCGCGCGGCCCGAGAAAGTACTCCTGAATCCAGGGATAGGGGTTTGAAAGCAACTCGGTAATTGTGCCGATGGCGTAAATGCGTTTTTCCGCCAGCACGGCCACCCTGTCGCAGACAGTGTGGATGGAATCAAGGTCGTGGGTAACCATGCACACGGTCAGCCCCATGCTTTCGCGCAGTGAATTCACCAGTTCGTCAAAAGCGGCCGCGCCCAGAGGGTCAAGCCCGGCCGTGGGTTCGTCCAGAAAAACCAGGTCAGGGTCAAGGGCCAGCGCCCGGGCCAGGCCCGCGCGTTTGCGCATGCCGCCGGAAAGTTCGGAAGGGTATAAATTTCCGGCTGTTGGCGGCAGCCCCACCATGTGGATTTTCAGGGCCGCGATTTCGTCCATCAGATGCGGGGAAAGGGTGGTGAATTCTTTGAGCGGCACCTGAATGTTCTCGCGCACGGTCAGCGAGGAAAAAAGCGCCCCGTCTTGAAACAGCACACCCCAGCGGCGGCGGATATACAGCCATTCTTCGTCCGTGGCCCGGCCAAGATTGATGCCCATGACCGAGATTTCGCCGGCCTGAGGCGGGCGAAGCCACAAAATGGAACGCAGCAGCACGGACTTGCCCGCTCCGGACCCGCCGATCAGGCCCAGAACCTCGCCGTGGCGGATATCCAGGTCCAGGTTTTCATGAATGGCCGTGGGGCCGAAGCTGTTGGTCACGCCGCGCAAAGAGACGATGGGAGCGGAATCGTTCATGCTCATACCCCCAGCGTGGTGAAAAACAGCGCGAACAGCGCGTCAAGAACGATGACGAGGAAAATGGATTCCACAACCGATTGCGTGGTCAGCTGACCCACGGATTCCGCGCTGCCCGTGACCTGAAAACCCTGAAAGCAGCCGACAATGCCGATGACCAGTGCGAAAAAGGGCGCCTTGATAAGACCCGTCCAGAAGTTGGAAATATACATGGAGTCATGCAGCCGCGCAGCGTAGGCTTCGGGCGAAAGTCCCATGGTCATCCACACGGCCACCCAGCCGCCCAAGAGGCCCATGAGGTCTGCCAGAAAAACCAGGGCGGGCAGCATCAGCATAAGCGCCGTGACCCGCGGCATAACCAGGCGGTTCATGGCGGAGAGGCCCATGCTTTCCATGGCCGCGACCTCCTGGTTGGCGACCATGGCCCCTATCTGGGCGGTGAAGGATGAGCCGGAGCGGCCCGCGACGATAATAGAGGTGAGCAGCACCCCCATTTCACGCAGGGTCATGATCTCCACCAGGTTGACGGTGAAAATCTGCGCGCCGAAACGGGCTAGCTGTTCCGAGCCCATATAGGCCACGACCACCCCGATCAGAAAAGAAAGCAGGGCCACGATGGGCACGGCCGCCACCCCGGTCTGCTGCATGTGGTAAATCATGGGGGTCAGGCGGAAGCTGCGCGGGCGCAGCAGGGCCGAGCCCAGAGTGACGAGATAATGCCCGAGAAAACTGAGCAGCTTTCCGCCCAAATGGAATTCGGTGATGATGTTATGGCCGATCTGGTTGAGCAAACGCACGAAAGGCCCGTGGGCAACGGCGGGTTTGCCTTTTTTCAGATCGGGCAGGTTCGTGTGTTCCAGCAGCAGGTTATGGTGGCTGTCATCCGTATGCAGCGCCGCCTGGCCGCCTTTTTCACGGCATTTTGCCGCGACGTTGTTAATGATAAGGGCGCCGGTGGTATCCAGCCGGGTTACGCCGGTCAGGTCCAGCGCCGCCACCGGAGATCCGGCCGGGGATGCGGCAAGACGCATGGCCTCGCTTTCCGCGGTGCTGACGGTTAAGGCCACCCAGTCGCCGGAAAAAGACAAAGACCTCGCGCCGGGGGCGGAGGCGATCTCCCGCACGGCGGGAGGCGTAAGGGGCGTGTTCGTCATATCATTTGCCATATACGTGCCGGGCTGTTTCTACAAGCGTCCCGTAGTTTCATACTGGAAATAAGCACAAAAGCAAGCAAGGAAAATTTTTTTTATTTCCACTTCACAGTATAATAACACACCATTTTAGCCGTTGCTCATAATTTTACGTTCGGCATCATTCTTGCTTGTCATCTTCCGCCGGCCCGGCGTGTCAACAGACTGACGCGCCGCGAGCGGCAAACCCATGTCTGTGAGGCTTGTTATGAATCGTTGCAGTACCGGAACCGCCGGCCACCGTGAAAACAGGTTGCACCGTCTGTTGTGGGTCCCGGTTTTGGCGTTTTTGATTGCGCTGTTGTTGCCGGGGTGCTCCACCATGCAAGCGGCGGAAGAACAGGTTAACTTCGAATTGGGCGCCCAGCCCGTGCTGTACCGCGATCAGTGGGCCCGGCGCAACCCGCCCCAGGTGCACGTGCGACCCAAAGATATGGCCGGGTCCGAGCCCACGGCGCTTTTTGTGCCCTTTCGCGTGACCCAGCCCATGAGCGACCCTGAAATGGTCGGCTACAGCCAGGCCCGCACCGTCTGGCAGACCTGGCTTTCCATGCAGCTTTTTCCGGCCATGGAATTTGACGCCGCGGCCGGTCCTTTCCGCCGCGACAAAGCCCTGGCGCTGGCCAGAGCGAAAGGCGCGGATATCATGATCGGCGGTTTCGTAACATACTATTACGCGGGCGGTTCCACCAGCGACAGCCAGGTGGCCATACAGGTCGAGATATATGACACCGCCTCCGGCCAGATGATCTGGTCCATGGCCCAGTCCGCCCTGATGCCCGCCGGTTTGACCAACGACTATCTGCTGTTCGCCGTCAAAACCAGACTGCCTTCAGACCCCATGTACGTGCTGGCCAAGACCATGGCCCAAGATATGGGGCTGATCATTCGCGACTGGCTGATTACGCCCGACCCCAAAACCCGCCTGCAGCAGGCGGATGACAGAATCCGCCGCGCCTGGCGCGGCGACGACGCCAGTAATCCGCCGCCGCCTCCGGTGCGCAAGGAAGCTCCGTCGTTTTAACGTCTATATGAAATAAGTTTTTTAATACTTTTAATCTATAAAAAGATACGCAGTGATGTATTTCGCTGCGTATCTTTTTTATTTATCAATAATACTAACAATTTTTTAAAAAAAATATGAATGTAAAAAAAATTAAGTATAGCCTTTTTTAAACAATGAATATAAATGTCGAGTAAATATAACAATATAAGATTTATAAACCTATATATTTTATCTTTTACAAAAATACATACAACCGTTTTTATGGGGAATTGTTATGACAACCAAGTACAAAATTATTTTTGGATTTTTATTTATGGTGCTTATGCAGGCGGGGTTGGCTGTTTTCAGCTACTCTCGACTGCAAGAGGCGTCTCTGGGCTTCAGCTCGTATCGCGCTGAAGCCCGCGCCGCGGTCAATGCCAACTGGGCTGACGCGCTTATGCGTAAAGCCAACGATAAAATGAGCAGTTTTGTCCTCACGCTGGACTCTGCTTTGGCGGAACAGGCGCGCAACGACCTGGGAGGCAGCGCCAAATACGTGGAAGACGCCCGCACGACCGATCCCCGGCTGGAAAACCAGAAAAAGTTGGACGAGCAGGCCGCCCGGCTGAGAACGATGGTCGGTTTGACGCATTTGGTGCAGGACAAGCTGCTGCAGGTCAACAAGGACGTGAATGATACGCTCGTGCCCGCGGCGAACGGGATCAACGATATGCTGACGGATATCAACAGAGTGGGCAGAGAGGTCAACAACGCTAAGGTGCTGGCGCTTGTGGACGACGCATACAGCATATATGCGGATTTTCGCGTCGCCGTGCGTATATACACCCTGCGGCATCTGCCTGAGGATGCGGATAACGCAATCAAACTGCTCAAGAATTTTGATGCGGTGCTGAAAAAGCTGTCGGACGTCATTATACGGGAAGAAACGCGCCAGTCCTACCGGACTCTGGTGAAGGGTTTTGAAACGTATTTTGCGGCATTCAAAAACGTGGACGCCGCCATCAAGGATGTCCGCCAGGCCAGAAGACAACTGTCTGACGCCGCCACAGCCATATCCGCTTTCTTTGATGCCTACACCAAAGAAACGCAGGCCGAAATGAACAAGCTGGGCGCAGCCACACGCGAGAGCAATGAAAACGCGCAACGGCTGTTGTTGCTCGGCAGCGGCATCGGGGTGCTGCTCGGTCTGCTTTTCGCTATCTGGATCATTGTGGGCGTCGTGCGCGTGCTGACCCGGGTTTCCGCGTTTTCCGGCGAAATCGCCCGCGGTAATTTCAGCGCGCAACTGCAGGTTCGCGAAGGCGGTGAAATCGGGGCCATGATCAAGGCCATCATGGCCATACCCGCCACGCTCAATGACATGACCGTGGAATACAACCGCGTTGAGCGCCGTGTGGAGGAAGGCTATCTCGACGTGCAGGGCGATGCCGGCAAGTTTTCCGGCGGCTTCGCCGCTCTGGTCGAGGGCACCAACAATATTCTGAAGCGTATGGGCCTTATTCTCGCCAATATCCCGTCGCCCATGGTCATGCTGAACAAGGATCTGAAAGCCAGCTATCTGAACGAAGCGGCTCAGGATCTGGCTGGGCCCGATTACGCGGGCAAGACCTGTGAGGAAATGTTCCGCCGCGAGGACTACGGTTCACCCTCTTGCGGTCTGATGGGCGCCGTAAAAAGCAACAGCATCCGCAGCGGTGAAACCGTGGCCAGGCCCAGAGGCACCCGGCTGGATATACGCTATACCGCCATCCCCATGGCTGACAGCCAGGGCAAGCTTTCCTCCGTGCTTCAGTTTATCGTCGATCTGACACAGATCAAGGACGCCGAGCGCAAAATTCTGGAAGTGGCCGGCCAGGCGCAGGAAAGCGCGGACCGGGTGGCGGCGGCGTCCGAAGAACTGTCGGCCCAGGTGGAACAGGTCAGCCGGGGTGCCGACATGCAGCGGGCGCGTGTGGAAAGCACGGCGGCGGCCATGAATGAAATGAACGCCACCGTGCTTGAGGTGGCGAAAAACGCGGGGCACGCTTCGGAGCAAAGCGAAAATACCCGCAAAAAAGCCGAAACCGGCTCGGACCTTATGACCAAGATGGTCAAGTCCATCAACAACGTCAACACCGTGGCCCTGGGCCTGCAGGGGAACATGACGGAGCTGGGCCGCCAGGCGGAGAGCATAGGCAACGTGATGAATGTGATCTCGGACATTGCGGATCAGACCAACCTGCTGGCGCTGAATGCGGCCATTGAAGCGGCCAGGGCCGGCGAAGCCGGACGCGGGTTCGCCGTGGTCGCAGACGAGGTCCGCAAGCTGGCGGAAAAAACCATGAGCGCCACCACGGAGGTGGGCGCCAACATCCAGGCTATTCAGCTCTCGGCGCAAAACAACATCAACGAGGTGACAAGCGCGGTAAGAAACATCAGTGAAGCCACCGGGCTGGCCAACGACTCCGGCCATGCGTTGCAAGAGATAGTTTCTCTGGCGGCCGCCAGTTCCTCGGTGGTCGCGTCCATCGCCACGGCGGCTGAAGAACAGAGCGCGACCTCGGACGAGATCAACAGGTCGCTGGAAGAAGTCAGCCGCATCGTGGCGGAAACGTCGGGCGGCATGATCCAGGCTTCTTCCGCCGTGCTGAGCCTTTCCCAGACGGCCCAGCAGTTGAAATCCATCATGGAGCGCCTGCGCGCGTGACGGAAAAGGCGGAGTGCCGTTCCCCGGCGTTCCGCCTTCCCGTCTGGACCTTCGCTCCCGCTTGCGGTACAGGCTAGCACATGAGCGAAGACACAACCCCTCTCTTGCAGGTTGAAGACTTGGCCGTCGCCTTTGAAACCGACGAAGGCGACGCCATGGCCGTTGACGGGGTCAGCTTTTCAGTGCCGCGCGGCGGCACCTTCTGCCTGGTGGGGGAGTCGGGCTGCGGCAAAAGCGCCACGGCCATGTCCATACTGCGGCTCATCCCCAGCCCGCCCGGCCGCCTGGAACGCGGCCGCATCCTGTTCGAGGGGCGCGACCTCGCCACTCTGCGCGAAGAAGAACTCGAGCATGTGCGGGGCAACCGCATCGGCATGATCTTTCAAGAGCCCATGACCGCCCTCAACCCGGTTTTTCGCATCGGCGAGCAAATAGCGGAACCGCTTTTGCGCCACCGGGGCCTTTCGCGCAAAGAAGCGCTGGGCAAAGCCGTGGAGCTTCTGGCGGAAGCGGGCCTGCCCCAGCCCGCAGAGCGGGTGCGCGATTTTCCCCACCAGCTTAGCGGGGGCATGCGCCAGCGCGCGATGATCGCCATGGCGATCGCCTGCGAGCCCGCCCTCGTCATTGCGGACGAGCCGACCACCGCCCTGGATGTGACCATTCAAAGCCAGGTGCTTTCGCTCCTGACCCGTTTGACCTGCGAGCGCGGCAATTCGCTGTTGCTCATCACCCACGATTTGGGGGTAGTGCACGACGTGGCGGACCAGGTGGCCGTGATGTACGCGGGAAAAATCGTGGAACTCGCGCCGGTAAAGGCCCTCTTTGCCCGGGCGGAACACCCCTATACTCGGGGTCTGATGCGTTCGCGCCCCCGTCTTGACCCTTCCAGCCGTCACGAGCGGCTGCCGGTCATACCCGGCACGGTGCCCAGCCCCCTTGCGCGCCCGAGCGGCTGCGCTTTTCGCGACCGCTGCCCCGATGCGCATGAGCGCTGCGTGAATGCGCCCCCCCTCTTTGAGTTGGCGCCGGGCAGAGCTTGCCGTTGCTGGCTGTCGACCCCTTGATTATTGATATAGTCGAGAAAATAAAAAAAGATTTACTTTTTTATCCCGTACGGTGTACGGTGCCCGCCATGTTATATGTGACCCCGTTGCGACAGCAGCGGGACTTTATTTGGTAAGCCACAACACATTTACATGAAGGCAGAAGAGTTATGAAAAAGGGTATTCTGTTCGCCGCGCTGTCCATTTTTGTTTTCGGCGCTTCCGTTGCGCACGCGGCTTGCACGACTGAAGACGCTCAGAAGAAAGCCATGCAGGTCAGCACGCAGTTGCAGGCTCTGGCCCAGAAAGACGCCGCGCGTTTTCAGAAGCTGATGCAGGAATTCAGCGCCAAGTCCCAAGAAATGCAAACCATTAAAGACATGGACGCGGTTTGCAAATATTATGACGAAATGATTGAAAAAACGAAGTAAACCCCTAGAGAGTGTCGTCAATAGATTTTTGCCCAAATAGCGATGCACCTGATATGAACGGCGGCCAGAAATGACGCGGTATTCTTGGCATACCGTGTGGCGACACCGCGCCACGCCTTCAACTGCAAAAAAGCATTCTCGACC
>JAVBNL010000064.1:0-4489 GCA_031551515.1 Desulfovibrionaceae bacterium
ATTGGGGGACTCCGTCCCCCAGCCCCCCTGCCAGGGGGATGATCCCCCTGGACCCCGCGTTCCGGCTGCGGTTTTTCCCGCTTTGCGGGGAAAACCGCAGCCGTGAATGGGTTCCAAGGGGCTAAGCCCCTTGGCGGGGCGCGGGGCGGAACCCCGCATGGTTATACTTCGGGGCATTTCGCAGCGCCCGAAAGAAAGACGGCGTCAATGCCGTAGGCCAGAAAAGCGTACCCGTCGTGGGCTTTGGCCGCCAACTCCGCCGGGTCCGGGGCCACCACGTGATAGCCGCGGGCCATGCCGTGCGCCTTAGCCTTGGCGGTGATTTCATCCAGCACGGCAATAAAGGCCGGGTTCGTGAAATCGCCGGTAAGATTCATGGAAGCGGAAAGGTCGTAAGGCCCGACCATATAGGCATCCAACCGGGGGTGGCTGAAGATGGCGTCCAGCTCTTTGACCGCGTTAACGTGCTCTATCTGGGCTACCAGCACGACGTCGCGGGCAAGGCCGGTGCTCGCATCGGTATGCGCGGCGAAATCAAGGCCGTACATGTTGGCGCGCGAGAAGCCGACCCCGCGTTTGCCGCCCGCGAACTCTTTGCCGCCGGGGTACATGGCGTAGCCGATAGCTTCGTCAAGCTGGGCGCGCGACTCGATCATGGGGAAAATCAGGCCCCGCGCGCCCGAATCGAGCGCGGCCTTGATCTCGGACTTGGTGGCTTCCACCAGCCGGGCGAAGGGCAGGGTTCCCCAGCGCTCAAGGGCGCAGAAAATGGCGGGCAGACTCGCGCGGGTGAACGCGCCGTGTTCCATATCCACGGCGGCCCAGTCATAGCCCATGCGGGCGATGATTTCGGCGAGATCGGGGCTGGGCAGTTGCAGCCAGGTGCCCACGGTGGGTTTGCCGGCTTTGAGTTTGGCGCGAACGTCCGCACTGGTAAGGGCCATAGAATCCTCGACGGAGTAAAAGTATATCGACGGAGCAGTATATGCGCGCCGCTCTCCAAGAGCAAGTGGAGGGAAGCGCCGCTCAGCGGCGAAGGAGTTTGCGCGCCAAAGCGCCGAGTTGCGTCCACAGGTAGCGCAGCTCGGTGCGGGAAAGGCCGCCCAGCCAGGGCACGGCGTGAATAAGCAGCGCGCAAGCCAGAGTGTACGCGCCCGCCACGGCGAACAGGCGGGCAAACCCGGCCAGGCCGAAAAGGCGCGCCACATGGTCGCAAACGACGGCCCCGGCGATAAAAGCCGCCGGGCAAAGGAACTGGTGGGCCAGATTGCCCCACAGGTTCAGGGGCACCACGCGCCGGGCCAGCACCAGCAAAATGTTGACGAACAGAAACTGCACGCCCACGGTTTTGATGGCCAGGCCCACCGCGCCCAGGTTCAGGCCGAACATGGACTGGGGGGCCAGCATGAACCAGGCCACGATAATGCCCACGACCAGCGCGGCCACCGAGTTGTTGCGCAAAACTTTCGTGTCGCCCGTGCCGTAAAACAACGAGGCGATAACCTGCCCGTACGACTGGTGCATGGGATAAAAGGCCATGATCTGCACGGGCAGCACGGCGCCTGCGAACTTGTCGCCGCCCAGAATGCGCACCACCGCTTCCGCTTCCGCCACGGCGAAGCACGAGAAATAGGCGGCCACGGTATAGAGCATGGGGCCGTGCTTGTCGATGAGCGCGGCCATGCGCTTCACGTCGCCTTCGGCGTGGGCCAGCGAAAATTCGCGCATGATCAGCGGGGTCATGGCCATGGTGAACATGAAGCAGGCCATGCCGATCTTTTGCGACAGCGAGAAAAAGCCCTGGGCCGTGCTGCCGTCGAAATGCTGCAACAGCCAGCGTTCACCGACCAAAAAGAGCACGGAGAAAAGGGCCAGGGTGAAAAGCGGAAAGCAGTATGCGGTGAATTCTTTGATATAGGCACGGCTCTGTTCGCGGGTCAGGCGGAAGGTGAAGCCCGGCCAGGCCCCGCGCAAACACCAGATAAACCCGATGCAGGTGATGCCGTACAGGGCGTACTGGTGGCAAAAGAGTATGGCCATGTTCAGCCAGCCCGCGAAATACAGGGCCACCAGCACGGCCATGGCCGCCAGGTTGACCACGATGCGGATGAGTTCGCTGGTGGTGGTCAGGCCCAGCGCGTCGTCCATGCCCCTGGCCACGCGCACGTACCAGTATAAAAAGGCCAGAAACGCGCCCCACACGGCCAGGTGGGAAGGCACGTCGGGCATGAAGATGTCGCCCGCGCCGGGAATGAGGGCGATGCCGGCCGCCATGGCCAGGCAGATGCCCAAAATGCCGAGGCACACGCGGGTATAAAAGGCGACCAGGCCGAATTCATCCTGGCGGCGCGACTGGGCGGTGTAAAAGCAGTTGGACGAGCCCATGTCCAGAAAGCCTGTGACCTGCTGAAAAAAGGCGGTGACGAAGGAAAAGTTGCCGTAGCCCACCGGACCCAGCGCGCGGGGCAAGATAGCCTCCATCGCCAGGTACAAGGGGATGGATGCGACGTTGGAGCTCAGCTTGACGATGAAGCGCTTTTTCAGCGAATCGCCGGGGTCTTTGTGGTGGCGCACGTTCCGCGGGACGCCTTGGGGGGCTTCCGCCTGCTGCGCCTGTTCGGCGTTTTCTTTTCCGGTCTCGTTTTGCGGCATCAAAGGTCTCGCAGCAGTTGCCGCCAACGGCGGGTCAGGTCACGGGCGTCACCCGCATGGGCGCGGGCGTAATCTTCGGTCCATTGCGTACGTGCGGCCTGGGTTTTTTCGCTCATCCACCAGGCGGCTACGTCTGCCCATACCCGCGCGGCGTGCGCGGCGGCGCTTGCCGCATCCGGGTGCAGAACGCCCGCGCATCGCAAGGGCTCAAGGCGCTCTTCCGTTTCCGGCCCCATGCCCCAGAGAGATTGGTCCCAATAGCAAATTGTTGGAATGTTCGCGGCCAGCGCAAGGTGCATGGTGGTGCCGTAATGGTCAAGCACGGCCAGGCGGCAGGCCAGAAGCTGCGTCATCAAATCGCCCTTGCACAAGGCCAGGCCGGGGAAGGCGGCCAGCACGTACGGCCCGTCAGACAGGGCCCCGGCGGAGGGGAAATAGGGCCGGTACAGCGACGCCGCGCGGACATGTTCCGGCAGGGCCGAGAAAAAGTCCTTTTTGGCCTTGCGGTACGCCACAAGCCCCCCGGCCAGGGGCCGCGATTTCAGGCGGTAGGCGAACGCGCTCATCTCCGTGCCCACCAGAAGAAGCTTCGCCGCTTCTTCCCGGTGTTTGTCCGCAACGGAAGCCACCAGTGGATGGCAGACAGGGGTCGCATTGACCGGATAAGGCTCATGTTTGGTCCAGCCCCAGGTCAGGTGGCTGTGCTGGCGATAATCAAGCACCGTCGCGCCCATGCTGCGCAAGTTGCCGTTGTTGCCGCCGTGCTGCATGTCGATGAGCCGCCCGCCGCCTTCGCGCCAGGCGGCCAGTTGCAGGCAGTAGGCTTCGTCTTGAATGAATTCGCCCGCCATGATGCGGATGCGCCCTTTTTTACGCGGCGGCGCGGGTATGGGGGCATCAAGCAGGTCCAGCGGCAACGCGCGGCGCAGCAGCGGCAGCGGATCGAAAGGCGGCTCGCAAAAGGGCGTTCCCGCGGGCGCGGCATAGGCCGCCAGCGGCACGGTTTTGTCGTTGTCTTTGACGTTGCCCGCGAGGTCCAATGAAAAAAGCAGGCTCTGCCCCAGGGTGAAGCCTTTGACCCGGGGGAAAGGCAGATGCCGCAGCAGGCCGCGCAGGCGGTCTTTAAGTCCGCGCTCCGCCGGGGCGGCCTGGTGCAGGTCCCTGGCCGGCTCGTACACGGCGGACCAGGCCGCGGGCAGGCCGAAAGACTCAAGCAGGCGGGAGAAGACGTAGTGGTTATAGTCCAGGTCTTGCACGCCGTGAACCATGAAATCGAGGGAATTGCGGAACGAAAAGGCGCAGTTTTGCGGCAGCAGGGTGACCACCATGCTCATATCGCCATACAGGCGGATGAGATCGCGCAGCCTGTCGCAGCGCTCGCGCAGGCTTTGCAGGCTGGTCAGCAGCCAGGGGGCGAGAGCGGTTTCCCAAAACGCAAGGCTGTGTTTTGTGCCGCGCCTTTCGTTCAAATGCTCCGCCAATATGGGAATCAGGCGCAGGGCTTCGGCGTTGGCGGCCAGCGCCGCCGCGCACATGGCCTCGGGCGAGGGATAGGGGTCCGGCGGCAGGGCGAAAGCTTCGTCCCAGCCGGGAAAAAGCTCCTCCTGCCCGGTAAAGCACCAGGGGCCGGAAGGGACGTGCGTTTGCGGCGTCGCCCCTTGGGGCATGCGGCCGAAGATTAAATGACGCGGCATGAATTTCCTGACTGTGATTTGGGGCGCTGCCCCAAGCCCCGGCAGGGGCATGATGCCCCTGCACCCCCACTTGGCGCAGGTTGTTTTGAGGCGCCCAAACACAAAACCCCCCGGGGGGTGAAGGGGGGTCAGCCCGCCAGCGG
>JAVBNL010000033.1:0-18731 GCA_031551515.1 Desulfovibrionaceae bacterium
CGCCCCCCGCCCGCGGGGCCTGCCACCGTCGGTCCGTCTAAAAGGGGGGTTCCCGTACATATGCCGGTTTATAAACCAACACGGTGTTTCGGACGGGAACCCGCCTGACGAAGTATCAAACCAAATGGGACCGCTACAGAATCAGCATGGCGTCGCCATAGGAAAAAAACCGAACTCCCTCCGCAACGGCCCGGCTGTAAGCGTCAAGAATACGCTGCCGCCCGGCGAAAGCGGAAACCAGCATCAGCAGTGACGATTCGGGCAAATGGAAGTTGGTCAACAAATGGTCCACAACCCGCACGCTTTTGCCGGGGTATAAAAAGATGTTCGTCCACCCGGCAAAGGGCGCTATGCTTCCGGTCTGCGCATAGGCCCCCTCCAGCGTGCGCGCGCTGGTGGTGCCAACGGCCGTGACGGCCCTGCCCGCCGCTTTGGCGGCCGCAACAGCGGTTGCGCTTTCTTCCGGTATTTCGCAATACTCCGCGTGCATGACGTGGTCTCTGATATCAGGGCAGCGCACCGGGCTGAAGGTGCCGTACCCCACATACAGCGTGACCTCGGCCCAGGTGAAACCCGCCCGCAACAACGCGTCTTTTGTTTCGGCCGTGAAATGCAGCCCCGCAGTGGGCGCGGCCACGGAACCGACTTTCGCTTCGTTCGCGTAGACGGTTTGATAGCGCTCCGCGTCCGCTTCCGATTGCGGCCGCCGGATATACGGCGGCAAAGGCAGCACTCCGGCTTCGCAGAGCCTTTTAGGCAACTCCCCTTTCCAGCGCAGCCGAACTTCGCAACGGCCGTAATCTTCGCGCCGCAGCACTTCAGCGGCGAAGTCTTCCGCCAGAAACACCGTCTCGCCCGCCTGCACTTTTTTTGAAGAACGCAGCAAGCAGGCCACATCCGCAGCATAAACGCCGTCTTCACCCAAAACGGCGCGCACGTGGGGCAGGGGCGTGGTCAGCAAAAATTCCACCTTGCCGCCGCTGGCCCGGCGGCCGAAAACGCGGGCGGGCACCACTTTGGAGTTGTTCACCACCAAAAGGCCGGGGGGCAAAAAATCCGCAAGACGGGCGAAGGTGCCGACAGAAACGTGGCCGGTTGTGCGGTCAAGCGTCAAAAGGCGCGATTCGCCGCGCCGGGCGGGCGGCTCTTGGGCTATCTGCTCTTGCGGAAGGGAAAAACGGTACCCTTCCAGGCTGAAATCGGGGTCAATCGCGTGTGGCATCGGCATATTTCTCTTGACAAATTCTAAAAAAAATCTTGACTTAATAGCTGATAATTTGAAGGTACCAAACACCAGGACCGCCGCATTGCGGTCACCGACCCTTTGACACACGAGGTTTTGTCATGCGCCGCCTTACTCATATCGCTTGTCTGTGCCTGATGGCCCTGGCTTTGGCCGGCTGTTTCGGCTCTTCTTCATCCGATACCGGTTCCACCGCCGGTTCCGCCGACACATCCGCACCGGCCAGAGACTACTATTACGACCAATTTCCCGATGTGGCTATTCCCGTCGACATGAGCGCCTCGGCCAAAGACACCTTCATCACCTATACGGCCGACGGCCTCAAACTGGGCATGCAGGTCTTTTCGGGCCGGGTGGAAATGGGTTCTCTGATCACCGTGATGCAGCGCTACATGCTGCGCGACGGCTGGAATTTGCGTTCGGTCTTTCGGGCGCACCGCTCCATCCTGGTCTTTGAGCGCAGCGACAGAATCTGCGCCCTCTATATCAGCGAAGGGCTGGTGTACACCGAGATGCTGGTCTTTGTCTCCCCCAGGCTGACCGATGGCGCGGCACACAACATCGCCCCCGCACCGGCGGCTCCCCCCGCGCCCGTATCTTCTTCCGGCGGGGTGCAAAACTACCCCGCGGGCGGTTTTTCCAGCTCGAGCTCGACCAGCCTTTCCAAATAGCGCGCATACGCCTTGCACAATCGACGCGCCCGGCTGGTCACTAGCCGGGCGCGTTTCCTTTTGATACAGTCCGGGCGCGAGGGTACGAAAACATTATGGACAGCCATCTGCTATTCACCCGTTTCACAGGAAAACGCCTGCACTTGGGCGTTTGCGGTTCCATCGCCTGCTACAAGGCGCTTGACCTCACCCGGCGCTGGCGCGATGCCGGGTTGGATGTGGGCGCCACGCTGACCGCTTCCGCGCGGGAGTTCGTCACCCCGCTGGCGTTTGAAGCGCTGGGCGCATCACCGGTCTATACGGGCATGTTTCCTGAAGGAGCCGGAGATGTGGACCGCGACATTTTTCCGCACCTGACGCCCGGCGCTTCCGCCCACGCGTTCGCCATCGTCGCGGCCAGCGCCACCACGCTCGCCCGGCTGGCTCACGGCATGGGCGACGAGATACTTGCCTGCCAGGCCCTGGCATTTTCCGGCCCGCTGGTGCTGGCCCCGGCCATGAACCCGCGCATGTGGGCCAATGCGGCGACTCAAGAAAACTGGGAAACCCTGCGCCGGCGCGGGCATATTCTGGTGGAACCCGTCTGCGGACGGGTGGCCTGCATGGATGAAGGCGGCGGCCGTTTGGCCGACCCGCGCGAAATTTACCTTGCCGCGTTGAAAGCCGTCTCACCGCAAGATCTGCAGGGCCAAAACGTTATGGTGACGCTGGGCGCCACGCGTGAGCATTGGGACGGCATACGTTTTTGGAGTAATCCCTCTACCGGTACGATGGGCGCATCCGTTGCGGTTGCGGCTTACTTGCGGGGGGCCGCCGTGCACGCGGTCGCCGGGCCCGGTGCGCCGTGGTTGCCCGGTGGCGTTACCCGCCACGACGTGACCGGCGCCAAAGACATGTTCGCCGCGGCAAGCGATCTGTGGCCGAACATGGATATGGGCGTATTCACGGCTGCCGTGGCCGATTTTGCGCCGGAAAAATGGGGAGACGGCAAGTTCAAAAAAACAACGGCCGCTGCGGAAGGGTTAAGCATAGCCTTCACCCAGAATCCGGATATTCTCAAGACTCTGGGCAAAGCGAAAAAGCCGGGGCAAAAGGTCGCGGGCTTTGCCGCGGAAAGCGAAAATCTTGAGGCCGCGGCCCTGCGCAAACTTGAAGAAAAGAACGCGGACATGATTGTGGGCAACTTGCTCAGCAGTTTCACCACGCCCGACAACACGGTCTTTGTGGCCGACCGCACGAGCGCGCAGGGGCACTGGCCTTCCATGTCCAAACCCGACCTGGCCTGGAGAATACTGGATTGGCTATCGCGCCTGTAACCCTTGTGGAATCGCTGCGGCCCTGGGCTGCCGCCGGTATCGCCTACGTGCTGGCGGATGAACCCGTCTGCCTGACAGGTGACACCGCAACCGCCGCTGCGGGGTCGCCCGCTTTTTCCGCGCAAACGCCCTCTTTTTCTGAGGGAAGCGCACCCGCGCACGATACCCGGCCGCCCTTCGCAGCGCCGCGCCCTGCGGGCCAAAACGCTGTGCCGGCCAAACCCGCCACCTCGGCAGCCCCTGCCACGCGGGCGCAAAATGCCGCAAAAACCGCAACCCCGGCCGCGCCTGTTACGTTCGCCTCGCGGAATAGCGTTCCCGCAGACATCCAAGACTGGCCGGAACCCTGGCGCGGGCAACTGCTGAAAACAAAACCCGCGCCCGTCATCTGGACCTATCACGAACTGGGTCTTGATCTGGCGGGCCTTGGCGGCCCGTCCGCCCGGGGCGCCCTTTTCCGCAAGATCATTGCGGAACTTAATTTGCCCAAGGGCAGCAGCGCGTTCTGGCCCTGCGCCATGCCCGATCCTGCCGCGGCGGAACAACTCGCCCTGAAAAGCGCCCCCACCCTGTTCACGGCCGGGTTGATGCGCCTTTCGCCTCTGGTCCTGATTCTTTCGGGCAAGCAGGCGCTGGCCGATGCGGGGCTTGAATCCGCAAAACTTGCTCCTTTCACCCAGACCGTCATTGAGGGCAAACTGCTGGTGGCCGTGCCCGATACCGCCGACCTGCTGCACGATGCGGCCCAGGTAGGCACCACCGTCACCTTTTTGCAGATAGTGCTGCAATCTCTCGGTTTGCAGCAAAGAGAGTCCTGATCATGCGCGTACTGGTCACCGGCGCGGCCGGTTTTATCGGGTTTCATCTGGCCAAACGCTTGCTGGATGCAGGGCACGAGGTCGTCGGCATCGACAACCTGAACGATTATTACAGCGTGGCGCTGAAAGAAAACCGCCGCGATCTGCTGACCTCGCATTCCGCCTTTCGCTTTCTGCCCCTGGATGTGGCGGATGAGCCCGGCATGCGCCGGCTTTTCGCGGAAAACGCCTTTACCCACGTGGCCCACATGGCGGCCCAGGCGGGTGTGCGCTACAGCCTTGAAAACCCCGGCGCGTACGTGCAGTCAAACCTGGTGGGCTTCGCCAATATTCTTGAAGGGTGCAGGCAAAACCCCGTGCAGCACCTGGTATATGCCTCTTCCAGTTCCGTTTACGGGCTGAACACGCGCATGCCCTTTTCCGTGCGGCACAACGTTGATCACCCCGTCAGCCTGTACGCGGCCACCAAAAAGAGCAACGAGCTGATGGCCCATTCTTACAGCCACCTGTATCGCATCCCCGCAACGGGCCTGCGGTTCTTTACGGTATACGGCCCCTGGGGCCGGCCGGACATGGCTCTTTTTCTCTTCACCAAGGCCATTTTGGAAGGCAAGCCCATCCGGGTGTTCAACGGCGGCGACATGCAGCGCGATTTCACCTACATCGACGATATCATCGACGGAGTCGCGCGCGTGCTTGAAAAACCGGCGGCTGCCAACCCGGCCTGGGACGGTGACGCCCCGGACCCTTCAACCAGCCCCGCGCCCTATCGCATCTATAACATTGGCAACAACAACTGCGTTTCGCTGAACCGCTTCATTGACGTGCTTGAAAGCGCTCTGGGCAAAAAAGCCGAGCGCATTCTTTTGCCCATGCAGCCCGGCGACGTTGCCGCAACCTATGCCGACATAAGCGACCTGACGGAAGCTGTCGGCTTTGCGCCCCAAACCGCCATTGAAACCGGCATACCCCACTTTGTTGCTTGGTACCGCAAGTACTATAATCAATAATTTCATCATATTAATTAACATTCACTTTTGTTTCACGTGAAACACATACCACTATAAACGGTATGTGTTTCTTTTTTGCCGGTTGACAAATTTATACTTGCTGCCGTAACTAACCCCATCGGCAACGTTTCACGTGAAACAATCTTTCAGCAAAGCGAGCCTCCTGTGGCGCGGATTATTGCAGTAGCGAATCAAAAAGGCGGCGTAGGCAAGACGACAACGGCCATCAACCTGGCTGCGTCTCTTTCGGTCATGGAGAAAAAAGTGCTGCTGGTCGACTGCGACCCGCAGGCCAACTCCACCAGCGGTATGGGCATTGACCTGGATCAAGGCAACCCCAACCTGTATACGACCTTCTTTAACCCCAGCGCGGTTAAATCTGCCCTGCGCCAGACGACCAGCCCGTATTTGATGGTTCTGCCCTCTTCCACCGACCTGGTGGCGGTAGAGCTGGAGTTGGTCGACAAAATCGGCCGCGAGTATTTTTTGGGTGACCTGTTGAAAGTCGTTGAGAGTGACTTTGAATACATCATTCTTGATTGCCCGCCCTCGCTCGGCCTGATCACGCTGAACGCGCTCTGCGCTGCGCGCGAGTTGCTCATTCCGCTGCAATGCGAATTCTTTGCCCTGGAAGGCATCGTCAAATTGCTGCAAACCTTCGATCTGGTCAAAAAGCGGCTCAACCCCGGCCTTTCGCTCTTGGGTGTGGCCCTGACCATGTACGACGTGCGCAACAAACTGGCCCGGCAGGTGAAAAACGAGGTGCGCAAGTGCTTTCCCGACCACCTGTTCGAGACCGTCGTACCTCGCAACGTGCGCCTTTCAGAAGCGCCCAGCCACGGCAAATCGATCATCCATTACGACATCAAGTCAAAAGGCGCGGACTCGTACCTCGCCCTGGCCAAAGAAGTCGTGCTGCGCAAACCGCGTAAAGAAGGCGCGGATTAAACGCCATCCGCATTATTGGGCGCGATGAAGACAACCAATCCACTGACCGGGTCACCCCGGCTTGTATAAGGAGTGCTCTATGAACGCCGGAACGCGAGGACTGGGCAGGGGACTTGAAACCCTGTTCAAAAGCGGCCGCGACATCACCGCCGGGGCGGAAACGCAAAAGCTGCCCATAGCGTCGCTCACGCCCAACCCGCAACAGCCGCGCCGCGCTTTTGCCGATACCCAGCTTGAAGAGCTGGCCGCCGCCATCAAAGCCCAGGGGGTTTTGCAACCGCTTTTGGTGCGGCCCGTCGGCGGCTCACGCTATGAGATCATAGCCGGTGAGCGCCGTTGGCGCGCCAGCAAACTGGCCGGGCTGATCGAAGTGCCGGTGGTGGTGCGCGAACTGAACGATCAGGAAACCCTGGTCGTGGCGCTGATGGAAAACCTGCAGCGTGAAGACCTGACTCCCATGGAAGAAGCCCAGGGGTTCGCCCGGCTGAAAGAAGAGTTCAGCCTGAGCCAAGACGACCTGGCCCAGCGGCTGGGCAAAAGCCGTTCCGCCGTGGCCAACACCCTGCGCCTGCTTTCTTTGCCGGAAAGCGCCCGCCAGGATCTGGCTGAAGGCAAAATAACCGCCGGGCATGCCAGGGCGCTTTTGATGATCAGCGACCCGGCCAGCCAGGAAAAACTGCGCGGCCGCATCGCGCGGGAGCACCTGACCGTGCGCGAGGCCGAAGGCTTCGCCGCCGCCTGGAAAGAAAACGGCATACTGCCCGACGGCCCCGAGGGCAGTAACGATGCTCCGGCCGCCGGTAAAAAGCCCCGAGGCCCGCGCGAAGCGCGCAGCGAAGAAGCCGGCGCGCTGCAAGAAAAGCTGTGCAAAGCCCTTGCCCTGCCGGTCACCGTTACCGGCAAGGGAAACAAGGGCCGCATCAGCGTGCGCTATGGCTCGAAAAAAGAACTGAACGCCCTGCTCGCCCGCCTGGGTCTGGCGGAGGGCGCCGCGTGAGAGACGCCTATTCTTTTGACGCCGGCCGGCTTGCCGCTGCTGTTGAACGCCTGGCCAGCGGCCGTGTGCTTATCGTCGGCGACATCATGCTTGACGAATACCTGATAGGCGATGCCGAACGCATCTCGCCTGAAGCGCCCATTCCCATCGTCCGCGTGCAGGAAAGCCGCCTGCTGGTCGGCGGGGCGGGTAACGTCGCGCGCAACATCAAGGCGCTTGGCGGCGGGACCAGGCTGGTCAGTTTTTGCGGCGCCGACACCAAGGCGGAAGCGTTGCGCGCAACGCTCAGCGGCGAAGACATAGAATTCTTTTTGCAGGAAACGGCGGACAGACCCACCATCGTCAAAACCAGAGTTCTGGCCAGAGGCCAGCAAATGTTGCGCATCGACCATGAAAACGCCGAGGCTTTAAGCGCCGCGGATGTTGCGGAACTCTTGAACCGGTTGCAGCCGCTCTTGGCCGAATACCCGGTGCTGATCATTTCCGATTACGGCAAAGGGCTGGTCTGCCCGGCCTTCATGCAGGGCTTGCAGCGCCTGTGTGCGGGCATGTCCGCTCCGCCTTTGGTGCTGGTTGACCCCAAACCGCAAAATTTCCCGCTGTACACGGGCGTGCACTTGCTGACGCCCAACAGCAAAGAAACCGGCGAAGGTTCGCGCATGCCCGTATCAAACCCCGCGGAGATCGTGCGGGCGGGCCGCTCCATCATGCAGAATCTCGGCTGTGAGCGCTTGCTGACCACGCTGGGCGCGCAGGGCATGGCACTCTTTCTGCCTGGCGGCGAAGTCTGGCACATACCCACCATGGCGCGCAGGGTTTTTGACGTCACCGGCGCCGGGGATACGGTTATCGCGACCTTGGGCCTGGGCCTTGCTGCCGGGTTGGACCCGCTGGATGCCTGCGTGTTGGCTAACTATGCCGCGGGCATTGTGGTCGGCGAGGTGGGCGCGGCGACGGCCGGAAGGGAGCAGGTGCAAGAGGCGCTCAGGACGTTGCCGCAGCCTGAGGTCAGCCGCTGGGCGTAACCTTTTGCAGTTTGTTGTGTAATGATGAAGGTCCCGGTGAAAGCCGGGACTTTTTTTAAGAGCGATGCTCCCGGTTGTTTGACAAGGGCCATTCCGGTGAGAAGATATGTTGTTTTTTGTCTTAGTTAGTCCGCCTTCCCGGCGAGGGCTAGAGAGGTGGGGCGTGCCGCCCCCCTCTCTAGCCCTCGCCCTGCTTTTTTGAGTGCGGGATATGAAGGCTGCCACCCTATTCCCCAAACATACATGAGCGGTGTTGCCTGACTGAAAGGCTCCGGCGGCTTGCCGTTGTCGCCGCCTGCGCACAGCACCGCCTGCTCCTTATCTCCCTCGACCTACGGGGGGTTATCATCTCCGTATTACGCCAACGGTTGCTTAGCTCTTTTCAAACCGTAACAAGCGCAGCACTTCACATTGCGCCGCCGTTTTCCTGATTCTTTTTCCCCAGATCGACGCGCCTCTTCAATCAGAACCACCTCAGCCCCGCATCGTGCCGGAGTGCGCTTGTTTTGCCCCTCTGCGAAACGCGAAAGCACAGTGCTCAAAGGCATGGATTGCCGCGTCGGCGGAAAGACCGCCTCCTCGCAATGACAGAGGCAAAATCTATGCATTATGCCCAAACGTTGCGCTGCCGCATCGGCCTGAAAGCCAATTGGGAAACCTTGTGCTGCCGCGTCGTGCCGGAGGGCGCTTGTTATGACCATTTGCGAAACGCGGGGGTGCAGGGGGTGCAGCTCAGTAACCCCCATCTGGGGGGAGTAGTCCAGAAGAGGGGTCGACATCGACCCCTCTCTGGCCCCCGCCGGGGAGGCGGACCACTTACAAAAACAAATTCCTTTTCCCTCCACCGGGACCACGTTCGTCAAAAAACCGGGAGCAAAATTCCTAACTCAAGCAAAGAGCGCCCCATGGCCAGGGGCGCTCTTCTTTTGTGCAAGGCCTGGAGGAGGTTACGCACTCCTCACCGCTGTCCGGTCACAAGCGACCGTTGCTGCCGCTACTACCATCTGCCGTCCATGCCGCCATGGCCGCCATATCCGCCGCGATGCCCCCAGCCGGGGCCGCCCTTGCCGTGACCGCGCGGGCCGAAGCCGTCGCCGCCCACCATGCCGCAGCCGCCCATACCGCCACGATGAAAACCGCGGCCCATCATGGGCATGTCGATGCCGACTTCTTTCTTCACCCGTTCGGCCAGGGCGGTTCTTTCCTTATACAGCTGTTCGCGCAAGGTAGACATTTCGTTCACCAGGGTGACTATCTGCTGCGGTTCGGTCTTGGGGTTGTTTTCAAGGGCGCGCAGCGTCGTTTTCTTCACCCAGAGCTGTTCGCGCACAGGGTGGGTCTTGTCGCGAAACTCTTTCATAATCTTGATGAAAGCATCCTGCTTTTCCTGCGGCAGAGCATGAAACCCCTGCCCGCCCCAAGGGCCGTGACCGTAACCGGGGCCGGCGCCGGGACCGGGCTGGGCCGGTTTGTCGGCCGGAGCAGCGGCCACGGCAGCCGGAACGGCCATGGCAAGAACCAGAGCAAAAGCCATCAGTGTTGATCGGGTAAGTTTCATATCAATGTCCTCCGTAAAATTGATGACATGGTTACACACATGGTGTTGCTTTCTGAAAAGCAAAGTACGGGCCAACTCTACAACATAATGAAAATATATGTTTTTTTATTTGGGTTCTTTTTTATTGTGCAAAGTTCTTCACATTTAACCATCTCGCAAAGTGCAAAAAGAGCAAAAAATTGCACAAAAAGATCTCGCAAAAAATAAACTCTAGAAAAAAACTAAAAAAAAGATCCTGATTTTTCAGAATGCTAACAGACAATAGAAATTCGGCAAAAGAACACTCTGCTATTTTAAGATGTTAAATGATATTCTGGAAAGCGGCTTCGCCTAGCTTTTTCCTGACAGTTGCCTTAGGTTGAACCCGCAAACGCGCTTTTGGTGACAGCCGGTTTCTTTATATCTTACCAAAACCTTTACACTTCTTGGCGAAAAAACATGGTTGCTGCAAAACGTCCTTCCAAACTACCCTCGGTCGTACTCAATTCCAACGCAAAGGTCGTTCTTCAAAAACGCTATTTCCGCAAAGACCCTGACGGAAAGAACATGGAGGACGCCGACGGGCTGTTCTGGCGGGTGGCCAGCGCCATCGCCGGCGAAGAAGCGAAATACAAAAAGTCTTCCATCAAAACTGACGCCCTGGCCCAGGATTTTTACCTGGCCATGACGGAATACAAGTTTTTGCCCAACTCGCCCACGCTGATGAACGCGGGCACGGACCTGGGCCAACTTTCGGCCTGCTTTGTGCTGCCTGTGGGCGACTCTATTGAGGAGATCTTTGACGCGGTCAAACACGCGGCCATGATCCACAAATCCGGCGGGGGCACGGGCTTTTCTTTCTCCCGCCTGCGGCCCAAAGACAGCCGCGTGGGTTCCACCGGCGGGGTGGCTTCCGGCCCGCTCTCCTTCCTGCGGATCTTCAACACCGCAACGGAGCAGATCAAACAGGGCGGCACGCGGCGCGGCGCCAACATGGGCATTTTGCGCGTGGACCATCCGGATATCATCGAGTTCATCCGCGCCAAAGAACGCGAGGGTGAATTCAACAATTTCAACCTTTCCGTCGGCCTGACCGAAGATTTTATGAAGGCCGTTGAGAAAGAGGAAGAATACAACCTCTATATGCCCGGCAGCAAAGAAGTCGTGGGCACGCTGAAGGCTCGCGAAGTCTTTGAAATGCTGGTGCAAAAAGCCTGGGAAAGCGGCGACCCCGGCATCGTGTTTTTGGACCGCATCAACCGCGACAACCCGAACCCCGAGCAGGGCGAGATCGAATCGACCAACCCCTGCGGCGAGCAGCCTCTGTTGCCCTATGAAGCCTGCAACCTGGGTTCCATCAACCTGGCGAAGTTCCACCTGGAAGGCAAAAAGGGCACGGACGCCATCGACTGGGAAGAACTGAAACGCATCATCCACCTGTCCGTGCGCTTTCTGGATAACGTGATTGACGCCTCGCGCTTTCCCATCGATCTGATCACCCAGAACGTGCACCGCAACCGCAAGATCGGCCTGGGCGTGATGGGGTGGGCGGACCTGCTCTTTCAGTTGGGTATTCCGTATAACAGCCAGGCCGCGCTCAATCTCGCGGAAAAGGTCATGGGCTTTGTGCGTGAAGAAGCCCGCGTGGGCTCGCAGATTCTGGCCAAAGAACGCGGCGCTTTCCCCGCCTATGCCGATTCCATTTACGCCCACAAGGGCATGGGCCCCTACCGCAACGCAACCGTAACCACCATTGCGCCGACGGGCACCCTTTCCATCATCGCCGGCTGCTCTTCGGGCGTTGAGCCGCTTTTTGCGCTGTGCTTCACCCGCAACGTCATGGACGGCGAAAAGCTGACCGAGGTGAACCCCTATTTTGAAGCCGCCCTGAAAAAAGCCGACTGCCACAGCCCCAAGCTGATGGAAAAGGTCGCGGAAAAGGGTTCCATCGCCTCTTTTGATTACCTGCCCGAAGATATCCGCGAAGTGTTCGTCACCGCCATGGATATCGAGCCCATCTGGCACCTGCGCATGCAGGCGGCCTTTCAGCTCTATACCGACAACGCGGTTTCAAAGACGGTCAACCTGGCCAATGACGCCAGCGTTGACGATATCCGCCACATCTATTGGATGGCGTATGAGCTGGGCTGCAAGGGCGTGACCGTGTACCGCGACGGCTGCAAGGCCAACCAGGTGCTGTGCACCGGCGAAGGCAGCCAGGAAGCGCCGAAAGAAGACAGCGCCCTGCACGGCCCCACCGTGCGCGCGCGGCCCGACCTGGTTTACGGCTTCACCCAGAAGGTCAGCACCGGCCACGGCCTGATGTATGTGACCGTCAACGAAGTGGAAGGCAAACCCTTCGAGGTGTTCGCCACCATCGGCAAATCGGGCCGTTCCACCACGGCGAAAGCCGAAGCCATCGGCCGCCTTGTTTCGCTGGCTCTGCGTTCGAACATCGAAGTTGGCGAGATCGTCAAACAGATCAAGGGCATCGGCGGCGAAATGCCGGTCTTCTATTCCGCCAAGCGGGGCCAGGTGGTCTCCATACCCGACGGCATCGCCTGGGTGCTGGAAAACCGCTACCTGAAATCGAAATCCGAATACCTGGTCAACGGCCTTGGCGCCCAGCACTGCCCCGAGTGCGACGATATCCTGATCTTCCAGGAAGGCTGCCACATCTGCCCCAGCTGCGCTTTTACCAAGTGCGGCTGATGCACCCGCAGCCTGACGAAACGTGGTAAGGACTCTCCCCCTTCCCCGTTCTGAGAGAAAAGCCCCGCGAGGCATGGTCTGCCCCCTGTCAAGTAGACAGGTAAAAAGGCCCCAGGGGCGATGATTAAGCGGCCAGCTTTTCCCGGTACTCAACCGGGGAAAGCTGGCCGAGCCTTTTTTGAAACCGTTCCGTGTTGTAAAAATGAATATACTCTTCAGCCCGCGCCGCAGTTTCATCCTTGCTCAGCAGTTGCTTGCCGCTGAAGGCTTCCGTCTTGAGGTGCGAGAAAAACGACTCTACGCAAGCGTTGTCCAGACAGTTGCCTCTGCGGGAGTGACTGCCAAGGAGTCGCAACCTGCCAAGCCGTTCCCGATACGCCTTATGCGTGTACTGAAAACCCTGGTCAGAATGAAGCACAGCGCCCGGCATGGCCGAAATCTTGTCCAGTGTAGTAAACACCAAGTCAAGATCGTTTCTGATGGAGAGGCTGTGCGCAACAATCTCGTTGTTGTGCAAATCCTGCACTGCTGACAGGAAGATGAAGCCGGTGGCGGTGGGCAGATACGTGATGTCTGTCGCGAGCTTCCTGCCGGGAAAAATGCTTTTAAAATTGCGGCCAAGCAAATCCGGGAACACAATACTGCCCGTTTTACCGAAGTAGCGGCGTTTTTTGCGGATGGCTGATTGCATGCCAAGCTCGCGCATAAGCCGGTAAACCCGTTTGTGGTTCACAATGAAACCTTCACGCCGTAATGCCGTCGCCATGCGGCGGTATCCGTAAAAAGACCGTACCAAATGAATAGCTTTGATATGCTCAGCAATATCACAATTTTTACAGCTAGTTGGAATGGAATTTTTCCATTTGTAGTATCCTGATTTGGATAAGCTGGAAAAGTGGAGCAAGTCCAACAAGGGGTATCGGAAACGCATTTCATCGATTTTTTTAAAAAGAATTCCTTTTTGTGCGCCCCCCATTCGTGACCGAACCGGGAGCGATACAACTTTTTTACATATTCGAGCTCCGCTTTGACATAGGCAAGTTCCTCTTCGGTCGACGCAAATTGCGTACGAGGCCGGCCTCTAAGCGAGCCTGTTGCCCTTCCCCGCCCTTCATCCAACGACTCACCGCGTGCAACTTTGGCAACCCAAGAACGCAAACTCTTTTTGCCCTTGATGCCGAGCTGCTCGCATAGATCGCGATAACTGCTTCTTCCTTCAAGATAGAGCCGAACGGCCTCTTCCTTGAATTCTTTGCTGTACGTGACATGCTTATGCACAGACATGCGAAACCCCCATCAGGTTTTTAAAGTTTCAGCCTAGTGGGGCTTTTTTACTTTGTCCACCTGATGGGGGGCATATCGCTCGCGGGGCTTTTCGTTTTCAGAGCAAGCACTGTTTTCTAAAAAACCGCAAAAATGGTTCCGGTTGCGCATTTACCATTGCGGTTCCGACGTCGTTTTGCAGCAAAAAGCCCCGCAAAATTCAGTTGCGGGGCTTTTCTCGCCATACCAGGCCGCGCCTGGCTTTTAGGCGATCAGCACAAAATCCGGGGTCCGGCATCGCCTATGGTCTGGCACCCGGTCAGGCGCATGGCCCGGTACAGGTCTTCGCGGATGCTGTCAAAATACAGCGCAACGCCGTCCGTGCCGCCGCCGTGCGCCGCTATGGCCACAGGCCGGCAGATCAGCGTGAGGTGTGCGCCCAGGGCCAGCGCTTTGAGCACGTCCACGCCGGAACGGATGCCCCCGTCCAGCATGACCTTCACCCTCTTGCCCACCGCTTCGGCTATACCCGGCAACACGTCAGCCGTGCCCGGGGTATGGTCCAGCACGCGCCCGCCGTGGTTTGAAACCACGACCGCGTCCGCGCCCGCATCCGCCGCGATAACCGCCTCATCCGCCGTCATGATGCCTTTGGCGATGAACTTTAATTTACGCGCGTGGGCTTCTTTGACGATGGCGGCCAGCGCTTTGGGCGTCAACACCGCCCAGGGAGGCGACCCGGCCGGTCCCAGACCGCAGGCGTCAACGTCCGTGCCGCAAAATTCACAGCCCGCGCTCAAAATGGTGTCCATGCGCATGGCCACATCGGCCACGGCCCAGGGTTTGATAAAGGGAACGACGTGCTTCCCGCGGTCGCCCACTTGCGCGATGGCCTGCTTGAACGGTTCCGGCTTGGGGGTGTCGCCTATGCAGGCCAGGGTGCCTGCCTTGATGCAGCCGCTGATGACCAGTTCCGCATATTCCCCTTCCGAAAGCGGGCTGCCCAGGTTGTTGAACACGCTGCCGATGGGCGCGGCCAGAACGGGCAGGGTGAGCTTGCGGCCCCACAGGTCGCAGGAGGTATCAGGATCGTTGACGCCGTGCAGCACGCGCATGGCCAGATGATGCTTGGCAAGGGCTTCCACACTGTTCGAAAAAGAAGCGCCCGTTCCCAGCCCGCCCATGCCGGGCACTTCGCCGGCGCAGGCTTTGCCGTTACATTCAGGGCAGACTTTACAGCGGGCTTTCACCCGTTCACGCGCGTGTTTTCTGATCTCGTGCATGATGACTCCAAAAAGTTAAAGGATATCAGGTAAATTATGGCGTGCCGCCGGGCGCCGGGGCGGGAGCGGGCGGCGCGGAGGGCTGCGGGGCCGCAGGAGGCGGCGAGGCAGCCGGAGAAGCCTGTGAGGGCGCTGAAGGTTTCGGCCCGGAAAGTTTGATTTCGGCGCCGGGGGGCGAAGGCGCGTGCCTGATGCGGCTTCCGGCCGGAACGGGCCGGCGGCTTGACGGCCTGATATCTTCGCCCCGCCGGGGCTGGCGCTCTCTCATTTCTTCGCCCGCAGCCGGAAGCGGAACAACCGCCGGCGGAATGGTTTTTTTCTTCGGCTTGCGCAGCGCGTCAATGCGTTTCGCAACCACCTGAGGGTTGGGGTAACTGGCGCGAATGCTTTCAAACAGGGCCAGGGCTTCGGCGCTTTTGCCCTGCTGGTCAAGGGCGTCGGCCAGCATGAACACGGTCAGGCCGCGCAACGGAGCCGGTATATCTTTCAGTTCCAGCACGGCCCGCAACCGGGCCACGGCCTCGTCGGACTCGTCCGTGCCCATGTGGGTCTGGGCCAGGTCATACAGGCACTGGCCCCGCACAGGATCGGGAACCGCAAGCGCAATGCACATGTTCAGCGCCTCTTTGGCCAGTTCAAACTCCAGCCGCCGCAAATACACCTCGGCCAGGTTGCGGTAAGACTCGGCCTTTTCAAGGCTTGAAGCGCCTTTATCACCGGCGGTCAAGCCCCACAGCTCAACCGCCCGGTCATATTTGCGCGAAAGACGGTATTGCTCCGCAAGGCGCATGCGCACCAGGCGCTCTTTGTCCGGCGTTGCGGCGTATTCCACCAGCATGGCTTCCAAAAGCTCTATGGCCCCTTTGCGGTCGCCGCGCACGTTCAGCGACAGCTCCACCAGGTTTTGCCACACGTACCAACGGTCAACACCCTCGGGGTTGCTGCGCAGGTAACGCTCGAAAGCTTTTTCCGCTTCCAGGAAGTTGCGTTTGCCCAGCGCGGAACGCGCCTCCCCCAAGTCGTCCGGACCCTCTTTTTTGGAGTTCGAACAAGCGAAGAGCGCGAAACAGAGCAGCGCAATCGCACTGGCGGAAAAAAACCGTTTCATTACAGGGCGCCTCCGGCAGCCAAAGGGGCTCTGCCCCATAGAAAACCCCGGCAGGGGCATGATGCCCCTGCACCCACACTAAATGCGGGGTCAAGGGGGGTCACCGTTCCGCAGGATAACGGAACGAGACGGGGGAGCGCCAGCGACCCCGCCCGCAGGGCGAGGGCCAGGACGGCCCGAGTCACCCCCCTTGCGGGAGTCCAGAGGGCAGAGCCCTCTGGCTTACTCCTGTTGTTCAACGCCGTTGCCTTCGTCAATGCGGTCAAAACCGGCTACATGCGCGCCGTCGTCCAGCGCCACAAGGCGCACGCCCTGGGTCGCGCGGCCCACGCTGCGCACGTCGTCCACCCCGATGCGGATGATCTTGTTGGTGGATGTCAGCAAGATAAGGGCGTCATTTTCCGCAACGGTCATTGCGCCTATGACCTCACCGGTCTTGGGCGTGACCTTGAAGTTGATGATGCCCTTGCCGCCGCGCGACTGCACCCGGTACAGCTCAAGCTTGGTGCGCTTGCCGTAGCCGTTGAGCGACACGGTCATGATTTCCGGGTCTTGCCCGGCGGGCACCACAACGCAGGCCACCACCACGTCGTCGCCGCGCAGAGCCATACCCTTCACCCCGGTGGCGCCCCGGCCCATGGGCCGGGCTTCGTTGCCCTGGAAGCGGATGGCCAGGCCCTGTTTGGAGGTCAAAACCACGTTGCTGGTATCAAGCACTTCGCGCACCATGATCAGTTCGTCATCGTCGCGCAGACCCACGGCGATCATGCCGGTCTTGCGGCACTTGGCGTACAGGGACGCGGAAGAGCGCTTGATCATGCCGCGCTTGGTGGAGAAAAGGAAATAGTGGTCGTCCGTGAACTCCCGCACGGTCAGAACGGTCGTGACCCACTCCTCTTTCTCCAGCGGCAGCAGGTTCGCGATATGCGCGCCCTTGGCCGTGCGGCTGCCTTCGGGCACCCGGTGCACTTTCAGCTGGAACATGCGGCCCTTGTTGGTGAAGAGCAGCAGGAACTGGTGATTGCTGGTGGTCAAAAAGTCCTGCACGAAGTCGTCATCGCCGGTATGCAGACCCGCAATGCCTTTGCCGCCGCGCTTCTGCTGCTGGTAGTTGTCCAGCGTGGTGCGCTTGATATAGCCGCGCCGCGAAAGCGTGATGACCACGTCTTCGTCGGGAATGAGGTCTTCGATCTCAATGCCTTCCAGATCGTCGACCACGATCTCGGACCGGCGGGGCGTGGCAAAGGTGCTTTTCAGCTCGCCTATCTCGTCGCGGATGACGCCGCGCAGCACTTCTTCGTTTTCCAGAATGGATTTCAGGTATTCGATCAGTTTTAAAAGTTCGCGGAACTCTTCCAGCAGCTTTTCGTGTTCCAGGTTGGTCAGGCGCTGCAAACGCATATCCAGAATGGCCTGCGACTGCACATCCGAAAGGCCGAAACGCTCCATCAGGCGCTCTTTGGCTTCCTGCGGGGTCTTGGAAGCGCGAATCAGGGCCACCACTTCGTCGATGTTGTCCAACGCGATGCGCAGGCCTTCCAGAATATGGGCGCGGGCTTCGGACGTCTTCAGATCGGAGCGGCTGCGGCGGATGACCACCTCGCGCCGGTGTTCCAGAAAGGCGGCCAGGGCGGCCTTCAGCGTCAACAGCTGCGGCCGGTTGTTTACCACCGCCAGCATGTTGTAGCCGAAAGAGCTTTCCAGCGGCGTATACTTGTACAGCGTGTTGATGACGATGTCGGGTATGGTGCCGCGCTTGAGGTCAAGCACGATGCGAATGCCCTTGCGGTCGGATTCGTCGCGCAGGTCGGAGACGCCGTCAATGCGCCGTTCGTTGATCAGAAGGGCGATTTTCTCCACCAAGGAACTTTTGTTCAGGGCGTACGGAATCTCTTTGATGACGATGGCATCCCCGCCTTTCTTGCGGGTTTCCACCTCCACCTTGCCCCTGATCTTTACCGAACCGCGGCCGGTTTCGTACGCATCCACCAGGCCCTTGCCCGCGTAAACAAAGCCGCCCGTGGGAAAATCCGGCCCTTTGATATGGGCCATCAGGTCGCTGGTTTCGCAATCCGGGTCGTCCAGCAGCAAAAGCAGGCCGTCGCACAGTTCTCCCAGGTTATGGGGGGGTATGTTGGTGGCCATACCCACCGCGATGCCCGAAGAGCCGTTGAGCAACAGGTTGGGCACCTTGGTCGGCATCACCGCCGGCTCAAGCAGCGTGTTGTCGTAGTTGGGGCGGAACTCCACCGTTTCTTTGTCGATGTCGGCCAGAAATTCACCGGCCAGGCGGGACATGCGCACTTCGGTATATCGCATGGCCGCGGGCGCGTCGCCGTCGATGGAGCCGAAGTTGCCCTGCCCGTCCACCAGCAGGTCGCGCATGGAAAAATCTTGCGCCATGCGCACCAAGGCGTCGTACACGGCGGAATCGCCATGCGGGTGGTATTTACCGATCACGTCCCCGACCACGCGGGCGGACTTTTTGGGCGGCCGGGTGTAGCCGTTGCCCAACTCGTGCTGAGCGAACATGATGCGCCGGTGCACGGGTTTCAAACCGTCGCGCACGTCGGGTATGGCCCGCCCGATGATCACGGACAGGGAATATTCCAGGTATGACTTTCTCAGCTCCGTCTCTATGCCGATCTGCTGTATTTCAGACACTGTGACCTCTCATGTAAAGGCATCAAGGGGCTTCGCCCCCTGAACCCCCACAAGGGGACTGAGTCCCCTTGACCCCCCATTTGGGGGGTGCAGGGGCCTGATGCCCCTGCCGGGGTGGGGGGGCGGGCCCCCCGCC
>JAVBNL010000084.1:0-8532 GCA_031551515.1 Desulfovibrionaceae bacterium
ATTGGCCAAAAAACGGCTGCAGACCAAGTACGACAAGCGCCCCAAAAGGTAGGGGTAAGGGCACATTTTGGCTTGATACTTCGTCGGGCGCCCATGCCGCTTTCCTGCGGCATGGGCGCCTCAGACCTCTGACAAACCCGACAAGAATGGAAAGACATCTGGATTCCCGCCTGCGCGGGAATGACGGATGCTTATCTGAAGCCTGCGGCACAAGACCTTTCGTCCCGGACGTCATTCCCGCGCAGGCGAGAATCCAGTGCCTTCAGGCTTTGTCAGCTTCGCCTTCTTCGCCACCGGAAACGGGCCTTGCCAAAGCCGCATTTATTCATAATGATTGCTAATTAGATAGACACGCATGGATACGGTGATCGTTATGGAAAACCCCTCCCGCTGGGAAGAAGCCTCCGCGTTGCGGCGGCAATACTGGGGCCGTCAGGTCTTTTTGCGCGGCATTGTGGAATTTTCAAGCCACTGCCGCCAAAACTGCCTGTACTGCGGCCTGCGGCGGGATAATACCGCCTTGAGCCGCTATCGCCTCAGCCCTGATGCTATTTACGAACGGGCCGGGGCGGTGGCTGCACTGGGCCTGGGAACGCTTGTACTGCAATCGGGCGAAGACCCGTTCTATTCCGGTCGGGATGTGGCGGACCTGATCCGGCGGATCAAAGGCGATTTCGGCCTTGCCGTGACGCTCTCGCTGGGAGAGCGGCCCGTCGCTGATTACGCCGCCTGGCGCGCCGCCGGCGCGGATCGCTATTTACTGAAGCTTGAAACGCTGGACGAAACCGCCTACGCCGCGTTGCGGCCGGGCAAAACCCTTGCCGGGCGGCTGGCTTCGCTGCAAGCCCTGGCGGATCTGGGCTATGAAACCGGCTCCGGCATCATTGCGGGCCTGCCAGGCGAAACGCCGGAAAGTTTGGCCGCGCATCTTGCCTTTCTTGCGGGCCTGAACCTGGATATGGTCTCCATCAGCCCCTTTGTGCCTCACCCGGATACGCCGCTCAAAGACTACCCGGCCCTTGGGGTACCTGAAATTTTGGCCGTCATGGCTGAAACGCGCATCTTGATGCCCACGGCGCATATCCCCGTGACCAGCGCCCTGGGCCTGGCCGGGGATGCCGTGCGCGTAAAAGCGCTGGAGGTAGGCGACGTGCTGATGCCCTCGCTGACCCCGGAAGACGTGCGCGAGGCCTATGCCATCTATCCCGGCAAAAACCGGCAAAGCATCAGCCCCGAGGAACGGGCGGCCGCCATGCGGGCCATGCTGCTGCGGGCGGGGTTCGACATTCCTTCCGGCCCCGGCAGCGCCTGGCGAATTATACAGGAGAAGTGAGTATGAGCGCGACACATCGCGGCGCGCGGCTGCATATAGCCGTGCTAGGCCGCTGCAATACGGGTAAATCGACGGTTCTGAACCTGATCGCGGGACAAAAGGCGGCCATAGTCTCGCCGGAAGCAGGCACCACCGGGGACCCCGTGCCGCTCAGTTTCGAGCTTCTGCCGCTCGGGCCGGTGACCTTGTACGATACCGCCGGGCTGGATGAGCTTTCCGAACTGGGGGCGCTGCGGCGCGAGGCGGGGCGCAAGATTCTGGCCCGCGCGGATATGGCGGTGGTCGTTACCGACGAAGCGGGCCTGGGCGAGTGGGAAGACGAACTGATCGCCGCCCTGCGGGAACTGGATACGCCCTGTATCGTGCTGTTCAACAAAGCGGACCGCGGCGCCCCCCCGGCCAAAGACATAGCCCGCTGCTGTGAGCAGGGCATACCCTATATGACCCTTTCGGCGGATAGGGAATCCGACCCCGCCCCTCTGCGCGAAGCGTTGGTCAAACTGGCCCCGGCGGAAGACCCGAACCCCGTTCTGGTGACGGACCTGGTTCCCCCCGGCGGCACGGTTGTCTGCGTGACGCCCATTGATTCTTCCGCGCCCAAGGGGCGGCTCATCGTGCCCCAGGTGCAGACCCTGCGCGAACTGGTGGAAGCGGACAACCCCGCCCTGGTGGTGCAACATACGGCGCTGGAAAAAGCGCTGGATCTGCTGCGTGAGCCGCCCGCCCTGGTAGTTACCGATTCGCAGGTGGTGCATATCGTCAACAAAATCCTGCCGCCTTCCGTGCCGTTGACCACCTTTTCTCTGCTCTTCGCCCGGGCCAAAGGCGATTTCGCCATGCTGGTTGAAGGAACGCGGCACATCGCGAAACTGCGGCCCGGCTCTTCCGTCTTGATCGCCGAAGCCTGTTCGCACCACCCCCAGTGCGACGATATCGGCCGGGTGAAGCTGCCCCGCTGGCTGCGCGAATACACGAAGTTTGATCTGCAATTCACCGTTCGTTCCGGTGTGGATTTTCCCGATGACCTCTCTCGTTTCGACCTGGTGCTGCATTGCGGCGGTTGTATGCTGAACGGCCGCGAAATGCGCCGCCGCCTCCGCCTGTGCGCGGCCGCCAAGGTGCCGGTGACCAATTACGGCATGGCCATATCCGAAACCCAGGGCATCTTCGAACGGGTCGTCGCGCCGTTTGCCGGGCATAAAGCGAAAGTATTACAAGGCGCGCTTATGGCCGGAGAAGAATCGGGCGTACCTGTTTCGTTCGACAGCGAAGCCTTCCTGGAGCGGATGCGGTCCAAGCATGGGCGATAAAAGTCACGAGAATTCGTAGAAAAAGCGGCATGAGCCGCTTTACATCTTCTTCAAATAAAACGCCGAGAACGCGGCGGTGGTGAGAAAGGCCAGGCAATCCGCTATGGGTATGCTGGTCCACACGCCGTTCACGCCGAAAAAGCGGGGCAGCAGAATCAGGCCGGGGATCAGAAAAAGCATTTGGCGGCACAAAGAGAGAAAGATGGAAAGCCGCGCCTTGCCCAGCGATTGAAAGAAGCTGGTCAGCACGATCTGCGCGCCGACCAGAGGCATGGCCGCCGCCACGATACGCAGCCCGTCGACGGCGAAGGCTGTCAGCGTGCCGTCTTTGGTAAACATGGCCGCAAGAGAGGCGGGAAAAAGCTGTGCCGCCAAAAAGCCGAACGTGGTGATCAGCGTGCCGGCCATGAGGCCGTAACGCAGGGTCGTGCGCACCCTGTCCATGCGTTTCGCGCCGAAGTTGTAGCCGAGAATGGGCTGCATGCCCTGGGTCAACCCGACCACGATCATGGCCAGAAAAATGAGCGTGCGGTTGATGATGCCGTAAGCGCCCACGGCCAGATCGCCGCCGTGTTCCCGCAGGCCGGTGTTGATGAACATGATGACCAGGCAGGCGCAGGCGTTCAGCAGAAAAGGGGCCATACCTATGGAAACGATGCTTTGCACCACGGACATTTTGACGCGGTATATGCCGCGCTGAAAATGCAGCAGGCTGTCTTTGCTGCAAAAGTGGTGCAGCACCCAGACCAAGGCCACGAGTTGTGAAAGCACCGTGGCAAAAGCCGCGCCCCTGATGCCCCACTGAAATTTGAAGATAAAGAGCGGCGCCAGAATGATGTTGACGCCCACCGAGGCCAGCAGAGAGATCATGGCTTTTTGCGGATAGCCTTGCGAGCGCATCTGCTGGTTGAGGTTGGACATGACGTAGGTTGCGGGGAGCGAAGCCAGAATGATCTGCATGAAATCCCTGGCATAGGGCAATGTCTCGGGGCTTGCGCCGAACGCGGTCAGCACGGGGTCGAGAAAGAACAGCATGACCAGGCACAGCGCCAGGCCGACGCCGACGCTCAGCACCAGCACGTTGCCCAGAACCTGGGCCGCGCTCTCCATGTTCTTTTGCCCCATGCGGATGGAACAGATAGACGCCCCGCCGACGCCGATCAGCAAGCCAAAGGCGAAAATCAGGTTCATCAGCGGAAAGGTCACGGCCAGGCCCGAAATGGCCAAAGCCCCGACCCCATGGCCGATAAAAATGCTGTCTACGATATTATATAACGAATAAACCACCATGCCGGTGATGGAAGGCAGCGAATACCGCAGCAATAACGCCCCCACGGGGGCGTTTTCCAGCTCAAACGGGTCTTTCACGGGTCTTGCCATAGACCCGGTACATACGCTTCAACGCCGCAGGCGGGAAGCGATCTTTTGCAGAATGGGGCGCAAGGGGTCCAGCAAAGCCGGGTAGAACAGCCGGGCCGCGGGCAGGTAGAGCGCGGCGAAAATGAGCCCGCTGCCCGCAAGGGCCAATGCAGCGCCGGCCAGAGGATGGCCGGGCGTGTACGAAGGAATGCCCCGGGCGGCGGCAAAGGCGATAAAGCCGGGCAGGGCGGCCGTAAGCAGGGCTTTACTCAAGTGCAAAGGGGTGCCCGCCAACGCGTCCGGGCCGCGGCGGCGCACCCAGACCCCGGCCAGGGCCAGGGTATAGGCGATGACGGCCGTGACCCCGGCCAGGGCCACGCCGTATGCGCCCATGGTTTTGGTCAGCCCCCAGTAGATGGGGAGCGACGCGGCGGTGGTCAACGTGCCCACGACCGCCGGGGTGAGGGTGTCTTCAAAAGCGTAAAAGGCTCGGCCCACAAGCTGGTGCACGGTCCAGAAAGCCACCGCCGCCAGCATGACCACCACCAGCACGGCGGATGCTTCCGTTTCCGGAGCGGTGAAGCGGCCTTGCTCAAAAAGCAGACGCATCAGGGGCAGGCTGGCCGCCGCCATCCAGACGCACAGCGGGGCCACCAGGCTGAGGGCGCTCTTGGCCGCGTTATTCACCGTTGCGGCGAAACGGTCCATGTCTTTGGCCGCGGCAAGGCTTGCCAAAAAGGGATACGAGGCCACCCCGGCGGCCTGGGCCACGATGCCGACGGGAACCAGCATGATGCGCCGGGCGTAGGCCAGCAGGCTGACCGAGCCTTCTCCCGCCAGCGATCCGAAAATGCGGATGAACTGTTCGTCAAGAGCCACGATGGATTGCCCCAGCATCAGCGGCAGGGCCAGCAGGATGAAGCGTTTGAGATAGGGGTCGAGCATGCTCGCAGTGATATGCAGCCCGCCCGCGCGCGCGGTGAAGAGCGGCAAGACGAACGCGCCTAAAGCGGCCCCGGCCACGACGCCCCAGCAGAAACCCTCCATGCCTTTTCCCGGGGCAAGATAGCGCATGGCAAGCCCCCCCAGAATAATGCAGCCGTTGTAAATAAGGGGCATCAGCGCCGGGGCGGTGAATTGCCGCCGCCAGTAAAGCAGGGCGGTTAACGTCGCGCCGGGCAGAAAAAAGATTTGGGCGGGCAGAATGATGCGCAAAAAGAAGGTCAGGCGCGCGGTCATCTCTGCCGTAAAGCCGGGAGCGGCGATGCGGGCCAGTTCCGGCGCGAAAAACCAGGCCAGTAGCGTACAGGCGCTTGATGCGATGACTACCCACCAGAACACGGCGGAAAAGAAGTTCCAGCCCGAATCTTCGCTTTCGCCGAAACGGCGGGCCAGAAGCGGGATGAGCGTGATGGAAAAATAGCCGCCCGCCAAAAGGTAGTTGATGAAATCGGGCACCACGAACGAGACGAAATAAATATCCGCCTCGGGCCCCGCGCCGAAATAATAGGAAATGACCTTGTCGCGGATCAAACCCATGAAGCGCGACAAAAAGACGCTGACCCCGATCAGAAGGGCGGCTGCGCCCATGTGCTGGGTGCGGGTGAGAAAGGTCATGCGCATGGGCACGCTGTTACAGCACCAGGCCGCCGCTGTAAACCTTGCAATGGAGGTCGGCGCATGGCACAGTCCCGCCATACCGAAACGAGGGGCTTATGGCGCACATCCGTTCCGTGTTTTTTGACCGCGACGGCACGGTCATCGTTGACAAACACTACCTTTCCGATCCCGCCGGGGTCGAACTGCTGCCCGGCGCGGCCGAGGGGCTGGGCATGCTGGCCTGGGCCGGAACGCGCCTGTTTCTGGTGACCAACCAGTCGGGCATCGGGCGCGGGTATTTCACTGAAAAAGACTATCATGCCTGTGACGCCGCTTTGCGGCGGCAGCTTGCGGAACGGGGCATGTCGTTTGAAGGCTCCGCATTCTGCCCGCATGCGCCGGAAGAAGACTGCGCCTGCCGCAAACCGGGCCTGGGCATGTGGGAAAAACTGCGCGGCGAGCACGACCTGCGGCCGGAACATTCCGCCATGGTCGGCGACAAGGCGGAAGATATCGCTTTCGGCCTGGCGGCGAATTTTGCGGCCACGGTGCTGGTGCTGACCGGCAAGGGCGCGGCCGCGGCCGAAAAAATGGGCCTGCCGCCGCTGCCGGAAGGGGAAAGCTTTCTGGCGATTGCAGAAAGAAGAGAGGGGCAGCCGCACTGCGTCGTGCGGAACCTGACCGGTGCCGCGCTGTGGCTTTTGGACCAAACTTCCACAGAACGGGCGCGGGGCGGTGAGCTTCCGGACGGTGGCGCGGCGGCTTTGCTGCGCGATCTGGAAAGCTAGTTGTTTTTTTGTTGCCACGCCCTATATTTCTGATGTACTCACGCCCTCCGGACGTTTTTCCGGATATTTTTGCTAAAAGAGTCCTGTATGTCCCTTATTTCCAATGATTCCATCCGTAATATCGCCATCATCGCCCACGTCGACCACGGCAAAACCACGCTGGTCGACGCCCTGTTCCGCCAAAGCGGCATCTTCCGCGAAGACCAGCATGTGGACGACCGGATCATGGACCGCATGGATCTTGAGCGCGAACGCGGCATAACCATCTCCGCCAAGAACTGCGCCGTGACCTGGAACGGGGTGAAGATCAACATTATCGACACCCCCGGCCACGCCGATTTCGGCGGCGAAGTGGAACGCGCGCTCAGCATGGTCGGCGGCGTGGTGCTGCTGGTCGATTCGGCCGAAGGCCCCTTGCCCCAGACTCGCTTCGTGCTGAAAAAAGCCATGGAAGCCGGGCACAAGATCATCGTGGCCGTCAACAAGATCGACCGCAAAGACGCCCGGCCCAAAGAAGTGTTGAACGAGGTCTATGATCTGTTCATCGACCTTGGGGCCAACGAGGAACAGCTTGAGTTCCCCGTGCTCTACGCCGTCGGCAGGCAGGGCATCGCGGGCAAAAGCGTGGAAGAGGCGCTTAACGCGACCAACCTCGCGGCGCTCTTTGACTGCATTCTCGCAACCGTGCCCGCGCCCAAGTACGATCCGGCGGAACCCTTTCAAATGCTGGCGGCTGACCTCGACTATTCCGACTATCTGGGCAGAATGGCCGTTGGCCGCATTCTGCACGGTTCCGTACGGGCCAAAGATTCGCTGGTCTGCATTGCCGAAGACGGCACAAACAAGCCGCTGCGGGTGACCAAAATTCAGGTTTACCAGGGCCCCAGGCTGGTGGAGGCCGAACAGGCCGCCGCCGGGGATATCGTGATTCTGGCCGGGGTGGAAGACGTGACCATCGGCGACACCATCTGCACCCGCGAAGCCCCGCGCACCTTGCCGCGCATTCGGGTGGACGAACCCACGGTATCCATGAAGTTCGCCATCAATACCTCGCCGCTGGCCGGGCGCGAAGGCAAGCTCGTGCAGTCCAGCAAAATCCGCGAACGTCTGCGCCGCGAAGAGTTGCGCAACGTGGCCATTCGCGTGGCCGACGCGGAGGACAAAGACAGCTTCATCGTCAAAGGCCGGGGCGAGTTCCAAATGGCCATCCTGATCGAGCAGATGCGGCGCGAAGGCTTTGAACTGTGCGTCGGCCGGCCGGAAGTCATTTTTAAACGCGACGAGGCCGGGAATATTCTGGAACCCATAGAGCACCTGTATGTGGATTGCGACGAGACCTTCATGGGCGTGGTGACCGAAAAGCTCGCCATTCGCAAAGGCCGCATGCTGGGCCTGACCAACAACGGGGCCGGCCGGGTGCGCATTGAGTTTTCCGTGCCTTCGCGCGGGTTGATCGGCTTTCGTGACGAATTTCTGACCGACACCAAGGGCACGGGCATTCTGAACGCGTACCTGGACGGGTACGAGCCCTATCGCGGCGATTTTCCGGTGCGTTTTACCGGTTCCATCGTGGCCGACCGCTCCGGCTCCGCCGTGCCCTATGCCCTGTATAACCTGGAGCCGCGCGGCGTGTTGTTCGTGACGCCCGGCGAACCGGTGTACGAAGGCATGATCGTCGGGGAACACAACCGCGACAACGACATCGACGTCAACGCGATCAAAGAGAAGAAACTGACCAACATGCGCGCCGCGGGCAAAGACGAAAACGTCATTTTGACCCCGGTGCGGCCCATGACCCTTGAGCGGGCCATCCATTTCGTGCGCGACGACGAAATGGTCGAGGTGACCCCGCAATCCATCCGTCTGCGCAAAACGATTCTTGACGCGCAAAAGCGGTATCAGGCGGCGGGCAAAAAGAAGGTCGCCGCGCCCGGCAAAGGTGATTGAAATAAAACAGTTGCCTTGATTGCGGCAAGTGTTGAAAAAAGGCCCCCTCCGGGGGCCTCAGACTGCTGACAAAGTCCCTGTTTGCAAGAGCAGGGACTTTGCTTTTTTTTATTCTTATGTTATGTGAAAGTATGATAAAAAAGAAGCAACAACGCCAATTGAAAATGGAATTTGTCTGTCTTGATGATCTTATTCC
>JAVBNL010000053.1:0-13179 GCA_031551515.1 Desulfovibrionaceae bacterium
GAAGTCGAGGCTCTATCAACTCCCAGACCCTATCAGATATATCGTGGCGTCGATGTACTGCTTTCATCCAAGCTCCTCGCGATTACAAGCAGCTTATATGAACGGACTCAATTATGCAAATCTATTGACGACACTACCTAGTATTTGGGGTGAACTCTTTTATTTTTCAGGTTTGAAGCCCGGAAGCCACAGCTCCTTGGGCTTTCTGATGCGCCGCATCACGCGGCGGTATGTTTCAGGCGAGACCCCGAAACGATAGGGCCACAAAGGGCAGCTTTCACCCGCGTTGCAGCGCCGTATTTCGCTGCGGCTTTCAGCGCAGGCGAAACAATACCGCCGCATGCCCCGCACGGCGCGGCCGTGTTCCGGGTGGACGTTCTCGGCATCCGGCAGGCGCCAGGGGTACAGAGCGCATTCTTTATCCGCGCACTCGCGCACGGAAAGCGACAGCCCCCCCTGGCAATCAAGGCAGAAACGGCGGATGGCCTTCAGGGTTTTGGGTTCCCCTTGGCTTTTGGGTTCCGCCTGGCCTTTGAGGTCAGGCAAATTTTTGGATTCAGGGCCGTGTTGGTTCATAGGGCGCCTTCTTTCGCACGGGCGCGGCGCAAAAGCAAGACCGCCGCCCCGCCCGCCAGCGCCACGCCCAACCCGACGGCTGCAATCAAAGTCAAAATGGCTCCGTGCAGAGCGGTTTCCGCGTTTTTCGCCGCGGCGCCCATTTCAGCCGCCGAGCGCTGCGCCACGCCGCGCACTTCCACCGCCAGGGCGTCAAGAATCGCAATGCGGCTTTTATCCAGCGCCAGGCTTGCATCCAGGTTCTGCCGCAGTTCTTTGGCCGCGGCAAGCGCGCTTACGGCCTCCGGCGAGGCTGCGGCAAGAGCTTTTTCCGCCGCCTCCAGGTCTTCCCGGTCCCGTTGCGCGCTGGCGGCCAAAACGCGCTGCGCCGGGCCGCTGAGATTTCGCGCATCCCCTGCTTCCTTTACCGCTTCACGCAGGTTTTTGCGGTGCAGGGCCAGGTTTTCCGTCAGAGCCCGGTCTTCTTCGATCAGCCGGTCAAGCTTGCGGATCAGCTCCCACACGGGCAGAATTTTTTCCCGGAACTCGGCCCCGTTGGCGGTGGATGCGCCCTCCGCCTCGGTCATCAGCTTGATGTTGGCCAAAAGCTCGCGGGCCAGCGAATAGCGCGTCATATCGCCGGTCAGCGAATAGACCGAAAGGTGGGCCATGGTGGCGTAAACCTGATGTTCGATAAGCACGGCCGCTTCAAGGCGCGGCAGCGATTCTTCGGTCATGCGGCCGAGCATGTTCCGAGCCCCGTTCATGCCCAAAACGCTGATGAGTCCCGCCAGAAACATGACCGCCGCCGCGAGAAAGCAGCCCGCGGCAGCCTTCATGCCCGGCGATAACGCGCAAACCGGGCCGCCTTCTTGCGTTCTTTTGCGGGCGAACGCGCGCTTGCAAAGGCTCATGGCGGCGCCCGCCGGCAGTTTGAGGCGGGCCGAAGCCCGCCCCCACAAAAGCCGTATACGTTCGGTGGCGATCAAAATATCAGCCCAGCAGTTCCTTGATGAAGTGGCACAGCGTGATGGTGCGGGGAATAAACAGCTTCGGTTCCATGAACTCCCGCTCGGAATGCTCCACCATCGGGTCTGTGTCAACGCCCACGGCGTCGATGGTAGGGCATATCTGGGCCGTCTGGTTGGCCATGGTCACGCCGCCGGCCGTCCACTCCACCGCGTCGATGCCGCACTCGCGCTTGGCGATGGCTTTATACAGGTCGATCATTGTGCGGGCTTCGGGGGTCAATTCCATGGGTTTGGAACCCTGGCTGCCCTTCATGCTGATCTTGGCCCCCGGCACCACGGGCGTGGCCGCCAGTTTTTCCATTTCTTTCACGATGCGTTCGTGCTCGCTCTGCTCATAGCAGCGCAGGTTCACGAGCAGGCTCGCCGCGTTGGGCACCACGTTGCTTTTGTCGTTGGGGCAGGTCAAAACCGCCACGTTCAGCACGTTGTCGGGAATGAACTGGCCGGTGTCGCGCACGCCGCGCTTTTGCAGCGCTTCGGTGGTATAGTTCCAGGGATCTTGGGGCATGGGGCTGCCCAGGGCGGCGAGACGCACGCCCAGATGGCAGGCCTCAAGCAGGGCGTTCACCGCCGCGTGCGGCGCGTTGCCCGCGTGGCCGTCCACGCCCTCGATGGTGAAGGTATAGCTGCCGTTGGTCTTGCGTTTGCTGACCACGCCGAAACCAGGGCGGCCCGTGTCCGCCAGAAACACATAATCTGACTCTTTGGCCAGTTCCACGGAGATGGCCCGCTCAATGGTCGAGCCGCCGCCCTCTTCTTCCGAGTCGAAATAGACGATCAGCTCGGCATAGGGCTTGTCGCCCAGTTCCACGAAAATTTCGGGAATATGCAGGGCCATCAGCGCCGAGGCTTTGCAGTCGCCCACGCCGGGGCCGTAAGCCAGGCCGGTTTTTTCATCATAGCGGTAAGGAAATTTGCCGCCCTGGGTGTTGAACACCGTGTCGGTATGCACGATGAGCGCGGCTTTCTTTTTGCCCGTGCCCTTGAAACGGCCGAGGACGTGCACACCGCCCTTTTCGGTGGACACGCGCTCTTCATACGTGCCGCCCGCGGCTTCAATGCGCTTTTTTAAAATGCCCGCGATGGTGCGGCTGCCTTCCATGTTGCCGGTATTGGAATCGATGCCCACCCACTGTTCCAGGTCCTTCAAAAAGGCGGGCATGCGTTTTTCCACGGCGGTTCTGATCTGATCGCTACTAAGAGACATATATCCTCCACATGTTCTTGATGCGTTTATTCGCACTACAAGGCCTCGTTGCTGCGCGGCAGCGTGAGGTAAAACACATTGCCTTCTTCCGAGGCCGTATAGCCCACGTCGCCGCCGTGCTGCTGCATGATCAGCTCGATGAAATGCAGCCCGTGGCCGGTGCCGTATTCGCCGTCGGTATTCGAAGCCCGAAAATTTTCGGAGAACAGAAACCGCGCTTCGTCCTCGTCGATATGCGGGCCGCTGGTCAAGACCGCTATGCGCACCCCGTCGGCTTCCCTCCCGAAATAGCCGGGCAGCACGGTCACGGAACAACGCATCAACAGCCCCGGCTTGCCGGGCGTTTCGCGGGTATATTTGATGGCGTTGGAAAAGAAATTGGCCATGACCTGGCTGAGCAGGCCCATGTCGCCTTCCACCGCAACGGGACCTCCCGCGCCGGGATAGATTTCTTCAACCCGGATCTCTTTTTCCTGAAAGCGGGCACGGTACCGCTCAAGCTGCGGCACCACCACCCGCCGCACGACATCGAGCAGGGTGCGCTGCAACACATACTGGCCCTGCTCAAAATGGCTTTGCCGCAACAGGGTTTCAAGAAAGAAACTGCTCTGCTGAAAATGCCGGGTTATTTCCTGATACTGCTCTTCAATACGGGCGTGCAGATGCCCCAGGGATTGCACGGTCGCCGGGGTCGCGCCTCTGCCCAGTTCGGTGCTGATGCCGCCGAGAGCCGCCACCATGCCCGCCATCTGGCGGATCAGCAGCTTGAAATACAGATTGGGCGCGATGACGTTGTGGCCTATGTCGTGCACCAGGTTGCGCACGAACTGAATATGCTCGCGGTTTTTCTCGGCCAGCAGCCTGTTGTGCAGAGAAAAGCCCACGCGGTTGGCGAATTTTTCGTAATACAGCCCGTCGTGCCTGGTCAGCGGCGATGCCGGGCACAGCGCGAGCACGGCCAAAATCCGCCGCTCGTCCGGCGCGTCTTCGCCGTAAAAGCCGGAAGGAACGTCGCCGGAAGGCTGTACGGGCTGCGAGGCCGAAGATACCGCGCCTGCCCGGCCTCTGGCGGGAAAAAACCACCAGGGGCCCACTTGCACCGGGCCGCAGCTTAACTCTTCAACGCCGGGCAGAGCCGCTTCCGGACCCGCTTTGGCCGTGCGCAAGCTGAAACTGCCGTCGTCGCAACGAACGTACAGCTCGGCGGCAATGCCGAAAAAAAGCCGCAGCACTTCGACCGGCAGATGATACAGATGCCGCAGGTCTTCATATTCCTGGGCCAGGTCAAAAAAAATATTCAGCGCACAGGCCTGCTGCGCCGTGAATTTATACCGCCCGTAGTCGGTTATTTTCTCGCCTATCCGCTCTGAAAGCACCGTGCGAATCTTGTCGTCATAGCCGGCATCGGCGGAAGTGCACCGCATGGACGAAACCCTGCCTTTGCGCGCATCGGCGCGAATCCGTACTGCCATTTCCGGCCGAGCGAAGAGCCGCCGGTGAATGCAAAAAGGTTACAACAGGCCTGGCGTCACCATACACCCCTTCCGGTCTTTCGCCAAGGGATTCCAATTGCATGCGGCCTATTTGAACGGCCGTCGCCGCATTGACGTAGGGGGCAAAAGGAGGCAATAGGTTCTGAAATAATACAGCAATACTGCCGGAGGAACCGGATGGAACGCCGCACCAGCACCCGCATCCCGCTGGATGCCCCTTGCCTGCTCACGCTGATCGTCGAAGACACGGCGAGCTACCCCGCCATGCTTACCGATATCAGCCGGGGCGGCGCGCAGCTTGCCCTGCCGCCGAACATTACGGACGGCGCCGTCAACGTGCACGCCCGCGTGCGGCTAAGCGGCGTTTCCGGCCAGATCAGCTCCTGGCTGGAAGGCGCGAGCGGGCATATCGTTTGGGTTGCCCACCGCCATTGCGGGTTGCGTCTGGACCTGGACCTGCCCATCACCGACAACGACATGGCGCGCATCTTCCAACTGTAAGCGGGAGCTTCATGCGCATTCGCCTGACGGTCCTCATTTTTCTGTGCCTTTCATGTCTTTGCGCCTGCAACGTCAAGACGCAGAATGACTATCAGCAATATTTGCGCAACAACAGCGGCGCTGTCTCTTTCGCCGCCGTGGGCGGCGATTTTCGCTATTGCTTCACCGAGCGCACCTGGTCGCACCGCAAAGAGGTCAAAACCTGGATGGGCGGTATACTCAGCACCTGGGTGGTAGAGATGGGGCCCATGCTGGAAGCCACCATGCAGACCGGCGACGTGCGGGGCGTGTTCCGCTCTTTGCAACCCTTCACCCCTGGTGCGAAGTCCGTCTGGGTCAGCGAATACGACCTGGCCTCGTATGATTTCATCAACAACCGGGCCAAGATCAGGCTTGCGGTGCGCACCATAGCGCCCGACGGCCGCGCGTCGTCCAAAGAATATTACGCCGAAGGCACGCCGCAGTTGGGCAAGATGTACTGGGGCAAAAGCTTTGCCATAAAAAACGCCATCCAGCAGTCGACAAAAATAGCCATGGACGCCATTCTGGCCGAATATTTCGCCGACCTGGGCCAGATGGGCGTCCGCTGAGGGCGCTCCGATGAACCTTCCCGACCTGCTGCGCTGCACGCGCATCGCCATCCAATGCCACGACAACCCCGACGCCGACGCCATTGCCGCCGGGTTCGGTTTGTATTCCTACTTCGCGGCGAAGGGCGCTGAGGCCGTGCTTTTTTACGGCGGGAAAAACCCCGTCGCCAAGCCCAATCTGCTGAAAATGCTCGAGCTCTGCTCAATCCCCCTGCGCCACTGCCCTGAAAACACGGAGTGGCCGGGCCTGCTTCTCACCGTAGACTGCCAGCACGGCGCGGGCAACGTTTCACCCATGCGCGGCAAAGAGGTCGCGGTCATCGACCATCATATCCAGGAATGCCCGCCGCCGCCCATGCACGACATACGCCCTTATCTCGGCAGTTGCGCCACCTTGGTCTGGACCCTTATGCGCGACGCGGGTTTTCACCTTGAAGACCTGGAGCCGGAACAACGTTCCGCCCTGGCCACAGCCCTGCACTATGGCCTGTTCATGGATACGGGCGGCTTTGCCGAGGTCAGGCACCCCCTGGACCGCGACCTGCGCGATGTGGCCGGGGTCAACGAACGCATAGTGAAAACGCTCAAAAACTCCAATCTGTCGCTGGAAGATTTGTCTGTGGCCTCTTCAGCCCTGGCGCAGCTGCATTTCGACCCTGCCGAACATTTCGCCCTGGCCGGCGCACGGCCCTGCGATCCCAACATTCTGGGCGTCATCAGCGACCTCGCGCTGCAGGTGGATGCCGTGGATACGGTCGTTGCGTACACCGAAAGCCCGGAGGGCATGAAGTATTCCGTGCGTTCGCTTACGCGGGAATATAAGGCTTCGGACATAGCGGTCTGGCTGGCCGCCGGCGGCCTGGGTTCCGGGGGCGGCCACGCGGAAAAAGCCGGGGGCTGGATCAGCGCCCGCAATTTCGCCGAACGCATGCCGGGCATGTCCGCCGCCGGGTATTTTCATCGCCGCCTCGCCGAGTACAAAGCCGCGTATGCCTTTGTCGACGGAGCCGAGAGCGCCCTGCCCCCCGATGACGCCGCCGCCCGCTCGCGCCGCTATGTCAAACGGCCCTTGCGCCTCGCCTATGTGCCGGCGGAAGCCCTTCCCCGCGCTTCCACCCTGCACATACGCATGCTTGAAGGCGACATCACCCTGGCTTGCGGCCCGGACACGCACCTGATGATCGGCCTGCAGGGCGAGGTCTACCCCATTGCCCGCGCCGCGTTCGATGCGGCCTACACCCCCTTGAACGAGCCGTTGCTGCTGGACGTGCCCTACGCGCCCACGGTTCTTGACACGCTCGCCGGCGTGCGCCTGCCGCTTGCCGATATCGCCCGCCCCTGCCTGCGCCGCGAAGGGTCCGCCGTGCGCGCCGCGCCGCTGGAGCGGGGCATGAAGCTGTTCACCCGCTGGGATGCGGACAACTACATCAAGGGCGAAAAAGGGGACTGGCTGGTCTGGCCCGAAGACGATCCCCGTGACATGTACATCATCACCGCGGCGCTTTTTCCCGTTCTCTATGCCGAAGACGGCGCGGGCTTGCCCCGCGACTGCACCGACATGCGCGTCGCCGCGCAGCCCGGCGCCGTGCGCGCCCGCAAAAAACCGGTTCGCGTCAATGTACGTTTCGCCCGGGAACAAGGCCTGGCCGCCACCCGCGAGGGCACCGTGCCTTACGAGGCGAACGACGCCCTGGTCAGCGACGGACGCGGCTGCACCTGGCCCGTGCGGCCGGAACGCTTTTGCCGGGCCTATGCGCCCGTGCCCCCGCTCCGGCCTGGACAAGACGGGCTCTATCAGGCACACCCTCTGGAATCGGCGGCCTTGCGCATGGCTTTCCCCTTTTGCGTCACCCTGAAAAACGGGGCCGTGCTGCGGGGAGAAGGCGGCGACTGGCTGTTGCAATACGGCGCGGGCGATTACGGCATCGTCGGCGCGGACCAGTTCGCCGCGGCTTATGAAATCATAGAGCCCGCGTGAATATCCGTTAGAGCAGATTCGCTTTGAAAGCGTACCTGCTCTGCAAGGATTTGTCCGCAAATCCTTGCCACGAGATGCTTGCAGGCTGGCTTTGCCAGCCGTCAAGCAAGCATCTCAAAGTGAAAAAGGCTCTAAAGGGCTGCATATGGCGCATGATATCTTTGTAAGTTATTCCACGCGGGACAAACTCTTTGTCGACGCCTTGGTGCACAGGCTGGAAAAAGCCGGGTACCGCTGCTGGTACGCCCCCCGCGACATCGCCGCCGGCCTGGCCTGGCCCGAGGCCATCAGCCGCGCCATCCGTGAAATCCCGCTCATGCTGCTGGTCTTTTCCGAAGCCTCCAACAGCTCTGAAGAAATTTCCCGCGAGTTGACTCTCGCTTCCAACAACAAACGGGTCGTGCTGCCCGTGCGCATTGAAAACGTGCTGCCCGGCACGGCGCTGGAATATCACCTGGCCGACCGCCACTGGCTGGACGTGTACAGCCTGGAGTCGGAAGCCGCCGCCACCTGCGTTCTGGAAGGAGTTCGCCGCTACGCCCATCTTTTCGACGAGCAGGCCCCCGGGCAAACGCCGCCCCCGGTGAACGCCGGGCCGGCCACAACGGACGAACCGGCCGCTCCGGGCATACAGGCCGCCGCGAAGTTTCCTCTCAAGCGGCTTTTGCCCGTTGCCCTGCTGCTTGCCCTGCTGGTTACGGCGGGGGCCTTCTTTCTGCGGGAAAGCCCGGTCCCCGTGGATCCGGCCACAGCCGCACTGGATATTTTCGAGCCGCCCTATCAGGTCAGTTACGTCAGCCGCAGCGGCCTGCCCATCGCGGCGCACGCGGTGCGCCTGACGCCGCGGCCCGATTCGCCCCTGCCGCAATACCTCGTCACGCTGACAGGCATGGGCGGGCCTTTTGACGGCCGTATCTTCCACTGCCCGCAGACGGCGTACAACAACACCTTCCGGTTTACCCCCACCATCGACAATCGGCCCTACACCCTGCTCATCGTGGACCACCTGGGCCGGGGCACGGCCTACCAGCCCGGCAGCACGCAAGAGTATCCTGTCGTGGCCTCCGCCCTGGGCAAAGACCCCGCAAGAGCCCGGCGCATGCTCGATCTGTACCGGCAGGGCAAACACTGGACGGAAAACGCGCGGTAACGAGACCATGATCGATTATGCAAACGAACTGAACCAGGCCCAGCTGGAAGCGACCACCACCCTTGAAGGCCCCGTGCTGGTCATTGCCGGCGCGGGCAGCGGCAAGACGCGCACCATCGTCTATCGCCTGGCCCGCCTCGTGGAAAGCGGCGTCAGCCCCGCCTCCATCCTGCTGCTGACCTTCACCCGCAAAGCCGCGAGAGAAATGATCGAACGCGCCCAGCACCTGCTGGGCAGAAGCGGCGGCATCGCCGACGCCCACGGCAGCCTGGCGGCCGTGCAGGGCGGCACCTTCCACGCCTTTGCCTATTCCATACTGCGCCTGTTCCGGCCCGAAGGGTTCACCCGCGAAGCCACGGTCATGGACGCCTCAGACATGACCGCCGCGCTGCAGCATTGCAAAGAAGAGCTGGCGCTGGGCAAAGGGGACCATTCATTCCCCAAAATCCAGACCGTGCACGGTTTCATCAGCAAAAGCCGCAACCGCGAAACCCCGCTGGAAACCCTGCTGGCGCGCGAAGCGCAGCACCTGCTGCCCCATGCCGGCTCCTTGCAGCGCATGGCGGACGCCTATGCCGCGTTCAAGCGCGAAAAAGCTCTGCTCGATTACGACGACCTTTTGTTCGAACTGGAAAACGTGCTGCGCACCCGGCAGGACGCCCTGGCCTATTGCTGGAAGCGCTACCGTTACATCATGATCGACGAGTATCAGGATACCAACCCGGTGCAGGCCCGCATCGGCGCCCTGCTGGCCGGGGCGGACAGAGGGGCTTTTGCCGAACCGCCAGACGAAAGCAGGGGCGCTGCCCCTGCACCCCGCCAAGGGGCTGAGCCCCTTGGAACCCCCATTAATGGGGGTCCAGGGAATTCACAATTCCGCAGGACAGCGGAATTGGACGGGGGAACGGAAGCGACCCCGCCCGAAGGGCGAGGACCAGGACGGTCCGAATCAATCCCCTGGCAGGGGGTCCGGGGGACAGAGTCCCCCGCTTTGCCCGGCGGTTCCGGCAACATCATGATAGTCGGCGACGACGCGCAATCCATCTACGCTTTTCGCGGGGCGGACGTGCGCAATATTTTGCGCTTTCCCGACATGTTTCCCGGTTGCCGCGTCATCCGTCTGGAAGAAAACTACCGCTCCACCCAGCCGGTGCTGGACCTGACCAACGCCATTCTGGAGAGCGCGCCCGAAGGCTATAAAAAGCACCTGTTCACCCGCAAAGAAGGCGGAGATCTGCCCCAGGTCATACGCCCCCTTTCCGACCTGACCCAGGCGGGCATTGTGGCCCGCCGCGTGGTGGAGCTGACCGGCCGCTACGCCCCGGCGGAAATAGCCGTGCTGTTCCGCGCCGGATACCAAAGCTATCATCTGGAAGTGCAGTTGAACAAACTGGGCATCCGGTTCGCCAAATACGGCGGTATCCGCTATGCGGAAGCGGCCCACGTCAAAGACGCCATGAGTTTCGTCCGCCTGATCTGCAACCCGCTGGATTTCACGGCCTTTCAGCGCATGGCGGCGCTCACGCGCGGCATCGGCGCCAAAACCTGCCTGAAACTCTACCGCGCCGTGCAGACAGGCGACGCCAAAACCCTGGACAAAGCCCGGGCCAAGTTCCCCACGCTCTCGGCGGATCTCGCTTTTCTCGACGCCGCCCGGCTGCGGCGGCCCGCCCCGGCGGCCCTGCTTGAAGACGTCATCATCCACTACACCCCGCGCCTGCAAGAGCTCTATCCCGACGACTACCCCCGCCGCATGCAGGGGCTGGAGCAACTCGTCCAGGTCGCGGCCGTGTATGACGAACTGGACCTGTTCATCGCCGACCTGTCGCTGGAAGATCCCCTGGCCGTGGAAGAGGCGCGCGAATACGTCACCCTTTCCACCATCCACTCCGCCAAGGGGCTGGAGTGGTCGGCCGTGCTTATTCTGGACCTGGTGGAAGAGCGCTTTCCCTCACGCCACGCCATGACCCGCAACGAAGATTTCGAAGAAGAACGCCGCCTGATGTATGTGGCCGCCACCAGGGCCAAGGAATATTTGGGCCTGTGCGTGCCCGCCGCCCTGTACGCCAGGGGCGAAGGCGGCACCAGCCCGGCCGTGCCCAGCCCCTTTGTGCGCGCCATATCTCCCACCCTCTACGAAGAATGGCAGGAAGGCTTCGGAGGCCATCTGGCCCGCCGTGGATATGGGAGCCTGCCGGGGGACGCTGTCCCCCGAACCCCCAGCCAAGGGGCTCAGCCCCTTGGAACCCGTATAGGCGCGGGCGGGGGGCCTGGGAACTCAGGCACCTGGAACGGCGCGGGACACCGGGGGCATGAAAAATTTACACCCTCCCCCCATAATGCGGGTCAAGGGGGCTCAGCCCCCTTGCGGGGGGCCGGGGGGGCTGAGCCCCCCGTTGCTCCCGCTCCCGTAATCTCGCCGTTGGAGCCGGGCAAAAGCGGTTACTGCACGCACAAGATTTTCGGGCGGGGCAAGATCGTGCAGCACCTGCCGCCGGACAAGTACCGCGTCAATTTTCCCGGCGTGGGCTTGAAGGTAATCATGGGCGCGTATTTGCAGATGGAAGACTAGCGCGATTGCTGCTATTGTCAGCGCAATAGCGGTTTTGGAGAAGATATGCGCATACTGGTGGTAGACGACAACGACCAAAGCCTGAAAAGCCTGTGCCTGGTTTTAAGCGACCTGGGGCACGAGCCGCGCCCTTTTTCCGACCCCATCATGGCCTTGCAGGAAGCGGCCTCCGTTTTCTATCCCCTTATTATCACTGATATTCGCATGCCGGGGCTGGACGGCCTGACTCTGCTCACCCGGCTGAAAGAAAACGACATCGCGCGCGAAAGCGACGTGGTGCTGATAACAGGGCACGGCGACATGCAGACGGCCGTGGAAGCGCTGCGCAAGGGCGCTTACGACTACCTGAACAAGCCCATCAACGCCCGCGAGCTTTCCGTGGTGGTGGACCGTTGCGCGGAACACCAGGCCCTGCGCCTTGAAAACCGGGAATTGAAGACCCGCATGGATGAAAAGGTCGCGGAAGCCACCCGCGACATGGCCCGCGACCTGGAAGAGGTCAAACACCGCCTGCGCGAAGTGGCGGGCGTGGGCGAGATCGTCGCCCGTTCGCCTTCCATGCAGACGCTGGTGCGCGAAGCGCTCATCATGCACGCCAACCCTTCCGTGCCCGTGCTTATCGAAGGTGAAACCGGCACCGGCAAAGAAGTGATGGCCCGCCTGGTGCACCACGGCGAAGGGGTTTCAAGCGAACCCTTTGTGGCCATCAACTGCGCGGCCATACCCGGCGAGTTGTTTGAGAGCGAGCTGTTCGGGCATGAACCGGGCGCGTTCACCGGCAGCCGGTCGGGCGGCGCGCCGGGCAAGCTGGAAGCGGCGGAAACCGGCACCCTCTTTCTGGACGAGGTGGCTGAGATGCCCCTATCCTTGCAGCCCAAGCTGCTGCGGGCGCTGGAAGAGCGCGCCTTCTACCGCCTCGGCGGGGTCAAAAAGCGCACGTTTTCCGCCCGCATCATCTGCGCCGCCAACCGCGACCTGGCGGAAATGGTCAAAAAGGGCCAATTCCGCCGCGACCTGTATCACCGCCTGCGGGTGGGGCATTTGCACATCACCCCCCTGCGCGAACGGCCTGAAGATATCATCGCCTTGTGCGACCTCATTCTTCGCCGTGAGACGGAACGCAAGAAAAAACGCTTCCGCGCGATCGGCGCGACGGCTCTGGAACGGCTTTTGGCCTACCCCTGGCCCGGTAACGTGCGCGAGTTGGAAAACACGCTGGAACGCGCCATTTTGATGCATGACGGCGAAGAACTGCTGCCCGCCCACCTGCATTTCGCCGCAGGCGAAGAAGAAACGGCCGCTCTGGAAAGCCCCGGGCAAGCGCCTTCCGCCTCAGCCGATCCCGCTGCCTGGATGGCCTTCGGCCAGAACGGCCGCCTGTTGCTGCCCGACGGCCCCTTTGCGCTGGAAGAATTGACCAGCGCCATCGTTGAACGCGCCCTTGCCCGCTTTGACGGCAATAAAAGCAAAACCGCCGCGTACCTCGGCCTGTCGCGCTTTGCCCTGCACCGCCGGGTGCGGGATAAAGACGAATAGGCGCACCCGTCGGCTGTGCGATACTCCCCACATGAGCGATTTCGCACGTGCGAAATCGCTCAAAAATTCCATTCCCTTATCTCCGTGGCAGAGGCATCCTGCAAAATTTACCCTGATATTATATGCTGTTGTCGCAACAGAACGCATACCCGGCCCCATTGGCACACGGGTTGCAATCATAAAAGCAACGTGATGCGATCCCCCCATCGCCGGTCTCCCCCCCCCTATAGACCGACACGTTTGTGAACCTCCCCCCTAACGGTTCACCCCCCCGAACAACCCCTGGATCCCCCCTCCGGGGGTTGTTCGTTGTACGTGTCGTGCGAAAACAAACATATGTGCGATTTCGCTCGTGCGAAATCGCACGGCAATACCAGGAGATAGGGCTTCCTGTTTCTTGTATGTAAATTTTAATCTGCTATTTCAGATTATTATAAAAACTATGAACAAAAATATGATGTGGCACGCCCGTTGCATAATAAAAAGGGAACGTGATGCGATCGCGCGAGCGCCGGGCGCCGCGCGGGCGAGTCCGGCGCGTGTTGGGGCGGGACGGCGGGGGGTGG